>JBHTFH010000002.1:0-295886 GCA_042666135.1 Roseomonas sp. GCM10028921 | reverse complement strand
ACCTTGCCCGGCGGCCCCTGGAAGCCGATCAGCTCGCCCAAGAGGATCAGGTGCCCCGTCGAGGAGATCGGCAGGAACTCCGTCAGACCCTCGACAACCCCCATCAGCAGCGCCGAGAGCAGACCAGCGACGTCCATCAGAAACATCCCGTGGGGTGAGGAATCGAGAAGGGGGCGGGAACTCCCGTTCCCGCCCCCTTCCCTTAACCCCGGACGGGTGTCAGCGCACCGTCTGCGCGGCGGTGAAAGCGAAGTTGTCGAATGAATTCTCGCTCACGCGATGCCAGGTATAGACATCGTCGCGGAAGCGCCGGTGGCTCTCCATGATCCGCTTGAAGCGCTCGTTCTTGCCCGCGAGCTCATCCATCACCTCGTTGGTCGCGCGCCAGGCGGCCTCGAGGATCGGGCGGGACCAGAAGCGAAGCTGAGCGCCGCCCGCGACGAGGCGGCGCAGCGCCTGCGGGTTCGCCACGTCATACTTCGCCACCATTTCCGTATCCGCCTCGGTGGTCGCGACGGCGATCGCGGCCTTGTACTGGGGCGGCAGGGCGTCATAGGCGCGCTGGTTGGCAATGAAGTGGAGGCGGGCGCCTGGCTCCCAGAAGCCGGGGGCGTAGTAGTTCGGCGCCACCCGGGCGAAACCGAGCTTCTCGTCGTCATGCGGGCCGACGAACTCGGCTGCATCGATCGTGCCGCGCTCGAGCGAGGAGTAGATGTCCGAGGCCGGAACGACGGAGGCGGTCGCGCCCATCCTCTGGAAGACCTGGCCTGCGAGCCCGGTGATGCGGAACTTCAGGCCCTTCACGTCGTCCACAGTGCGGATCTCGCGCCGGAACCAGCCACCCATCTGCGCGCCCGTGTCGCCGCAGGGGAAGGCGACCGCGTTGTAGTCGCGCATCATTTCGTTCATCAGGTCCTGCCCGCCGCCGTACCGCAGCCAGGCCGTGTTCTGGCGGGTGTTCAGGCCGAAGGGCACCGCCGTGAAGAAGGCCAGCGCGGGGTCCTTGCCGATGTAGTAATAAGATGCCGTGTGGGCGCACTCGATGCTGCCGGACTGCACGGCATCCAGCGCGGCGAGGGCGGGGGCGATCTCGCCGCCCGGGAAGGCCTGGATGCGGAAGCGGCCCTCGGTCAGCTCGCCCACGCGGCGGGCGACGGCCTCGGCGGTGCCCCAGAGGATGTCCGTGTTGCGCGGGAAGGATGAGGTGAGCCGCCAGCGCACTTCGGGGTTGGTCTGGGCAATGGCCGGAGCGGCGAAGGCCGCGGGCACCGCCGCGGCCGGCGCAGCGGTCAGCAGCGCGCGGCGATTCACGCGGGAAACCATGATGCGACGTTCCTTTCCCTGAGAAGACGTATTGCAGGCGTGATAAGGCATCGGCGCCCGGCGCGGAAGCGGCAGGGCCTACTCCGCCGCCTCCGCCTGGAGCGCGCGATAGGGGTGGGCGGGGTAGCAGCCGAGGATATGGACCTCGCGCGAGAAGAAGCGCAGTTCCTCCAGGGCGCGGCGAAGCGGGGGCTGGTCCGGGTGCCCGTCCACGTCGCAGAGGAACTGAACGGCGGTGAAGCGCCCGTCCAGCATGTAGGATTCGAGCTTCGTGAGGTTCACGCCGTTCGTCGCGAAGCCGCCCAACGCCTTGTAGAGCGCGGCGGGGACGGAGCGGACGCGGAAGACGAAGGTCGTCACGCTGCCCGGCGCCGTGACAGGCGGGAGCAAGGGCTCGCGCGACATGATGTAGAAGCGCGTAGTGTTGTGCGCCTCGTCCTCCACGTTCCGGCGAAGGACCTGGAGCCCGTAGATCTCGCCGGCCAGGGAGGAGGCGATCGCCGCGTCCTCCACCCCGCCGCGCTCGGCAATGAGGGCGGCCGCGCCGGCCGTGTCGGCCTCGATCACCGCCTGCCAGCGCATGTCGCGCAAGAGGTTCAGCACCTGCCCGAGCGCGACCGGATGGGAATGGGCGCGGCGGATTGTCTCCAGCGTCGCCCCGGGCGGGGCCAGGACGCAGTGCTCCACGCGTTCATAGTGCTCGCCCACCACGTGCAGCCCCGACTCGGGCAGGAGCCGGTGGATGTCCGGCACCCGGCCGGCCAGCGAGTTCTCGCAGGGGAGCATGGCCAGCTCCGCCCGGCCTTCCCGCACCGCGGCCATCGCGGCCTCGAAGGAGGGGCAGGGCAGGGTGGTCCAACCGGGATAGGCGGCGCGGCAGGCAAGGTCGGAATAGGCGCCGGCCAGGCCCTGAAAGGCGATGATTCTCGTCATGGGGCGTTCCCCCTCGTCTCGCTGCCCGCGCCCCTGTGGGCGGCGAGGCCGGGATGAAGCACCGCCCGGGCCCGGGCGAGGTCGGCCGGCGTGTCCACGCCGAAAGGTGCGTGGTCCACGCGGGCCACGGCGATACGCATCCCGGCCTCCAGGGCGCGGAGCTGCTCCAGCTTCTCCCGGAGTTCGAGCGGGCTGGCCGGCAGGGCCACGAAGCGCGCGAGCGCCGCGCGCCGGTAGGCGTAGAGGCCGATATGATGCCAGAGCGGCCCCTCGCCCGATGGGATGGGATGCCGGGAGAAGTAGAGCGCAGGCGCGATCTCGGTCCCCGGGGGGAAGGCGCAGGCGCATTTCACCACGCTCGGCGCCGCGGCCTCCTCGGTGCTCACCACGGGGGCGACGAGGCTGGCGATGTCGATCGCCGGGTCGGAGAGCGGTGAGAGAACCTTGCGGAGGAGCTCCGGCTGGATGGCGGGCAGGTCGCCCTGCAGGTTCACCACCACGTCATGCGCGCCGCCCGGATCCAGGATCGCCAGGGCGCGCTCGATCCGGTCCGTGCCGGAGGGAAGGTCGTCCGGCACCATCACGGCCGTTCCCCCCGCCGCCGTCACCGCGGCCTCGATCTCCGGCGCGTCGCAGGCGACCGCCACGGGCCCGATTCCGGCGGCCCGTGCCGCCTCCAGCACGTGGACGATCATCGGGCGCCCGTGGATTTGCGCCATTGGCTTGCCCGGCAGCCGGGTGGAGGCCATGCGGGCCGGGATGAGGACGATCGGGTTGGCGGCGGGCGGGTTCGGACGGGGCGGGTTCACGCGCGGGCCTTCGCGGAAGCGGCCCGGCCCGCCACGGGTTGTCGTGGGAAGCCGGGATCATTATGGTCCGCGGGCTTCTAGCCGCGACGGCGGAGTCACGCAAACGCGCGGACCGTCAGGCGTTAGAGTGCGGCACAACACGGGATTCGGGCAGGGCGTATGAGCCTGGAAGCTAACAAGGCGTTTGCTGCGGTCCTCACCGCTGGCATCAGCTTCATGGTCGCCGGCCTGGTCGGCGGGCTGGTCGTGCACCCCCAGCGGCTGGAGAAACCGGCGATCGAGACGGGCGAGGTGGTGGCCGCGGCCGCCCCGGCGGCGCCGGCGGCCCTCGAGCCGATCGGGCCGCTGCTCGCCAGCGCGAACGTCCAGAACGGCCAGACGATCATGAGCCGACAGTGCGCGGCCTGCCACAGCTGGAACGAGGGTGGGCGCAACGCGGTCGGCCCCAATCTCTACGGCGTGGTCGGCGGCCCGCACGCGCATCGGGACGACTTCAACTACTCTCCCGCGCTGAAGGCGCTGCACGACAAGAAGTGGGACTACGAGGCCCTGAACGCCTTCCTCTACCGCCCCGCGCAGGCCATCGCCGGCACCCGCATGGCCTTTGCCGGCCTGAACCAGCCGCAGCAGCGCGCGGACGTGATCGCCTATCTCCGCACGCTCTCGGCCAACCCGGCGCCGCTTCCGCAGTAATGGAAAGGCTGGTCGCCTCGGCAGAGGCCGCGGCGGATCTGGCGGGGGCGGTCATCCGCCCCCTTTTCCGTTCGGCCCTGCTTGTCGAGGCGAAGGGCGATGCCAGTCCCGTCACCGAGGCCGACCGCGGCGCTGAGCGCGCCATCCGGGACCATATCGCGCGCCACCACCCCGACCACGGCGTGATCGGGGAGGAATACGGGCCGGAGCGCCCGGAGGCCGAATGGGTCTGGGTGCTGGACCCCATCGACGGCACGCGCGCCTTCGTTACCGGCCGCCCGATTTTCGGCACGCTGATCGGCCTGCTCCACCGGGGCCGCCCCTTGCTGGGAATCATCGACCAGCCCGCGACCGGCGAGCGCTGGATCGGGGTCGAGGGGCGGCGCACGACCTTTCGCGGCCCGTTCGGCGGCAGCGTGGGCTGCCGGCCCTGCCCTGAGGTCGGCGGGGCGGAACTCTCTTGCACCAGCCCCGACATGTTCCCGCCCGGCCGGGATACCGGATTCCAGGCCCTCCGCCACGCCGCGCGCCGCACGACCTGGGGCGGGGATTGCTACAGCTACGGCCTCGTCGCGCTCGGCTTGATCGATATCGTCGTGGAGGCTGCCATGAAGCCCTGGGACTGGGGTGCCCTGGTTCCGGTGGTCGAGGGCGCGGGGGGGCGCGTGACCGACCATGCGGGCCGCCCGCTGACGCTGGAATCGGGCGGCGACGTGCTGGCGGTGGGCGACCCCGCGCTGCTGCCCGCCTGCACCGCGTTGCTATCCGTTTGAAACCTGCCTGTTGAGGGACGGGGAAATAGCCCCCACTCTCCCACCCATGCGCCGCCGCACCCTCCTCGCCACCGGTCTCGCCGCCGGCTTGCCCGCTCTCCCCGTGCTCGCCCAGGGAGCGCCCGCCGCGCCCCGCCGCGTGCACGCGCTCTCCCTGCTGGGGGAGCCGGACCTGCCGGCGGACTTCGCGCATTTCCCCTGGGTGAACCCGGAGGCGCCGAAGGGCGGGGAGATCACCCTCTACGCCCTCGGCAGCTTTGACAGCTTCAACCCCTACATCCTTCGCGGCGCGGCGGCCGTCGGCAGCGGGGTGCTCTACGATACCTTGTTGAAGCAGAGCTCCGACGAGGCGAGCGCCGAGTACGGCCACCTCGCCGGCGTGGTGGAACTGCCCGCCGACGGGCGCGGCGTGACCTTCGAACTGCGGGAAGGCGCGCGCTGGCATGACGGCCTCCCCATCACCGCCGATGATGTCGTCTGGACCTTCAACACGCTGCGCCAGCACGGCCGCCCCTTCTACCGCGCCTATTGGGCGGACGTGTCCGAGGTGGTGGCCGAGGGGCCGCGCCGCGTGGCCTTCCGCTTCTCGACCGACCAGAACCGCGAGCTCTCCCTCATCCTCGGCCAGCTCGCCGTGCTGCCGAAGCACTGGTGGGAGGGGCGGGACTTCGCTCGCCCGCTGCTGGAAGCGCCGCTCGGCTCCGGCCCCTACCGGATCGAGCGCTTCGAGGCCGGGCGTTCCGTCGCCTATCGCCGAGTGGCCGATTACTGGGGACGCGACCTACCCACGATGAAGGGCACGAACAACTTTGACGTCATGCGCTACGAGTACTACCGCGACGCCACGGTCTCGCTGGAGGCGTTCAAGGCGGGAAGCATCGATTTCCGCACGGAGAACGTCGCGCGGGACTGGGCCACGGGCTACGACTTTCCCGCCGTGCGCCGCGGCCTGGTGAAGCGCGACGAGATCCGCCACGAGCTGCCGACCGGGCTGCAGGGCTTCATCATGAACGAGCGCCGGCCCCTGTTTCAGGACCGGCGCGTGCGCGAGGCACTCGGCCTCGTCTTCGATTTCGAGTGGATGAACGCCAACCTCTTCTACGGCTCCTACACGCGCACGAGTTCCTATTTCTCCAACTCCGATTTCGCCTCGCGCGGCCTGCCCGAGGGCCGGGAGAGGGAGATCCTGGAGCGCTTCCGCGACCGCCTCCCGCCCGAGGTGCTGACACGCGAGTACAAGGTCCCCGTCACGGATGGCAGCGGCAACAATCGCGAGGGCGCCCGCCGCGCGCTGGAGTTGCTGCGCGAGGCCGGCTGGACCGTGCGCGACCGCCGCCTGACCAATGCCCAGGGCCAGCGCTTCGAGTTCGAGATCCTGCTCAACGGCCCCAGCTTCGAGCGCATTGCCCTTCCCTATATCCAGTCCCTCCAGCGCCTGGGCATCGAGGCACGCGTCCGCACGGTGGACCCGCCGCAGTACCAGGTGCGGATGGACGGCTTCGATTATGACATGACGGTGGAGGTGTTCGGCCAGTCTTCCTCCCCCGGCAACGAGCAGCGCGACTACTGGACGAGCGCGAAGGCGGAGGAGAATGGCAGCCGCAACACCATCGGGATCAAGGACCCCGTGGTGGACGCGATCGTGGAGATGATCGTCAACGCCCAAACGATTGAGGAGCTGACCGCGGCCTGCCGCGCGCTCGACCGCGTGCTGCTCTGGGGCTTCCACTCCATCCCGCAATGGCACAGCCGTAGCTTCCGCCTGGCCTGGTGGGACAAGTTCGGCCGCCCCGAGCGCAATCCGCGCCGCGCCCTCGGCCTGGACAGCTGGTGGGTGGACCCGGCGAAGGAGCGCGCCCTCGCCGCCGCCCGGAGCGCGGGCTAGGCCTTGGGCGCCTATATCCTCCGCCGGCTGGCGCTGCTGGTGCCGACGCTCTTCGGCATCATCCTCATCAACTTCGCCGTCACGCAATTCGCGCCGGGCGGGCCGGTGGAGCAGATGATCGCCGAGCTGCGCGGCGAGGGCGACACCACCCTCGGCCGGCTGACGGGCGAGGGCGGCGGCGAGACCCGCGCCCCCCGCCCGCAGGACCAGACGAGCGGGGAGGGGCCGCGCTCCACCTATCGCGGCGCGCGCGGGCTGGACCCTGCCGTGGTGGCCGAGATCGAGCGCAGCTTCGGCTTCGACAAGCCGGCCAGCGAGCGCTTCGTCGAGATGATCGGCAACTACCTGCGCTTCGACTTCGGACGGTCGCTGTTCCGGGATCGCCCCGTGGTGGACCTCATCCTGGAGAAGATGCCCGTCTCCATCTCGCTCGGCCTCTGGTCCACCCTCATCATCTATCTCGTCTCCATCCCCTTGGGCATCCGCAAGGCCGTGCGCGACGGCACGCGATTCGACGCATGGACCTCGGGCGTGGTGCTGCTGGGCTACGCCATTCCCGGCTTTCTCTTCGCCATTCTGCTCGTAGTGCTCTTTGCCGGCGGGTCCTTCGTGCAGTGGTTTCCCCTGCGCGGCCTGACCACCTCGGGCAGCGAAACCTGGCCTTTCTGGCAGCGCGCGGCGGACTATGCCTGGCACATGGTGCTGCCCACCATCGCCCTCGTCGTCGGCGGCTTCGCGGGGCTGACGATGCTCACAAAGAACGCCTTCCTCGACGAGATCAACAAGCAGTACGTCCTCACCGCCCGCGCCAAGGGGGCGGGGGAGGGACGGGTGCTCTACGGCCACATCTTCCGCAATGCGATGCTGCTGATCATCGCGGGATTCCCTGCCGCCTTCATCGGCATCCTCTTCACCGGCGCGCTGCTGGTGGAGATCGTGTTCAGCCTCGACGGCCTCGGCCTGCTCGGCTTTGAATCCGCCATTCGCCGCGACTACCCCGTGATGTTCGCCACCCTCTACATTTTCACCCTGCTAGGCCTCGTCATGCAGATCGTGGGCGACATTAGCTACACGCTGGTGGACCCCCGCATCGATTTCAGCGCGCGCCGTTGACCCTATCGCCTCTCACGCGCCGCCGCCTCGCCAATTTCCGCGCCAACCGGCGGGGATGGTGGGCGCTCTGGATCTTCGCCGCCCTTTTCCTGCTCACGCTCTTCGCGGAGGTGATCGCGAACGATCGCCCGATTGTCGCGCGGGTGGAGGGCCAATGGTTCTTCCCCGTGGCCATCGAGTATGCCGAGAGCGACATCCTGAGAGATGGCTTTCCCACCACGGCCGACTGGCACGACCCCGTGCTGGCCGAGGAGGTGGAGAAGCGCGGCTGGGCGATTTGGCCGCCGATCCGCTACAGCCACCGTACCGTGGTGCGCGACCTCGGCCGCCCCGCGCCGTCACCGCCTTCCGCCCGCAACCTCCTCGGCACGGATGACCAGGCGCGGGACGTGCTGGCGCGGGTGATCCACGGCTTCCGCATCTCCGTGCTCTTCGGCTTCACCCTCACCATCCTCTCCTCGCTCGTCGGCATCGCCGCGGGGGCGGTGCAGGGCTATTACGGCGGCTGGGTGGACCTGATCTTCCAGCGCGTGATCGAGATCTGGTCGGGGATGCCGCAACTCCTGCTGCTCATCATCCTCGCGAGCGTCATCGAGCCAAGCTTCCTCTCCCTCCTCGGCTTCCTTTTGCTGTTCTCCTGGATGGCGCTGACGGGCGTGGTGCGGGCGGAGTTCCTCCGCGGCCGGAACCTCGACTATGTCCGCGCCGCGCGCGCGCTCGGCGTGTCGGACACGCGGCTGATGACGCGCCACATTCTGCCCAACGCCATGGTGGCTACCCTGACCATGCTGCCCTTCATCCTCGCGGGCTCCGTCACCGTGCTGGCCAGCCTCGACTTCCTCGGCTTCGGCCTGCCGCCGGGCTCACCCTCCCTCGGGGAGCTCGTCAGCCAGGCGAAGAACAACCTCCAGGCGCCCTGGCTCGGCATTACGGCCTTCGTCGTGCTCGGCGGGATGCTCACCCTGCTCGCCTTCGTCGGCGAGGCCGTGCGCGACGCCTTCGATCCCCGCAAGCAGCCCGGGGGCGGCCGGTGAGCGCGCCGCTCCTCGACGTCCGGGACCTCTCCGTCGCCTTCCGCGGGCAGCAGGTGGTGGGCGGCGTGTCCTTCGCGGTGAATCCCGGCGAGACCCTGGCCCTCGTCGGCGAGAGCGGCAGCGGCAAGAGCGTCACGGCGCTCTCCTGCCTTCGTCTGCTCGGCCCTGGCGGCACCAACCCTTCCGGCCGCATCCTGCTGGACGGCGTGGACGTGCTGAGCGCCGCTCCCGACGCGCTGCAGCGCCTGCGCGGCGGCGTGGCGGGGATGGTGTTCCAGGAACCGATGACCTCCCTGAACCCGCTGCACACGATCGGGCGGCAGGTGTCGGAGGCCGTGACCCTGCACCGCCCGCTGCGCGGCGCCGCCCTGCGGTCCCGCGTGATCGAGCTGCTGCAGCGCGCCGGGCTCGGTGCCGCGACGGAGCGGCTGGACGCCTATCCCCACCAGCTCTCGGGCGGCCAGCGGCAGCGAGTGATGATCGCCATCGCCCTCGCCAACGATCCGCGCCTGCTGATCGCGGACGAGCCGACCACCGCGCTGGACGTGACGATCCAGGCCCAGGTGCTGGAGCTGCTGGCCCGCCTGAAGCGCGAGCTGCGCATGGCGATGCTCCTCATCACCCACGACCTCGCCATCGTGCGCCGGCACGCGGACCGGGTGGTGGTGATGCGGGATGGGGCCGCCGTAGAGCAGGGACTGGTCAGCGAGGTCTTCGCGCGCCCGCAGCACCCCTATACGCGGATGCTGCTCGAAACCCAGCCGCGCGGCCGCGCTGCACCCCTCCCGCCGGACGCGCCGGAGATCCTGCGGGCGCGCGGGGTGCGGGTGCACTTCCCCGTTCGCCGGGGCCTGCTGCGCCGCGTGACGGGGCATGTGAAGGCGGTGGACGGTGTGGACCTGTCCCTGCGCCGGGGCGAGACCCTCGGCATCGTGGGGGAGAGCGGGAGCGGGAAGACCACCCTCGGCCTTGCCCTGCTCCAGCTTGAGCGCTCGGAGGGGGAGGTCCTGCTCGACGGGCAGCCCATCCAGGGCCTCTCGCGCGCCGCGCTGCGCCCGCTCCGCCGGCGCATGCAGGTCGTCTTCCAGGACCCCTATGGCAGCCTGTCCCCCCGCATGAGCGTCGGCGAGATCGTGGGGGAGGGGCTGGCGGTCCATGAACCCGGCCTGTTGCGCGCGGCGCGGGATGAGCGCGTGGCCGGCGCCCTGCAGGAGGTCGGTCTCGATCCCGCCACCGCCATTCGCTACCCCCACGAGTTCTCGGGCGGCCAGCGGCAGCGCATCGCCATTGCCCGCGCGCTCGTGCTCGGCCCGGAGCTCGTGGTGCTGGACGAGCCGACGAGCGCGCTGGACGTCTCCGTGCAGTCCCAGGTCGTGGATCTCCTGCGGGATCTGCAGGAGCGGCGCGGCCTCTCCTACCTCTTCATCTCGCACGACCTCCGCGTGGTCCGGGCGCTCGCGCACCGGATCGTCGTGATGAAGGACGGCAAGCTGGTGGAGGCGGGAGAGACGGAGCAGGTAGTCGCCGCACCGCGGGCGGCTTACACCCGCGCCTTGATGGAGGCGGCGTTCGACCTGCGGGCTGAGGCCGCGCCGGGCGATGGCTAGGGTCGATCTCGTTCCGCCTGGTCGCCGGGGCGGGACCGGCTCCGCGAACGGCAAGCTGGAGCGGTCGAGTTGATCCAAGGCGAACAGGAGCTGCTCTGGCCCGAGGTGCCGGCGGGAAGGCCGGCCCTGTGGGTGCCCTGGAGGAAGCACGCATGAACGAGCTGGAACGCCTGAAGGAGCTGCTGGACCAGGGGCAGGTGAAGCTCGGCATCAACATTCGGCAGATGAACGCGCCGGGCTCCCCGGTCTATCGCACCTGGGAGAATGTCACCGTGCCGTCACTGCTGCTCGTGACCAGTCTCCTGGCCACGATGTACGTCCACACATGGGTCGGCTTCGCCATCCTGGCCGGCGGCGCCGCGTGGTGGATACTGAAGGTGCTGCCGCGCATCCGCGACGGCGTCTTCGACCGGAGCGCTGCCTTCGCCCTGTCGAGCGAGGCGGCCTTCGATGCGCTCTGGGCGCGTGGCGTGCTCAGCCTCTACGCCAGGATGCCGGACGGGACGGAGCGCGCCGCCGCCAAGCGGCAGGACTGGCGTGCCTTCGTGCGCTCCCTGGCGGAGGGGTGACCTCCGCCGCGGCCGAGCGGGGTGGGCCGGCTTCCCGGCCCGTGCGCTCCGGCAGGAACGAAGAGTCAGCCCGCGCGCTTGGCCGCCATCTGTGAATTGGCCGGCTGGGCGGAGGCCTTCGTGTCCTCGTCCTCGGCGGCAGCGGCGGCTTCACCCATGATGCTGCGCATCTCTCGCAGGAGAGCCGCGCCCTTCACCGTGCGCTGCACGAGAACCGAGCGCCGGTCCTGGGGATCGGTCTTGCGCCGGGCGAAGTCCAGTTCGCCCAGGCGGTCCAGAGCGCGCGTGATCGCCGGCTTGGACACGTTCAGCGAGGCGGCCAGGCCGCGGACGGTGTGCGGGCCCTCGCCGAGATAGACGGTCAGGAACACGCCAAGCTGCCGGGCCGAGAGATCGGGACCGTCACGGCGCACCATGGCCACGATCGTGTCACGCAGGATACCGACGAACTGGTCCGGTGTGCCTTGCACGGGCATCGGAGAGCATTCCTTCTCATGGGGCGCCCCGGGTCGGGGGCGCCGTGCAACATCATCAACCGGGTGGGTGGCCCGGATCGGCCCGAGCCAGCCGCGCGGATAGCCCGCTCAATGGCTGGCCCATACGGGCAACAAGGTCATCAGTCCGGCGTGAAGCGCTCTGAGGCCCATGGCCTCGCCCCCCTCCGGGCGCCCTGGTCTTCCCGTATCGTTCCAGGCGTAAACGTCGAGATGGGCCCAAGGTATGCGGTCCGGAACGAAACGGCGAAGAAAGAGCGCGGCGACGATGGCCCCCGCCATCGGACGGCTGCCGACGTTGTTCAGGTCGGCTGCTGAACTGTCGAGCCACGAAGCGTAACCTTCGTGAAGCGGCAGTCGCCAGAGCGGGTCGTGGCATGCCTCGCCCGCCGCGGAAAGAGCTGAGGCGACTGTTTCGTTATTCGTGAACAACGCTGGCAGATCTGGCCCGAGTGCCACGCGCGCAGCACCGGTCAGCGTTGCTGCATCCAGGATCAGCGCGGGTTGTTGCTCACTCGCGAAGGAGAGAAGGTCGGCGAGCACGAGCCGCCCTTCCGCATCGGTGTTGCCCACCTCCACTGTCAGCCCCGCGCGCGTGCGCAGCACGTCGAGCGGACGGATGGCATGCGACGACACGGCGTTCTCCACCGCGCCGATCGCGACGAGTAGACGGATCGGCGCGCGCAGGCGCATGAGCGCTTCCGCAAGGCCGAGCATGAGCGCAGCGCCGCCCATGTCCTTCTTCATGCGCTTCATGCCCTCGGGCGTCTTCAGGTCCAGCCCGCCGGTGTCGAAGCACACGCCCTTGCCGCAGAGCGCGACCAGCGGTGCATCGGCCGCGCCCTCCCACCGGATCAGCGCCACGCGCGGCGCGCGGTGGCTTCCGCCGCCGACCGCGGCCACGGCGGGGAAGCCCTGCGAGAGAGCGTCGCCGCAAATCTCCTCGAAAGCCGCGCCGCAGCGCTCGGCAAGTTTCCGCGCCGCGTCGGACAGCTCTGCCGGGCCGAGATCGGCGGCGGGCAGGTTGATCAGGTCGCGCGCGCGCAGCACGGCCTCCGCCAGAACGCACGCCTCCCTCAGGCCGGGCACGTCGCCAGAGGGCAGGACGAGGCGGGCGGGAAGGCGAGGCGCTGCCTTGTGCCGGGTGAAGCGGTAGGCGCCAAGCATCCAGCCGAGGGCCGCCGCGGCGACCTCCCCGCCCTCTCCTAGCTGCCAGGACGTGTTCTCCGGCAGGGCGAAGGGCAGGGCGCCGTAGGGCCAGGGGGAGGTCGCGGAGGGTCCGAGGCCCAGCACCGCGCCGGCGAGGCCGCTCTCGCCCGGCAGCAGGGCCACCTTGCCCGCCTCCGCCCTGAAGCCGCTCTCCTCCAGGAAGGCCGATGCCGTGGGACCGAGCCGCTCCATCAGGAGGGGTAGCCCGTCCCGGGTGACGGGGTGGACGGTGCGGGCGCCCTCACCGGAGGTGGCGCGTGCCCAGCCGAGATCGTGGTCGGTCATTTTGCAACCATGGATTGTATATTGTGGCGCCCTATCGCGTCGTCGAGAGGCCGGCGCGGATGGCGGAGGCGAGCGCCTCGGCGAGGCAGGCATAGCCGCGGTCGTTGTGGTGCAGCCCGTCCGGCGCGATCACGGCCGCATCCGCCGTGCCGTTCGCGGCCCAGGCATCCATCATCCGGCGACGGGAGAAGAGCTGCACCCCGCGCTCCTGGGCCACATCGGCGAGGGCGGCATCGAACGCGTCCCGCAGCACGGCATGGGCGGCGACCCAGGGGCCGCGCTGGCTGTCCATCAGCACCACATCCGCGCCCGCCTCCTGCATCCGGGTCACGCCCTGGCGGAGCAGGGTACGGAACCGGGTTAGGCTCTGCTCGCGGATGGCGCCGTTCACGCCGAGCTGCCAGATGACCAGGGCCGGGCGGGCGGTGATCACGTCCTCCTCCAGCCGTGCGCGCATTTCCAGCGCGTCCTCCCCGTTGCGGCCGCGGTTCAGCACGCGCACGGAGAGCCCTTCCCGCCGGAGCGCAGCCTCCAGCCGGGCGGGGTAGGTGCGGTCGGGCGAGGAGGCGTAGGCTCCCTGGGTCGAGGAGCTGCCAAAGGCGAGCACCACCGCCTCCCCGCCATCCCTCAGGGCCTGGGCAAATCGCGGGAGAGCGAGCGGCTGGATCGGGGCGGGCGGGCAGGAGGGCGCCTCCTCCGCAGCCACCGGAAGGGCGCCGGACAGCAGGATCAGCAGCAGAAGAGCAGGGCGCCAGGCCATTCCTTGCTATGCCCCAGCGCCCGTCATCCTGCCAGGGGCCGCTTTTCCCGGGGCGGTGCCGGTGTTACGCGCCGGCGAATGCAAATCCTGCTCTGGTACTGGGGGCGGCGCGGCGGTGGGGCCCAGTTCACCCTCTGTCTCGCGCGCGGGCTGGCCGGGCGGCCAGGGGTGGGGCTCGGGCTCTCGCTGGCCGACCGCAACGAGCTCCTTGCCGAGGCGCGCGACATCCCCGCCGCGCTCGACGTGGTGGAGACCTTCCAGGGGGCGGCGGGCGCGGCCCTCGGCCTCGCGCGGCTGCCGTTGCTGCGGCGCCGGCTCGTGCGGCAGGCGCGGGCGATGGGGGCGGATGTCGTCGTCTCCGCCATGAACCATGTCTGGACGCCGCTGGTGGCGGGCGCGCTGCCGCGTGCGGGCATCTCCTTCGTCAGCACCGTCCACGACGCCCTGCCGCACCCGGGCGACCCCGCCCTCGCCTGGAATTGGCGCCTGCGGCAGGAGCTGGAGGCCGCGTCCGGAGCGATCGCCTTCTCCCGTGACGTGAAACGGGCGATCCTCGCCCGGAGGCCGGGGCTTCCCGTCCTGCGCCTCCCCCTCGGCGCCCACATTCCCGATTCCTCCGGGCAGCCGCCCGGAGGCGGGACGTATGACTTCCTCTTCTTCGGCCGCCTGCGCGCCTATAAGGGCCTCGACCTGCTGCGGGACGCCTTCGCCGCGCTGCGGGCGCGGCATCCCGGCGCGACGCTGCGCGTGGTGGGGGAGGGAGACCCGGAGGCCTGCGCGCCCGGCCTGGCGGCCTTGCCAGGTGTTACGCTGGAGCCGCGCTGGGTATCGGATGCCGAGATGCCGGCCCTCGTCTCCACCGCCCGGACGCTGGTGCTTCCCTACCGCGAGGCGAGCCAGTCCGGCGTACTTCCCATCGCTCTCGCCCTCGGGATTCCGGTTGTCGCAACGCCCGTCGGCGGCCTCTCGGACCAGCTGGAGCACGGCGTGTCCGGCCTCGTGGCGCGGGAGCCCTCCGCCCCTGCCCTAGCGGAGAGCATGGCCCTGATGCTCGATCCCGGGCGCCGGGCTTCCCTCTCGGCCGGGGCGCGGGCCGCCGGCGAGCGGCTGGCCGATTGGGACGCCCAGGCCGCCCGGCTCGTGGACTGGCTGCAAGACCTGCGGGAGGCCTCGCAATGAGCGCGCTGCATCGGATCTGGTCCCTCCTGCCGCGCTCGGCGCGCCGGGAGGCGCTGTTCTCCCTTACCGCGGCGCTCGCGCCCCGCATCGCACGCCCGACCCCGCCGCCCGCCCTGCCTTTGACGGTGGCAGGCTATTTCAACGCCCCCACCGGGCTGGGCGCGGCGACGCGGCGCCTGGCGGGCGGCCTGCGGGACCAGGGGCTTGAGGTGGCGGAGGCGGACCTCACCGGAGCGCTGCGCCAGGGGCCGGCCGGGCCGCCCGCGCGGGTGGCGCCGGGCGCGGGAACGCTGCTCATGCATGTAAACGGCCCGATGCTGCCCTGGGCCCTGCTCTCCCTGGGGCGGGGCGCCGTCGCGGGCAAGCGGGTGATCGGAGTGTGGAACTGGGAGCTGCCCGTCCTGCCGCGCGACTGGGACCGCGGCTTCGCCGCCTGCCACGCCATCTGGGCCGGCACGGAATTCGTGGCCGGAGCCTGCCGCCGCCCCGGCGGCCCGCCCGTGAGCGTCGTGCCCTATCCCCTGCCGCGGCCCGCGCCCTCGCCGCTGGGCCGCGCGAATTTCGGCCTGCCCGGGGCGGCCTTCGTCACCCTCGCCGTCTTCGACGCCACCTCCTCCCTCGCGCGCAAGAACCCGCTGGGCGCCATCGAGGCCCATGCCCGGGCTTTCGGCGATGACCCCCGCCACCTCCTCCTGCTGAAGACCCACGGCACGGGCCATGCCGGGCCGGGCTGGGCGGAGGTGGCCGCGGCCGCCGCGGCCCACGGGAATGTCCGCGTGCTGGACCGCTCCCTGCCGCGCGGCGATCTCTGGGCCCTCATGGCCGCGAGTGACGTGCTTCTCTCCCTTCACCGCTCGGAGGGGTTCGGCTTCGCGATCGCGGAGATGATGGAACTCGGCCGGCCCGTGGTGGCCACCAACTGGTCCGGCAATGTCGATTTCATGCAGGGGGCCGGCTGCCATCCCGTGGGCTGGCGGCTGGTGCCGGCCCAAGATCCGCAGGGCACCTATGACATGCCCGAGGCCCGCTGGGCGGAGCCGGACCTGGACGAGGCCGCCGCAGCGCTGCGCCGGATCGCCGCCGACGACGCCCTCCGCCGCCCACCGCCCGTCCGCTTTCCCCCGCCGGATTACCGCGCCGCGCTGGGTCTGGGTTGAGGGCGGGTTCGGAACCGGCCCGGGCGTGCCCGGCCGTGCGGCACTAGCAAGGCCCGCCTAACGCCGCTAAAGGCACCCGGCCTGAACACCTGCGGAACTGGAATCCATGCCGCGCGCGCTCATCACCGGTGTGACCGGACAGGACGGGGCCTACCTGTCGCAACTGCTCCTCGATAAGGGTTACGAGGTCTACGGCCTGCTCCGCCGGTCCTCCTCGGGCGACGTGATCGATGAGCGCCTGCGCTGGCTGGGCATCGCCGGCCGCGTCCGGATGATGGACGGCAACCTCATCGACCTCTCCTCCCTCCTGCGCCTCCTGCAGGAGGTCCAGCCGGACGAGGTCTACAATCTCGGCGCCCAGTCCTTCGTGAAGACTTCGTGGAACCAGCCGCTGCTGACCGGCCAGGTCACGGCGCTCGGCGCGGGCAACATGCTGGAGGCGGTGCGCCTCGCCGCGCCCAAGGCGCGGTTCTACCAGGCCTCGTCGAGCGAGATGTACGGCCTGATCCAGGAGCCCGTGCAGAGCGAGAAGACGCCCTTCTACCCCCGCTCTCCCTATGCGGTGGCGAAGCTCTATGCCCATTGGATGACGGTGAACTACCGGGAGTCCTTCGGCCTGCACGCGAGCAGCGGCATCCTGTTCAACCATGAGAGCCCGCTGCGCGGCATCGAGTTCGTCACCCGCAAGGTCACGGACGGTGCCGCCCGCATCAAGCTCGGCTTGGCTTCGGAACTGCCCATGGGCAATCTCGACGCCAAGCGTGACTGGGGTCATGCCCGGGACTACGTGAAAGCCATGTGGCTGATGCTGCAGCAGGAGGAGCCGGACGACTACGTCGTGGCCACCGGCCGTACCGTGACCGTGCGCGACATGTGCCGCATCGCCTTCTCCCATGTCGGCCTCGACTATGAGGAGTTCGTGAAGGTGGACGAGGCCTTCATGCGCCCGGCGGAGGTGGACGTCCTGCTCGGCGACCCCTCCAAAGCCCGCGCGAAGCTCGGCTGGACCGCCGAGACGAGCCTGGAGGACATGATCAAGGAGATGGTCGAGGCCGACCTCGCCCGTCACCGCGCGCGTCAGCGCTGAAGCGTCCCGCGTGCGGCCGGCTCGCATCCTGGTCACGGGGGCCGGCGGCTTCGTCGGCCGCCACCTCCTGCCGACGCTCCGGGCCGCCTTTCCCGAAGCGGTACTGATCGGGACCAGCCGGGGCACCGGAGAGGGTCGCCCGGCGGCTGTGGACGAGGTGCTGCCGCTCGACCTCGACCGGGCGGAGACCTTGCCCGACGCCGTCTCCGCCGCGCGGCCCGACGCGGTGCTGCACCTCGCCGCCCGGGCTGATGTGGGGGCCTCCTTCGGCGATCCCCTGGCGACCTGGCGCACGAACCTGATGGGAACCGTGGGCCTGGCGGAAGCCGTGCTGCGCGTCGCTCCGCACGCGCCCTTCGTCCTTGCCTCCTCCGGTGAGATCTATGGGCTCGCCTTCCGGGCCGGCCAGCCCGTGGCGGAGGACACCGCCCCCGTCCCGGCCAATCCCTATGCCGCGAGCAAGGCGGCCGCGGATCTTGCCCTCGGCGAGATAGCGCTGCGCGGCCTGCGCGCGCTGCGGCTGCGCCCCTTCACCCATACGGGTCCCGGACAGACGGAGGGCTTCGTCGTCTCGGCCTTTGCCCGGCAGATCGCGCGGATCGAGGCGGGGCTGCAATCTCCCGTCCTGCGGACCGGCGCGCTCGACCGCTGGCGGGACTTCCTGGACGTGCGGGATGTCTGCGCCGCCTATGTCGCCGCCCTTGCACGGGCCGCCGAGTTGGAGCCGGGTACCCCGCTGAACATCTGCTCCGGCACGCCCCGCCGCATCGGCGACGTCCTGGAATCCCTTCTGCGCCTCTCCGGCCTGGAGGTGCGCGTGGAGCCGGAGGCGGCCCGGATGCGCCCCACCGATGTCGAGCGCGTGCTGGGTAATGCCGACCGGGCCCGCGCCGCGCTCGGATGGGCGCCGGCCGTTCCCTGGGAAGAGACGCTGGCGAGCGTGCTGGCCGACTGGCGCGCGCGGGTGGCGGCGGGCGGATAAGCTCCGCCCGGCTTTCAGTCCGCCTGCAAGCCGAGGCGGGTGGCCAGAACCTCGGCCGTGCGCCGCCACGGTACGGGCCGGAACCCGTCCCTGATCGCCGCCTCATGCCCGGCGATCAGCGCGTCGTCGGTGCAGGCCCGCCGGATGACCTCGGTGGCGCCGGTGATGTTCTCGGGATCGATGTAGAGGCAAAAGGACCCGCCGGCCTCGGGCAGCGAGGTGCGGTCCGAGCTGATGCAGAGCTTCCCGAAAGAGAGGCTTTCCGTCACGGGCAGTCCCCAGCCCTCGTAGAGGGAGGGGAAGAGGGTGAACCGGCAGCCCCGGTAGAGAGCGACCAGTTCCGCATCGTTGGGATCGGGCACCACCACGAGTTTGCCGCCGAGATGGCCGCTGTTCTCGATCTGCTGCATCAGGTCCTGGACGAGCCAGCCGATCCGCCCGGCGAAGACGAGGGTGGGGATGCTCTCGGGAGGCATTTCCTCCAGCATCCGGCGCCAGGCGCGGAAGGCCAGAAGGTGGTTCTTCCGCGCCTCGATCGTCGAGACGATGAGGGCGTAGCTGCCCGGCGCCAGGCCCGCTGGCGGGACCGGCGGAGCGGCGACGGAGGGGCCGGAAAAGCCGGTGCCTATCGGCAGGGTCTCGACGGGATGGAGGAGGGACACGCCTTCGCGCAGTGCCCATCGCTCCACATCCCGGGCGGTCGCGTCCGAGATGGAGAAGAGCCGGTCGGCGATCGGCGCGAAGTTCCTGAACCAGCGGCTGAACACCCGCACCAGCCCTGCGTCGCACCATTCCGGGCGGAGCATGGGGATGAGGTCGTAGACCAGCAATGCGGTCCGCAGGGGCGCCCCCTCCGTCGCGCGGGCGAGGAAGGCCGAGTAGTCCGGGTGGAACCATGGCGAGCCGAGAACGCCGAGGGTGTCGCCCGGCCGCGCGAGCTGCCGGATGTCCTCACCTGCCGGAGCGAGATGTTCCGCTCCGGCGGAGGCGGGTGGGCGAAGAAGCGTCGGAGCAGCGCGAAGCACCCGGCTCCCGTGGCCCAGCGCGGCCTTCTGTGCGGCCAGGGCGTGCCGCTGGGCGATGACCGCCTGGATCAGCGGGTCGCGCATGGCGAGGGGCAGGCGGCCAGCCAGGGCGCGGGCCAGCCCCCCTCCGGGCGGCGCGGCCCGTGATGCGTCCGGAAGCGGCCGCGGCGGGGTGGGCGGTTCCATGAGGCCGACGAAGAGCGCTTCCACCGCCTCCCAGGTAACGGTGCGGAGTAGGTTCGCCACGGGATCGTGCCGGCAGAAGCGCACCCCCTCGCCCAGCAGCTCCCGCAGGGCGACATACATCTCGAATGACAGCCGCTGAATGCCGCTGGGGCGGGGGTTCTTCAGGGCGTAGTGGAACAGGTCCTCCACATCGAGCCAGAGGGTCATCGGCACCGGAAATCCATCACGGAACTGCGGTACGCCAGCCGTGCCTGGGGGGCAAGCCGGGGCGACAGGGTGGCGAAATCGTGCGACTCATCCGCCTCTCGTCCCGCCTGTGGTGACTCGCCCTCCAGCAATCGGAGTTCCCTCTTGCCTGACCTCCCGCGCCCCAGCCGCCGCGCGTGTTGATCATCGGAGCAGGGGGGCATGCCAAGGTCATCATCGAGGCGCTGCGCGCCGCGGGCTTCCCCTCTCCTCTCGGCCTCATCGACCCCCGCCCGGCCGGGGAGACGGTGCTCGGCGTGGCGGTGCTGGGCGGGGACGAGATGCTGGAAGGGCTGCGGACCAGCGGCGCCGGGGCCGCGGTGGTCGCGCTCGGCAACAATGCACTGCGCCTGCGCGTCGGCGACAAGCTCGTCGCCATGGGGTTCTCCCTGCCTCTGCTTGTTCACCCTGCGGCCCAGCTCTCTCCGAGTGCCGAGCTGGGGGAAGGCGTCGTGGTCATGGCCCGCGCCTGCCTCGGCCCGGACTCCCGGATCGGGCGCTTGGCCATCGTGAACACGAACGCGGTGGTCGAGCACGACAACCGGATCGGGCTGGCGGCCCATGTCGCACCCGGTTTTGCCCTGGCCGGCAACGTGACGGTGGGGGACCGCGCGCTGGTCGGGGTGGGGTCGGCGGTCCGCCCCGGCATCACGATCGGCGCGGACGCGGTGATCGGCGCCGGTTCGGCCGTGGTGCGGGACGTGCTGCCCGGCGCCCTTGTCGCCCGCGCGCCCGCTGCGCCGTGGTGTTTGAGAGGGCTCTGTGCCCGGTTCGTGAAGGGGTGTATCGGGCCGCTGTTGCGTGCTGGCCTCGTGGCTGGCCTGGGGAGGGTGCGTCGGGGATGGGCGGCTTGGTGGATGCGGTGCCGGACGGCAGGCCTGGCTCGGCGGGGCGCTCGCTCATTCCTGTCTATGGTCCCGATCTCTCGGGCAACGAGCGGGCCTATGTGCTGGACTGTGTGGACAGCAGCTGGATCTCCTCGATCGGGGCCTGTATCGGCCGCTTTTAGGCGGCGATCGCCGGGCGACGGGCGCGCGGCACGCGGTGGCCGTCTGCAACGGCACGGTCGCCCTGCACCTGCCGCTGCACTGCATGGGGATCGGCCCTGGCGACAAGGTGATCGTCCCCTCCTTCACCTACATCGCCTCCGTCAACACCATCGCCCAGACCGGGGCGAGGCCGGTCTTTGCCGGGAGCCGGGCAGGCGACTGGATGCTCGACCCCGGGGACGTGGAGCGCCGCTTCACGCCGCGCACGAAGGCGATCATGCCCGTCCATCTCTTCGGGGCGGCCTGCGACATGCCGGCCCTCATGGAGATCGCGCGCCGCCGCTCGGCACCAGGCTCGGCGGGCGCCAGGTCGGCACCTTCGGCGATGCCGGCAGCTTCTCCTTCTTCGGCAACAAGACCGTGACCACCGGCGAGGGCGGTATGGTGGTGACCGATGATGACGAGCTCGCCGCCCGGCTCCGCCAAGTCAAGGGCTAGGGCCAGTCGCTGACGCGCCGCTACTGGCACGAGGTGCTCGGCTTCAACTACCGCATGACCAACATCTGCGCGGCCATCGGCCTGGCCCAGGCCGAGCGCCTGCCCGCGATCCTTGCCGCCAAGCGCCGCCTGGCCCGCTTCTGCCGCGCCGCCCCGGCCGACCTGCCCGTCAGCTTCCAGCAGCCCATCCCAGGGGTCGAGAGCGCGGACTGGCTCGTCAGCCTCCTCCTGCCGCCCGGCACAGACCGCGAGCGGCTGATGGCCAAGATGGGCGAGGCCGGGGTGGAAACCCGCCCCGTCCTCTACCCCGCCCACCACATGCCGATGTACCGCCAGGACGAGCGCTTCCCCATCGCCGAGGATATCGCCGCCTGCGCCTCTCTCTCCCCAGCTTCGCCGCGCTCACCGACGACGAACTCGACCGCGTCCAACACGCACTCCGAGCCGCCCTCCAGGCACAGGGGTTGGGGTGAGGTCAGGCCACCTCGGACAGCATCGCTGAGATCACCGGCTCCACGGGGCCGTCGGCCACGATCCGGCCGGCATCCAACCGGATGGCGCGGGTGCACCAGCGCCGGGCGATGTCCATGTCATGGGTGGCGATCACCATGATGTCGGCGCCGGAGATGAGGCTCGCCAACCTCGCCTCGGCCTTCTCCATGAAGGCGGCGTCACCGGCCATGAACCACTCGTCCATCAGCAGGACCTGCGGCTGCATGGCGGTGGCGATGGCGAAGGCCAGGCGGATGGACATGCCGGCGGAATAGCCCTTGATCGGCACGTCCATGAATTCGCCGAGCCCCGCGAAAGCCGTGACCTCCTCCTCCAGCGCTGTCTGCCCGGCTAGGTCGAGGTTCCGGTAGAGAGCGCGCAGGCGGACATTCTCCCGCCCCGTGCTGTCGGGATCCATGCCGGCGGCGGGGTCGATGAGGGAGCCGACCGAGCCCTCGATCCGCAACTCTCCCCCCACGGGTTCGTAGATCCCGGCGAGCGAGCGGAGCAGCGTCGTCTTGCCCGCGCCGTTGCGGCCGACCAGCGCGACCCGTTCCCCGGAATCGATGCGGAAATTGAGGTCGCGCAGGGCGCTGACCACCACGCGGTTCGCCTCGTCCGTCCGTACGCGCACGGCGGCCCGGGCCAGCAGGCGCTTCTTCAGGCTGCGCGCGCCCAGGTGGTAGAGCGGGAACTCGACCCGCAGGTCCTTCGCTTCGATATGGGCCATGAGCCTAGACCCAGAAGGCCAGCCGCCCGCGGAAGCGGACGAAGAAGGCGAACGACACGGCGCCGAGCGCCAGGGTGTAGAGGATGGCCGCCAGCCAGACGAGGGGCTGGCCCCCGCCCTCGACCAGCGGGCCGCGGATCGTCTCCAGCACCGCGTAGAAGGGGTTGAGCGGAAGCCACACGGCAAGTTCCTTCAGGAGCTCCGGCTTCCAGAGGATCGGTGTGAGGAAGAAGGCGAGCTGCATGACGTTCGCCACGATCGGGGCGATGTCGCGGAACCGCGCGCAGAGCATGCCGAGCAGGATCGAGGCGAAGAAGGCGTCGGCCAAGAGGATGCCGATGCCAGCGATGGCCAGCAGCGCCTCGGGGCCGGGAAGATGGCCGAAGAGGAGGAGGACCAGCGGGATGAGGGGCAGGCTGTGCGCCGCCGTCAGCCCGTTGCGGAACACGCTGCGCAGGGCGTGGACCGTGAACGGGATGCGGAGCTGCCGGATCACTCCCTCCGCGCTCGTCATCGAGGTGCAGGCATCGGTCACCATGCCGGCGAGGATGTTCCAGACCACGAGGCTGACGGTGAGGTGCGGCAGGTACTCGCCCAGGCTGAGCCCGAGGAGCCGGGAATAGAGCAGTCCCAGCCCCATCATCATCAGGACCGTCGAGAGGGTCATCCAGAACGGCCCGATCACGGAGCCGCGGTAGCGGTTCCGGAGGTCGAGCCTCGCGAGCGCCCAGGCCAGCCGCCAGGAGGCGAAGCCCTCCCGCAGGTCGGCGCGCGCCAGCTCCGCGCGGCGCGGCGCGGCGGCGTTGAAGGCGTAGGTATCGGGGGCGAGGAGCGGGCCTGCAAGCATCGGGCGGGCCTATACACCGGCCAGTGCCCCGCCGGCCAGCGCCGGGCGGGGCACCGGGGTCCGACTACCGGTAGACGACGCCGGGCGCGGCACCATAGCCGGCCGGAGCGCCATAACCGGGCGGCACGTAGCCGCCGGGCGGGGCATAGGCGCCGGCCGGCGCGTAGGCCGTCGGCGGCGGCCCGCCGGCGGCGCGGCTGAGCCGGGTGCGGTCACCGCGGGAGATCACGACGCGATCCCCGGCCTGGAGCCCCTCCTCGTTCGTCTGCACCGTCTGGAAGTCGCCGCCCGTGTCCTCGCGCACGGTGAACTCCACGGCCTGGGCGGTGCTGACGCCGGATCCGATGGCATTGCCGGCGAGGCCGCCGAGCAGGGCGCCACCCAGCCCGCCCAGCACGTTCGAGCGGGGGTCGCCGCCGATGAAGGAACCGGCCACACCGCCCGCCACGGCGCCCGCGGCCGTCCCCAGGCCACTGCCATTGCCGCGAACGGTCACCGGGCGCGTGCCCACGATGGTTCCGTAGGAAACGGCCGCCGTGCGGCCGATCGCGGCGGTCGTGTAGGTGCCGCCGGTCTGCTGCGGCGCGCAGGCGGCGACGCCGCCGGCGAGAACGGCAACGGCCAGACCAGCGCGCATGATCGAGAGGGAGCGGTAATGGAAGGGCATGGCATTCCTCCGGAAAAGGACCAGTAAACGCCCAGATCGGGTGTTCGGCTGACTCCGACCAGCCCCGCTCAACACTCCGATACATGCGGCAGGTAAACCTTCCCCTGCGATTCTGCCGCCACAAGGCCGCAAAGTCTCCTTGCCGCGGCCGCAAGCATCCGTTAGCCCTGGCAACGCGAGAGTTGATCGCAACCGGCGATAGCCGGCGGCAGCGCGTGGGGACGCGGTGCCGGTGGCTTGCCGCGCCCGCTGGGCAACCAGCGGGGCAGAGGACAGGGGGTTGAGGGGGATGAGTCTGATCGCTCATGGCGCATTCGCGCCGAGCCTGCGCGCGGCGAGCGCGTCCAGCCTGTGCGCGGCTGGCGCGCCCGGCCTGCGCCGAGGCGCGCGGGTCCTGGCCGTCATGTCGGTGGCGCTGGCGCTGGCGGCCTGCGGGAGCCAGCCCCAGACCGGCCCGACCACCAGCTACCGCTCCGCCGCCTCCAACCGCCCGGCCAGCTACGATCCGCCCGGTCCCGCTTCCGATCCCTGGGGGCCCTATATCCGCGAGGCCTCGGGCCGCTTCGACGTGCCGGAGCGCTGGATTCGCGAGGTGATGCGCCAGGAGAGCGGCGGCCGCATCAGCGCCACCTCCCGCGTCGGAGCGATGGGCCTGCTGCAGCTCATGCCCGGCACCTATTCCGAGTTGAACGCCAAGCACGGGTTGGGGGACGACCCCTACCACCCCTGGTCGAACATCATGGCCGGCACGGCCTATATCCGCGAGATGTACAACCTCTACGGGTCGCCGGGCTTCCTCGCAGCCTATAACGGCGGTCCGAAGCGCCTGGAGAATTATCTCTGGGCCGGTGGCCGCATGCCGGAGGAGACGCGGAACTACGTCGCCCGCATCGGCCCGCGCATCCAGGGCGCGCATCCCAGCCGCCGCGCGCCGGACGAGGTCTATGCCGCCGCCGATATCGGCCTGAACCCGCCGTCCCGCCGGACGGGCGACCCGGGCACCATGCTCGCCCTTCGCGAGCAGCGTCGCGCCGTGGACCCTGGCATCCAGCCCGTGCAGCTCGCCGGCACCGTCATTCGCATGGAGCCGATCCCGGACGGCTCGACCTATGCCGAGTCCTCTGCACCCGCGCCGGTGCCGGCCCAGACGCAGCTCGCCTCGCTCGGTCCCAACGTCATCCGCATGGAACCGATCCCCGACGGCTCCACCTACTCGCGGGAGCCCGCGCCGGTGGTGGTGTCGCGGATGGACCCCATCCCCGACGGCTCCACCTACTCGCGGGAGCCCGCACCGGTGGTGGTGTCGAGGATGGAGCCGATCCCCAACCCGCCCACCCCGGCCGCGGCCCCGATATCCCCGCCCTCGCGCCCCTTCGCCGTCGCGCAGGCCGAGGCGCGGCCCGCCGCGCCCGAGCGCCCGGCTCAGCGCGGCTTCTTCCTCGTTCCCCCGGCGCAGGCCGGCACGCTCCCGGCACCGGTGGCGCGGCAGAACGGCATGCCGCCGGGCGTGATGCGCGCCGGCGTTCCCTCCGCTCCCGCGGCGTCCGGCAACTGGGCGATCCAGGTCGGGGCCTTCGCGAGCGAGAACCTGGCGCGCGACGCCGCCGGCCAGGCGCGGAGCGGCGCCGGGAACGGCAGTCTCTCCGTCACCCCCGTCGCGCAGGGCAGGGGCACGTTGTACCGCGCGCGGGTGACCGGCCTCTCGCGCGACGCGGCGCAGAGCGCCTGCGACCGCTTGCGCGCGCGCGGCAGCTGCATGGTGATCTCGCCCGACGCCCAGGGCTGAGCGGCAAGGCTCAACGCGACCCACGAACGAGAAAGGCCGGGGAGGGATCCCCGACCTTTTCGTTTTCGGTGCCCGGCTCGGCCTTCAGCTGCCGGAGACGACGGCGCCCCCGAAGCTGCGCTCGACGAAGGCCTTCACCGCCGGATCCGCGTAGCCCGCCGCGAGACGGGCGGCCCAGGGGGCCTGCGCGTCGGCGCGGCGCACCACGACGAGGCAGGTATAGGGGTTGGTCCTCGCACCCTCGGCCGATTCCGCGACGAGGCTGTCGCGCCCGGGCTGCAGGCCGGCGGGCACGGCGTAGTTGCCGGTGATGGCGGCGGCGTCCACGTCGTCCAGCGCGCGGGCGATGGTGGCGGCCTCGAGCTCCACCACGCGGATGCGCTTGGGATTCTCGGTGATGTCGGCCACGGTCGCCCGGAAGTCGGCGCCGGGGCGCAGCTTGAACAGCCCGGCCTCGGCCAGCAGCACGAGGGCACGGCCGCCATTGGTCGGGTCGTTCGGGATGGCGACGCGGGCGCCGCTCGCCAGCTCGTTCAGCGACTTCACCTTGCGGCTGAACACGGCCATGGCCGTCAGCACCGTCTTGCCGACGGGCACGAAGTCGTAGCCGCGCTGTGACTTCTGGGCGTCCAGGAATGGCTGGTGCTGGTAGGTGTTCGCGTCAATCTCGCCGCCCTGCAGGGCCACGTTCGGCTGGATGAAGTCGGAGAATTCCGTGATCCGGACGATGAACCCGTCCTTGGCGAGGGTGTCGCGCACCTGCTCGAGCACCTGGGCATGAACCCCGGAGGTCACCCCGGCGCGGAGCGGACGGGCCGCGGTGCCGATGGCGGCACCTTGGGCAAGGGCGCCGCGCACGGGCAGCAGCAGCGCGGGGGCGGCAAGGAGGAGGGGGCGGCGAAGCATGGCTTGATCCTTTCGGGTCAGAAGGCGGGGACGACGGAGCCCTGGAACGTGGCCTGGACGAAGTTCTTCACCTCGTCGTTCTGATAGGCCGCGAGCAGGCGCCGCACCCAGAGGGCGTCCCGGTCCGGCTGCCGCACGACGATGACGTTGGCGTAGGGGCTGTCCGCCCCCTCGATGGCGATGGCGTCCCGCACGGGGTTCAGCCCGGCATTGATGGCGTAGTTCGTGTTGATCGCGGCCAGTTCCACCTCCTCCAGCGCGCGGGGAAGCTGCGCGGCCTCCAGCTCCACTACGCGGATGCGGCGGGGGTTGGCGGTGATGTCGGCCACCGAGGCGGTGTGGTCGGCGCCCTCCTTCAGGCTGAAGAGCCCGGCCTTGGCCAGCAGCACCAGGGCGCGCCCGCCATTGCTCGGGTCGTTCGGAACCGCAACGCGGGCGCCGGCCGGCACCTCGCCCGGCGCCTTGTGGCGGCGGGAGTAGAGGCCCATCGGGAAGATCATCGTCTTGCCGACGGAGACCAGCGGCAGCCGCCGGTCCCGCACCGCCGCGTCCAGGAAGGGCTGGTGCTGGTAGGAGTTGGCGTCCAGGTCCCCGGCGGCGAGGGCCGCGTTGGGCTGGATGTAGTCGGTGAACTCGACGATGCGGAGGACGAGCCCGTCCCGCGCCGCGATCTCGCGGACCTTCTCCATGGTCTGGGCATGCGGCCCGGCGGTGACGCCGATGCGGAGCGGGCGCGCGGCCGTTCCGATGTCCTGCGCGAGGGCGGCGGCGGGGGCGAGGGCGGCAAGGGCCGCGAGGCCCCGGCGTGTGACGAGCATTGTTCTTCTCCTGATGTCAGCGCCGGCTGAAGCGCCGGACGAGGAGGTCGCCCAGGGATTGCAGCCCCTGGACAAAGATGATGAGGATCAGCACGACGGTGGCCATCACCTCCGGCATGAAGCGCTGGTAGCCGAAGCGGATGCCGAGATCGCCCAGCCCGCCGCCGCCGATCGCCCCCGCCATGGCGGAGTAGCCGACGAGGCCGACGAGGGTGACGGTGATGGCCGCGATGATGCCGGGCAGGGCCTCGGGCACCAGCACGCGCGTCATGATCTGGGTCCGGGTGGCGCCCATGGCGCGGGCGGCCTCGATCACGCCGCGGTCCACCTCGCGCAGCGCGTTCTCGAAGAGGCGCACGATGAAGGCGGTGGCGGCCAGGGACAGCGGCACGAGCGCCGCCGTGGTTCCGATGGAGGTGCCGGCCACCAGTCGCGTGAGGGGCACGATCGCCACCATCAGGATGATGAAGGGTGTGGAGCGGATGGCGTTCACCAGCAGCCCGATCGGCCGGTTGACCCAGCCGTTCGGGGCCAGGCCGCCCGGCGCGGTGGTGTGCAGCAGCAGGGCGAGCGGCAGGCCGAGGGCGATCGCGACCACGGCGCCGCCGAAGGTCATGAGCAGGGTCTGCCAGGCGGCCTCGATCAGGAGGTCCGTCAGCGCGGGCGGCAGCCAGGAGATCATACCAAGTCCTCCCCGATCTCGGTGACGTCGAGGCCGAGGCCGCGCATCCAGGCCGTGGCTTCCGCGATGGCGGCGGGCGGGCCGTAGGCGGCGAGCGCCATGAGGCCGTAGGGCTCGGCCCCGATCGCGTCGATGCGGCCAGAGACGATGTTCAGGTCCAGCCCGTAGCGGCGGGAGGCCTCGCTGACCACGGCACGGGTGGAGGAGGGGCCGGCGAAGAGCACCTGCAGCAGCCGTCGCTCCTCGCCCGGGTTCGGGTCGGGCAGGCGAGCCACCGTACCGGGCGGCACGACATGGCCGATCACCTCGGAGACGAAGCGGCGGGTGGTGGGGTGGGCGGGGCGGGTGAAGACGTCGAAGACGCGGCCCTCCTCGATCACGCGCCCGGCCTCCATCACGGCCACACGATCGCAAATCGCCTTCACCACGGCCATCTCATGGGTAATCAGCAGCACCGTGAGGTCCAGCCGGTCGCGGATGGAACGGATGAGGGAGAGGATCTCCTCCGTCGTCTCGGGATCCAGCGCGCTCGTCGCCTCGTCGCAGAGGAGGATGCGGGGGCGGGAGGCGAGGGCGCGGGCGATGCCCACCCGCTGCTTCTGCCCGCCCGAGAGCTGGGCGGGATAGTAGTTCCGCCGCTCCTCCAGCCCGACGAGCGGCAGAAGCTCGGCCACCCGCGCCTCCCGCTCGGCCCGCGGCACGCCGGCAATCTCCAGGGGAAAGGCGATGTTGCCCGCGACGGTGCGGGCGGAGAGCAGGTTGAAGTGCTGGAACACCATGCCGATGCCCCGCCGCGCCCCGCGCAGGGCGGCTTCGTCCAGCGAGGTGATCTCCTGGCCCAGCACGGTCACGCGGCCCGAATCCGGGCGCTCCAGCAGGTTCACGCAGCGGAGCAGGGTGGACTTGCCCGCGCCCGAGCGGCCCATGATGCCGAAGATCTCGCCAGGTGCCACCTCGAGGGAAACCCCGTCCAGCGCCCGGAGCGGCGTGCCGCGCCCGCGGAACTCGCGGGTCAGGCCGTGCAGGGATATGGCCGGCCGCGGGCCGGGATCGTCGGGCATGGTGCGGACCCTGAAGGGGATGGAAGGGCGGTCAGGTCCGCGGGGTCTGCCACGAGGGGCGGCGCTCGGGAACCGTCCAGCCCGCCGTTCGGGCCCTGGCGCGATCCCGGCGGCAGCGCGGCGCCTGCCGTGGCGGAATTTCTCCTGAATTCTGTCGTGATTTTCGGAATCGCACCTAATGCGCGCGTGCAACGCTGTCAACGCGCCTGGGTTGCCCCGGACCCTGCCAGGCCGCACCATGTCCTGCATGGATATCCAACGCTTTGAGGCGCTGGTGGTCGGCGCCGGCATTGGCGGCGCGACGGCCGCAGCCCATCTCGCCCCCACCCGTCGCACGGCCCTCATCGAGGCGGAGGAGAGCGCGAGCTATCACACCACCGGCCGCTCCGCCGCCATCTGGATCCTCAACTACGGCACGGCTGACGCGCAGCTTCTCACGGCTGCCTCCAGCGACTTCTTCCGCAACCCGCCGACGGGCTTCGCGGATGCGCCGCTGATGGCACCGCGCCCCGTCGTCCATCTCGCGCCCGAGGAGCAGATCCCGGTGCTGGAGGTGCTAATGGCGCGGGGGGAGGGGATTGAGCCGATCACCCCCGAGGCCGTGCGCGCCATGGTGCCGGCGCTGCGGCCGGGCTACGCGGTGGCGGCCGCGATCGAGCGCAACGCCTTCGACATGGACGTGGCCGCGCTGCATGCCGGCTTCCTGCGCCTCCTGCGCGCCCATGGCGGCGTGCTCGCCCTGCGGCAGAGGGCCGGGCGCCTCTGGCATCAGGGCGGGTCCTGGCACGCCGAAACGCGGGACGGCACGGTCTTCGCCGCGCCCGTGCTGGTGAATGCCGCGGGTGCCTGGGGGGACGAGGTCGCGCGCATGGCAGGCGTGGCCCCGCTCGGCCTGCAGCCGAAGCGGCGCACGGCGCTGATCGTCGATCCCGCGCCCCACAACGTCTCGGCCTGGCCGCTGCTCGGCGACGTGGCCCATTCCTGGTACGCCCGGCCGGAGGCGCGCAGCAAGCTGATGGTCTCCCCGGCCGACGAGACCGACAGCGATCCCCTGGACGCCCAACCGGACGAGCTGGACGTGGCCATCGCCGTGGACCGCTTCGAGACGGCGCTCGACGTCCCCGTGCACCGGGTGGAGCACCGATGGGCCGGGCTGCGGACCTTCACCCCCGACCGCGGGCTGGCCATCGGTCCCTCGGACACGCCGGGCTTCTTCTGGAACTGCGGCCAGGGCGGCTACGGCATCCAGACCGCGCCCGCCGCCGGGCGGCTGCTGGCGATGCTGGTGAACGGGGAGGACTCCGAAGGCCTGAGGGACGTGGTGCCCCTCGTGGATCCCCGCCGCTTCGCAAAGGTGACCGCATGACCGAGCTTCCCACCTATGAGGATGTCCGCGCCGCGGCGGCGCGGCTGGCCGGGCGCGTCGTCCGCACGCCGATGCTCCGCCATCCCCTGCTGGACTCCCTGACGGGCGGCACGGTGCTGGTAAAGCCGGAGCCGCTCCAGCGCACCGGCTCCTTCAAGTTCCGCGGGGCGACGAATGCCGTGATGCTTCTCCCCGCCGCGCAGCGCGCGGGCGGGGTGGTGACCCATTCCTCCGGCAACCACGGCCAGGCGATCGCCTGCGCCGCCGCCTCTGAAGGGGTGCGCGCGCTGATCGCGATGCCGAAGGACGCCCCCGCCATCAAGGTGGAGAGCACCCGTCGCTGGGGCGCCGAGATCATCCATTTCGACCGGCTGGGCACGGACCGCGACGCGCTGGCCGACCGGCTGGCCGAGGAGCGCGGCGCCGCCCTTATCCCGCCCTTCGACCATCAGGACGTGATCGCGGGCCAGGGAACCGTCGCCTTGGAGCTGATCGAGGATGCGGCCGCCGCCGGGCTCCGCATGGACGCACTGGCCGTCTGCACCGGGGGCGGGGGGCTGATCGGCGGCTGCGCCCTGGCCGTGGAGGGCATGAGCCCGGGCACGGAGGTCTTCGCCGTGGAGCCGGAGGGCTGGGACGACACCGCCCGTTCGCTTGCCGCCGGCGAGCGGCTGCGGGCGGACGGCAAGGGCTCCACCTTCTGCGACGCGCTGCTCTCGATAGCGCCGGGGCGGATCACCTTCGCGCTGAACCAGCCCCGGCTGGCCGGCGGCGTGGCCGTGACGCCGGACGAGGTGCTGAAGGCGATGCGCTTCGCCTTCGATCACTTGAAGATCGTTGCCGAGCCGGGCGGCGCGGTGGCGCTGGCCGCCGTCCTGGCGGGGCATGTCCCCGCCAGGGGCCGCACGGTCGGCGTGGTGATCAGCGGCGGGAACGTGGACCCCGCCGTCTTCGCGCGCGCCCTGGCCTGAGCCGGGGCGCGGGGGCTCAGGAGTAGCCCTTCTCCTCGCGGTCCGCGGCGGCCGCCTCCTGCGTCTCGGCGCCGATGTTCTTGGTGCTGACCTGTTCCCCGGTTCCCGAGCCCTGGTTGCCCGAGCCCTGGTTGCCGGAACCGGAGGCCCGCGAGCCGCCGCTGTCGCCGGAGCCGGCCGCGGCGCCGCCCTCGGCCGGGCGGAAGTCGAAGTCGCCGCCCTCGCTCTGCCAGGTCTGCACGGTCAGCACCTTTGCCCCGCCCTTGCTCTCGTGCGGGCCATGCACCACGCCCTTGGCGTGGGTGAGGAAGGCGCCGACCGAGAGGGGCTCGCCGGCCTCGATCAGGTCGCCCTCCAGTACGTAGTGCATCTCTGATCCGGCCTCGTGGTAATGCGCGGGTATCACCCCGCCCGGGGGCAGGTGGACGATGGAGGTGACCACCCCCTTGTCCCGGTCCTCGTTCAGGATCTGGATCCGAAACTCGCCGGTCGCGCCGGGGATCTCGAAGGAAACCGCCTCGCCCGCCTGGGCCATCCGCAAGCCGCTGTCTGCCACTGTCGCCTCCGCTCGTTCGAGCGGAACGAACGTGGCGGCGGATCGGGAAGTTGCCAGGGGCGGTTGCGGCCTCGCCCGGGAGAGACTAGCGCGGCACTGCCGCCGCCCAGGCCGCAATCCGGTCCGCCGCCGCCTCCCACCCCGCATCGAGCATGACGAGGTGCCCGGCCCCGGTCAGGACTTCTACCGGAACGCCGTGCCAGGCGGCGCAGCGCTCCACGGCGTCGCGCGGGATGAGGCGGTCGTGCTCCGCAGCCTGCACCAGCACGGGGCGGCCGTGGACCCAGCCGGGGGCGACGGGCTGCGGCATCTGCGCCTCCATCAGCGCGGCCGGGGATTCGTGACCGAGCCGGGACGCGTAGCGGAGGGCGGCGGCCGGATCCATCGCGGGGCCGAACAGCCCGCGCAGCACGGCGGGGGAGGGTTCGCCCGGCCCCGTCATCCGCGCCACCTCGTTCCAGAGGACGGGGTCGGAAGCGGCGAGATGCGCGTTTGCCCACCACAACCCCTCCGGCGGCACGGGGGCGATGAGGGCGGCGCCGCGCACCCGAGGGTCGTCCAGCAGGCACTGCGCGATCAGCGCTCCCAGCGAGTGCCCGACCAGCAGCGCCGGCCCGCGCACCAGGGCGGCGCGCACGGCGGAGAGCCGATCATAGAGGGTGCGCCCGTGCAGCGTCAGGGCCTCGCAGGGGTGCCCGGCGGCCGCGAGGCGCTGGGCGAAGCCCTCGGCCCAGATCCAGGGGCCGCAGGCCGCGCCGTGCAGCAGGATCAGCCGCGCCCCGGCGGGCTGCCCCGCCGGCGGGTCGAAGCGGGGGGTCATGCGCCGAGCCCTGCCACGGCGGCGTCCGCCACGCGGCGGCGGCGCAGTGCGTCCACCGTGGCCTGGGCGAGGCTCGCGGCCACCCCCATACGCTGAAGTGCGAAATCGGCGATCCCCAGAGCGACCTCCCTCTCTCCCATGACGGCGAGGCCGGTGGAGTCCTGGTGCCGCAGCCAGTCCACCTCGGCGTCCTGGTGGGCGCGCACCGTCACTGCGAGTCCGGGATTGGCGGCCTGCGCCAGCTCCACGACCCGCCGCGCCTCCCAGGCCAGGGGCAGGGTGACGATCAGCAGCCGGGCGCGGGCGACCCCGGCGGCCTCCAGCATCTCGGGCTGGGTGGCGTTGCCCCAGAGCACGGGCACGCCCTGCGCGCGAAGCATCCCGGCCCGCTTGCGGTCGTCCTCCACCACGATGACGGGCAGGTCGTGCCGGCGCAGCGCGGCCGTCACCAGCACGCCCACCCGGCCGTAGCCGACCACGATGGCGTGCCCCTCCGGGCGGTGCGGGACGGCGCGGAGGCGCTCCTCGCTCTCATGGGCCGGGCGGGACCTGTCCGGCATCCGGGCGGCGAGCGCCGCGAAGGCCCGGAAGGTGAGGGGCATGAGGAGGATGGCGCCGAAGCTGCCCAGCAGGATCGGGCCCCGCAGGGCGGAGGGCAAGATGCCCTGCCCGATCGCCAGCTCCATCAGCACGAAGGAGAACTCACCAATCTGGGCGAGGGCGGCGGCGACCGTCGCGGCGGTCGCGGGCGGAACCCGCAGCGCGACGAGGAGGAGAAGGGTTCCGCCCCCCGTGCCGAGCAGCACCACGGCGAGCGCGAGCAGGGAGACCAGCGGAGCGTCCAGCACCGAGCGGGGATCGAGCAGCATGCCCACGGAGACGAAGAAGATCGCCGCGAAGATTCGCTGCAGCGGCAGCGTATCGGCCGCCGCCTGGTGGCCGAGGTCGCTCTCGCCGAGCACCACGCCGGCGAAGAAGGCGCCGAGGGCGAAGGAAACACCGAAGAAGGTGGAGGCGCCGAGGGCCACGCCGAGCGCGACCGCGACGACGGCCAGGGTAAACAGCTCCCGCGAGCCGGAGCGGGCCACCCTCTCCAGCCCCCAGGGCAGGGTGCGCCGGCCCACCACCAGCATCAGCGCCGCGAAGCTGGCGAGCTTCGCGACGGCGAGGAGGGCCGCGCCGGCGATCCCGTCATGCCCGCCGGAGGCCGCGGGCACGAGAACGAGGCCGAGCACCACCAGCAGATCCTGCAGGACGAGCCAGCCGAGCGCGATCCGCCCCGCCTCGCCCGAGAGTCGCACGCGCTCCTCCAGCGCCCGGGTGGCGACGGCGGTGGAGGCGATGGCGAGGGTCAGGCCGAAGACGAGGGCCGGGCCGAGGCCGAGGCCGGGCAGGGCCATGGCGAGCGCGGTGCCGAGCAGCGTGCTGACCGCCACCTGCGCCGTCGCCCCGGGCACCGCGACCCGCCACACAGCCAGAAGGTCCCGGGAGCGGAAATGCAGCCCGACGCCGAAGAGGAGGAGCCCGACCCCCACCTCGGCCATGGTACTGGTGAAGGCGCCGTCGATGCTGACGCCGGGCGTGTTCGGGCCCACCACCACGCCCGCCACGAGGTATCCGACCAGCGGCGGCATCCGCAGCAGCCGCGCCGCGAGCCCGAAGAGAAAGGCGACGGCGAGGCCGATGACGAGGCTGGCGAGGAACGGCGGCGCGTGATGCATCGGACATCCCTTGTCGCAGCCGGCGGGGGCGAGGGCCAGGGCGGATCGGTGGAGGGATGATAGCCTTTTCGCGGCGCTCCCCGGCCCTCTCTCAACCGAGGAGGACGAGCACCACGCTCAGTACGATCAGCACCGCGCCGGCCGCATCGCGTGGCTTGATCGGCTCCCGCAGGTACCAGCGGCCGAAAGCGAGGGTGAAGACGATCTCCACCTGCCCGACCGAGCGGACGAGGGCGACGGGCGCGAGGGCGAAGCCGGTGAACCAGCAGGCGGAGCCGAGCGCCGAGAGCAGCCCCACCGGCGCCGCGTTCCGCCAGTTCCGGAACACCTGGCCCAACGAGGCCGGCTCCCGCGCCAGCAGCCAGCCGCCCTGCGTCACCGTCTGCATCACATTGGTGACGACGAGGGTGCAGAGCGCGCCCAGCACGGGGTCCGGTGCCGCCAGCTCCTGGTTTGCCGCGCGGATCGCGATTCCCGTCAGGCCGAAGCAGGCCCCGGCCGCGATGCCGCAGAGCGCCGCCGGCTGTGCCGTGGCCCGCAGGGCTTGGCGCAGGCCCGAGACCTGCCCCGCCAGGGAAAGCCACAGCACCGCGCAGACCCCGAGGCCGATTCCCGCCCAGGCCAGGGGGGAGAGGTGCTCGCCCAGCAGGATGAGGGCGAAGATCGCGCCCTGCAGCGCCTCGGTCTTGGAATAGGCGGTGCCGACGGCGAAGCCGCGCGGGGCGAAGGAGGCGATGAGGAGGACGGTGCCGAAGATCTGCAGCAGCCCGCCGAGCGCGCAGAGGGCCAGGACGCGCGGCCCGAAGGCGGGCAGGGTGCCGCCTGTCGCCCACCACCAGCCCGCCAGCAGGGCAAGGCCGGGCGGCACGCCGTAGAGATAGCGCACCACGGCCGCGGCATTCAGCGAGAGCGCCCCGCGGAGCTTCTGCTGGAGCGCGGTCCGCCAGCATTGGAAGAGCGCCGCGGTAAGGGTGGCGCCGAGCCAGAGCGGCACGGGCTTCAGCCCCTCCGGGCAGGTGGGGGGAGGGGGGCGCGGCGCATCGGTGCGTGGTCACTCCGGTCGGGGGCGCAGAGTCGGCCGGGCCTCCCGCCCCGTCAACCGTCGCAACCCCGCGCGGAAGGTTCCGTTCGGCATGGGATGCCCCACTCAAGGGTGCGGCGCTCCTGGCCCTTGCCCCGGCACCGGCCGCCCGATCCCCCGCGACGACGAGGATGCCATGGCGAAGAAGGTCGGCGATTTCTTCTGGGAGCGGCTGCACCAGTGGGGGGTGCGGCGCGTCTTCGGCTATCCCGGGGACGGGGTGAACGGGCTGCTCGCCGGGCTCCAGCGCTTCGGCACGGACAGGATCGAGTTCGTCCAGGCGCGGCACGAGGAGATGGCGGCCTTCATGGCCGTCGCCCATGCCAAGTTCACCGGCGAGGTCGGTGTCTGCCTCTCCACCAGCGGCCCCGGCGCCACGCATCTCATCACCGGCATGTACGACGCCGCCGGGGACCATGTGCCGCTGCTCGCCATTGCCGGCCATACCGGCCGCACCGCGATCGGCGGCCACTACCAGCAGGAGGTGGACCTGCTGACGGCCTTCAAGGACGTGGCCGGCGGTTTCGTGCAGCAGGCGATGGTGCCCTCGCAGATGCGGCACCTGATCGACCGCGCCATGCGCACCGCCATGGCCGAGCGCCGCGTCACTGCCCTCATCGTGCCGAACGACCTGCCCGACGAGCCCTACGAGGACCCGCCGCACAAGCACAACACCATCCATTCCGGCGTGGGCTGGACGCCGCCCCGCGTCATCCCGCGCGACGAGGACCTGCGCCGCGCGGCCGAGGTGCTGAACGCGGGGAAGAGGGTCGCCATCCTCGTCGGCGCCGGGGCGGCGGGCGCGGTGCCGGAGCTGATCGCGGTGGCGGACAGGCTCGGCGCCGGCGCGGCCAAGGCGCTTCTCGGCAAGACCGTGCTGCCCGACGACCTGCCCTGGGTCACCGGCACCATCGGCCTGCTCGGCACCCGGCCGAGCTGGGACCTCATGATGGAGTGCGACACACTCCTGATGGTCGGCTCCAGCTTTCCCTGGTCGGAGTTCCTGCCCAAGGAGGGCCAGGCGCGCGGCGTGCAGATTGACATCCAGCCCGCCATGCTGAGCCTGCGCTACCCCATGGAGGTGCCGCTCTGCGGCGACGCCGCGGAAGCCCTCCGCGCCCTCCTGCCCCTGCTCGAGCAGAAGGCGGACGCCTCCTGGCGCGAGCGCATCGCCGAGGGGAGGGAGGACTGGTTCGACCTGCTGGAGAAGCGGGCCGGGGCCTCCGCCGATCCGGTCAACCCGCAGCTCCCCTTCCAGGAGCTGTCGAAGCGCCTGCCGGACCGCGTCATCCTCACCAGCGATTCCGGTTCCTGCGCCAACTGGTACGCTCGCAACCTCCAGATCCGCGAGGGGATGATGGGCTCCCTCTCCGGCAGCCTCGCCAGCATGGGGGCCGCCGTTCCCTACGCGATCGCGGCGAAAATGGCGTATCCCGACCGGCCCGTGATCGCGATGGTGGGCGACGGCGCGATGCAGATGAACAACATGGCCGAGCTGATCACCGTCGGCGCCCATTGGAGGAAGTGGTCCAACGCCACCTGGATCTGCCTCGTCCTCAACAACCAGGACCTGACGGAGGTGACCTGGGAGCAGCGGGTGATGGAGGGGATGCCGAAGTTCGACGACACGCAGCGCCTCCCCGACTTCCCCTATCACCGCTTCGCCGAGCTGGCCGGGCTGCGCGGCATCCTCGTGGACGATCCCGCGAAGGTGCCCGAGGCCCTGGACCAGGCCCTCGCTTCCGACCGCCCGGTGGTGCTGGAGATCCGGACGGACCCGAACGTGCCGCCCCTGCCGCCGCACACCACAGCCGAGCAGGCGCTCCACTTCGCCAAAGCCCTGGCCGGCGATCCGGAGAGGGGCAGCGTGATCCTCGACACCGCGAAGCAGGTCATCAATGCGGTGCTGCCCGGCGGGAAGGGCTGAGCCCTATCCCCTCAGCCTCTCGGAGAGGATGCGCTGGGCCAGCGCCGCGGCACCCCCGCCGCGGCGCAGGCTGAAGGACCAGGGATCCGCGCCCGCGCGGTCCCAAATCCGTAGCTCCTCGTCGAGATCGAGCGTCCCGCCGGTCTCGACCGAGAAGCGCAGGACGGAGCGGTAGGGGACACTGACCACGGCGGTCTTCGAGCCCGTCACGCCTTGCCGGTCCATGATCAGCAGCCGCCAGTCGGTCAGGGCGAAGCCGTCCCGTACGGTGCGGAAGGCGGCGAGCACCGTCTCGTCCGGCAGCAGGGCCTGGAGGAAGCGCTCGCCCAGCGCTTCCGGTGCCACCTGTCCGGCATCGCCCGTCACGGCGCCCAGCAGCTTGCCCAGCATGGTCTCTCCTCCCGATGCGGCGGGGAAGGTTAGGTCGTTTCCGCGGGGGACCGAAGTCCCCGCTCCGCACGGCGCGGCCTCGCCCGGGATAGCGCCCGCTCACATCTTCGTCCGCCGCCCCGCCCGTGGCCCGTCCGTGCCCCATCTTCGCCGCAGCCACGGCGGAGCATCGGCCCCCATGAGACGCACCCTCCTCGCCGCATCCCTAGCCCTTCCCTTTCTCGCCGCCAGGGCCGGCGCGCAGCCCGCACCTGTCTTCGCCGGCCCCGGCACCCTGCTCCGCCTCTCGGAGACCGCAGAGATCACGCGCGTGCCGGACGAGGTGCAGGCGACACTCCGCTTCGAGGCTCGCGATTCCTCCGCCGCGGCCGCGCAGGCGGGCGTGAACCGGGCCATGACCGCCGCGCTGGAGACGGCGCGCGGCGCCGCCTCCGTGACAACCACCACCGGCGCCTACTTCACCTGGCGGCAGGAGGACCCGCTGCGCTGGGTCTCCAGCCAGACCCTCGCGCTGCGTGGCAGGGAACAGGCGCCGATCCTGGAGCTTGCGGGCGCGCTGCAGTCCCGGGGCTTCGCCATGGGCGGGATCCAGCACACCCTGGCGCGCGAGACGGCGCGTGCGGCGCGGCAGGAGGCGGCATCGATGGCGCTGGAGGCCCTGCGGCGGCGCGCGGAGGCCGTGGCGTCCCAGATGGGCATGAGGGTGGAGCGTATCGCCGAGATCCAGATCGAAGCGTCCGATCCTCCCGCGCCCCGGCCGATGCTCGCGCAGGCCATGGCGGCCCGCGCCGCCCCGGCGCCGGTCGCCCAGGCCGAGGACGTGGTCGTGACGGCCACGGTGGCGGCCGCGGTGGTGTTGGCGCCGAACTGACCTATCCCGCTCGGGGTGGGGGCCGGCCGCGCGGGACGGCCGGGCTGGCACGTGCCATAAGCCCGCCGATGTCGCCCATCCTCGCCGGCCTGCTACTCCAATGCGCGGCCATCGCCCTGTTCGTCGCGCTGGATACGGTGACGAAGCTCCTCACCGCCTACTACCCCGTGCCGCAGATCATCTTCCTGCGGTTCCTCTTCCACACGCTGGTGGTGGCCCTGGCCCTGCGGCTGGCCACGGGCCGCCTCCCCTGGCGGAGCCGCAGGCCGGGGCTGGAGGCGGTGCGGAGCCTCACCCTGCTCGCGGCCAACCTGCTCTTCGTCATCGCCCTGTCCTATATCCCCCTGGCCGACGCCTCCGCCGTCACCTTCGCCTCGCCCATCTTCACCGCCGGGCTGGCCGCGCTCTTCCTCGGGGAGATGGTGGGGCGCCGGCGCTGGGTGGGCATCGGGGTCGGGCTGGCCGGGGTGATGCTCGCGCTGCGACCGCCCTTCCTGACGGGCGAGACCCCGCACTGGGCGCTGTTCCTGCCCCTGGGCACCGCGGCCTTCTTCGGGGTCTACCAGATCCTGACCCGCAAGCTCTCCACCGTGGACGGGCCCGGCACCATCATCCTCCATACCGGCCTCGCCGCCGGGGCGGTGGCGGGGCTGGCCCAGCCCTTCGTCTGGCAGCCGCCGGCGGCCTGGGCCTGGCTGCTGATGGTGCTGGCCGGGATCTTCGGCTCGGCCGGCCACTACCTCCTGATCCAGGCCTATTCCCGGGCGCCCGCCAGCATCCTGGCGCCGATGACCTACACCCAACTCGTCTGGGCCACCCTCTCCTCCGCCTTCTTCTTCGGGGACCTGCCCGACCGCTGGACGATGCTGGGCGGCGCCGTGATCGCGGCCGGCGGGATCGTCATGGGCTGGCCGGAGCGGCGCCGGGGCTGAGCCCCCGTTGACCGCGCCCGCGCCCCGCCACAGCCTGCGCCGACGGAACGGGAGGACGGAATGGCCGATTACGGGATGATCCGGGTGGAGACGCGCGGCAAGGTGGGGCTGATCACACTTGACCGGCCCTCGGCGCTCAACGCCCTCTGCGATCAGCTGATGACCGAGGTCGGGCAGGCGCTCCGGGGCTTCGAGGCCGATGCCGCGATCGGGGCCATCGTGCTGACGGGCAGCGAGAAGGCCTTCGCTGCCGGGGCCGACATCAAAGAGATGAAGGACCGCACCTATCCCGCCGTCCATTTCGAGGACTTCATCGGCACGAAGTGGGAGACGGTCCTCACCATCAGGAAGCCGGTGATCGCGGCGGTGGCGGGCTTCGCCCTCGGCGGCGGCTGCGAACTGGCCATGATGTGCGACATCATTCTCGCGGCCGAGAACGCGAAGTTTGGCCAGCCCGAGATCAAGCTGGGCATCATCCCCGGCGCCGGCGGCACCCAGCGAATGATCCGGGCCGTCGGCAAGTCCAAGGCCATGGACCTCATCCTGACCGGGCGGATGATGGACGCCGCCGAGGCCGAGCGCTGCAACCTCGTCACCCGCGTGGTGCCGGTGGAGTCGCTCCTGGACGAGGCCGTGAGGATGGGCGAGGCGATCGCCTCCTTCTCCCTCCCCTCCGTCGTCATGGCCAAGGAGGCGGTGAACGCCGCCTATGAGATGACCCTGCGCGAGGGGGTGCGCTTCGAGCGCCGCCTCTTTCACAGCCTCTTCGCAACCGAGGACCAGAAGGAGGGCATGTCTGCCTTCGCCGAGAAGCGCAAGCCCGCCTTCCGGAACGCCTGACGGAGGGGGGCGACCTCTTTCCTTGACTCTCAGGGGGGCTGTGGATAGAACGCCCCCCTTCCCGCGGCCGCCCCAGGCGGTGCGCGTCCCGAGAACATTTCGACTGGTATCCCTAAGGCCCATGGCGAACACCGCTTCCGCGCGCAAGCGCATCCGGCAGATCGAGAAGCGCACCGAGCGCAACCGCGCCCGCCGCTCGCGCGTCCGCACCTTCCTGCGCGCGGTCGAGGACGCGATCACGGGCGGCGACAAGGCGAAGGCACAGGAGGCGTTCCGTCTTGCCCAGCCCGAGCTGCAGCGCGCCGCCGACAAGGGCGTGACGCATGACAACACGGTGGCGCGCAAGCTCTCGCGCCTCTCCGCGCGGATCAAGGCGCTCGGCGCCGCCGCCTGACAAGTGAGGGGCGCCACCACGGCGTCCTTCGCCAAGTCATGACCAAGTAGACCTGTGATGCGGATGCGTCACGGTGCTTCCGCGCCGTGGCGTTTTTCTTTGCGCCGGATCCCTGGTCTGCCGGGCCTAGTCTGCCGGGAACGTGTTTGGCGTTGGCCGCTCCCGGGGCCGCAAGTTACCTTTCAGGATAGAGGGGGCGCCCGCGGCGACGTGGGCGCTAAGGGGCAGGGGGTGGATCGCATGCCGGATCAGCACGCCAATGCCACGTCCGCCGTCCCGGCCTCGGGCTTGCCCGACGGGGCGCGGCTGGACGCCGCCTGGGCGCGCATCCGAGGCCGCCTGCGCGAGGAGGTGGGCGAGGCCGAGTACCGCACTTGGCTGCGGCAACTCACCCTGGCCGGAGTGGAGGACGAGGAGGCGGTGATCCATGTCCCCACCCGCTTCCTGCGGGACTGGCTGCGCGGCCAGTACGGGGACCGGCTGAGGGCACTGTGGCAGGCCGAGGCGGTCGGCGTGCGCCGGGTGGACATCCGCGTTGCCTCCCCCGCCGACGGGGCGCGGGCCGTCGCCGCGGAAGCCCCCGCGGCCATGGACGGCGCCGAGCTGGCCGAGCCGCTGGCCGCCACCCGCCCGGCGGGCGAGATCCGCGCCGAGGCCGCGAGGCCCGAGACCCGCACCGGCGATTCCCGCAGCGCCGACTCCCGTAGTGATTGGGCCGCGCCGCTCGATCCCCGCTTCACCTTCGACAGCTTCATTGTCGGCAAGCCGAACGAGTTCGCCCATGCCTGCGCGCGCCGCGTGGCGGAGAAGCCGAACTCGCCGGGCTTCAACCCGCTCTTCCTCTATGGCGGGGTGGGCCTGGGCAAGACGCATCTGATGCACGCGATCGCCTGGGCGATCCGCGAGCCGCAGGCGGGCGGGCCGGGCCGCTCGGTGGCCTACATGTCCGCCGAGAAGTTCATGTACCGCTTCATCGCGGCGCTGCGCTCCCAGTCCACGATGGAGTTCAAGGAGAGCCTCCGCTCCGTCGACGTGCTGATGATCGACGACCTGCAGTTCCTGATCGGCAAGGACAATACGCAGGAGGAGTTCTTCCACACCTTCAACGCGCTGGTGGACCAGGGCAAGCAGATCGTCGTCTCCTCCGACAAGCCGCCGAGCGACCTGGCGGGGCTGGAGGACCGGCTGCGGACGCGGCTCGGCTGCGGCATGGTGGCCGACATCCACGCGACCACCTACGAGCTGCGCATCTCGATCCTGGAGAGCAAGGCGGCTTCGGCGGGGGTGGACGTGCCGGCCCGGGTGCTGGAGTTCCTGGCGCACAAGATCACCTCCAACGTGCGCGAGCTGGAAGGGGCGCTGAACCGCCTCATCGCGCACGCCAACCTCTTCGGCCGGCCGGTGACGCTGGAATCCTGCCAGGAGGTGTTGCACGACATCCTGCGCGCCCATGACCGCCGGGTGACGATCGAGGAGATCCAGAAGCGGGTCGCCGAGCACTACAATATTCGCCTGACCGACATGTCCTCGGCCCGCCGCGCGCGGAACGTGGCGCGTCCGCGGCAGGTGGCGATGTATCTCTCGAAGCAGCTCACCTCCCGCTCCCTCCCCGAGATCGGCCGGCGCTTCGGCAACCGTGACCACACGACGGTGATGCACGCCGTCTCTCGGGTCGCGGAGCTGATGCAGGCCGATGCCGGCTTCGCCGAGGATGTCGAGCTTCTCCGGCGGATGCTGGAAACCTGAGAGGGGGGGCTTCCCGCCCCCTACCACTCCACCCCGATCTTGCCGAAGTGCCGCCCGGACTCCTCGTGCCGGAAGGCCTCGGCGAGGTCCTCCAGCGGGAAGCTCCGGTCGATCACGGGGCGCAGCGCGCCGTCGTCCAGTGCACGCACGAAGCCCTGCTGGTGGCGACGGCTGCCGACGATCAGCCCCTGCAGCCGCGCCTGCTTCGCCATGAGCGCCGCGGTGGGCACCTCGCCCGCTCGGCCGGTGAGCACGCCGATGAGCGAGATGTGCCCACCCACCCGCACGGCCGCGATGGACTGGGCGAGGGTGCCGGGCCCGCCGACCTCCACTACATGGTCGACGCCGCGCCCGCCGGTGAGGTTGCGCGCCCGGGCGCCCCATTCTCCTTCCTGGCGGTAGTTGATCACCTCGTCCGCGCCTAGGGCGCGGGCGCGCTCCAGCTTCTCGTCGGAGGAGGAGGTGATAATCACCCGCGCGCCCATCCGCTTGGCGAGCTGGAGCGCGAAGATGGACACCCCGCCCGTGCCGAGGGCGAGGACCGTGTCCCCCGGCTTCAGCCCGCCATCCACCACCAGTGCCCGCCAGGCTGTGAGCCCGGCTGTGGTGATGGTCGCCGCCTCCACATGGCTGAAGCCCCGCGGCGCGCGGGTGAAGGCAGTGGCGGGGCGGACGGCGACCTCCTGGGCGAAGCCGTCGATGCCGTCGCCGGGGGTGCGGGAGAAGTTGTCGATCTCCGCTGGGCCGTTCTGCCAGTCGGGGAAGAAGCAGGAAACGACGTGGTCGCCGGGGCGGAACTCCGTTACCCCCGCGCCGATCGCTTCCACCACCCCCGCGCCGTCCGACATCGGCACCCGCCCGTCCTCGGCCCGGGCCCGGCCGCTGGCAACGCCGTAGTCGTGGAAATTCAGCGAGCTGGCATGGAGGGCGACCCGGATCTCGCCCGGGCCGGGATCGCCGGGATCGGGGCGCTCCACCCTCTCCAGCCTCTCCAACCCGCCGGGGGGGCGCACCACCATCGCTCGCATGGCTCTCTCCGCATCGGTCCGTGTGCGAACGCGCGAGGCGGGGAGGGGTGTCGGTGCGGGGTGCGGAAAGGCCCCTTTCCCGGCCGAGTCTTCACGCCGAGTTTTCAGGATGATAGAGGGCTCATCCGGGGGGCTGTCGCCTCCAGCGCGTTACGGGGGTGGCGGCGATGAAGTTCACTGTGGACCGGGCGGTGCTCCTCAAGGCTCTCGCCCATGTCCAGAGCGTGGTGGAGCGGCGCAACACCATCCCCATCCTGGCCAATGTGCTGCTCGACGCCGCCGAGGGCCGGCTCCGCCTGACCGCGACCGACATGGAGATCGCGATCGTCGAGGAGGTGGGCGGCATTGAGGTGGGGCGCGAGGGCCGCTGCACGGCGCCCGCCGCGACCCTGTTCGAGATCGTCCGCAAGCTGCCCGACGGGGTAAAGGTAGAGCTGGACCACCGCGGCGGGGACGCCCCGCTGGCGCTGCGCGCCGGCCGCTACAACACGAGCCTGATGGTGCTGCCGGTGGAGGACTTTCCCTCCATGACCGAGGGCAAGCTTCCCCACAAGTTCAGCGTCACCGCCGGCATGCTGCGGGACCTCGTGGACCGCACCCGCTTTGCCATCTCCACGGAGGAGACGCGCTACTACCTCAACGGCATCTACCTGCACGCGACCGAGGTGGACGGCACGAAGGTGCTGCGCGCGGTGGCGACGGACGGCCATCGCCTCGCCCGCGTGGAGGAGCCGCTGCCCGATGGGGCCGAGGGCATGCCGGGCGTCATCGTCCCCCGCAAGACGGTGGCGGAACTCCGCAAGCTGGCCGAGGAGACGGCGGACGAGATCGAGATGCGGCTCTCCGACACGAAGCTGCAGGTGAAGCTCGGCAGCGTCACCCTCAGCAGCAAACTGATCGACGGCACCTTCCCGGACTATGAGCGGGTGATCCCGAAGGGGAACGACCGCCTCCTCTCTGTGGACAAGACCGCCTTCGCCGCAGCCGTGGACCGCGTGGCCGCGATCAGCAGTGAGCGCTCGCGCCCGGTGAAGCTGTCGCTGGAGAAGAACCACCTCCTCCTCACCGCTGCCTCGCCCGACCAGGGCCAGGCCCAGGAGGAGCTGGAGGGCGACACGGTGACCTACGACTCCGCCCCGCTCGAGATCGGCTTCCAGGCCCGTTACCTCAAGGACATCACGGACCAGGTGGACGGGCAGGTGGAGTTCCGCTTCGCCGACGGCTCCGCCCCCACCATCGTGCAGGACGCCTCCAAGCCCGAGGCCCTCTACGTCCTGATGCCGATGCGGGTCTGACCTCGCGCTCCTCCGACGGGCCGCCCCACCCCTTCCGGCCGCGCCGGGCCGGGGGCAGGGCCGGCACGGCGGGCAGCGGGGCGCCCATCCCCCTCGGTACCCCCTCCGCTTGACCCCCTCCCTCCGCCTGACGCGTCTGCAGCTGCAGGATTTCCGCAACCACGCTCGCACCGCCCTGCGCGTCTCCGCGGGGATCGTGGTGATCGCGGGGGAGAACGGGTCCGGCAAGACGAATCTCCTGGAGGCGATCAGCCTGCTCGGTCCCGGGCGCGGGCTGCGCGGCGCGCGCATCGCCGATCTCGGTCGGCATGTGGGGGAGGAGAGCCTGCCCTGGGCCGTCTCCGGCCGCTTCGAGGGACCGGAAGGGGAGTTCGACCTCGGCACCGGCACCGCCCATGACGGCCCCGCCGAGAAGCGTGCCTTCCGCTTGAACGGTGATCCCGTGCGGACTCAGGCGGAGCTTGGCCGGCTCGTGGCCGCCGTCTGGCTCACACCGCAGATGGACCGGCTGTTCCAGGAGGCCGCCTCCGGCCGCCGCCGCTTCCTCGACCGCCTGGTCTGGGCGCTGGACCCGAACCATGCCCGCGAGGTCTCGGCCTACGAGAACGCGATGACCCAGCGGAACCGGCTCCTGGCCGAGACGCGCGAGGGAGGGCGCGCGGAGCCCCGCTGGCTGGACGGGCTGGAGGACGCCATGGCCCGGCATGGCGTGGCCCTCACCGCCGCCCGGCGCTCGCTGATCGCTCAGCTCAACGGCGCCCTGGCCGGGGGCGTGGCCGGGGCCTTCCCCGCCGCTCTCTGCGCTCTGGAATGCGAGATGGCGGCCGCGCTGGAGACGCAGTCCGCCCTGGCCGTGGAGGACGGGCTGCGCGAGACCCTGGCCGCCCGCCGGGGCCGAGACGCCGCGGCGGGCATGGCCCTGGCCGGCCCGCATCGCTGCGACCTCCGCCTCTCCCACCTGCCCAAGGGCGTCCCTGCGGAGCTGTGCTCCACGGGGGAGCAGAAGGCGCTGCTCATCTCCACCGTGCTCGCCCATTCCGCCCTGATCGCCGCCCTGCGCGGCTTCGCGCCGCTCCTGCTGCTGGACGAGATCGCGGCACATCTGGATGCCATCCGGCGGGAGGCCCTGTTCGCGGCCCTCGCCGCCCTGCCCGCGCAGAGTTTCCTGACCGGGACGGAGCCGGGGGTCTTCGCCGCCCTCGACGGGGTGGCGGAGCTGTTCTCGATCGGTCCCGAGGGCGTGGTGCCGGGCTAGGGGGGGCCGCCCTCTCCGCACCACACCCCTGCCGGGAGCCGTCCGGCTCGGGCTCAACCCGGCTCGGCCGAATTCCCTTGCAGATCCACTATTTCGGCGTCCCAACCATGGCTTCGCGCGCGCGGAATCCTTATATTGCAAGCTGACGATTCCGCATGGTCGCGTGCCCGCTGGCGCGGCCCGAGAGGTTCCTGATCCGCATGTCCGAAGCTGCCCGCGCCGCCCATGACGCCGAGGTCGCCGCTGCCGGCGCCGATGGCGCCTATGACAGCGCCTCCATCACCGTGCTGCGCGGCCTCGAGGCCGTTCGCAAGCGCCCCGGCATGTATATCGGCGACACCGATGACGGCTCGGGCCTGCACCACATGGCTTTCGAGATCATCGACAACGCGGTGGACGAGGCCCAGGCCGGCTATGCCGACACCTGCGTCGTGGTGCTGAACGGCGATGGCAGCGTCACCGTCACGGATAACGGCCGCGGCATCCCGACCGACATTCATGCCGAGGAAGGCGTCTCCGCCGCCGAGGTGGTGCTGACGCGCCTGCATGCCGGCGGCAAGTTCAACCAGAACTCCTACAAGGTCTCCGGCGGCCTCCACGGCGTCGGCGCCGCGGTGGTGAACGCGCTCTCCGAATGGATGCAGGTTCGCATCTGGCGCGGCGGCAAGGAGCACCTTATCCGCTTCGAGCACGGCGAAACGGTGAAGCCGCTGGAGGTCGTTGGCGCCAGCGGCCATTCCGCGGGCACGGAGGTCACCTTCAAGCCCTCCGCCGGGACCTTCACCAAGACCGAGTTCGAGTTCGCCGTGCTGGAGAAGCGCCTGCGCGAGCTGGCTTTCCTGAACTCCGGCCTGAAGATCGGATTGCGCGACGAGCGCCACACCCCGGTGCAGGAAGCCCATTTCCACTTCGAGGGCGGCCTCGTCGCCTTCGTCGAGTGGATGGACGCCGCGGAGGACCCGCTCTTCAAGCCGCCCGTGTCCTTTGCCTCAAAGGAGGTGAACGGCATCAAGGTGGAGATGGCGATGTGGTGGAACCGCTCGCCGCGCGAGCGCACCCTTTGCTTCACCAACAACATCCCGCAGCGCGACGGCGGTACGCACCAGGCCGGCTTCCGCCAGGCCCTCACCCGCGTGGTCACGAAGTACGCCGCCGAGCTGGCGAAGAAGGAGAAGGTCGAGCTGTCCGGCGAGGACATGCGCGAGGGCCTCTCCTGCATTCTCTCCGTGAAGGTGCCGGACCCGAAGTTCAGCAGCCAGACGAAGGACAAGCTCGTCTCGTCCGAGGTGCAGCCGGTGGTGCACACGGCGGTGGCCGATGCGCTCTCCCACTGGTTCGAGACGCATCCGAAGGAGGCGAAGCTCGTCCTCGACCAGGTCGTGCTCTCGGCCGTGGCGCGGAAGGCGGCCCAGGCGGCGCGCGAGAAGGTGGGGCGCAAGAACGCGCTCGACATCTCCACGCTCCCCGGCAAGCTCGCCGACTGCCAGGAGAAGGACCCCGCGAAGTCCGAGCTTTTCCTCGTCGAGGGTGACTCCGCAGGTGGCTCCGCCAAGCAGGGACGCAACCGCGCGAACCAGGCGATCCTGCCGCTGAAGGGCAAGATCCTGAATGTCGAGCGCGCACGGATGGACAAGATGCTCTCCTCCGCCGAGGTGGGCACGCTCATCACCGCGCTGGGCGCCGGCATCGGCACGCGCGATCCGGACCGGCCGAACATGCCGTTCTTCGATCCGGACAAGCTGCGCTACCACCGCATCGTCATCATGACGGACGCGGATGTGGACGGCTCGCACATCCGCACGCTGCTGCTCACCTTCTTCTTCCGGCAGATGCCGGAGCTGATCGAGCGCGGCTATCTCTACATCGCCCAGCCGCCGCTCTACCGCGCCAAGCGCGGCAATGAGGAGCGCTACCTCAAGGACGACCGCGCCCTGGAGGAGTTCCTGCTGGAGAAGGCGCTAAACGGCGCCCGCATGCTCTTCGCCGACGGCCGGGAGATCGTCGGGGAGGAGCTGCGCGCCGTGGTGGACGAGCTCCGCAACATCTCCCGCCGCATTCGCCGCCTCGCGAGCAATGTGCCGGCGGAGATCGTGGAGCAGGCAGCCGTCGCCGGGGTGCTGGGGGCCGAGCCGCATCCCGAGGCGGCCCCGCGTCTCGCGGCCCGCCTGAACGACCTTGCCCCGCTGACCGAGCGGAGCTGGAAGGCGGTGCTGGACGAGGACGGGCTGCGGGTGTTCCGCCAGGTGCGCGGCGTCACCGAGAGCCACCATCTGGATCTCGTCGCTCTCCGCTCCGCGGAGTCGCGCTGGCTCGAGGAGCGGCGGGATCGCCTCTCCGCCGATTTCGCAGGCCCCGCGCTGCTACAATTCGACGCGCAGCGGCAGGAGGTGCGAGGCCCCATGGCGGCGCTCGACCGCATCCTGGCCCAGGGCCGCAAGGGCCTCACCGTCCAGCGCTTCAAGGGGCTGGGCGAGATGAACCCCGAGCAGCTCTGGAAGACCACGCTGGACCCGGAGGCGCGCACCCTGCTGCGCGTGGCCGTGGAGGACGCCGACGATGCCGGCCGCGTCTTCTCCACGCTGATGGGAGACGTGGTCGAGCCGCGCCGGGACTTCATCGTCGGCAACGCGCTGAAGGTGGCAAATCTCGACGTGTAGGACCGTGCCGGGCGGGGGCGGCAGGGAAGCCGCCGCCCGCCCGATACATTTTCCGGCCCGGGGGCCTTCAACGCGCCGGCAATTCCGGTCACCTTCTTCCCCATCCGTTCCGCACGGCTGAGGAATCCGCATGAAGCTCTACTACTCTCCCGGCGCCTGCTCGCTCGGCATCCACATCCTGCTCGAGGAGATCGGCAAGCCCTATGAGCTCTCGCTCGTGGCGCTGAAGGAGGGGGCGCAGCACGGGGCGGATTACACGGCCGTGAATCCCAAGTCGAAGGTGCCCGCCCTCGACATCGGGGATGGTGGCCCGGCGCTGACTGAGTTTCCGGCGATCGCGGCCTATCTCGCCATGGCCAACCCCGAGGCGGGGCTGGTGCCGAAGGACGCCCTCGGCCAGGCCCGCGCCCTGGAGGCGGTGGACTACGTCACCGGCACGATCCACCCGCACGCCTTCACCCGCCAGTTCCGCCCGAACGTCTTCTCCCTGCGGGAGGAGGACCATCCCGCCGTAATCGAGCAGGCCCGCGCCAACAGCGGGAAGTTCTTCGGCGTGGTCGAGAAGATCTGGCGCGGGGACACCTGGCTGCTGCCGCAGGGCTACTCGATCGCCGATGCCGCGCTCTTCTTCGTCGAGTACTGGCAGGCGAAGCGCGTGGGCGGCCCGCTGCCGCCGAAGCTCGACGCACATCTCAAGGCGATGCTGGGGCGCCCGGCGGTGAAGCGCGCGCTGGAGCAGGAAGGCCTTCCGGCCTGACGCAGCCGCGGGCCCACGGCCCGCGTGGCAGGGCATATCCGCAGACGGAAAGGGCACGGGAGGGCGCGGCATCGCCGCCCCCGTGCGATGGCCGATGACGAACGAACCGAATCCCGTTCCCTTCTGGTTTCTCCGCCATGGCGAGACCGACTGGAACGCCCGCATGCTCTCCCAGGGGCAGGTGGATATCCCGCTGAACAGCGTCGGCCTCGCCCAGGCCGGGCGGGCGGCGGAAGTGCTGGTAGGGAGGGGAATTCGCTCCATCCACGCCAGCACGCTCACCCGCGCCCGCGTCACGGCCGAGATCGTGGCCGCGCGGCTGGACCTTCCCGTGACGCTGGACCCCGAGCTCGTCGAGTGCGCCTTCGGCGTGCAAGAAGGCCAGGAGATGTCCGGCTGGTTCCAGGACTGGATCGACGGCACCACCACGCCCGAGGGCGCCGAGCCCTTCGCCGATCTCCGCGCCCGCGCGGTGCGCGCGATCAACCGCGCGACCGCGAGCCCCGGCCCCGTACTGGTGGTGGCGCATGGCGCCCTCTGGCGCGCCTTCCGTCAGGCGGCGGGGCTGGAGGCGAATATCCGCACGCCCAACGCCCTGCCGCTCCTAGTGGAGCCGCCCGAGGGCGATCGGGGATGGTACTTCACCCCGGCCGAGCTGGGCGCCTGACCGGCGCCGCCGGTCACCGTTGCGTGCGGAGGCAGAAGAAGCTGCTGCGCCCGGCCTGGACGATGCGCTGCACCCCGGGGCAGGCGGGCGGGCCGGGACAGCGCGGGCAGGGCTGGCCGAGCCGGTCATAGACCTCGAAGCGCTCCTGGAAGCGCCCGATCTCCCCGTCGCTGCGGACATAGTCGCGCAGGGAGGAGCCCCCGGCCTCGATTGCCTCCGTCAGCACGGACTTGATCGCCGGCACTAGCCGCGTCGCCCGCGCGCCGGGCACGGTACCCGCGAGGCGGCGGGGCGAGATGCCGGCACGGAAGAGCGCCTCGGCGACGTAGATGTTGCCAAGCCCCGCGACCACGCCCTGGTCCAGCAGCGCGGCCTTAATGGGCGTGTTTTTCCCGGCGAGGAACCTGGAAAGGGCGGCGGGGGTGAAGCCCTCCTCCAGCGGCTCCGGCCCCATGCCGGCCAGCAGCTTGTGGCGGTCCTCCCCCTCCGTCGGCATGAGGTCCACGCAGCCGAAGCGGCGGGGATCCTGGAAGCCCACGCGCCAGCCATGCCCGGTTTCGAGCATCAGGTGCTCATGCGCCAGCCCGTGGCCCCCTCCGCGCGCGTCGAAGAAGGCGCCCTGCGGCGCGATCCGCGGCACCGGCCCCTCACCGGGCGGGCGGGCCACCATGCGGCCGGACATGCCGAGATGGATCAGCGCCGATTCCCCGCCGGAGAGCCGCATCAGCATGTATTTCCCACGCCGCCGGAACCCCTCCACGCGGCGGCCGGACAGGCGCTCGGCCAGCATCTCGGGGAAGGGCCAGCGCAGGCCGGCGCGGCGGATCTCGGCGCGGGCGATCGTCTGGCCGGTGAGCACGGCGGAGAGGCCGCGCATCACGGTTTCCACCTCGGGCAGTTCGGGCATGGCCTGGATATGGTGCCACGCGCATGGTTTCGTCCATGCCCGACGGAGAAACGCCATGCGCCCCAGCCAACTCCTCGCCGCGCTGTTGCTCGCCGCCCCGCTCGCCGCCCCAGCGCCCGGTGCCATGGCCGCGGAAGCGCCCACCCGCGCCGCGCGCCAGATGGTCGCGGCCGCCCATCCCCTGGCCGCCGGGGCAGGGTTGGACATGCTGCGCGCGGGCGGGACGGCGGCTGATGCCGCGGTGGCGGCCCAAGCCGTGCTCTCCGTGGTCGAGCCGCACGCGACCGGCCTGCTGGGCGGCGCGCTCCTCCTGCACTGGAGCGCCGGGGCGCGGCGGCTGGACGGCTACGAGGGCATTGCCTCCGCCCCCGCCGCCGCAACCTCGCGCCTGATCGAGGCCGCGGACGGCACCCGGGTGGGTGCCGCGACGGTCGCGCGCTCCGGCCGTTCGGCGGGTGTGCCGGGGAGCCTGCGGATGCTCGCCCTCGTCCACGCCGATCACGGGCGGCTGCCCTGGCGCGACCTCCTGGCCCCCGCGATCCGCGCGGCGGAGGAGGGATTTCCCCTGCCGCCCGGCCTGCACCGCGCCCTTCTCGCCCGCTCGGCGGAGCTGGCGCGCATTCCGGAGATCCGCGCGATCCTCTTCGGCGCGGAGGGGAAGCCGCTCCCGCCCGGCACGCTCATCCGCAACCCCGCCCAGGCCGAGGCCCTGCGCCTGCTGGCCGCGGAGGGGCCGGACGCCCTCTACACAGGCCCGCTCTCGCGCGCGGTGCTGGATTCCGTCTCGCGCGAGCCGGTTCCGGGGTGGATGACGGCCAGTGACCTCGCCACCTACCAGGCGAGGCGCCGCGAGCCCGTCTGCAGCAACGCCTTCGGCCGCCAAGTCTGCTCCGCCTCCCCGCCCTCCTCGGGCGGGATTGCCGTGCAGCAGCAGCTCGGCCTCATGGACCGGCTGGGCATCGCCCGGCTCTCCCCAGACTCGCCCGAGGCGGCGCACCTCATCCTGGAGGCGAGCCGCCTCGCCTTGGCCGATCGGCGCCGCTGGCTGGGCGACCCAGACCACGTGCCTGTGCCCACCGGCCCTCTCGTCTCCCCGAGCTACCTCGCGAGCCGTGCCGGGGCGGTGCGGCCGGGGCAGGCCATGGAGACGGTCGCCGCCGGCAACCCGCTGGAGCGCCACGGCGCCCTGCCCACCGCCTCGCACCCGCTAGCGCTGGCCGGCACCTCCCACGTCTCGGTCGTGGACGGGGCGGGCAACGCGATCGCCTTCACCACCACCAACAACCTCAACTTCGGCGCCGAGCGGCTGGCCGCCGGCATCGCGCTGAACAACGGCCTCACCAACTTCGCCGCCGATCCCGGCCCGCCCGAGGCTCCCGCCTTCAACCGCATGGAGGGCGGCAAGCGCCCCGTGACCACCATGGCCCCCACCATCGTCCTCGGGGCGGACGGGGCGCCGGAGCTGGTGGTGGGCGCGGGAGGCGGGGCGCGCATCGTCGATTCCGTCGCAGTGGCTGTGGTGGAGGTGCTGGCCTGGGGCGCCGACGCCCTCCGAGCCACGGCTCGGCCGCGTGTCGGTGCCCAGAACGGGGCGGAGGAGCTGGAGGCCGGCACCCCCGCCGTGGCCCTGGCCGAGCCCCTGCGCGCCATGGGCCACAAGCTCGTGGTGGCGGAGATGAACACCGGCCTCCAGATCATCCGCCGCATACAGGGCGGCTGGGAGGGCGCGGCCGATCCCCGCCGCGACGGCGCCGCGCTGGGCGACTAGGGGGCGGCGTGACGCGGCGCGCCCCCGGGCCTATCTTCCCGCCCATGCCCCAGAACGACACGATCGACTTCGGCTTCGCCTCCGTCCCCCGCGCCGAGAAGGCGGGGATGGTGCGGCAGGTTTTCGACAGCGTGGCGCCGAAATACGACGTGATGAACGACCTGATGTCGCTCGGCCTGCACCGGGTCTGGAAGCGCATCTTCGTCAACGCGATCGGCGCTGGCCCGCGCGACACGCTGCTCGACCTCGCCGCCGGCACGGGCGACATCGGCTTCCTGGCGAAGGAGCGCGGGGCCGGGCGGGTGATCCTGGCTGACATCAACCACGCCATGCTCAATGTGGGGCAGGGCAGGGCGCTCGGCCGGGGCCTGGCCGCCGGGCTCGGCTTCGTCTGCTGCGATGCGGAGCGGCTGCCCTTCCCCGACCGCTCCGTGGAGCGCGTCTCCATGGCCTTCGGGCTGCGGAACTGCACGGACAAGGACGCCGTGCTGCGCGAGGCCCGCCGCGTGCTGCGGCCCGGCGGGAAGCTGCTGGTGCTGGAGTTCTCCCGCCTTCAGGTCGCCGCGCTCGATCCGCTCTACGACGCCTGGAGCTTCAAGGCCCTGCCAGCGATCGGTGCGCGGGTGGCCCGGGATTCCGAATCCTACCGCTACCTCGCCGAGAGCATCCGCATGATGCCCGACCAGGAGAAGCTCTCCGGCATGTTCCGGGCGGCGGGGCTGGAGCGGGTGACGCATCGCAACCTCTCCGGCGGCATCGTCGCCATCCATTCGGGCTGGCGGCTGTGACCCTTTTCGGCAAGCGCGTCCTGCTCATCGTCTCGGGCTCCGTCGCGGCCTACAAGGCGCTGGAGCTCGCGCGCCTGCTGGGCAAGGCGGGCGCGGCCGTCACCGGCCTGCTGACTGCGGGCGGGGCGCGCTTCGTCACGCCCCACGCGCTCCAGGCGATCACCAACCGGCCCCTCGCCGAGAGCCTCTGGTCGCTGGAGGAGGAGGCTGAGCGCGGCCATATCCGCCTCGCGCGCGAGACCGACCTCGTCGTGGTCGCCCCCGCCTCGGCCGACCGCCTCGCCCGCATGGCGGCGGGCATGGCGGACGACCTGGCGGGCGCCGCCCTGCTGGCCTGGGGCGGCCCCGTCCTCGTCGCGCCCGCGATGAATCCGAGCATGTGGTCGCATCCCGCGACGGGGGCGAATGTCGCCACCCTCATGGCGCGCGGCGTGACCTTCATCGGCCCCGAGGACGGGCCGATGGCCGAGGCGGAGAGCGGCACGGGCCGCCTCGCCGAGCCGGCCAACATCCTCGCGGCCATCACCGCCATCCTCTCCGACCCCGAGCACGGGGCGCCGGACTTCGCGCTGGAGGACGCGCTGGACGCGGCCATCGCCGCGCAGGAGGGCCGCCCGGCCCCGGCGCGCCGCAGTGGCCGCAGCCCTTCCAGCTTCAGCGACGGCCATCCCCACGCCGCCGACCACCACGCCGACCCCTCGGAAGCGGCACCCTCGACCTTCTCCGCTTCCCAGGCCGCGACCGCGGGCCCCGCGCCGCACGCGCTGCGCGGCACGGCGCCCGGTGCCCTGCCCCTCTCGGGCCGCCACGTCCTCGTCACCTCCGGCCCGACGCATGAGCCGCTGGACCCCGTGCGCTACCTCGCCAACCGGTCCTCCGGGAAGCAGGGCCACTCCATCGCCGCCGCCCTCGCGGCGCTGGGCGCCCGCGTCACCCTCGTCTCCGGCCCCGTGACGGTCCCTGACCCCGATGGGGTGACGGTGGTGCGCGTGGAGACGGCGCGGGAGATGCTCGCCGCCTGCGAGGCCGCGCTGCCCGCCGATGCGGCTATCTTCGCCGCCGCCGTCGCGGACTGGCGCCCCGCCGACCCCGCGCCGCAAAAGATGAAGAAGCCGGCCGACGACGCCGCCCCGCCGCTGGCGCTCGTGCCGAACCCGGACATCCTCGCCACCCTCTCCCGCCATCCCCGCCGCCCGCGCCTCGTCATCGGCTTCGCGGCCGAGACGGAGCGCGTGATCGAGCACGCCCGCGCCAAGCTCGCCCGCAAGGGCTGCGACTGGATCGTGGCGAACGACGTGTCCGGGGACGCGATGGGCGGCGCGGAGAACACCGTCCACCTCGTCACCGCCGGCAGGGTGGAGGACTGGCCGCGCCTGCCGAAAGCCGAGGTCGCCGCCCGCCTCGCGGACCGCGTAGCCGAGGTGCTGGCATGAGCCGGGCGACGATCCGGGTGCTGCGCCTTCCCCATGCCGCCGACCTGCCGCTTCCGGCCTACGCGACCGAGGGCGCGGCGGCGATGGACCTGCTGGCGGCGGTGGAGGCCCCGCTCGCCATCCCGCCGGGTGGCCGCGCCCTCGTGCCCACCGGCCTGCGCGTGGCCCTGCCGCCCGGGCATGAGTGGCAGATCCGCCCGCGCTCCGGCCTTGCGCTGAAGCACGGGATCGTCCTGCCCAACTCCCCCGGCACGATCGACGAGGACTACCGCGGTGAGGTTCAGGTCATCGTCCTCAATGCCGGCACCGAGCCCTTCACCGTGGAGCGCGGTATGCGCATCGCCCAGGCCGTGCTGGCCCCGGTGACGCATGGCGATTTCGAGGAGGTGGCGGCGTTGCCGGAAACGGCGCGCGGGGCCGGCGGCTTCGGCAGCACGGGCACGCGCTGAGAGCGCTTGCCCCGCGGCGCCCGACGGCCGACATCACCCCTATGGACGGCCCCGCACCCCTGGACCTCGACTTCAGCGAGGACGAGCTTCACCGCTACTCCCGCCACATCCTCCTCGGCGAGGTCGGCGCCATCGGCCAGGCGCGGCTGCGGCAGGCGCGGGTGCTGGTGGTGGGGGCGGGCGGCCTCGGCTCGCCTCTCGCCCTCTACCTCGCCGCGGCCGGGGTGGGCACGATCGGGCTGGTGGACCACGACACGCTGGAGCTCTCCAACCTCCAGCGGCAGGTTGCCCACCGCACGGACCGCGTCGGCCAGCCGAAGGTCGAGAGCATGGCCGCCGCGCTGCGCGCCCTGAACCCGCTGGTGACGGTGGAGCCCCATCTCCGCCGGCTGGACGAGGCGGCGGCGCGGGACTTGATCCCCCGCTACGACCTCGTCTGCGACGGCACGGACAACTTCCCCACACGCTTCGTCCTCGGCGATCTCTGCCACCATCTCGCGCGCCCGCTCGTCTCGGCGGCGGTGCTGCGCTTTGAGGGGCAGCTCTCCACCTTCAAGTCGCATCTCGGCGCCCCGCATCCCTGCCATCGCTGTCTCCACCCGGAGCTGCCGCCGCCCGGCCTCGTCCCCTCCTGCGGGGAGGCAGGGGTGCTCGGCGCCGTCACGGGCGTGATGGGCACGCTGCAGGCGACGGAGGTGCTGAAGGAGATCCTCGGCATCGGCGAATCCATGTCCGGCCGGCTCCTGCTCTGGGACGCGCTGGACAGCCGCTTCCGCACCATCCGCCTCCGGCGCGACCCGGCCTGCGCACTCTGCGGGGGCGGGGAGGGGGCATGACCCCCTTCGGCATCCTCCTGCGTGGGGCGGGGCACGAACCGGCGCACTACGCCCTCGTTCTCGCCACGGCGGCGGCGGCGATCGGCCGCCCCGTAACCCTTTTCGCCACCAATGCGGGCCTCGCCCTGTTCCGGCGCGACGGCGTGCTGCTGGGGGATCCGCGCGAGCTGCGTTTATCGGATCGGGGCGTCGCTGGCATTGCCACATTGCTGGAGGCGGCGACGGATCTCGGCATCCGGCTCATCGCCTGCGAGGCCGGGATGCGCGCGGAAGGCATCGAGCCGCCCGACCTCGTGGGGGAGGTGCAGGTGGCGGGGGTCATCACCTTCCTGGAGGCCGTCGGTGGCGGCCAGATGCTGTCGCTTTAGGCCACACGAAGTCTTGACCAAAGGGGGCCGGTTTGCGCGTGATCGGGGCCTAATGAAACGCCTTCTCGCCATGCTGCCCCTTCTGCTCGCGCCCTCCGCCCAGGCCTGGGCGCAGGCTGTCGGAAGCCTGCCGCCGCCGGTCCCGCGCGGGGGGGCGGCCACCCCCCAGCAGCCCGCCGCGGCGTCTCCCGCCGTGCCGCCGGGTGCTGCCGCGCCGCGCCGATCCACGGCTCCGCCCACCCCGCGCTCCACGCCGCCCCGGGAGGCGGGTGCCCCGGCCCCGACCCGCCCATCGGCACCGCCCGCCCGGCCGGGTGAGCGCCGGGCCGATCCAGCGCAGGGCGCCCAGCCGCGCGGGGCCGGTTCGCCGCCGGCCCAGCCCAACCGCCGGCGGGCGGCGGCCGCCGGTGCTGCAGCGGGTGCCGCGGCGGGCGCGGCTGCGGGGGCCGCCGCACCTGCTCCCCAGCCCGCGCCTACGCCGCCGGAGCCGCAGCCGACGGTCGGTTCGGTCACCAGCCTGCCCCTGCCGCGCTTCGCTGCGCTGCGGGCCGAGGAGGTGAACATGCGCACCGGCCCGGGCACCCGCTACCCGATCGAGTGGACCTATCAGCGGCGCGAGCTGCCGGTGCAGATCGTGCGCGAGTTCGAGCTCTGGCGCCGCATCCGTGACATGGAGGGCACGGAGGGCTGGGTGCACCAGTCCAACCTCACGGGGCGCCGCACCTTCGTCGTCACCGGGGAGGAGCGGGTGCTGCGCCGCCGAGCGGAGGACGGCGCCAATGTCATCGCGCGGCTCAAGCCCGGCGTGCTCGGCCGCATCCGCCTCTGCGAGGCCGGGCAGGTCTGGTGCGAGGTTCAGGTCGGTGAGCACCGCGGCTGGCTGCGGCGGACCGAGTTCTTCGGCGCCATGTCCGAGGAGGAGGTGAAATAGCCCGCGTGAGGGTCGTTTCTCCCCGCGGCCGTCTTGCCGCCCGCGCAGCCCGCGCTCTATCCCTCCCGGCGATCCGGCCAGGGGCCGGCGCAGGGGAGAGGTCATGATGCATTCGCACCGGTTCGGCCGCCGGCCGGCCCTGGCCCTATCCACGGCGCTGGGCCTGATGGCCGGGAGCGCGAGGGGGCAGGGGGCGCCGCTGCGCCTCGTCGTCGGCTTCCCCGCCGGCACCACGCCCGACACGCTGGCACGCCTCTACGGCGCCTCCCTCTCGGCGACGCTCGGGCAGCCGGTGGTGGTGGACAACCGCGTCGGCGGGGGCGGCATCCTGGCGGCCGAGGGCGTCGCCCGCGCGACGCCGGACGGCAACACACTCTTCGTTGCGGGCAATGGCCCGATCTCCATCAACCGCCACCTGACCGACCGCCTGGCCTTCGATCCCGATGCCGATTTCCGGCCGATCGGCTTCCTCGGCATCTCAATGCAGGTGCTGGTGGTCCGCCCCGGCCTCGCCACAGACCTCGCCGGCTTCCTCGCGGCCGCGCGGGAGCGGGAGGTGAACTACGGCAGCGTTGGCGCCGGCTCGGCCAGCCATCTCTTCATGGCTGGGCTCTCGGCGGCGGCCGGGCTGAAGGCCCAGCACATTCCCTATCGCGGGGCACCCCAGGCCCTGATCGAGATCGCCTCCGGCCGGCTGGACGCGATGGTGGCCGCGATCGGCTCCGCTCTGCCGCTGATCCGGGAGGGGAAGGTGACTCCCCTCGCGGTCACCGGCCCAGCGCGGGACCCGCTTCTCCCGGCGGTGCCGAGCTTCGACGAGGCGGGCCTGCCCGGCTTCGTCCTCCCCGTCTGGAACGCTCTCTTCGCGCCGCGGGCGACGCCGGATGCGGCGGTGGCGCGCATCGCCGCCGCCCTTGCCGAGGCGCAGCGGGACGAGGCCGTGCGCCGGGGCGTGACGGCCGCCGGTTTCTCCGTCGAGGCGCGCGACCCCTCTGCCATGGCCTCCTTCATCTCGGCCGAGAGCGCGCGCTGGGGCGAGATCGCGAGAGCCACGGGGGTGCGCCTGACCGATTGAATCGGGGCCGGAGCATGATCGTCCCGCGTGTGCTCGATTCCATAGGGCCGCGATCCGGTCTAGCATGGGCCGCCGCCACACAGTCCCTGCCGAGCCCGTCATCTCATGCGTGACCTGCTCCACTCCAAGGAGCGCGACCGGCTCCTCGCCGCCCTGCGCCGCCTGCTGCGACCGGTGAGCCTGGACGGCCAGCCCCTCACCGGGCTCGCGCATCACGGTGCCGCGGGGGCGCCGCTCCTCACCCGCGACAACGCGCTGGCCGCCGAGCTGATGGCAATCCCGGCCGTGCGCGCGGCCGACCCCGCCATGGCCGACGCCGTGCTGTCCTTCGTGACGGCCATGGTGGAGGAAGGGGGAGCGCCCTCGCGCGGCGTGCCTCCGCCCGCCCCGCCGCGCGCGGAGATCCTGCGCGCCGATCCGCGTGACCTGCGGGTGGTGACGCCCTGGCACGAGTTCACGGGGGATCTTGCTCACGGCGTCCTGCGCCAGCGGATGCGGGGCGACAGCCGGGCGCGCGACGTGCTGCACACCGGCAACATGATCCGGCTCCGCCTCCTGGGTGGCCTGCCCGGGCTGATAGGCCGCCTCTCGCTGCGCGCCCGCACCCTCGACATCGAGGAGGCGGTCACTGCCTAGGGCGTGCAGGCCGAGGGCTCGGGGGTGCTGATGTGGCACGAGAGCGCCTTGGTGCTCCGGCCCGTCCCGGGGCTTCGCATCGCCGCCGGCACGATCCGCTACGAGTACCGCGCCACGGCGGCCGACCCCGTCCTGCGCCTGACCGTGACCCTGCGGGCGGGGCAGAAGGTGGGATTGACCGACCTGCGCCTGACGACGGCGCTGGACGCGCTGTCCGAGGGTGCTGCGCCCCCGGCTCATCTGTCGGTCGGGCGCGGCGGCACCCAGTCCCGCCGCCCGGCCGGGCCCTTCGCCGAGGAGGTGCTCTCCACGGGCCCCACCGACTGCCTCCATCTCTGGAGCGCGGGACCGGAAGAGGAGGCGCTGGCCCTCCGTATCCGTCCGCGCGCCGGGGAGGCGGTGTTCAACCTGCGGCTCCAGTCCTGGGGAGGCGTGCCCCACTGGCTCGTGCTGCGCCACACTCTGCCCGACCTGCCGCGGGGCGGGACGGCGACGCTGCGCGAGGACCGGCTGCTCGCGCGCGGCGTGGCGCCCGGCACGCCGGAAGTGGCGCTGCGCGTTCTCCGCGCGCCCGAAGCCCTGTCCGGCCGCGATCCCGGCCAGACCGGGCCGGGCGCCCCACTGGCCGCCATGGCCTCCGTGCTGCTGAATGCCCCCGGTTTCGCGCAACCCCTTCCGCGGGAGCGGCTGGCCCGCCTGCGCGAGGTGCTGGAGCGCCAGCTCGCGGCCCTGCCGGACGAGGAGGGAGAGGTGCTTCCTGTCGCCGAGCTGGCGCCGGTCGCCGTCGCGCTCGATGTCGTCTGGCGGGCCGGCGGCTCCCCGCGGGACCGCCGGCGCCTACGCCAGGTTCTCGGCCAGCTCACCGCGGCCGCCTCCGCGGATGGCGTGATCGGGACGGGGCTGGCCGAGCACGGGGCGGTGATGCTCGCCCTCGCGCGCGGCGCCTCGCTCATTCCCGAGCCCTGGGTGCCGGAGGCGCTGGGGCGCGCCGTCCTGGCGCTGGATCCCGCCGGCCTTTCCCTGCCCGGGCTGGATGGGGCGCAGCCTGTCCCGGCGCGGGCGCTCGCCGCCCTGCTCCGTGGGCTGCGGGCAGTGGAGGTTCTGGCCGGCACGGGCCGCGTCGCACTGGAGGCTGAGGTTCTGGCGCGGGCGGCGGCGGCGAGGGATGCCTGCCTCCAGGGCCTCGCCGCCCGGCTGCGCTCGCAGGAGGACCGGCTCGAAGTGCTGCCCGGCGGGGTGGGCGAGCCCGACGCCGCTAGCACCGCCGCCCTCCTTCTCGGGGTGCTCTCGCCCGATGAGGTGGCCTTCTCCGCGGGTGACGTCGCAGCTTGAGGGGCACGAAGCGACGCGCCCTGTCGCCTCTCCGAGCGCTGCTGACCGCCCTGGTCCTTTGCGCCTGCGCCGCGTCGCCGGCCGAGCGGTTGGAAGCGCCGGTCTCCTATCCGCCCTCTGTCCGGGCAAGGATCCTGAGGATCGCCGAGGCGGAATGGAGGGAGTGGGGCGGCCTCGTTGCCGGCCCGGGCCTCCCGCGCCTCCTCCCCGGCGCGGAGGGCGGGACAGAGGCCTTCCCCCGCGTCCTCGCCTATTGGCGCGCGGTGCCCGAGGCAGAGGCGGCCGGCGCCATCCGCCGCAACCGCGCCCTGTGGTCCGCGCGCCTGGCCGGCGATGCCGGGGCGGAGGTGTGGTCCGAGCCAGCCTGGTCCGCGGCCTTCGTGTCCTATGTCATGCGCGCGGCAGGGGTGGATGAGCGGGAGTTCCACGCTTCCGCCTCCCACGCCTTCTATCTCGACGCCATGCTGCGCGACGCGCGCGACTTCCCGGCCCAGGCGCCCTTCCTGCCGCATGATCCCTTTGGGCGCGCGCCGGAACCCGGAGACCTCGTCTGTGCCGACCGGTCATCCCGGCCGCTCCCCTCCTGGCGCGAGCGCGTGCCCGAAGCCGGACGGTTCCGCCCCATGCACTGCGACATCGTGCTTCATGCCGAGGCGGGGATGGTCCAGGCGATCGGCGGAAATGTGGCCGATGCGGTGACGCTGACGATGTATCCAACCGACATCTCTGGGCGCTTGCTCCCGCGCGCCGCGGGGGAGCCGGTGATTTTCGCGGTCATGGAAAATCGCCTGGGCGCATTGCCACCATTTCGGCGTGAGCTGGCGATCGTTTTGCGAATGGGAGAGGTGAACCGCAGAGCGAAATAGTAAGGTTTGATTCGGCTTTGCACGGAAAATACGCCGAAGTCTGGAACGCTACTCTCCCAATCTCCGGGGCGCGCTCTCGACAATGCGCTGGAGAAAGCGATATTCCGCCGGGGATGAATGATTCGCTCGGCCGGCGGCTCGGGCGTTTCGACCCACAAGACGTTATATCAGGGATTAGCCGACATGCCCGAGGCACACGAATCCTCCCAGAAGCGCAAGGCCGCTTTCGACCTGGATTCCATGACGGCGCAGGAACTGACCGCGTTGATCGAAGCCGCTGAGGCGAAGCGGACGCAAAAGCAGGAAGAAGCCCGGACCGCGCTGATCGAGGAATTCCGGAACAAGGCCGCCCAACTCGGCCTAGAACTGGAAGCCCTACTTCCGGCCGGGACCGCTCCGCCGAGCGCAACGCCGTCCCGCCGCACCCGGCGGGATGCCGGCGGTACCGTCGCGGCGCGTTTCCGTGGGCCGAATGGCGAGACCTGGAGCGGGCGCGGCCGCATGCCGAAGTGGCTTTCAGCCCAGGAAGCACAGGGCCGCAACCGCGACGAATTCCGTATCTAAAACGAAGCGGAAGCGATCCGTTCTGGGAGGTTTCCCCCGGGAAGGTAATGCTGGCCCGGAAGTGTGTTCGTTAACCGTCTGACCGTTCCCGTTCCGGCGGGCGGGGCGGGCTCCCGGCTCGGCTAGATTCAATTTTCTGAAATGGCTGTGGCCTGTGCTGGCGTCAGTCACCAGCGAACAGGGGGCGGACCGACCAGCGAAAGCTCGTCGATCTGCCCGCTTCCAGGAGCCTAATGCCCGGCTTGCTGGAGAACTCACCATCCCAGCCGAGCGGTGCGGCGGTGCCGCACCAGGGCTCCAGACAGAGAAAGCCGGCGCCGGGTTTCGACCATAGGCCGAGATCACCATAGCCTTCCCATTCCAGTTCCAATGCGGCGTTGCCGGATGAGAAACGGATCCGGCGTCCGGGAAAGCCGGGCAGGACAATTGCGTCGCGCTCGAAAAGGCTATCTTGCACGGGAAGAGTGCCGTCCTTCAGGGGGATATTCTCCCGCGCATCAACCAGCCCATCCGTCAGGCGACGGGCCGCGAGCACCTTCTGATCAAGTCCGGGAAATAAAAGGCTGTGCCCCTCGCGTGAGGCCGCGCCTGGTAGCGGCCAGGCAAAGGCCGGGTGGGCCCCGATCGAGAAGGGCAGGGGCGTCTTCCCCGGATTCGTGACCGTCGCGATGCAGGCGAGCGCTCTCCCCCCCACGCGCCACTCCATGTCGAGGACGAAGGGGAAGGGGAAGACATCCCTCGTCGCGGCGCTGTCCGCGAGGCGAAGATGGCAGCCATTCGCCTCGCGGCCGACCCAGTCGAACCGGCTGTCCCGCGCGAAGCCGTGCTGGGTGAGGCGGTGGGCCACGCCGCCATGCCGCAACCGGTCCCCCGATAGCCGCCCGACGATGGGAAACAGGACCGGGGCGTGGCGAGGCCATTCCGGTCCGGCTTGCCAGAGCCATTCCTGCCCTGCCGGGTCGCGCAGAGAGCGCAATTCCGCTCCCTCGGCCGAGATGGTGGCAGAGAGGGCCTCGTCACCGAAGCGGTGGAGATCTTTCATGCCTCCTGGATGCGCCGGTCGCCTCGGACCCGCAACCCGGCGCGGCGATGCGCGTCCCCGCTGAGGGTAATCTCTCGCCCCGCGGAGGTTCGATGCTGCAAGTTCTTCCCGCTCCCCTCGGACGCGCGATGTCCGGTCTGCGGCCCGGGATCAACGCACTTCTCTTTGCCGAGGCGAATGTGCCGGCCGTGATCCAAGTGACCAGCCCGGCCTTCACCGCGGGCGGCCGGATCCCGGCCTTCTACACGGCCGATGGGCCGGGGCTCTCCCCGCCCCTAGCCTGGCGAGGGGTGCCGCGCGGGACGGCATCGCTCGTCCTGGTGGTGGAGGATGCCGACAGCCCGACGCCGCGTCCCCTCGTCCACGCCGTCGTGACCGCGCTCCCGCCCGGGGATGGCGGGCTCGCGGCCGGTGACCTGCCCGGGCCTCGGAAGCCCGGATTGCCGGGACTGGGAATGGGCCGAAACTCTTACTTCCGGAAGGACTGGCTCCCGCCAGATCCGCCACCCGGGCCCGGGCCGCACCGCTACGCGTTTCAGCTCTTCGCGCTGCGCCAGCCTCCCGCCCCGTTGGCGGGTTGGCAGGGGCGGAATGCCCTGCGTCGGGTGTTCCGGGAGGGCGTTCTCGCGAAGGGCTGCCTGATCGGCACCTGCGCGCGCCCCTGAAGCTCTTGCCGGAGGGCCGAGGACACGCCGGCTCGGAATGGCCTAGCCCAGGATTTCCTGCACGATCTGACGGATCTCGGCCTCGCTCAGCGTGCCGGCCGGCACGGGGCGGGGAGCGGGAGCCGGCAGGCGCGGGGCTGGCCGGGTGTTCATGATGGTCTGCATCGTTTCTTCTTTCGTGGGCCCCGCGGCGCGGTCACGTCGCACGGGCGATGCCGAATAGGCAAAGCTTCCTCCCCTATTGGGGCGGCCGCAAGCTAATTCGTGTTGTAATCGTGACGATTTCTGTCGGGGCACCCGCCCGTCACGCGGCAGGGCCCATGCGGAACGGGTACCGCAGGCCTTGGGCCGCAGCACCCGCCCGTTTCTTGTCCGGGGCGGAGGTCCGCCCGGCCGCTCAGCCCATCTGCAGGTTGGCGGCGGACATCTTGCCCTTCGGGTCCTTCTGGACCTCGAAGGAAACCTTATCGCCCTCGTTCAGGCCGCGGAGGCCTGCGCGGGTCACGTCCGAGATGTGGACGAACACATCCTTGGAGCCATCATCCGGCTGGATGAAGCCGTAGCCCTTGGTTGCGTTGAACCACTTGACGGTTCCGGTAGCCATCGATCGCGTATCTTTCGGTAGAGGTTGCCCGGGCCGGGGCACGGGGCACAAGCCCGGGCGAGAAACCGGCAACTGGCGGCCCGGCGTCCCTGGTCGGATCGGCGGACGGACTGGGCCAGCACTGGCCCGATCAAAGTGGGGACCGGATGGACGGATTGCAACCCGCGCCGCCCATCCGCGCGTTTTCCCTGGCCTTCCGGGACAGGAGAGGTCATATAGCCGCCCGCCGGGTGGGATCATGTGGATTCCGCCCGCCCTCCGCGCATGCGGTGGGCTGACAGGAACGGCCGCGGCGCGGCGTTTCCGGCCACATGGAATCCGCCGCGCGGGAACGCGCGCCGGACCGCCCCGCCCCAGCGGGCGGACCCCATGCCGCCCGAGACGCCGGGCATCCCGGACCCCGCAGGGAGACGACCTCCACGGGCAGGGCAGGCGCAGAGACCCTTCATCCCGCCCGTGTCGCATCACCGCCCCGCCGGCAATCCGGCCAGACGGGGCCGACAGGACGTACGCATGTTCGACAACTACTACCGCAAGGACATCGACTGGGGCGGCAAGACGCTGACCCTCGAGACCGGCAAGATCGCCCGCCAGGCCGACGGCGCCGTGATGGCGCGCCTGGGCGACACGATCGTCCTCTGCACCGTGGTCGGCGCCCGCTCCGTGAAGCCGGGCCAGGACTTCTTCCCCCTGACGGTGAACTACCAGGAGAAGGCCTTCGCCGCCGGCAAGATTCCGGGCGGCTTCTTCAAGCGCGAGGGACGCCCCTCCGAGGCCGAGACCCTCATCTCCCGCCTGATCGACCGCCCGATTCGCCCCCTCTTCCCCGAGGGCTTCCGGAACGAGGTCCAGGTCATCGCCACCGTTCTCTCGCACGACCTGGAGAACAGCCCTGACATCGTGGCGCTGGTCGGCTGCTCCGCCGCCCTGACGATCTCGGGCATTCCCTTCTTCGGCCCGATCGCCGCGGCCCGCATCGGCTACGCCGCCGGCGAGTACGTCCTCAATCCCACCCTTGAGCAGATCAAGACGAGCGAGCTCGACCTCGTCGTTGCCGGCACGGCCGAGGGCGTGCTGATGGTGGAGTCTGAGGCCAAGGAGCTGTCCGAGAGCGTGATGCTCGGCGCCGTGGAGTTCGGCCACAAGGCATTCCAGCCCGTCATCCAGGGCATCATCGAGCTGGCCGAGCGTGCCGCCAAGGAGCCCTGGCCGCTGGCCGAGGCCTCCGAGGCCGAGGTGGCGCTGAAGGCCCGCATCGCCGAGCTGGGCCGCACCGACATGGCCGAGGCCTATAAGGAGACGGTGAAGCAGGCCCGCTACGCCCGCGTCGGCGAGGTGAAGAAGAGGATTGCCGAGCAGCTGACGGCTGAGGGCACCGATCCGTCCGCAGCCAAGGCCCTGATGAAGGACCTTGAGGCCGACGTCGTCCGCAACGCGATCCTCGACACCGGCATCCGCATCGACGGCCGCGACACGAAGACCGTTCGCCCGATCGTGTCCGAGGTCGGCATCCTGCCGCGCGCCCACGGTTCCGCCCTCTTCACCCGCGGCGAGACGCAGGCCTTCTGCGTGGCCACCCTCGGCACGGGCCAGGACGAGCAGATCATCGACGCCCTCGCGGGCGAGTACCGCGAGGACTTCATGCTCCACTACAACTTCCCGCCCTACTCGGTGAACGAGACCGGCCGCATGGGCTCCCCGGGCCGCCGCGAGGTCGGGCACGGCAAGCTTGCCTGGCGCGCCGTGCACCCGCTTCTGCCGGAGAAGGAGAAGTTCCCCTACACGATCCGCGTCGTGTCGGAGATCACGGAGTCCAACGGCTCCTCCTCGATGGCGACCGTCTGCGGCACCTCGCTCTCCCTGATGGATGCAGGCGTTCCGCTGAAGCGCCCCTGTGCCGGCATCGCCATGGGCCTGATCAAGGAGGATCGCGGCTTCGCCGTGCTCTCCGACATCCTGGGCGACGAGGACCATCTCGGCGACATGGACTTCAAGGTGGCCGGTTCCGAGCAGGGCATCACCGCCCTGCAGATGGACATCAAGATCACGTCCATCACTTTCGAGATCATGCGGATCGCGCTCGACCAAGCGAAGGACGGGCGCCTGCACATCCTTGGCGAGATGGCCAAGGGACTCTCGGGCTCCCGCAACGAGGTGGCGGCCACCGCGCCGCGCATCACGGTCATCAACGTGCCGAAGGACAAGATCCGCGAGGTCATCGGGACCGGCGGCAAGGTGATCCGCGAGATCGTCGAACAGACCGGCACAAAGATCGACATCGAGGATGACGGCACGATCAAGATCGCGTCCTCCAGCCAGGAGGCCACTCAGGCCGCGATCGACCGCATCCGCGGCATCACGGCCGAGGCCGAGGTGGGCGGGATCTACAACGGCACTGTGGTTAAGGTGGCCGACTTTGGCGCCTTCGTGAACTTCCTCGGCGCCAAGGACGGGCTGGTCCACATCTCCGAGCTCGGCCAGGAGCGCGTGGCCCGCACGGGCGACGTCGTCTCAGTCGGCGACAAGGTGAAGGTGAAGGTCATCGGCTTCGACGACCGCGGCAAGGTGAAGCTGTCCATGCGCGTGGTGGACCAGCAGACCGGCGCCGACATCACCGACCAGGTCGGCGCCAAGCGCCCCCGCGCCGAGGGCGAGGAGGGCGGCGAGCGCTCCGATCGCGGTGACCGTGGGGGCGACCGTCCCCGGCGTGACCGCGGGGATCGCCCCCGCCGCGACAACTACTGAGGTCTGATACACGGAGCCGCGTGATCGCGGCTCCGTGAAATGAACGTGGCGCCGGGGCCGGGGACTGTTCTATTTCCCGGTCCCGGCCCATATGCGGGCCGCGAGGCGGCCCACCCGCCGCTCCGGTATCCAGGAAAGAAGACGACCTTGAAGGCGATCAACACCATCCGCATGGGCGGTGCCGACGTCCTCCCCCTCGTCGAGGGCGGGAAGGGCGTTTCCGCCTCCAACGGCGCATCCTGCGGCCAATGGGCCGCCGAAGGCGGGGTCGGCACCTTCTCGGCCGTGAACGCCGACAGCTACGACGCCGAGGGGCGCATCATCCCCCAGGAATACCGGGGCAAGACCCGGCGCGAGCGGCACGAGGAGCTGGTGGCCTATGGCATCGCCGGCGGCATCGCCCAGGCGCGCGAGGCCTATGAGCGCTCCAACGGCCAAGGGCGCATCCACGCCAACATCCTCTGGGAGATGGGCGGGGCGGAGCGCGTGGCGCGCGGGATGCTGGAGGGGGCCCGCGGCCTGATCCACGGCATCACCTGCGGCGCCGGCATGCCCTATCGCCTGGCCGACATCGCGCGGGAATACCGCATCCACATCTACCCCATCGTCTCCTCCTCCCGCGCCTTCTCGGCGCTGTGGAAGCGCGCCTACTCCAAAGCTTCCGAGTGGCTGGGCGGCGTGGTCTACGAGGACCCCTGGCTGGCCGGCGGCCATAACGGCCTGTCCAACTCCGAGGACCCGCGCAAGCCGGAGGCCCCCTATGCCCGCGTGCTGAAGCTGCGCCAGCAGATGCGCGAGTTCGGCCTGGGCGAGGTGCCGATCATCATGGCGGGCGGCGTCTGGTGGCTGGAAGAATGGGAGGACTGGATCGACAACCCCGAACTCGGTCCCATCGCCTTCCAGTTCGGCACCCGCCCGCTGGTGACGCGCGAGAGCCCGATTCCGGATGCCTGGAAGCAGCGCCTGCTGACGCTCAAGCCCGGCGACGTCTCCCTCCAGAACTTCTCGCCCACCGGCTTCTACAGCAGTGCCGTGCGGAACGACTTCCTGCGGGAGCTGGAGGCGCGCAGCCAGCGCCAGGTGGCCTACACCGCCCAGCCGATCGGCGAGCACTCCGCCACCTATGGCGTCGGCCCCCGCAAGCGCCCCGTTTATCTCGTGCCGGCTGACCTGGAGCGGGTGCGCGGCTGGGAGGCCCAGGGCTTCACCGAGGCGCTCCGCACGCCTGACGAGACGCTGGTCTTCGAGACGCCGGAGGCAAGCCGGCAAATCCTGGCCGACCAGGTGGCCTGCATGGGCTGCCTCTCCCAGTGCCGCTTCTCCAACTGGGCGCAGCACACGGACGACCACTCCAACGGCAAGAAGGCCGATCCCCGCAGCTTCTGCATCCAGAAGACGCTCCAGGAGATCGGCCATGGCGGAAACCCCGACCGGAACCTCATGTTCGCCGGCCACAACGCCTTCCGCTTCGGGCAGGACCCGTTCTACTCGAACGGCTTCATCCCGACGGTGAAGGAACTGGTCGGGCGGATTATGACGGGGCGCTAGGACCGGCCCTTTCCCCGCGGCGCCTCCCGCCGCGGGCATCCTCTTCCGGGCGCCGGCCCCTCGGCGGGGAGGTTGCGGCGCGCACTGCCTCCGCGCACCCTCTCCCTGATGACCGGCCACGATGCCGGCCCGGGAGGAATTTCCAGGATGCGATACCGGATCTCGGGCGCGCTCGCGCCTCTGGCCGTTACCCTTGCGCTTACCTTTCAGCCTGCCCCCGCCCGGCCGGAGGTGACGCGCTTCGAGGTGGTCTCGCGGGACGGGGCGGCCCTGGGCGGCCGAACCTTCGGCGGCTGCGGCGCGGCGGAGAAGATCACCGCCCGCGCGACGATCGCCCTCGACCCCGCCGATCCGCGAAACGCCGTCATCGCCGATATTGATCGCGCGCCCCGCAATGCCGGGGGCCGGGTGGAGGCGACAACCGACGTGGTCATCCTCCGGCCCGCCTGCCCCAGCGGCACCCTTCTTTTCGAGGTCGTGAATCGCGGCCGCAAGCTCCTGCCCGCCTGGGCGCAGGATGCGGAGGCCGGCGGCGCGCTCCGCCTCGCGGCGCCGGAGGATGCGGGCAACGGCTTCCTGCTGGAGCGGGGATACACCCTCGTCTGGGCGGGCTGGCAGCTCGACGTGCCGGCGGGCCCCGACCTGCTGCGGATCGATGTGCCGATCGCCGCGGGCATCACCGGCCCCTCGCGGGAGGAGTTCACCTTCACCGACGCGGCCACGCCGAAGCGGGTGGCCCTTTCCTATCCCGCCGCCGAGCGCGGCTCCGCCCGGATCACCCTGCGCGACCGCACCGACCTGGAACGGACGGTGCCCGAGGGTCTCGCCCTGCGCTTCGTCGACGACACCACGGTGGAGATCGACCGCCCCGCCGGTGCCGCCCCAGGGGCGCTCTACGAGATCACCTACACCGCCCGGGATCCCCGCATCTCCGGCATGGGGCTGGCCGCCATGCGGGACGTCACCTCGTTCCTTCGGCGCGAGACCGGCCCGGCAAACCCCCTGGCCACCGGGGGACGGACCGGCATCGACGGGGCGGTGGGCCTGGGCATCTCCCAGTCCGGGCGCGCCCTCCGCGACCTGCTGTATTTCGGGATGAACGAGGACGAGGCCGGCCGGATCGTCTTCGAGGGGGTGCTGCCGATCATCCCCGGCGCCCGCCGCAGCTTCACCAACGCCCGCTTCGCGCAGCCCGGGCGCAATCCCGGCCCGCAATACGATCGGCTCTACCCCGTGCTCGCCTTTCCCTTCACCTATCCCGTGCTGGAGGACGGTCTCAGCGGCAAGCGGGACGGCATCCTCCTGCGCTGCCGGCTGAACAACACCTGCCCGAAGATCATCCACATCGATTCCGAGTTCGAGTTCTGGGGATCCCAGGCCAGCCTGCTCGTGACCGACACCCGCGGGAACCATCTCGAACTCCCACCCGATGTCAGGATCTACCTTCTCTCCGGCGCGCCGCACGGGAATCCTCCGAACGCCGTTTCCCGGCCAAGCGCCGCCTGCGTGATGCCGCTCAACCCCATCAATGGCGGGTCGGCCCTGCGCTCGCTGCTCGTGGCGATGGAGGCTTGGTTGCGGGAGGGCACCGAGCCGCCCGCGAGCCGCTTCCCCATGCGCGCGCATGGCACGCTCGTTCCGGCCGCCCAGGCCTATCCCGCCATCCCGGGCCTGCCCTATCGCGGGCAACTCGTTCGTGCTGACCTGATTGAGCAGGCGGCGCCGCTGCCCGAGGTCCGCGGCAGCTACCCCCTGTTCGTGCCGCGCGCGGGGCTGGACGGGAACGCGATCGCCGGCATCCGCCTGCCGCTCATCGAGGCGCCGCGCGCAACCTATGTCGGCTGGAATGCCCAGGCCGGGGCCGAGGGGCCACAGGAGATCTGCACGCAGGTGGGTGGTGTCGTGCCCTTCGCCGCGACGAGGGCGGAGCGCGAGGCCGCGAGCGACCCGCGCCCCTCGCTGGAGGAACTCTATCCGAGCAACGAGGCCTATGTCTCCGCGGTGAGGGCCGCGACGGAGCGGCTGATGGCCGAACGCCTGCTCCTGCCCGCCGATGCCGAGGAGGCGGTCCGCGCGGCGGGGGAGGGGAGGCTGGCGCGGCTGCGCTGAGCACCCCTCCCGCGTGCTGCGCGCCGCACCGGTCTCAGCCCACCCGGAGCGCCCCCTCCACCGCCCGGGCGACGGCGAGCAGCCGCCTGTCGCCCCCGTGCTCGCCCGTAAGCATCAGCCCGACCGGCGCCTCTCCCTCCGCGTGGCAGGGCAGGCTGATGGAGCAGCGGTCGAGAAAGTTGCCCACGGCCGTGTTCCGCAGCAGCAGTAGGTTCACGCGGTTGAAGTCCTCCACCGCCTCCAGCTCCGCGATGGAGGGCGGGGTCAGGGGGCAGGTGGGGGCGACGATCGCGTCGAAGGGTGCCGTGCGGGGGGCGATGGCGGCGATGATCCGCGCCCTCTCGGCCATTAGGACGATCAGCTCCGCCGCCGTCATGGAGGAGCCGCGCTCTATGCGCGCGAGGATAAGGGGGTCGTAGAGCTCGCGCGAGCGGCCGATCAGCTCCCGGTGCAGCGCCCAGGCTTCCGAGGCTGCGAAGCCGCCGGTGGCATTGGCCGCTGGGATCTCGGCGAGTTCGGGCAAGGCGACGTCGATCAGCTTCGCCCCCGCCGCTTCCAGGCGCCGCAGGGCGATGTCGAAGGCGGCGATGACCGTCGGCGCCAGCCCGTCGAAGAGGTAGGTGGCGCTGGGCAGGCCAAGGCGCAGCCCTTCCAGCGGCATGGGGGAGGGCGGCGCGGCCTGCTCCTCCCCGGCCATCACAGCGTCCAGCACCGCGCAGCAGGCGGCGCTCGGCGCCAGCGGCCCGATGCTGTCCAGCGTGGTGGAGAGCGGGAAGGCCCCGGCCGTCGGCACGCGGCGCGCTGTGGGCTTGAAGCCCGTGATGCCGCAAAACGCTGCCGGCACGCGGCAGGACCCGCCAGTATCCGAGCCGATCGCCCCGAAGCCCATCCCGTCCGCCACAGCCACGGCGGCACCCGAGGAGGAGCCGCCCGGCACGCGTCCTGTGGCACGGTCATAGGGCGAGCGGGGCGTGCCGTGATGGGGGTTCAGCCCGGTGCCGGAGAAGGCGAACTCCACCATGTTCGTGCGGCCCAGCACCACGAAGCCCGCGCGCTCCAGCCGCGCGATGACGGGGGCGGTGGTGGTGGCCGGCGCCTCGTTCCGCCGGGCGAGGGAGCCCGCCGCCGTCACCACCCCGGCTTGGTCGAACAGGTCCTTGATGCTGATCGGGATGCCGGCATAGGGGCTGGGAGCCCGCCCCGCCCTGCGCAACAGGTCCATCGCGCGGGCCGCCGCCCGCGCCTCCTCCACCTGCACCGCGACGAAGGCGCGCGAGCCCTCTCCTCCGGGGTCCGCGATTCGGGAGAGCGCCTCCTCGACGAGTTGTGCGGAGCCTGTTTCGCCGGCCGCCAAAGCGCGGGCCGCGTCCTCGATGGTCATCATGCCCCGAGGATGCGGCGCGGATGACGCGACCGCAATGCGAGCGCCGTTGACAGGGACGCACCGGCCGAAGCAACTTGTATGACAACTAGAGGGGCGGCCGGCAGCGGTTCCCCCCATAGGGAAGAACCCCCCTGAACACCGGGAGAGAGTCCATGACCATCCATGCCCCCCGCCGGGCCGTGCTGCTCGGTGCGCTCGCGGCGCCCTTCATTACCAATCCGGCGAAGGCGCAGATGATTACCCTGCGCTCCGCCGACGTGCATCCCGACGGCTACCCGACGGTCGAGGCCGTGAAGTTGCTGAGCAAGCAGCTTGAGGAGAAGTCGGGCGGCCGCGTGCGCGTCCAGGTCTTCGGCTCCCGCCAGCTCGGCGAGGAGAAGGACACGCTGGAGCAGACGCGCTTCGGCGTGATCGACCTCAACCGCGTGAACTCGGCCAGCCTGAACTCGCTGGAGCCGGCGACCGTGATCCCCGGCCTGCCCTTCCTGTTCCGCAGCGAGGACCACATGCACCGCGTGCTGGACGGCGCGATCGGCGACGACATCGCCTCCGGCCTGACGCGGCACAACCTGATCCCGCTGGCCTATTACGACAGCGGCGCGCGCAGCTTCTACACCCGCGCCAAGCCGATCAACGAGCCGGGCGACCTGCGCGGGCTGAAGATCCGCGTGCAGCCCAGCGACATGTGGGTGTCGATGATGCGCGCCTTCGGCGCGAACGCCACGCCGCTGCCGACGGGCGAGGTCTATTCCGCCCTGCAGACGGGCGTGGTGGACGGGGCCGAGAACAACTACCCGTCCTACCAATCCTTCCGGCACTTCGAGGTGGCGAAGTTCTACTCCGTCTCCGAGCACTCGATGGCGCCGGAGCTGCTGGTCATGGCCAAGCGCTCCTATGACCGCTTGCCGAAGGAGCTGCAGGACCTCCTGCGCCAAGCCGCGAAGGACAGCGTGCCCGAGATGCGCCGCCTCTGGCAGGCCCGCAGCAACGAGGCGAAGGCCGCGGTCATCGCTGCCGGGGCCCAGATCAACACGATGAACAAGGAGCCCTTCGAGCGGAACATGGGACCGGTCTATGACCAGTTCGTGAAGGATGCGCGGATGAAGGGCATCGTGTCGCGCATCCGGGAAACGGCTTGATCATGGTCCACAACGCGCAGCGCGGCCTCTCGGCCGCGCTCGACGCCATCTGCCGCGTCGCGCTCTTTGTTTCGGGCATCGCCCTCATCGCGATGACGGTCATCGTGGCCTATGCCGTCTTCGGCCGGTTCGTCCTCAACGACACGCCCGCCTGGGCGGAATCGGCCTCGCTGCTGCTGATGGGCTGGATGATCATGGGCGCCGCGGCGGTAGGCGTGCGCGAAGGCTTCCACATGGGCTTCGACACGCTGAAATCCGTGCTGCCGGCCGCCATCGGCCGTATCTTCGACGTGATCTCGGATCTCTGCATCACCGCCTTCGGCATCGGCATGGCCTGGTTCACCGGCGAGCTGGCGCTGGAGGTCGCCGACACCACGCTTCCCACGCTCGGGCTGAACGGCGCGGTGGAGTACGTCCCGCTCATGCTTGGTGGCGTGCTCATCACCCTTTTCGGGATCGAGCGGCTTCTCGCGCATGCGGCCGGCCACCTCGCTCCGGCCGACCAGCATCCCCACCCCATCCTGACCGACGCCTGAGCGCGCCGCAGAGGCCCCCATCATGGACATCGCCGTCCTGCTCGGCAGCTTCACGTTGCTGCTGCTGATCGGCACGCCGGTCGCGTTCGCGCTCGGCATTGCCGCCTTCGTCACCGTTCTCTGGATGGACCTGCCCGCAGTGGTGGTGTTCCAGCAGATCGTCTCCGGCATGAACATCTTCTCCATGCTGGCCATCCCCTTCTTCGTCTTCGCCGGCGACCTCATGATGCGCGGCCAGATCGCGGACAGGCTGGTGGCGCTCGCCTCCGCCATGGTCGGCCACCTGCGCGGCGGGCTGGGGCAGGTGAACGTGGTGGCCGCCACGCTGTTCGGCGGCGTCTCGGGCTCGGCGGTGGCCGACGCCTCGGCTGTGGGCGGCGTGATGATCCCGCAGATGCGGGCGCGCGGCTACGCGCCGGACTACGCGGTCAACGTCACGGCCAATGCGGCGCTGATCGACCTGCTGATCCCGCCCAGCCACAACATGATCCTCTATGTCATCGCCGCCGGCGGCGCGATCTCGGTGGCCGATCTCTTCACCGCCGGGCTGATTCCCGGCGCGTTGTTGATGTTCGCCATCATGTTCGCTGCCTGGCTGGTCGCGGTGCGCCGCGGCTATCCGCGGGAGAAGTTCCCGGGCTTCGCCGTGCTGCTGCGGCTCCTGCTGGCCGCGCTTCCCGGCCTCATGCTGATCGTCATCATCTTCGCCGGCGTGCGCTCGGGCATCTTCACCGCGACCGAGAGCGCCTGCGTGGCCGTGCTCTACGCGCTGCTGGTGATCGGGCTGGTCTATCGCAGCCTGAGCTGGGAGGGCTTCCGGGAGGCGGTGCTGGGCGCCTGCCGCACCACGGGCATGGTGCTGCTCATCATCGGCACGGCCTCGGCCTTCGGCTGGCTGATGGCGTTGATGCAGGTGCCGGCCACCACGGTCGCCTTCATGAAGAGCATCACCTCCGACCCGCTGATGATGCTGCTCCTGATCAACGTCGCCCTGCTGGTGCTCGGCACCTTTATGGACATGGCGCCGCTGATCATGATCGGCACCCCGGTCTTCCTGCCCGTGGCGGTCGCCGCCGGGATGGATCCCGTGCAGTTCGGCATCGTGCTGATCTTGAACCTCGGCATCGGGCTGATCACCCCGCCCGTCGGCCCGCTGCTCTTCGTGGCCTGCGCGGTGGGCAAGGTCTCGATGTGGGAGGCGACCAAGACGAGCGCGCCCTTCTACCTCGCAAGCTTCATCGTCCTGCTGATCGTGACCTATGTTCCCTGGGTCTCGCTCTGGCTCCCCTCCGTCTTCCGCTGAGGCTCTGATGACCGACAAGACCCGCCCCGTCCTGCTCACCGGGGCGTCCGGCAATCTCGGGCGGGCCCTCGCGCCTGCCCTGGCAAAGGCCGGCTACACGCTTCGCCTGACCGACATCTCCCCCTTCCCGGACACCGTGCCGGAGGGGGCGAGCTTCGCCCGCGCCGACCTGAACGACGGCGTGACGATGCTGCGCCTCGCCGAGGGCTGCCAGGCGATCCTGCATTTCGGCGGCATCAGCACGGAGCACCCGTTCGAGGTGGTGCTCGGCCCGAACCTCCGCGGCCTCTACCACATCTACGAGGCGGCCCGGCGCGAGAAGGCGCGTGTGCTCTTCGCCAGCAGCAACCACGCCATCGGTTTCCACGAGCGGCCCGAAGGAAATGGCGAGCTGCTGGATGCCGACTGTGCCTTCCGCCCCGACAGCTTCTACGGGCTCTCCAAGGCCTATGGCGAACTGATGGGCCGCCTCTACTGGGACAAGCACGGGGTGGAGAATCTCAACCTCCGCATCGGCTCCTCCTTCCCCGAGCCGGTGGACCGGCGGATGCTCTCCACTTGGTTCTCCTACGCCGATCTCGCCCGGCTGATGGAGAAGTTCCTGGCGGCGCCGCGCATCGGCCACGCCGTAGTCTGGGGCGCGTCGAAGAATCCCGCGACCTACTGGGGCAAGGACCATCGTGACCGCATCGGCTGGGAGCCGGAGGACACGGCCGATACCTTCACCGACAAGGTCGGCACCAAGGTCTCCGGCGACCCGGTGACGGAGCGCTACCAGGGCGGCGGCTACACCGCGATGGACTACACCCGCGACAAGCCCTCGCCGAAGGACGCCTTCGCGCTGGACTGATCCCGTGCTGGAGATCGCGGGTGGCGCCTGGAGCGCCGCCCTCCTGCCCGCGCAGGGCGGCGCCCTGGCCCGCCTCGCGCATGATAGCCGGGACGTGCTGCATCCCCTCCCCGAAGGCGCCGATCCCAACAACAGCTGGGCCGGCGCCTTTCTCATGCTGCCCTGGACCAACCGGCTCGACCGGGGCCGGCTGCCCTATCCCGGCGGTGTCCACCACTTCCCCTGCAACCGCGTCGCCGAGGCGACCGCGCTGCACGGCCTCTCGCGCGAGCATCCCTGGCGCATCGAGGAGGTGTCGCCCGGGCGCGCCGTGCTGGCACAATCTATTGCCGACGGACCCTACCGCTACGAGGCGCGCGTCGAAGTTGCGCTGGGCGAGACATTCTCCATCGCGCTCGCCGTCACCAACACCGGGGCGGAGGGCACGCCGTTCGGCACGGGCTGGCATCCCTTCTTCACGCGCCCGCCCGGCACGCGCCTGTCCTTCCGTGCGGGCGGCACGCTGACCCGCGACGCGCGCAACCTGCCCACCGGCTGCGTCCCTTCGGGCGGCCTCGACGGCGGGGAGGAGGTCTTCGGCGGCCTCGACACTCATTTCGTTGGATGGGACGGCAACGCGCGCCTGCGGCTCGGCGATGCGCCCTTCACCCTGGTCGGCGAGGAGGCGTGGTCTCGCAACATCCAGGTCTTCGCTCCCCGCGGCGCCACCATTCTCTGCGCCGAGCCGGTGAGTCACGTGCCGGACGCGGCGAACCGGCCGCAGGTCGCGCGCTTCGGCGCCATGCGCCGCCTCGCTCGTGGCGAGTCGATCGCGGGCCGCGCGGTGCTGCGCGCGGGGATGTGACGCTGCCGAAACCCTGGGGATTCGCGCGGCGTTCGTCAGCGATCTCACGGAGGATCGCGGCATGGCGTCCGGCACGGCGAAGAGGACCGACCCGAAGCTCTGGGACAAGGTGAAGGCGCGCGTCATGCGCGGCACCAAGGGCGGCGACGCCGGCGAGTGGTCGGCGCGCAAGGCGCAGCTCGCCGTGCAGGAGTACAAGAAGGCGGGCGGGGGCTACGAGGGCGGCAAGAAGGAGGACAACCACCTCGTCCAGTGGGAGAAGGAGGACTGGGGCACCCAGTCCGGCCGCAAGAGCAAGGACACCGGCGAGCGCTATCTCCCCCGCAAGGCGCGGGAAACGTTGAGCGACGAGGAGTACGCCCGCACCACGGCCAGCAAGCGGCGCGACACCGCCAAGGGCGAGCAGTTCTCCCGCCAGCCGGCCGATGTGGCGCGCAAGACGGCGAAGGCGCTGGACACAGGGCGTTCCGCGCCCGCCAGGCGCGCGGGCAAGACGCAGAAGGAGCCTGCCGCGCCACCCCGTACGCGCGGGGCCGCGAAGACGAGGACATCGCGCACGGCCACGACGACCGCGCGCAAGGCGCCGCCCCGGCGCGCCGCCGCGGCCAAGGCGTCCCCGGCCCGCAAGGCGGCGCCGGCATCCAAGGCGCCCGCCAAGTCCGCCGCCGTGCGCAAGCCCGCCGCGGCACCGGCCGGGCGCAAGGCAGCATTCGCCCGACGGTCGGCGCCGGCCGCCGGAACCGGCGCGAAGGCGGCCACGAGGAAGACGGCTACGAAGAAGCCGGCTGCCGCGAAGCCTGCGGCACGCCGTTCCTCCTCCACCCCGGCCGCGCGCCGCACGCGGTCTGCCTCACCGAGGACGAAGCGCCCATGACGGAGACGGACGACCCCCGGGAGACCCTCGGCGCCTTCCGCGAGGCGGTGAACATGTCCGCCTCGGCGCTCAAGGAGTGGCTCGGCACCGAGGAGAGCCGCTCAGTCGGCATCACGCCGGAGGGCGGGCACGAGTCCATCGGCCATGAGAGCGGGGCGCATATCGTGCGGCTGCTCGAAGCCGGGCTCTCGGACCCCTCGGAGGAGGATCTGGCCCATATGCGAAAGGTGGTGGGCTATGTGCACCGCCATCTCGCCCAGCGGCCCGAAGGCGATGTCGAGCACACGCGCTGGCGCTACAGCCTGATGAACTAGGACCATGATCCCCTGAAGGACGCCGCCCCCGCGAAGCCGGCCCGCGCCAGGCGCGCGCCTGCCCCGGCGCGCGGGAAGGGGGCGGCACGCGCAACGGCGACACGGCGGACGGCTCGCGAGGCGCCGGAGCCAGCCCCGCGTACGACGGGCGCGAGAACCGCGCGCAAGCCTGCGGGAACGGCGGCGCGCAAGGCGCCCAGGAAGGGGCCGGCGGGGCTGCCGCCAGGCGCTGGGGCGCTGCCTCCCCTGGCCGCCGCACGGTAATGAGCGAGGCGGCCGGGAGGCAGCGCGCAAGGCGGCGGGGGCGAGCAAGCCCGCGGCTCCCGGCAAGGCCAAGGGCCGTCCTGCCGCGGCCAAGCCGGCTCCGGCCAAACTTGCCGCCAAGGCCGCGACGGTCCGCAAGGCCCCCGCGTAGGCTCCGGCCCGCAAGGCCAAGGGTGCGGCAGCCCCCGTGAAGGGAGCAGGGGGGCGCCTAGCCGCCGCCAAACCCGCCCCGCGGTCCCCCTCGGCCCGCAAGGCACCCACCGCCCGCCGCCCCACATCTGGAACGCCGCGTCGCTGACACGGCGGCGCGGCGGGTTCCACCCGCCTCCTCCATGGCGCAGGATGCCTCCATGGAGGACGCGCTCATCCTCGGGGCCGGGATCATGGGCCTCTCGACCGCCTTCGCTCTCGACGCGGCCGGCTGCCGCGTCACGGTGGTCGAGGGTGATCCGGTTCCCAACCCGCGCGGCTCGTCGGTGGACGATCACCGCCTCATCCGCCACGCCTACGGCGCCTCCCTCGGCTACATGCGCATGGTCGAGGAGGCCTATTCGGCCTGGGACGCCCTGTTCGGCGCGCTCGACGAGCGCCCCTGTGCCGAGACAGGCGTGCTCGCCCTGGCGGCCGGCGCCGCTTCCGATACGGGCTGGATCGCCGCCAGTCGCCGCTCGTTGCGCGGCGACGACCACGCCGTGGAGGACCTCGCGCCCGAGCGCCTCGCGGGCCTCTATCCCTGGCTGAATCCTGACGGCCTGTCCGATGCCTTCCGTACCCCGCGCGGCGGCGTGCTGATGGCCCGGCGCATCGTCGCCGCCCTCGCGCGCCATCTCGAAGCGCGCGGCACGCGCTTCGTCAGCGCGCGTGCCACGGGGATCGATCCCGCCCGTGCTCGCCTCACCCTCTCGGACGGCCGGGTGCTAGAGGCCGGGCGGCTCGTCGTCGCGGCCGGGCCCTGGGCGCCGCGTCTGGTTCCCGGCCTCGCCGCGCGCGTCACGCCTTCCCGCCAGATCGTCGTCTATCTCGATCCGCCACCGGCGCAGCGGGAGGCCTGGGCCGCCGCGCCCATGGTGCTCGACCTCTCGGAGAATGGCGGCTTCTACGCCGTGCCGCCCGTCGCCGGCACCGGCTTGAAGATCGGCGACCACCGCTTCTCCCTCGCCGGCGACCCGGACGACCCGCGCCCCGCCACGGCGGAGGAGCGGGACGGCATTCTCGCCCTTGCCTTGCCGCGCCTCCGCGACGCCGCCTCCTACCGCGTGCTGGAGGCGCGCGCCTGCTACTACGACGTGGAGCCGGAGGAGCGCTTCGTGGTCGAGCCCCTGTCGGAGCGATGCGTGGTGATGAGCGGCTTCTCCGGCCACGGCTTCAAGTTCGGCCCGCTGCTCGGCCGCGCCGTGGCCGCGGCGCTGGCCGATCCCGCCCGCATGGCCGCCCTGCCGCGCTGGGCGGCGGGTGAAGCGAGAGGAAAGGACGTCGCCGCATGAACGCCGCCGAATCCCTCACCTTCGCCCTTAGCCGGCTGCACGGGCTGCCCGGGCTCTCCGCCCGCCTCGGCACGCCGCTGGCGGAGGAGGACATCGCCGCCATCCTCGACGAGGCCGCGCGCTTCGGGGAGGAGCGCATCGCCCCCGGGCGGATGGAGGCCGACCGCCAGGGCTGCCGGCTGGAGAACGGGCGCGTCCGCACGCCGGCCGCCTATGCCGCCCTGCTGAAGGCTTGGCAGGAGGCCGGCTGGCAGGGCGTCGCCGCCCCGGCGGAGCATGGCGGCCAGGGCCTGCCCCACGCCCTCTGGGCCGCCGTGTTCGAGCTGGCCAGCTCCGCTGACATGGCTTTCGCGCTCATGCCCATGCTGACGGCCGGCGCGGTCGAGCTGCTCTCCCACCATGCCAGCCCGGACCAGGCCGCGCGCTTCCTGCCGCCCCTGATCGCCGCCACCTGGAACGGCACGATGTGCCTGACCGAGCCGCAGGCGGGGAGCGACCTCTCCGCCGTCCGCACCCGCGCCGTGCCGGACGGGCAGGGGACGTTCCGTATCACCGGCAGTAAGATCTACATTACCTGGGGCGAGAACGATCTGGCGGAGAACACGCTCCACCTCGTCCTCGCCCGCCTGCCGGACGCGCCGGCGGGCTCGCGCGGCATCTCCCTCTTCGCCTGCCCGAAGATCTTGCCGGACGGGCGGCGCAACGGCGTTCGCTGCGGGGGCATCGAGCACAAGCCGGGCATCCACGCCTCCCCTACTTGCACCATGATCTTCGAGGAGGCCGAGGCCGAACTGGTGGGGGAGCCGCATCGCGGCCTGCCCGCCATGTTCGCCATGATGAACGCCGCCCGCCTCGCCGTGGGGGTGGAGGGCGTGGGCCAGTGCGCCCGCGCGACGGTGCTGGCCGAGGCCTATGCCGCCACCCGCGTCCAGTCCGGCCGCCCCATCGCCGAGCACCCCGACGTTGCCCGGATGTTGGGGGAGATGCGCGCGGTGACGGCCGCCGCCCGGTTCCTCGCGCTGGACTGCGCCGTGTCCCTAGACCGCGCGAGGGCCGGGGAAGAGGGGGCGGAGACGCGCCTCTCGCTCCTCACCCCCATCGCCAAGGCCTGGTGCACCGATCGCGGCGTAGAGGTGGCCGGGCTCGGCATCCAAGTCCATGGCGGTGCCGGCTATGTGGAGGAGACAGGCGCCGCCCAGATATGGCGGGATGCGCGCATCGCCCCGATCTACGAGGGTACAAACGGAATCCAGGCCATGGATCTCGTGGCCCGCAAGCTGCCGCGCGACCTCCCCGCCTTCCTCGCCCTGCTGGACGAGGTCGCTGGTGCTGACCCCGTGCTGAAGATGCCCGCCCGCGCCCTGGCCGACACGGCGCGCTACCTCGCCGAGGCCGGGCCGGATCAGGTCGGGGCCGCCGCGGCCCCCTTCCTCGATGCCGCGGGATGGGTGCTGGGCGGTGCCTGGCTCGCCCGCGCTGCTGCCGCCGAGCCGAGCCTCGCACGGGAGGCCGGCTTCTTCCTGCGCCGGCTCCTGCCCCGCGCCACGGCCCGGCTGTTGGAGGCCATGGCCTCCGCCTAAGCTTTCACGCCTTCGCCATCCGGGGATTGCGGTGCGATGAACACCTTGCGCGTTCGTTATCCGCCCAAACATCCTGCGCGCCCCCTGCTGCCGGAGTCCGTGTGAACGCCCTGAGCCGCCCCGCCCTGCGCCCCGAACGGCCGCACGCCGTAATCATCGGGGCCGGTCCCGGTGGACTCGCCTCTGCCATGCTGCTGGCCGCGCGGGGGCTGCGCGTGACGGTGCTGGAGAAGGACCGCATCATCGGCGGCCGCAGCCGCACGGTGGACGGGGAGGGCGGCTATCGCTTCGACCTCGGCCCTACCTTCTTCCTCTACCCCCGCATCCTCGGCGAGATCTTCGCCGAGTGCGGCACGCGGCTGGAGGACGAGGTGGAGCTGATCCGCCTCGACCCGCAGTACCGGCTGGTTTTCGAGGATGCCGCGGGCCATGTCACGCTGGACGCGACGCCCGACCTCGCGCGGATGGAGGCGGAGGTCGCGAAGATCGATCCCCGCGATGCCGGCGGTGTGCGGCCCTTCATGGAGGAGAACCGCCGCAAGCTCGCCGCTTTCCGCCCCGTGCTGGAGCGCGCCTTCACCCGCGCGGCCGACGTGATGGGGGCGGACATGCTGCGTGCCTTGCCCCTGCTGAAGCCCGGCCGATCGGTCGATGCCGACCTGCGCCGCTTCTTCCGCGACCCCCGCACGCGGCTCGCCTTCTCCTTCCAGTCGAAATACCTGGGGATGAGCCCGTTCCGCTGCCCCAGCCTCTTCACCATTCTCTCCTTCCTCGAATACGAGCACGGCGTGTTCCATCCCCGCGGCGGCTGCGGCAGCGTGGCGGCGGCCATGGCGCGGGTGGCGGCCGATCTCGGCGTGGAGTTCCGCTTCGAGACGCCGGCCGAGCGCATCCACTTCGACGGCAACCGTGCGACGGGGGTGGATGCCGGCGGGCGCCGCCTCGACGCGGAGGCCGTGGTGATGAACGCCGATTTTGCGCATGCCATGCCGCGCCTCGTGCCCGACGCGATCCGCCGCAAGTGGTCCGACCGCCGGATTGGGAAGGCGCGCTACTCCTGCTCCACCTTCATGCTCTATCTCGGCGTGGAGGGAACCTTCCCGGACCTCGCCCACCACAGCATCCTCCTCTCCGAGGATTACCAGCGGAACATCAAGGAGATCGAGGACGGGACGGTGCCCGACGTGCCCTCGCTCTACCTGCACAATCCCGTCGTCACCGACCCGACCATGGCGCCTCCCGGCCATTCCAGCCTCTACCTGCTGGTTCCCGTGCCGAACCTGACGCACGGGCACGAGTGGAGCGAGGCGGACACCGCGCGCTACCGCAGGCTCGCGCTCGACCGGCTCCGCACCCTCGGCGTGCCAGATATCGAATCCCGCATCCGCTTTGAGAGGGTGGTCACGCCGCGCGACTGGCGCGACGAGTTTGCCGTGGGTTATGGCGCCACCTTCAACCTAGCGCATGATCTCCGCCAGATGCTGATGTTCCGTCCAGGCAACCGCTTCGGCGACACGCAGGGCCTCTACCTCGTCGGCGGTGGCACGCATCCCGGATCCGGCCTGCCCGTGATCTACGAGGGCGCGCGGATCAGCGCCAACCTCCTGCTGCGCGACCTCGGGCGCGCGCCCGTCTCCACGAGGATCTGACGATGTCCAAGGTTGCGATCATCGGCGGCGGTCTCGGTGGCCTCGCCGCCGCCTGCGTCGCCCAGGCGCGCGGCCATCAGGTCACGCTCTTCGACAAGAACGAGTGGCTGGGCGGCAAGGCGGCGGTGCTGCACCTCGACGCGCCGCACGAGCCGGGCGGGCGCAACGGCGGCACCTTCCGCTTCGATATGGGGCCGACCATCCTCACCGTGCCCCGCGTGCTCCGCCGCATCTTCGCCGAGGCCGGGCGCGAGCAGGCGCGCGACCTGCCGCTGATCCGCCTCGACCCGCAATGGCGCTGCTTCTTCGAGGGCGGCACGCGCATCGACCTCCGCGAGAACGTGGAGGAGATGGCGCGCGACATGGATGAGTTCGCGCCGGGCAACGGCGCCGGCTACCGCGAGTTCCAGCGCATGTCGGAGAACCTGCACCGCATCTCCGAGGGCTTCTTCTTCTGGAAGCCGGTGGAGGGGATTGGCGACACGATCGACTTCCGCGCCAATATGCGGGCCGACACGCTGAAGGACGTGATGGCACTCGGCATGGGCAAGCGGGTGGCGAAGGTGATCCGCGGCCATGTGCCGGATGCGCGCCTCGCCCAGATGCTGGACCATTACTGCCAGTATGTCGGCTCCTCTCCCTATCTCGCCCCCGCTGTGCTGTGCAGCATCGGCGACATGCAGGCGAGCGAGGGGATCTGGTACCCCGTCGGCGGCACGCGCGCGGTGGCGGAGGGGCTCGCGAAGCTGGCCGAATCCCTCGGCGCCGAGTTGCGCCCGGGCACGGAGGTCACGGGCCTCGACCTCCGCGACGGCGGCACGCGCGTGGCGGGCGTGGTGGCGAAGGGCCAGACGATTCCCTTCGACGCCGTCATCTCCAACATGGACGCCATCCGCACCTACAAGGAGCTGGTCGGCGGTAAGGCCGGGCGGAAATACGAGAGGAAGGGCTTCGAGCCCGCCTGCTCCGGCGTGGTGCTCTATCTCGGGCTGAACAAGCGCTACGACCATATTGCGCATCACGACTTCGTCTTCTCCCGCGACGCGGAGGAGGAGTTCGACGCCATCTACAAGAAGGGCGTCCCGGCACCCGATCCCACCGCCTATCTCGCCGCCCCCTCGGCCACCGATCCGACCGTGGCGCCGGATGGCGGGGAGGCGCTCTACGTGCTCGTCCACACGCCGCACCTGCGCCCCGGCCAGGACTGGTCGAAGATGTTCCCGGCCTATCGCCAGGTGATCCTAGACAAGCTGAAGCGCACTGCGGGGATGGAGGACATCGAGGACCGCATCGTGGTGGAGCGCGCCCTCACGCCGCAGGATATCCACGATCGCTACAAGGTGCTGGACGGCGCCATCTACGGTCTGGCCTCCCACGGTGCCTGGACGGGCGCCTTCAAGCCGGGCAACCGCTCGAAGGCGGTGAAGGGGCTCTACCTCGCAGGCGGCGCCGCGCATCCCGGGCCGGGCATGCCGATGGTGATGATGTCCGGCTGGATCGCGGCCGACGCGATGGACCAGGACATGGGGGGCCGAGGCATGAGCGAGGCCGCCCGCCTCGCCGGCACGCGGGACGCCCTGCTGCCCCAGGCGGCGGAGTAGCCGCCATGGCGGAGGCGTCCCCGCTCGCGCTCCGGGACGCGCGGCTCTTCGCCTTCTTCCACCTCGTCTTCACCCGCTTCTTCCGCCGCCACATGGGCGCGCTGCGCATTCCTCCCTGGGGCATGCCGCGGGAGGAGGCGGGAAGGCCGCTGATCGTGCTGGCCAACCATCCCTCCTGGTGGGACGGGGTGGCCTTCATGCTCCTCGCCGCCCGCCTCTTCCCCGGGCGCCAGGTCTTCATCCCGATGGAGGCGGCGGCACTGGCGAAGTACCGCTTCATGCGCCGCCTCGGCGTCTTCGGGATCGAGCCGGGGCCGCGCGGGGCCGTCGCCTTCCTCCGCACCGCGAAGGAGGTGCTGGGCGCGCGCCGGACGATGCTCTGGATGAACGTCCCCGGCCGTTTCCAGGACGTGCGGGAGCGCCCGGTGGCCATCGCCCCCGGCGTCACGCGCCTCGTGGAGATGGCGCCGGAGGCGGTGGTCCTTCCTCTCGCCCTCGACTACGTCTTCTGGACCGAGCGGCGGCCGGAGATGCTCGCCGCCTTCGGCGAGCCAGTCCCGGCCGGCGACCTCCTGGCGCTCGACCGCGAGGCGCGGGAGGCCCGAATCCGTCAGGCGCTGACCGCCACGATGGATCGGCTGACGGAGGAGGCCATCCCCCGTGATCCCGCCCGCTTCGCCATCCTCGCCGAGGGGGCGCAGGGTATGGGCGGCATCTACGACCTCTGGCGCCGCGCCGCCGCCTGGGCCCGCGGGCGGCGCTTCGAGCCGCGCCACGCGCACGGCACCAAATCCGGCTAGGATAAGGGCTTGAGAACGAGGAAACGCGGAGGGGAACAACGCCCGTGATGGATGCCCTTGCCCTGGCGCTCGCCGCCTTTCCCGCCAGCATGGCGGCCGCGAACCTGATCCTGCTCGGCAGGGCAGGGGGGAAGCCCACGCCGGATACCCTTGTCTCCATCCTCATTCCCGCGCGGGACGAGGCCGCCAACATCGCTGACTGCCTCGACGCCGCCCTGGCCAGCACGGGGGTGGAGGTGGAGGTGCTGGTGATGGACGACGCCTCCCGCGACGCCACGCCCGAGATCGTCTCCGCCCGTGCCGCCCTCGATTCCCGCCTGCGCCTGCTGCATGCCCCGCCCCTGCCGCCGGGCTGGACGGGGAAGGTCCATGCCTGTGCCCGCCTCGCCGAGGCCGCGCGCGGCACGCACCTTCTCTTCATCGACGCCGATGTCCGTCTCGCCCCCGATGCGGCCGCGCGGATGGCGGCCCATGCCCAGGCCGGGGGCATCGCCCTCGTCACCGGCGTGCCCCGCCAGCGGATCGGTACGCTGGGGGAGGGGCTGACGGTTCCCGCTATCAACCTGCTAATGATGGGCTACCTCCCCGGGGCCGGGCGGGCCTTCACCGCGCATCCCGCCATGGCGGCGGCCTGCGGCCAGCTTATCCTCGTCGAGCGCGGGGCCTATGAGGCCGTGGGCGGCCACGCCGCCTTCCGCCAGCGGCTGCATGACGGGCTCGCCCTCGCCCGCAACCTGCGCGCCGGCGGGCACCGGACCGAGGTGGTGAACGGCGCGCCGCTCGCGGAATGCCGCATGTATTCGGGCTTCCGGGAGTCCTGGAACGGCTTCCTGAAGAACGCGCGGGAGGGGATGGCGACGCCGCTCGGCCTGCCGGTCTGGACAGTTCTGCTCGCGGGCGGCCATCTTCTGCCCTGGCTGCTGCTTCCGGCCCCGCTGGCCGCCGCCGCCCTCGTCCTCACCTATCTGACCCGGGCTGCCATCACCTGGCGCGCGCGGGAGCCGAGCTGGACCATTCCCCTGCACCCCGCCACCGTCGCCGTCGCCCTCGCCATCCAGTGGACAGCCCTCGCCCGCTCGGCCCTCGGCCGCCCGGCTGGGTGGAAAGGCCGCGCCTATCCCGCGGCGGATGGGGCATAAGCGGGGCGAGATGAGCGCCAGCATTGCCGCCGGCCCCGCGACGCGCGGGCCGGATTCCGAGAACTTCCCCGTCGCCTCGCGCCTGCTCGCGCCCGCCATCCGCGGCATGGTCCTCGCCTTCTACCGCGTGGTGCGGCTGGCGGACGACATCGCGGACGCGCCCGATCTCGACCCCGCCGAGAAGCTCCGCCGCCTGGACATGATCGAGGCCGCGCTGGACGGGGCGAACCCCGGTCCGGAGGGTGTTCCGGAGGCGGCGGCGCTGCGGGAGAGCGGGGCGGGAGTGGAGGAGGCGCGGAAGATGCTCACCGCCTTCCGCCGCGACGCCCGCAACGAGGGCTGCGCCGACTGGCAGGCGCTGGCCGACTACTGCGCCCATTCCGCCGACCCCGTGGGGCGCTTCCTCCTCCGCATCCACGGGGACGACGACCCCGCGGCGATCCGCGCCGCCGACGCGCTCTGCACCTCGCTCCAGATCCTGAACCACATCCAGGACATGGGCGTGGACCGCGAGACGATCGGCCGGGTCTACATCCCGCGCTCCTGGATGGACGAGGCCGGGGGGGAGGAGGCAGTCTTCGACTGGCCCGGCCCCCGCCGCGCCGTGCTGGACGCCCTGCTGGATCGAACGGACACGCTGCTGGACGTGGCCGCCGCCCTGCCACGCCTGTTGCGGAGCCGCCGCCTTGCCTTCCAGTCCGCCACCACCATCGGCTGCGCTCGGCGCCTGCTGGTGCGGCTGCGCGCCGCCGATCCCATGGCGGGGCGGGTGGCGCTGACCAAGGCCGATTTCCTCGCCGCCCTCGCCGCCGCGCCGGGCAACGGCCCCTCGGACGCCGCCCTCGTCCGCTCCCGCGTGGCCCGCGCCGGCTCCTCTTTTTCCAAGGGGATGGCGAGCCTGCGCGGGGAGCGCCGCCGCGCCCTCCACGCCGTTTACGCCTTCTGCCGCGCCGTGGACGACATCGCCGACGGGGCCGCGCCGGAGGCGGAGAAGCGCGCCTTCCTCATGGAGTGGCGCGCGAAGCTGGATGAGCCGGACTGCGCCGTCTCCCGCGAACTGGCCCGCGCCCGCGCCGGTTTCGACCTGCCGAAATTGGAATGCGAGGCGATGATCGCGGGGATGGAGACGGATTCCACCGCCCGTCTCCGCCTCCCCGACGAGGCTGCGCTGGACCTCTACTGCCGCCGCGTCGCCGGCAGCGTCGGCGCCCTCTCCGTGCGGATTTTCGGCGCGCCGGAGGCGGAGGAGTTCGGCCTCGCCCTGGGACGCACGCTCCAGCTCGTCAACATCCTGCGCGACATCGACGAGGATGCGGCGCGGGACCGCGTCTACATCCCCCTCTCTTGGCTCGGGCCGGATGCGGATGCCGGGACGCTCCTCTCCCGGCCCGATCTCTACGAGGCCTGCCACCGCCTCCTTGCCCGCGCCGAGGACGGCTTCGCTGTCGCCGAGGCGGCGCTGGCCGGGGCGGATGCGAGGCCGCTCCGCCCCGCGCGGGTAATGATGTGGGCCTATCGCCGCATCCTGGAGCGCCTCGCCGCCCGCGGCTTCCATCCCCCGCGCCTGCGGCCCCGGCTGGGCCCGGCGGAAAAGCTTCGCCTCGCCGCCATGGCGCTGGGTTGGTGACCGGCTTCAGGCCATGACCACGCATGTGATCGGCGCCGGCCTGGCCGGTCTAGCCGCGGCGCTGGCGGTTCGCGGCCCCGTGGTGGTGCACGAGGCCGCCGCCTCGGCGGGCGGGCGGGCGCGGGCGCTGCCCGATGGCACGGACAACGGCACCCACGCGCTGCTCGGCGCCAACCGCGCCGCGCTGGATTTCCTGCGCGGCATCGGCGCGCTGGAGCACTGGGTGGAGCCGGAGCCCGAGGGGCTGCCGGTGCTCGACCTCGCCGATGGCCGCGCACGGCGCATCGCGCTCTCCCCCCTCGGCTGGGCGCGCGCCGTGAACCGGCCGGATGGGCTGACCCCGCGCGCCCTGCTGGCGCTCGTGCACCTCGCCGGACCCGGGGACAGGGCGGTCGGCCCGGCCCTCTCCGCCCACCCCGCCTTCCTGCGCGGCTTCGTCGAGCCGCTGGTGATCGCCGCCCTGAACACCCCGGTGGGGGAGGCCTCCTCCCGCCGCCTCGCCGCCGTGCTGCGCCGGGTCGGCACGCCCGGGGCCGCGCGGCTGCTGGTGGCGCGGCGCGGGCTCGGGCCGGATCTGGTGGAACCTGCCCTCGCTGCTATCCGCGCGCGGGGAGAGGCGGTGCGCCACGGCGCGCGGCTCCGGGCCCTGCGGATCGAGGGCAGGCGCCTCTCGGCCCTCGATTTCGGGGAGGAGGTGGTGGCGCTCGCGCCGGGGGACCGGGCGATCCTCGCCCTGCCGCCCTGGGAGGCGGCGCGTCTGCTGCCGGACCTCCGCGCGCCGTCGGAGCACGCGCCGATCCTGAACCTCCACTTCACCCACGCCACGCCCGGCCCCGTGCGCTTCCTCGGCCTGCTCGGCGGGCTGTGCCAGTGGGTGCTGGTGCGGCCCGGCACGGTCGCCGTCACAGTCAGCGCCGCCGATGCCGAGGCGCGCGAGGCCACGCTCGACCTCGCCCCCCGTGCCTGGGGCGAGATCCGCGCCCTCACCGCCGCCTTCGGCCTTCCCGGCGACTGGCCGGAGGCGCCGCCTCCCTGCCGCGTGGTGAAGGAGCGCCGCGCGACGCCGCGGCACCGCCCCGGCGACCCCCCGCCTCCACCTGTGCTGGCCCTGCCGAACCTAGCCCTGGCCGGGGATTGGATGGAGCCCGTCCTGCCCGCGACGCTGGACGCCGCCGTGCGCTCCGGCCGCCGCGCCGCGCGGGCGCTGGAGCGGTAGCCGCCGGGGCGAGGGGCGGTCTACGGGATCGTGAAGCGGAGGCTTCGGGCGGTCGCGCGTTTTAACTTGGAATATGAAATCCCGCTGGAAACACGATCATGCGTAAGGGGCTTCTACTCCTCGGGCTATTGGCTCTGGGCGGCTGCTGGGAGGACACGCCGGCCAAGGGGCAGGCCGGTTCGGGCGGCGACGTGATGAGCAAGGCCCGCGCCGCGGCGGAGGAGCGGATCCGCGGCCTCGCGCGCGACCGCGAGAACCTTCGCTTCCGCGCCGTCGAGATCTACCGGCAGGCGGTGGCCGACACCTATGCCGTCTGCGGGCAGGCGACGCTCGCGGGCGACACGATTTTCATCCCCTTCGTCTCCGTCGTGACGGCGTCCGGAAATGATCTGGCGGTGGAGCCGTATGTCGCGCGCAACAACGTCGAGGCGACGCGCGTCTATGTCGAGCTGGTCGGCCGCTGCTTCGAGGGCGGCGGGCCGCAGATGCGCGCCAATGGCACCCCCGTCGCCGGCCTCACGCCGCCCCTGCCGAACGGGCTGCCCCTCCTCGCCGAGGTGACGCCCGAGCCGCCGAAGGTGCTGGACCCCACCTCCCCCTCGGCCGCCTCGGCACTCCCCGCACAGGGCGGCATGATGCCGGCCGGCACGCTGGTGATGCGCCAGAACGGCAATATCCGCTCCTCGCCCGCGGGCGGCGGCACGGTCCTGCGCGTGGCGCCGAACGGGGCCGTCCTGAAGGTCTTCGGTACGGCGCCGGGAGGCTGGTTCCAGGTGGGGGAGACAGGGCCCGAGGGCTGGGTCCATCGCAGCATGACCATGCCGCCATCGGGGGCCATTGCCTCGGCCCAGTAGCGGCCCTGGTCCCCCCTGCCGGATTCGAACCGGCACACCCCAGGGGTGAGCGATTTTAAGTCGCCTGCGTCTACCGTTCCGCCAAGGGGGGCCGCGCATAGCATAGCGCGCCCGGAGGCGGCGTCACGCTACCTTCAGGCGGCGGGGCGGGATAGGTCCCGGCCGGCGGTCACGGCCTCGATCAGCATCCGTTCCGTCAGGATTTGCGGCAGCACCACCGGCGCCGCACCGCCCACGGGGTAGAAGAGGTAGAGCGGCACGCCATCCCGGCCCTGCGAGCGCAGCAGGGCGGAGATCGCGGAATCGCCGCGCGTCCAGTCCCCGGTCAGCACCACCACCCCCTCCCGCGCGAAGGCGGTGCGGGTGGCGGCGGTGTCGAGCGCCACGCGCTCGTTCACCCGGCAGGTGATGCACCAGGCGGCGGTGAGGTTCACGAAGACCGGCCGCCCCTCGGCCCGCAGCGCCGCAACCCGGGCCTCCGACCACGCCTCGCCCGCCGCTTCCGCCGCGAGGGCGGGCGCGGGAGCTGAGGAGACGCGCGGCAGCATCGCGAGCGCAGCCAGTAGCGCGGCGGCAGCCAGCCCTCGCCCGGCCCAGCCGCGCCCGCCCGAGGCCTGTGCCGCCCCCAGCGCCCAGGCCGCGAAGGCCACGAGCACCGCGCCCGCTAGCACGGGCATCAGCCCATCCGGCCCCGCCTGCACCGACACGACCCAGGCGAGCCAGGCCGCCGCAGCGTACATCGGGAAGGCGAGGACCTGGCGCAGCCGCTCCATCCAGGGCCCCGGGCGCGGCAGCAGTCGGGCGAGGGAAGGGGCGAGGGCCAGTGCCGCCTGGGGCAGCCCCATTCCGAGCCCCATGGCCCCGAAGATCAGCAGCGCGGCGGCGGGGGGCATGGTCAGCGCCGCGCCGAGCGCCGCCGCCATGAAGGGCGCGGTGCAGGGCGTGGCCACCGCGACCGCCAGCAGCCCCGTGCCGAAGCTCCCCGTCCGCCCGCCGAGCGATGGCCCGCCCACAGCGAAGACGCCGGAGAGGTTCAGCCCGACGCCGAGCATCAGCAGGGCCATGGCCGCGACGAAGCCGGGCGAGGTGAACTGGAAGCCCCAGCCCGCCGCCATCCCCGCCGCGCGCAGCGCGACCAGCAGCCCGCCCAGGGCGAGGAAGGCCGCCATGACCCCCGCGACATAGGCCAGCGCCTCCCCCCGCACCGCCGCGCGGGAGGTGCCGGAGAGGCGCGCGATCCCCATCGCCTTCATCGCCAGCACGGGGAAGACGCAGGGCATAAGGTTCAGCACCAGCCCGCCCAGCACCGCCCAGAGCACGGCTTGCAGGAGCGGGGTGCCGGCGGGGTTGGCGGGCATCGGGCCGATCGCGGGGGCGACGGCGTAGGCGCTGCGCACCCCCGCCGCGTCGGTGAGGGTCACGACCCCCGGGAGCTCCGCCGGCAGCGGGGCGCCCTTCGCACGCGTCAGCCCGAGCACCAGCGTGCCCTCCCGCAGGGAGAGAGGCTGCGGCGCCGTGTTGTCCAGCGCGCCCGACGCCTCGGGGAAGAAGAAGGCCTCCCGCACCGCGCCAGGGGCGAGGCCGGGGCCGGCGATCTCGATGGCGCCGCGCTGGCCCTCGAAGCCCATCCGCGCCGCGAAGGGGGAGGGGCGGGGAAGCGCCGCCTCTGCTGCGCGGAACAGCGCCGCGGCGGCCGGATCGGGCCGCGCGGAGGCCTCCACCGGGAGGTCCAGGCGGAAGGCGCCCTCCTCCGGTACGCAGAGCTGCTCGCAAACGAGCCAGCGCCCCTGGCCCTCGATGGTGAAGAGTCGGCCGGGCACGAGGTCGGCGGGCGGCGTGACCGTCAGCGGGAAGATGGCCTCGCCGAGATAGCCGAAGTTGACGAGCGGCCCGAAGGGGATGCGCTGCGGCGCCGGGAAGGCCACGGCCCCGGCCTCCCCGCCATCGGGCAGGGCGAGGTCGAGGGCGGGCGGCTCGCCGGCATCGCCCGGATTGGTCCAGTAGGAGTGCCAGCCCGGCGCCAGCACCTGCCGCATGGCGAGCCGGAAGGGCTGGCCCGGCGCCACCGACGCCACCTCGGCCACCAGCGTCACGCGGGCGCGGGGCGACTCCACCGCGCCGCTCTCCGCCGCGCCCGCGGCGAAGGGCGCGAGGAGGACCGCCAGGAGAAGGGCGAGGGCGCGCATCGCCACCGCATAGGGCCGATGCGCCATCCCCGGCAATGACGAGTTCAGGCGCTCGCCGTGTCGAGCGCGGCGATGTCCTCCGGCGAGAGGGTGAGATGCACCGCGCGCACGAGGCTGGCGAGCTGGTCGGTGCTCGTCGCGCTCGCGATGGGCGCCGTCACTCCCTCCCGCGCGATCACCCAAGCGAGCGCCACCTCGGCGGGCTTCGCGCCCAGCCGGGCGGAGACCTCGTCCAGCGCGCCAAGGATCCTCATGCCGCGCTCGTCGAGATACTTCGCCACCCCCTGACCGCGCTGGCTCTTCGCGAGATCCTCCTTCGAGCGGTACTTGCCGGAGAGGAAGCCGGAGGCGAGGGAGTAGTAGGTGATCACGCCGATCCCCTCGCGCATCACGAGGTCGCGCAGCGGGCCGTCGAAGCCGGCGCGGTCGTAGAGGTTGTACCCCGGCTGCAGGGACTCGTAGCGCGGCAGGCCCTTCTCCGCCGAAACCTTCAGCGATTTCTCCAGTAGCACCGCGTCGTAGTTGGATGTGCCGATCGCCCGAACCTTCCCCGCGCGCAGGAGCTTCTCGTAGGCCCGCAGCGTCTCCTCCTGCGGCGTGCTCGGGTCGGGCCAGTGGGACTGGTAGAGGTCGATCACGTCGGTGTTCAGCCGGCGCAGCGAATCCTCCACGGCTTTCTCGATCCAGCCGGGCGAGAGGTCCTTGTGGCCCTGGCCCATGTCGGAGCCGACCTTGGTGAGGATCAGCACCCTCTCCCGCTTGCCGGGATTCGCGCGCAGCCAGTTGCCGATGATCGTCTCGGACTCGCCGCCCTGATTGCCCGGCTTCCAGCGGGAATAGACATCCGCGGTGTCGATTGCGTTCAGCCCGGCATCCACGAAGGCGTCGAGCAGGGAGAAGCTCGTCCGCTCGTCGATCGTCCAGCCGAACACGTTGCCGCCGAAAACGAGAGGGGCGATCTCCAGGCCGGATCGGCCGAGCGGGCGCTTCTGCATGGGTAAGTCCTTGTTTCGGTGGAGCCCGAGGTGGGAGTTTTCCGCCGGGATGCCCAGGGGGCGGCCGCATCGCCGCCGCGAAGGGATGGGTGAGCTGAAACGCGGCGGGGGCACGCCGGTTAGCCCCGGAGAAGGCAGTCCGACCGGGGGAACGTTCCATGCGGCAGGAACAGCGTGCCGAGCGCGCGCTGGACGCGCTGAGCTTCTTTGTCTCCGATGCCCGCTATGGGCTGGGCGCCTTTCTCGGCGTCTATCTCATGACCGAGCACGGGTGGGACGCGGGCAGCATCGGCGCGGCCCTCTCGATCGGCGGCTTGACCGGTCTCATCTCGCAAGCGCCGCTCGGCGTGCTGGTGGATGCAGTCAGGGCCAAGCGCGCGCTGATCGCGGGCGCGGTGGTGGTGGTCACGGGGACCTGCATCGTCATTCCCTTCGCGCCGCAGTTCTGGCCGGTGGCGCTGGCCGGGCTGGTCGGCGCGCTGGCCGGGGTGACGATCGGGCCAACCCTGGCCGCCATCTCCCTCGGCGTCGTCGGGCCGGAGCGCTTCGCGCGGCGCGCCGGGAGGAACGAATCCCTCTTCCATCTCGGCGACGGCATGCTCAGCCTGATGATCCTGGTCACGGCACCCTTCCTGGGCAGCCCGATGCTGTTCTGGTCGATGGGCTTCACGGCCCTGGCCAGCGTGGTGGCCGCGGCGATAGTGCCGGGCCGCGCCATCGACCACGAGGTCGCCCGCGGCCTGCCGCCGGGGGACGTGGCGCATGCCGTCCGCCCCTCGGCCTGGCGCGTGCTGCTGGCCTCGCGCCCGCTGCTGGTCTTCGCGGGCTGCGGGGCGCTGTTCCATCTCGCCAACGCCTCCATGCTGGGGCTCGTCTCCCAGAAGCTCGCGCTCGCGCATGCCGGTCAGGGCATCACTCTCACGGCGGCCTCGGCCATCGCGGCGCAGTCGGTGATGGTGCCGGTGGCCGCGCTGGCCGGGCTGCGGGCCGATCGGTGGGGGCGCAAGCCGCTGCTCATGGCCGCCTTCCTCGCCCTGGCGCTGCGCGCGGTGCTTTACACCTTCTCGGACAACATCGTCTGGACCATCGGGGTGCAGTTGTTGGACGGGGTGGGCGCAGGGCTGATCGGGGCGCTCTTTCCCGTGGTGGTGGCCGACCTCACCCGGGGCAGCGGGCATTTCGCGGCCGCGCAGGGCGTGGTGGGCACGGTGCACGGGGTGGGCGGCGTCCTCAGTGCGGCGCTCAGCGGGCAGCTCGTGGTGATGGCCGGCTACGACACCGCCTTCCTCGCCCTCGCTGCCTTCGCTGCGCTGGGGGCCGTCCTGTTCTGGCTCTTCATGCCCGAGACCCGGGACGTCGCCGCCATCGCCACGGCCGGAGTGGAGGCGGAGCCCGGCAGGCCCGCCCTCTCACCGGAGCGGGGGTGAGCGGCGCTGCCGGCGTTTGACAAGCCGCGCCCCCGCCCCGAGACGGGCAGGGCATGAACCTGCCCGAACTGCCCGTCTCCGAGGCCCTGCCCGCGCTCCTGGCCGCGCTGCGCGAGCGGCCCAACGCCGTGCTCGTCGCCCCGCCCGGCGCAGGCAAGACCACCATCGTGCCCCTCGCCCTGCTGGAGGAGCCCTGGATGACGGGAAAGATCCTCGTGCTGGAGCCCCGCCGCGTCGCCGCCCGCGCCGCCGCGCGCCGCATGGCCGACCTGGCGGGGGAGGGCGGGCCGGGCGGGCTGGTCGGCCTCTCCACCCGGCTCGACCGCGCCGTCTCCGACCGCACGCGGGTGGAGGTGGTGACGGAGGGGCTGCTGGTGCGCCGGCTGCAATCGGATCCCGGGCTGGAGGGCGTCTCCGCCGTCCTCTTTGACGAGGCGCATGAGCGGCATCTCGACACCGATCTCGGCCTCGCCCTCTGCCTCGACCTGCAGCGGGAGCTGCGGCCGGAGCTGCGCCTCCTCGCCATGTCCGCGACGCTGGACGCCGCGGGCTTCGCGGAACTTTTGGGGGGCGGATCGATTCACGGCTCCGGGCCTGACGGCGCTGCGCCGATGGAGCCGCGGGACGCGCCCGTGATCGAGAGCGCGGGCCGCGCCTTTCCCGTCGTGGTCCACCACCGCCCCCGCGACATCAAGGAACCCCGCGACCTCCCGGAAGCCATGGCGGCCGCCATCCGGGAGGCGCTGCGCGAGCATCCCGGCGACGTCCTCGCCTTCCTCCCGGGCTGGGGCGAGATCCGCCGCACGGCCGAGCGGCTGGGTGGGGTCGGCGCCGAGATCCTGCCCCTCCACGGCGAGATGCCGCCCGCCGAGCAGGACCGCGCCCTCAATCCCTCGCTCAACCGCAAGGTCGTGCTCGCCACCTCCATCGCCGAGACGTCGCTGACCGTGCCCGGCGTGCGGATCGTGGTGGATGGCGGCTTCCGCCGGGCGCCGAGGCTGGACGCGGCGACGGGTCTCACCCGCTTGGCCACCGTCCGCATCTCCCGCGCCGCGGCCGAGCAGCGCGCCGGCCGCGCGGGCCGCACGGAGCCCGGCGTCGCCATCCGCCTCTGGACCGAGGCGCTGCACCGCGGCCTGCCGCTCGCCGACCGGCCGGAGATGCTGGAGGCCGAGCTTTCCGGCCTCGCCCTGGACTGCGCCGCCTGGGGCGCGGAGCCGCGCCGCCTGCCCTTCCTCGACCCGCCGCCCGAGGGGGCGCTGGCCGCCGCCCGAACCCTGCTGCACGACCTGGACGCGCTGGACGGCGAGGGCCGCATCACCCCGATCGGCCGCCGCATGGCCCGGATGGGCGCCCATCCCCGCCTCGCCCGGGTGATGGTGGAGACGCGCACGCCGGGGGAGGGGGCGCTGGCCGCCGACCTCGCTGCCCTGCTGGAGGAGCGCGACCCCATCCGCAACCGCGAGGCACCCACCGACCTCCACGCCCGGCTCGACCTGCTGCAGGGCGGCGACCACCCGGAGGCCGACCGCGCCACCGTGGCCCGTATCCGCCGCACCGCGCAGCTCCATCGTCGCCGCCTCTCCGTGCCGGAGCGCACCCCGCCCGAGGGCGATCCCGCCGCGCTGCTGGCGGCCGGCTTTCCCGACCGCATCGCCGCCCGGCGCGGGGTGATGGAGGGGGCCTTCCGCCTGGCATCCGGCCAGGGCGCGCGCCTCGCCACGACCGACCCGCTGCGCAAGGCGCCGCTGCTGGCCGTCGCCGCCCTCGAACTCGCCGGCACCGAGGCCCGCATCCGCATGGCCGCCCCGCTGGACCGCGCCGTGCTGGAGGCCCGCTTTCCCGAGCGCTTCGTGCGGGAGGAGGTGACAGAGTTCGACGCCCGCACGGGTGCCGTGGTGGCCCGCCGCCGCCTGCGCTTCGGCCCGCTGGTGCTGGAGGAAGCAAACCTCCCCCATGCCGATCCCGCCACCGTGGCCGAGGCCCTGGCCCGCGCCGCCGCCGCCCGCGCTTTCCGCGACCTCGACTGGACGAAGGCGGCCACGCAGCTCCGCGCCCGCCTGCGCTGGGCCCATTCCACGGAGGGTGCGCCCTGGCCGGACGTGTCCGATGCCGCCCTGGCCGCGGGCGCGCCCGAATGGCTCGCCCCCCATCTTCACGGCCTGTCCCGCCTGTCGGAGCTGAAGACGCTGGACGCGGTGGCGATCCTGCGCGGCCTCGTCTCCTGGGAGTTCGCGCGGCGCCTGGATGCCGAGCTTCCTCCGCGCGTGGACCTGCCCGAGGGCCGCAGCGCCGCCATCGACTATGAACGCGAGGTGCCGGCGCTGGAGGCCCGCGCGCAGCACCTCTTCGGCCTCGCCGCCACGCCGCCGCTGATGGGCGGGCGCATCCCGCTCCAAGTCTCGCTCCTCTCCCCGGCCGGGCGCCCGGTCGCCGTCACCTCCGATCTCGCGGGCTTCTGGCGGGGCGGCTGGGCGGAGGTGCGGCGGGAGATGCGCGGGCGCTATCCGAAGCACGCATGGCCCGAGGATCCCTCGGGGAGCGCCTGAGCCTTGAACGCGGCCGGATCATTCCCCTCTATGAGGGAGAAATCCCTGGCGAGTCCCGGAGAACAACACCCGCCCATGTCCCAGTCCTTGCCCCGCCGCGTCGCCCTGCTCGGCTTCGCGGCCCTCGCCGCCGCGCCAGGCTGCAGCCCCGGCGAGGTCCTGGCCCAGACGCCGCGCATGACGGTGCTGCCGGACTTCGCCGACCTCGCCCAGGCCGTGCTGCCGGCGGTGGTGAACATCGCTGTCATGGGCGAGCAGTCCTCCCAGATCCCGCCCGAGCTTCGCGGCACCCCCTTCGAGCGCTACTTTCGCGAGCGGCGCGGCGGCCGCCAGCAGGTGCAGGGCGCCGGATCGGGCTTCATCATCGACCCCGCGGGCTATGTGGTGACGAACAACCACGTCGTCGGTTCGGCCGCCCGCGTCGTTGTCTCCCTCCAGGACGGCACCGAGCACCCGGCCCGGGTCGTGGGCACGGACGAACTGACGGACCTCGCCCTGCTGCGGATCGAGTCCCGCGTGCCGCTGACCGCCGTGCCCTGGGGCAGCACCCCGGTCCGCGTCGGCCAGTGGGTGATGGCCGCCGGCAACCCTTTCGGCCTCGGCGGCACGGTCACCACCGGCATCGTCTCCGCCCGCGGGCGCGAGATCGGCGCCGGGCCCTTCGACGACTTCATCCAGACGGACGCGGCCATCAATCCCGGCAATTCCGGCGGCCCGCTCTTCAACACGGCGGGAGAGGTGATCGGCATCAACACCGCCATCTACTCCCCCTCCGGCGCCTCGGCCGGCATCGGCTTTGCCACCCCGTCGGACCTCGCCAAGGGGGTGATCGACCAGCTCCGCCGCGATGGTCGGGTGGAGCGCGGCTGGCTCGGCGTGGCCGTGCAGGACGTGGGTACGGATGCCCCGCGCGGCCGGCGCGGCGTGCAGATCCAGGGCGTGGAGCGCAACTCCCCTGCCGCCCGTGCGGGCCTGCGCCAGGGAGACCTCGTCACCGCCCTCAACGGCGACCGTGTCGAGACGTCCCGCGCCCTTATCCGCACGATCGCGGGGGTGACGCCGGGGCAGAGCGTGCGGCTGACCCTCACGCGGGAGGGGCGGAGCCAGGACGTCAACGTCCAGGTCGGGCGCCGCCCGGCGGGGACGGGAACGCCCCAGTGACTCGCCCACCTTGCGCGCGGGGCCGCGCCATGACGCTATGGGGCCGAGCAGGGCCGGGCCGCAGGGCCCCGGCCCACCCACAATAAGCAGAGAAGCCCCGTGCGTATCCTGTTGGTCGAGGACGACCCCGAGGTTGCCCGCTTCGTCCGCCGCGGCCTGACCGAGGCCGGCCACAGCGTCGAGCACCGCGACAATGGCCGGGACGGCCTCTTCGCCGCCGCCGGCGAGCCCTTCGACCTGTTCGTGCTGGACCGGATGCTGCCCGGCGGGGTGGACGGGCTGCGCTTGGTGGAGACGCTGCGCGCCCAGGACAACCGCACCCCCGTGCTCTTCCTCACCGCCCTCTCGGCGGTGGACGAGCGGGTGCGCGGGCTGAAGGCGGGCGGGGACGATTACCTCACCAAGCCCTTCGCCTTCGCCGAGCTTCTTGCCCGGGTGGAGGCGCTCGGCCGCCGCCCGGCCGCCGAGGTGCCGGCCACCAGGCTGCGCGTGGCGGATCTCGAGCTGGACCTCCTCTCCCGGACCGTCACGCGCGGGGGCAAGCGGATCGATGTGCAGCCCCGCGAGTTCCGCCTGCTGGAGCACCTGATGCGCCATGCCGGCCAGGTGGTCACGCGCACGATGCTGCTGGAGAAGGTCTGGGACTACCATTTCGACCCCCAGACGAACGTGATCGACGTCCATGTCTCCCGGCTCCGCCAGAAGCTGGACCGGGGCTTCGACAAGCCGCTGATCCACACCGTCCGCAATGCCGGCTACATGATCCGCGCGGAGGAGGCGGGCTAGGGCCCGCCCGTGCCGGTCGAGGAGCTTCGCCGCGCCCCCGTGCCGCGGTTGGTGGAGAGCGCGGGCTTCCGCTTCGCCGTCTTCTTCGCCGTCATGTTTCTTCTCGGCGGTGTCGCCTTCGCGGGGATCGTCTGGTGGAACACGGCCGGTGGGCTGGACCGGCAGACGGATGCGGCCATCCGCGCCGATGTCTCCTCCCTCATCGCCCGCTTCCGTGAGGGCGGGCGCGAGGGTGTGGTCGGGACCATTGCCTTCCGCCTCGGCCGCGACGACGACGCGCTGGACCTCTACCGCCTGACAGATGCCGAGGGCCGTCACCTCGCCGGCAATCTCGACACAACGCCGGACGAGCTGGACGGCCCTCCGCCGGAGAGCGAGCCCCTGCGATGGCTCCGCGCCCCGCTGATGCGGGAGGGCTTGCTGACCGAGGCCCGGCTCTACCGCGCGGACCTGCCGAACGGGGACCGGCTCATCGTCGGGCGCGACGTGGAGGAGCGGCTGCGGCTTCGCGAGTTGCTGGCGCGCGGGCTCGGCTGGGCCGCCAGCGCCGCCGCCATCATCGCCCTGGTGGGTGCCCTGCTGCTGCGCCGCGCCCTGCAATCCATGCTGCGCCCGGCCGCCGACACCGTGACGGCCATCGCCGGGGGAGACCTCTCCCAGCGCGTCCCCCTCTCCGGGCGGGAGGACGAGTTCGACCGCCTCGGCCGCACGCTGAACGCCATGCTGGACCGCATTGGCACGCTCATGGCCGGGATCCGCGGCGTGTCGGACGCCATCGCCCACGACCTCCGCACCCCCGTCGCCCGCGCCCGTGGCCGGCTGGAGGAGGCGCTGGAAGGCGATGCCGCGACGATGCGCCGGGCCATCGAGCAGGGCATCGTCGATCTCGACGGCATGACCCGCATCTTCCAAGCCGTGCTCCGCATCACCGAGGCCGAGACGGGGGCCCGCCGCGCCGCCTTCGCGCCCCTCGACCTCACCCCCCTGCTGGCGGACGCCGCCGAGCTCTACGACGCCATCGCTGAAAGCCGCGCCGTCACGCTCCGGGCGGACCTCCCCCCCAGTCTGCCGCTGACGGGGGACCGCGACCTCCTGCTCCAGGCGGTGGCGAACCTGCTGGACAATGCCGTTAAGTTCTCCCCCGCCGGCGGCCGCATCCGTCTCTCCGCGGAGGAGGCCGGCACCGCGCTCCGCATCACCGTGGCGGATGAGGGGCCCGGGCTGGCCGGCGACGACCGCGCCCGCGCCGGGGAGCGCTTCTTCCGCGCAGATAGCGCGCGCGCGACGCCGGGCTACGGCCTCGGCCTCTCCCTCGTGCGCGCGGTGGCCGGGCTGCATGGCGGCGAGCTGATCCTTGCCGATGCCCATCCCGGCCTCAGCCCACCCGGCCTCGCGGCCATCCTCGTCATCGAGAAGGGGCCGCCCGCCCCGGCGGGGGCGGCGTGACGGCCCGCACCCCCGCCCTCAGGCCTGCCCTGGCCGGTTCGGCGGCGCTCTGCACGACCATCGGCCTCGCCCGCTTCGGCTACGTGCCGCTCTTCCCCGCCCTCGTCGCCGCGGGCTGGGTAGGGGGAGGGGAGGCGGGGGCGCTCGGTGCGACCACCTTCGCCGGGCATCTCGTCGGCGCTCTCGCGGCGCCGATGCTGGGGCGGCGGCTCGGCACGCGGCGGGCGCTGGACCTCGGCATGGCCCTCGCCACCCTCTCCTTCCTCGCCTGCGCCCTGCCGCTCGGCTTTCCCTGGCTGGCGCCCTGGCGGGGGGTGGCCGGGGTGGCCGGGGGTATCGCTATCTCCCTCGCCGGCCCCGCCGTGCAGGCCGTGACGCCCGAGGGGGCGCGGGGTGGGGCGGGCGGCATCGTCATGGCGGGGGTGGGGGCTGGGGTCGCCCTCGCCTCGCTGCTCCTGCCGGCCCTGCTCGGCGCGGGGGTGGCGGCGGCCTGGATCGGGCTCGGCCTTCTCTCCGCCGCGCTCTGGGCCTTCGCCCATCCCCGCTGGCCCGACCCGCCCCTGCCCCCGGCCGGACCGGCCCAAGCCCCGGCAGGCCCGGCCGGCACGGTGGCGGCCCTCACCCTGGCCTATGGCCTCTCGGCGGCCGGCATGGCCGCGCCCATGGTCTATCTCGCTGATCTCGCCGTGCGCGGGCACGGGATGGGCCTCGCCGCGGGCGGGCTCGTCTGGTCCCTGTTCGGGCTGGGCGCGGTGGCAGGCACGCTCGGCGGCGGGCGGCTGGCCGACAGGCTGGGGCGCCGGGCCATGCCCCTCTGGATGGCGGCGCAGGTCGCGGCGCTCGGCCTCGCCCTTCTTCCTCACCCCGCCGCCGTGCCGGGGGCCGCCCTGCTCTCGGGCTTCTCCGGCGTGGGGATTTCCGCTGTCGCCCTCGGGCGGCTGCGCGGCCTCACCGGCGCGGGAACGGGGCGGGCCTGGGCGCGGGCGACGGCGGTCTATGCGGCGGCGCAGGCCGGGACGGGCTATGCCTTCGCCTGGCTCTTCGCCGCCATGGGGGAGGGGCACCCGCCCGTCTTCCTCGCGGGGCTGGTCCTCAGTCTGCTCGGGCTGCTGGTCGCGCTGCGGCGGGGCTAGGCCTAGACGGCCGAGGAGTGTCGCAGGGCGGCCGAGGCGAGATAGGCATCGAAGCAGGCCGCGACCTGCCGCACGAAGCGCCGGCCCACGGAGGTCACCTCCACCCGCCCGTCCCCGACGCGGACCACGCCCTGCTCCGCCAGCGGCTCCATCCGCTCCAGTGCCGCCGGCAGCGCGCCCGGGGGATGGGGCCGACGTCGCCGGCGAAGTCGCACATCAACCGCTCGATCGCCCGGCTGCGCCAGCGATCCTTCTCCGTGAGCGCCACGCCGCGCGCCACGGGCGGCCGGCCCTCGGCCACGGCCGCCGCATAGGCCCGCTCGTCCAGCAGGTTCTGCGCGTGGCCGCCCGGCAGGGTGCCGATAGCCGAGGCCGATCAGCGCCGGCGCGTCGTCCGTGGTGCAGCCGTGGAAGTTTCGCCGGAGCTGTCCCGCGGAGGCGGCCCGCGCCAGCGGGCCCTCCGGCCGGGCAAAATGGTCCAGCCCCAGCGCGACGAAGCCCGCGGCGGCCAGCACCGCCCCCGCGGCCTCGGCCTGCTCCATCCTCTCCTCCACTCCCGGCAGGGCGGCGGCATTGATCGCCTTCTGGTGCGGCTTCATCCAGTCCACATGGGCGTAGCCGAACACAGGCGCACGGTCCGCGCCGAGCCAGGAGACGAAGCGGGCGCTCGCCTCCACATGGGCAACCGTCTGGCCGGGCAGGCCGTACATAAGGTCGATGTTCAGCCCCCCAGGCCGGCCGCGCGCAGCCGCTCGGCCGCGACGGCCACCATCTCCGCCGGCTGCAGCCGGCCGATGCGGGCCTGCACCTCGGGCGAGATGTCCTGCATGCCCAGGCTCGCGCGGGTGAAGCCGAGCGAGGCGAGCGTCTCGACCATCGGTTCGTCCAGGGTGCGGGGATCCAGCTCGATCGCGACCTCCGCCCCCGCGTGCAGGCCGAAGCGGGAGCGCAGCGAGGCTATGACGGACCTCATCCGCGCCGGCCCGAAGATGGAGGGCGTGCCGCCGCCGAAATGCAGGTGCGACACCCCGCCATGCCCGGGCAGCGCCGCCGCCAGCAGCGCGGCCTCCGCTTCCAGGGTATCGGCGAAGGTCGCGACCCGCGCTTCGGAGCGCGGCGCCTTCGTATGACAGGCGCAGGACCAGCACATCGCCCGGCAGAAGGGCACGTGCAGGTAGAGGGAGAGGTGCATCCCGGGCCGCACGCCCTCGTGCAGCCAGCCGCGCAGCGTCGCCTTATCCAGCGGCCCGAACTGCGCCGCGGTGGGGTGGCTTGTGTAGCGGGGCACCCGCGCCTCGGCGAGGGCGAGGAGAGCGCGTGATGGGCCGGTTGCGGTGGAGAGCGTCAATGGCCCCGCGATAGGGCCCGGGCGACAGGGGAGCCTTGACGTAGGCCAAGCGACCGGTGTGACCGGAACGGGGCGGCCCGCACAGAAAAAGGGCGGCGACCAGGGGCCGCCGCCGAGTTCAGGGAGGAAATGTCCAAGAAAGCGACACCGTCAATCATCACGGCGTCGTGATCTATCTCGCAGATGTGATCGGTCGCTTCAATACAATTCGAGGTTGCGAAATACGACGCGAATGTCTGATGCAGTTTTGCCGCAGTCCGCATCCCTCGCCGGGGCGCCCTCTTCCCCCTTCCCACGGCGAGACTCCCCCTTGCCAGAGCCGCCCGGCCGGGGAACATCGGCGCCGTCTCAGGAGGATCGCCCATGCCGGACCCTACCGGCCCGGATCGCAGCCAGCCCTCCGGCGCGCCGCCGGAAGACCCGCGCCTGCCGCTCACCGGCCTGCGGGTCGTGGAGCTCGGCCACTACATCGCCGCCCCCTTCGCCACCCGCTTGCTCGCCGATCTCGGTGCCGAGGTGATCAAGGTGGAGCCGCCCGAGGGCGACCCCCACCGGGACTGGGGCGCGAAGCTGAACGGGCAGGCCGTGTGGTTCAGCGTCCACGGCCGCAACAAGCTCTCCGTCACACTCGACCTCAAGAGCGATGAGGGGAGGCGCCGCGTCCGCGCCCTCTGCGCCAGGGCCGACGCGCTCGTGGAGAACTTCCGCCCCGGCTATCTCGAGCGGATCGGCCTCGGGCCGGAGGTGCTGCGCGCGGAGAACCCGCGCCTCGTTATCGCCCGCGTCTCCGGCTACGGCCAGGACGGACCCTATCGCGACAAGCCCGCCTTCGGCGCGATCGGCGAGGCCATGGGCGGGCTGCGGCACCTCACCGCCAATCCGGGCCAGACGGAGTTGCCGCCCCCGCGCTGCGGCGTCTCCATCAGCGACGACCTCGCCGGCATGTATGCCGCGCTGTCTCTCGTCTCCGCCTGCTGGGGGCGTGACCGCAGCCCGGAGGGCAAGGGGACGACGATCGACCTCGACCTCGTCACCTCCGTCTTCTCGCTGATGGAGGGAATGCTGCCGGAGTACGGGCTGCTCGGCCGTGTGCGCCAGCCGATGGGCGCCGCCCTCCCCAGCGCCGCGCCCACCAACACCTATCCCTGTGCCGACGGGAAGTGGCTGGCCGTGGCGGGCAATTCCGACCTCATCTACCGTCGCCTGATGATCCGCATCGGCCGCCAGGACCTGGCCGACGACCTCCGCATGGCGGGCAATTCCGGCCGCTGCGCCCATGCCGCCGAGCTGGACGCCGCCATTGCCGCCTGGACCCGCACCCTGCCGGCCAAGGAGGCGCAGGAGGCGCTGGAGGCCGTGCAGGTCCCGTGCTCGCGCCTCTACGACATGCGGGACTGTGTGGAGGATCCGCACTTCCAGGCGCGCGAGATGATGCTCCCCGTGCAGGACCCGCTGCTGGGCGCCGAGGTGCCGCATCCCGCCGCGCCCTTCCGCTTCGAGGGCATCGCCCCCCGCGACATGGTCCGCTGGCCCGGCCCCGCGATCGGCCAGCACAACGACCACGTCTTCCGCACGCTACTGGGGGAAGAGGAGAAGACCCTATGACCGGCACCGCCATTATCAGCGATGTCGCCCCGCGCGACGGGCTGCAATCCATCGGCCCCTTCGTGCCGACAGCGACGAAGATCGCCCTCGTCCGCGCCATCCATGCGGCCGGCATCCGGCGCATGGAGATCGGCTCCTTCGTCTCGCCGCGCGCCGTGCCGCAGATGGCCGACACCGCCGAGGTGCTGCGCGCCGCGCTGGAGTTGCCGGGGCTGGAATGCACTGTCCTCGTCCCTAACCGCCGGGGCTTCGAGCTGGCGCGGGATTCGGGCGCCCAGCGCCTCGGCCTCTTCATGTCGGTGACGGAGAGTCACAACCAGGCGAACCTCAACCGCACGCGCGAGGAATCCTTTGCCGACCTCTCCGCCATCGCGCGGGAGGCGACGGCGGCCGGGCTGCTGGTCCGCTTCAATCTCTCCTGCACCTTCCACTGCCCCTTCGAGGGCGTGGTGCCGGATGCCGAGGCGCTCGATTGGATAGAGCGCGTGACCGCCATCGACCCCTCGATGGAAATCGCGCTGGCCGACACCACCGGCAATGCGTCGCCCGACCAGGTGCGGCGGATTTGCGAGCAGGCGCTCCGCTCCTGGGGCGAGCGCTTCGCCTTCCACGGGCACGACACCTACGCCATGGGCGTCGCCAACGTCGCCGCGGCCTGGGATGCGGGCATCCGCATCTTCGACTCCGCATCCGGCGGGCTGGGTGGTTGCCCCTTCGCGCCCGGCGCCACGGGCAATGTCGCGACCGAGGACGTGGCCTGGCTCTTCCGCCGCATGGGGGTGGAGACGGGGATTGACTGGAACAGGCTGCTCGAAGCCGCCGACCTCGCCGCGCAGGTTCCGGGTGGGACGCCCGGCGGGCGGCTGCGCGGCGTACCCGCCGTGCGGCGCGCGGCGTAGAGAGCGGCCCTCTCCCCGGGCGGTCGCCCCGACCCGGGCGGTAGTGCCGGTCTAGCAGCGCCTTTCAAGGGCGAGCCAGATCCAGCGCACCCCGCCGGCCCGGTTCCCGGCCTGGAGGGACTTTGCCCCCGCCCGGCGCAGAAGCGCGAATCCCGCCCGGGAAGCCGCCGCCACTGTCGCTTCCGGCAGCCCCTCGAAGACGGGCCGGCCGGCGGCGCCCGGCCCGTGCCGGAGCGACATCACCACCACCCCGCCCGGCGCCGTGATCGCCGCAAGGCTCGCCAGCGCGGCTTCGCGCGCCGCCTCGTCCAGGTGCTGCCACACGGCACAGAGGGTGATGAGATCGAAGGGGCCCCGCTTCCGCGTCTCGGCGAGGCCGGGAAGCCGGTCGTCCAGCCAAGCCAGGCCACTCCCGCGGTGCAGGGCCTCGCCCGCTTCCCGGAGCGCCCTCACCGGCTCGACGGCCAGCACCCGATGCCCCTGCCGCGCGAACCAGGCCGCGTCGCGGCCCGTGCCCGCCCCGAGATCTGCGACGGGCACCGGGCGTACTGGCAGAAGATCGAGCACGCGCGAAGGCGGCGCCCGGCGCCAGGGCCTCGAAGCGCGGGATCAGGCCCTTTGCCGCCGCCGCATAGCCTTCGAGAACGTCACCCATTCGCGGCCGGTCCCTCGCGTCGCATTGATCCCACGTATCATCACCCGCGTCGGAGCTGCCGCGGAAAACCGGGCAACCTTGCTGTTGCGGATCCGGAACGCCGTCACATCGGAGCATCACCTACGGCATTCCGCCGCCCGGCCGCTTGGGCGGCAACCCCGTCTGGGACAGCATGGGTCACCCTTCCGGTTTCCGAGGACCCACACCCGCATGCCCCTCTTCCCCAGCTGGCCCCTTGCCCGCGGCCCCGTCGTCCCGCCCGATGAGCGGCTGCCCTGGGGCACCACCACCCTGCTCGGCGTGCAGCACCTCGTGGCCATGTCCGGCTCCACAATCCTCGGCCCGCTGCTGATGGGCTTCGATCCCAACCTTGCCATCCTCTTCTCCGGCATCGGCACCCTCATCTTCTTTCTTCTCGTGGGCGGGCGGGTACCGAGCTATCTCGGTTCCTCCTTCTCCTTCATCGCCGTGGTCATCGCCGTCACGGGCTATGCCGGGACCGGCCCGAATCCGAATATCGGCCCGGCGCTGGGCGGCATCATCGCCTGCGGTGCGGTCTACGCCCTCATCGGCGTGCTGGTGACCCTCACCGGCTCGAACTGGGTCGAGCGGCTGATGCCGCCCGCCGTCACCGGCGCGGTCGGCGCCGCCATCGGGCTCAATCTCGCCCCCGTGGCGGTGAAGGGGATCGAGGGCACCGGCCCGCATGTGCTGGTGGCGCTGGCAACGCTGGTCGCCACCTCGATGATCGCGGTCTACGCCCCGCTCGCCATCCGCCGCGTCTCCATTCTCGCGGGGATTGCCTGCGGCTACGCTCTCTACCTCGTCATCGGCAACGTCATGGGCCTGCTGCCTCCCATCTCCTTCGCCGAGCTCTCCGCCGCTCCCTGGTTCGGCATGCCAGCCTTCCGCAGCCCGACCTTCGAGTTCGGCGCCATGGCGCTCATCGCCCCCGTCGCCTTCATCCTCGTCGCGGAGAATCTTGGGCATATCAAGGCCATCGGCGCCATGACCGGGCGCGACCTCGATCCCTATATAGGTCGCGGTTTCATCGGTGACGGTATCGCTACCATGGTCTCCGGCGCCGGCGGCGGCACGGGCGTCACGACCTATGTCGAGAACATGGGCGTCATGGCCGTCACCCGCGTCTTCTCCACCCTGCTCTTCGTGGTCGCTGCCGTCTTCGCGATCGCGCTCGGCTTCTCGCCCAAGTTCGGCGCCCTTCTCCGCACCATCCCCGGCCCCGTGCTCGGCGGGCTCGCGGTGGTGGTCTTCGGCCTCATCGCCGCCGCCATGATCCGCCTCTGGGTGGACAACCGCGTAGACTTTTCCGACCCCCGCAACCTGCTCACGGTAGGCGCCTCCCTCGTGCTCGGCTCCGGCAACTTCACCGTGTCTATCGGCGGCTTCTCCATCGCGGGCATCGGCACGGCCACCATCGCGGCCATCGCGCTCTACCAGCTCCTCGGCATCGGCCGGCGCGATCCCGTGGGCGTGGCGCACGGTATGGGGGAGGATGGCCGGCGGACGCACTGACCGGCCCCGGGGCCTTGCCTGGCGGCACGGGGGCGTGCCTGACGGCACGGGGGTTGCCAGACCCGGGAATCTCTGTCGCGATCCCCAGGGGATCGCGAGCAGCGTTTCCCCGGGTCCTCCGCCACGGGCCCGACCCGCGCAGGACCTAGGACCATGCCCCGCCTCATCCGCCTCGCCGCCGCCCAGATGGGCCCGAACCAGTGCGCTGATTCCCGGCAGGCGATCCTCGCCCGCATGATCGCGCTGCTGGAGAGGGCGGCGGGGGAGGGGGCGAGGCTCGTCGTCTTCCCCGAGCTCGCCTTCACCACCTTCTTCCCGCGCTGGCTGCTCGAAGGCGCGGAGCTGGACGCCTATTACGAGGCGGCGATGCCCAATCCCACCGTGCAGCCGCTCTTTGACCGGGCGCGGGAACTAGGGGTGGGCTTCTATGTCGGCTATGCCGAGCGCACGCCGGAGGGCAAGCGCTACAACAGCGCCATTACGGTGGGGCCCGACGGCTCGGTCCTGGCGAAGTACCGCAAGGTCCACCTCCCTGGCTCCGTCGAGCCCCGCGCGGGGGACCGGTTCCAGCAGCTGGAGAAGCGCTACTTCGAGCACGGCGATCTCGGCTTCCCTGCCTTCCGCGGCCCGGCGGAATGGGGCTCGCCGGTCATGGGCATGCTCGTCTGCAACGACCGCCGCTGGCCCGAGGCCTGGCGCGTCTATGCCCTGCAAGGGGTGGAGCTGATGGTCGTCGGCTACAACTCCGCAGCCTATGACCCCAATGGCGGCTCAACGGAGAACGAGGAGATCCGCACCTTTCACTCCACCCTCGCGGCCCAGGCCAACGCCTATATGAACGCCACCTGGGCGGTGAGCGTGGCCAAGGCGGGCAACGAGGATGGGTCGGGCCTCATCGGCGGCTCGGTGATCGTGGACCCGAACGGGGTGATCGTCGCCCAGGCGCGGACGCTGGGGGACGAGGTGCTGGTGGCCGATTGCGACCTCGACCTCACCCGCCAGGGCAAGGAGAAGATGTTCAACTTCGCCGCCCATCGCCGGCCCGAGCACTACCGCCGCATCGTGGAGCAGATCGGCGCCGAGCCGCCCGCCTAAGGCGCGCCCTCAGTCGCTCGGCCCGGAGACTTTGTCGGGGTAGTTGCAGAAAGCGCGCGCGACGCAGTGCCAGCACTCCGGCCGCCGCGCCTTGCAGACATAGCGCCCGTGCAGGATCAGCCAGTGATGCGCGTCCCGCAGCAGCTCCGGCGGGCAGCGCTTCACGAGCGCGTCCTCGACCGCGCGCGGCGTGTCGCCGGGCGCGAGCCCCGTGCGGTTGCCCAGGCGAAAGATATGGGTATCCACCGCCATGGCGTTCTCGCCGAAGGCGACGTTCAGCACGACATTGGCGGTCTTGCGCCCGACGCCGGGCAGCGCCTCCAGCGCCTCGCGCTCCCGCGGCACCTCGCCGCCATGGCGCTCCAGCAGCAGGGCGGCGAGCGCCGCCACGTTCTTCGCCTTCGCCTGCCAAAGCCCCAGCCGGCGGATATGGCGCGCGATTCCCTCGGCCCCGAGCGCCGCCATGGAGGCCGCGTCGGGCGCCTCCTCGAAGAGGGTGGCGGTGGCCTTGTTCACCGCGATGTCGGTCGTCTGGGCGGAGAGGACGACGGCAACCAGCAGGGTGAAGGGGTTTCGGTACTCCAGTTCCGGCTGCGGCGCCGGATTCGCCTCGGCGAGCGCCCGGATGAACCCCGCCGCCTGCGCCGCCGCCATGCGCCGCGCCCGCCGGGGCTGGCGGGCAGTGCCGTGAAGGGGAGGGATAGGAATGCGCGGAGGGCGGCTCACGGAACTCCCATAACGCCTCATCAACTCCTGTAGGAAGTCCGCCCGGGCACGCTATCTAACGCGAATGAGCAGCGCGCAGGAACGTCCCCTCTTCGAGGCCCTGAGTACCCCGCACCAGTCCGGCACCCAGACGGGGCTGCGAGTCGTGATCGGGCTGGTAACGCTCGGCTCCGCGGGCTTGACCGCGCTCTTCTGGTCCCTCGGCGCCTGGCCGGTGGCCGGCTTCATGGGCGGGGAGGTTCTGCTCGCGGTCGGGCTGCTGCGCGCGCACCGCCGCTGGTCCTCCCGCATAGCGGAGCGGATCACCCTCGCCGATGGCCGCCTACGCGTGGACCGGACAGACCGCCGCGGCCGGCAGCAGGCCCTGGAGTTCGAGGCGTACTGGGCCAGGGTCACCCTCACCCCTCGCCCAGGGCGGGTGAGCGAGCTGCGCCTCTCCGCGCGGACGCGCTCGACGGAGATCGGGCACTTCCTCGGTGAGGAGAACAAGATGGACCTCGCGCAGGCCCTGGAGCAGGCCCTGCACAGTTACCGCAGCCCGGTCTTTGACAATCCGCAGACCCGCGGCTGAGGAGAGGGTTCCGGGGCCGCGCTGCCCCGGAATGAGGGCACTATTCCGTCGGCGCGAGGCTCTTGATGAGGTCAAAGACCCTCTTGCGCACCGCCGGCTCGGTAATCCGATAGTAAGCGCGAACAAGCTCCAGCGTCTCGCGCTTATGAAGCGTATCGTCCTCGAAACCCTCCTGGGTCTCGGTCAAGCCCCCCAGGCGCGACCGGAAGCCGGAGGCAGCCCCGCCCATGCTGTCGGGCATGTCGTCGAAGAAGAACCCGATCGGAACATCCAGGACGCGTGCCAAGTCAAACAGCCGGCTCGCGCCGATCCGGTTAACACCGCGCTCGTATTTCTGAACCTGCTGGAAGGTAAGCCCCAGTGCTTCGCCAAGCTTCTCTTGGCTCATCCCCAATAGGGTGCGGCGCAGCCTTACGCGGCTGCCCACATGAACATCGATCGGGCTCGGCCGATGTTCGACCCGTTCATTGCGCTCAAGCGCCTCCTCACCCGACATTGGCGCCATTCCTTCGTCTGATCCGGCAGGGGAGCGGCGCACGTCCTGCACACCATGGGTTAAGCAGCAAAGCCACACTCCCCATAGAACCCTGCAACACTTGATATTATTGGGCTCACACTAACGGTTTGTCAACTCTTTCGAGAATTCCAAATAAATGGACACGAACCTGTGTTCGTATCGAGATTAGGAATGAGGTGCCGGGTCGGCCTTGCGGCGCGAGGCGAGGAAGCCGCCGAGAAGCACCAGCAAGGTGAGCACCCCTGAGACCAGAAGGCCGAAGCGTGAGAAGATTGTGGGCTCTCCCGCTCTCGGCAAGGGCGAGAGTGCAACGCCGGTCTCCCCCAGGGGGAGGCGGGCCACCTCCCGCCCGCGGGAGTCAAAACTTGCGGAAATACCGGTCTGCGCGGCCCGGGCGAGGGGCAGCCCTTCCTCCACTGCGCGCAACCGGGCGGCGGCGAGGTGCTGGTACGGGCCGGCGGAGATGCCGAACCAGGCGTCGTTGGTGATGTTCAGCAGCCAGCCCGGCCGCTCCGCCCCGACGACCGCGCCGGGGAAGATCACCTCGTAGCAGATGAGCGGCCCTGCCGGCGGCAGGCCGGGCAGGGGCAGCGCCACCGGCCCCGGCCCCGCGCCGAAATCCACCCCGCCCCGGATCACCCGGATCGGCAGCAGGCCGGAGAGCGGCATGTACTCGCCGAAGGGCACGAGATGGGACTTGTCGTAGAGCGCGGCCACCTCCGCGTCCGGTCCCATGGCGACGAGGCTGTTGAACAGCTTGCTCGCCCGCCGGTCCGGGCCCCATTCCGCGCGCACCGTGCCGGCCAGCAGCAGCCCGTCCCGCGGCAGGGCCGTGGCCGCGATCCGTCGCGCCTCCAGGTCGTCCGCCAGGAGGAAGGGACTCGCCGTCTCCGGCCAGATGATGACGGGGCGCGTGCCCGGCGCCTCCCGCGCCGCCGCCTCCGCCCCCTCGCGGCTCAGCTCGAGGTAGCGGCGGAAGATCGGCCAGCGCGTCTCCTCCCGCCACTTCGCCTCCTGCGCCACATTGCCTTGCACGAGCACGAGGGTGACCGGGAGCGGCTCGGGTTCCGCCGGCCAGAGCCGCGCGGCGCCGAAGCCCGCGAAGGCCAGCATCGCCGCCAGCCCGCCCGCCATCCCCCGCCGCCCGAGCAGCGGCGTGCAGGCCAGCAGCACGGTGACGAGGGAGAGCCCGTGGGCGCCGATCACCGAGGCCGCCTGCACGGGCAGGGCGGCGAAGGCCCAGACCGAGCCGAGCAGGTTCCAAGGGAAGCCCGTGAAGGCCCAGCCGCGCACAAACTCCGCCAGCACCCAGCCGCCCGCCAGCACCAGCGCCCGCGGCCAGCCCGGCCGCGCGCGCCAGGCGAGCACCGCCGGGATCGCGCTGTAGGTCCCCATCCAGAGGGCGAGCAGCGGCACCGCGAGCGGGACGAGCCACCAGAGCCGCTCCGCCTCGGTGAGGATAGAGTAGGTGATCCAGTAGAGGCCAATGGTGTGGTGCCCCCAGCCGAAGGCCCAGCCGATCAGCGCCGCGCGCTTCCAGCCCTCCGCCCGCCCGAGCAGGACGAGCAGGCCGGGCAGGGCGAGCAGCAGCAGGGGGATGAGATGGAGCGGCGGCATGGCCAGCGCGGCCAGCCCGCCCAGGCCGAAAGCCGTGACGAGTCCGCGCCAGCCGGCGCGCGCCTCCAGGTGCCGGATCAATCTCCGCACGGTTCTCTGCTTACTCCGCCGCCCGCGACGCGGCCTGCCCCGTCCCGTCCGTGCCCGCGAGGCCCGGTGCGGCGCTGCCGGAAGGATCGCCCGCCGGCGCGGCTGGGCGGCGCACCCTGATGCGCCGGATGCGGCGCGGATCGCTCTCCAGCACCCGGAACTCCAACCCGGAGGAGTGCGAGACCAGCTCTCCCCGCGCCGGCACGCGACCGGCCAGGGTGAAGACGAGCCCTCCCATCGTGTCGATGTCCTGGTGTCGCTCCTCGGGGGTCAGCACCTCGCCCATCCGGGCCTCGAAGTCCTCGACCTTCATGCGGGCGTCGAGGTCGAGGCTGCCATCCGGCCGCTCGGTGAACTGGGGTTGCACCTCCTCGTCGTGCTCGTCCGAGATGTCGCCCACGATCGTCTCGACGAGGTCCTCGATCGTCACCAGCCCGTCGATGCCGCCATACTCGTCCACGACGAGCGCCATATGCGTGCGCCCCTCGCGCATTTGCAGCAGCAGGTCCAGCACGGGCACTTGGGGCACGACGAAGAGAAGGGGACGGAGCACCGCCTCCAGCGAGAAGGGCTCGCCGTCCTGCCCCACCGCGGCGAAGACGTCTTTTATGTGGATCATACCGCGGATGTCGTCGAGATTGCCGTTGTAGACAGGGAAGCGGCTGTGACCCTCGCGCTGGATCAGCCGGATCGCCTCGTCCAGCGTTAGGTCGCAGGGCATGCCGATGATGTCGGCGCGGGGGATCATCACGTCCACCGCGGTCTTGTTCCGCAGCTTCAGCACATTGCCGAGGATGACGCGCTCGTTCATGTCCAGCGCGTCGGCGGTGGGCTCGCCCTCCTCCTCGCCCTCGACCAACGCCTCCACCTGGTCGCGCACGCTCTCGGCCTCGCGCCTGCGGAGCAGGCCCTGGAACTTCCAGAGAAGGCTGTTGCGGTCCGGTGCCTGGCGATCGCTCATGCCACGCCCCTCCAGGGATTGGGCAGTGCGAGCCGGCGCATGATCCGCGCCTCCGCCCGTTCCATCCGCCGGGCCTCGCCCGCATGCAGGTGATCGTGGCCCAGCAGGTGCAGCACCCCGTGGGCGACGAGATGGGAGAGATGCGCCATCACGCTCCGCCCGGCCGCCCGCGCCTCGCGCCGGACGACGCCAAGCGCCAGCGCCACGTCCCCGGGCAGGCCGGGATGGAGAGGGGGGAAGGAGAGGACGTTGGTGGGCTTGACCTTGCCCCGGTGATCGCCGTTCAGGCGCTTCACTTGGTGATCGCCCGTCAGCAGGACGGTGACGGCGGCGATGCCGTCCTCATCCGGCCCGCCCTCGGCGAAGGCGGCCGCGGCCGCGCGGCGCGCGACCTCTTCCACGCGGGGCACGGCGGACCGCCATGCGGGGTCCTCCAGCACCACCTCGATGTCGAAACCGCACCCGGCATCCTCGCCGGGTGCTGCGTGTATCGGCCCGGCGGCTTCACCGCCGGGCGGGCGACTGCCCACCTCTTCCCTACTCCCTGAACTTCCCGCGCGGGGCGGGGCGGCTATCGGAGGAACTGATCCGCCCCTCCGCCTCCGCACGGCCATAAGCCGAGACGATCCGCCCGACCAGGGGATGACGTACCACATCCGCTTCCGCGAAGCGCGTGATGCCAATGCCGTCCACCCCGTCAAGGATGGAGAGCGCCTCCACCAGCCCGGACTTCTGCCCCGGCGGCAGGTCCACCTGGGAGGGGTCGCCCGTGATCACCATCCGCGTGCCCTCGCCCATGCGGGTGAGGAACATCTTCATCTGCGCCGGCGTGGTGTTCTGCGCCTCGTCCAGGATGGCGAAGGCGTGGGCGAGGGTCCGGCCGCGCATGAAGGCCAGCGGCGCGATCTCGATCTCGCCCGAGACGAGGCGGCGCGCCACCTGGTCGGCCGGCATCATGTCGTGCAGAGCGTCGTAGAGGGGGCGGAGATAGGGATCGACCTTCTCCTTCATATCGCCGGGCAGGAAGCCCAGCCGCTCCCCGGCCTCGACCGCGGGGCGGGAGAGGATGATCCGGTCCACGCGCCCCGCCATCAGCAGCGCGACGCCCTGCGCCACGGCCAGATAGGTCTTGCCCGTGCCTGCGGGCCCGACACCAAAGACCATCTCCTGGTTCTGGAGCATGTCCATGTAGCCCGCCTGCGTCCGGCTGCGCGGGGCGATGGCGCCCTTGCGCGTGCGGATCGCCGGCATGTCGGCCAGCGGCAGCCGCGGATCTTCCGCCGGCCCGTCCGCCATGCGAAGCGCCGCCTCAACCTCGGCCATTCCCGTCACGTCCCCTCTCTCGATCCGCTGCCAGAGCGACCGCAGCACCGATTCCGCCAGTCCCGTCGCCTCGGCCCCGCCGCTGATCGTCGCCCGATTGCCACGGGACGCGATCCGGACACCCAATCGCTGCTCGATGCGCGAGAGGTGCCGGTCGTGCTCCCCGTAGAGCATCGGCAACAGCGCGTTGTCGTCGAAGCTCAGGGTCACGGTCCGCTGCGCGTCCGGCGGGAAGCCGGGGCGGGCCAGGTCACGAAGACCGGGCGAGCGGGGATCGGGCCGGAGGGCGATCCCCCCGGCGGGGGCGGCGAGCTGGGTCAAGCGGCGGCGGACTCCTCATGCGCCATGGTTGCGGAGAGAGAATTGGGGAGCGCGGCCCTCAATGTCATCGAGACCACGGCGCCCACCGGGGCTGCGCCGGTTGCATGAACCGGCTGGAGCCACGGGCTGCGGCCCGCCACCTGCCCGGGATGCCGCCCCGTGCCGGTGACGAGCACATCCACCACGCGCCCGACGCAGGCGCGGTTGAACGCGTCCTGCTGCTCCCGCAGCACGGCCTGGAGGGCCTGGAGGCGCGCGTCCTTCTCCGCCTCCGGCACGAGCCCCGCCATGGAGGCGGCCGGCGTGCCCGGGCGGGCGGAGTACTTGAAGGAATAGGCGCCCGCGAAGCCGACGCGCTCGACCAGCCGCATCGTCGCCTCGAAATCGGCCGCCTTCTCGCCGGGATGACCCACGATGAAGTCGGAGGTCAGCGCCAGGTCCGGCCGGGCCTCGCGCAGCCGGTCCGCGAGGCGGAGATAGAGATCCGCCTTGTGCCCCCGGTTCATCGCGGCCAGCACCCCGTCCGATCCGCTCTGCACGGGAAGGTGCAGGTAGGGCATCAGGGCGGGGATCTCCCCATGGGCCGCGATGAGATCGTCGTCCATGTCGCGCGGGTGGCTCGTCGTGTAGCGCAGACGGGCAACGCCGGGAATCTCGGCCAGTTCCCGCAACAACCGCGCGAGGCGCCAGCTGTTGCCGCCGGGCGACTCCCCCGCCATCGTCCTCGGGGCCTCGCCGGCCCACGCATTCACGTTCTGCCCGAGCAGCGCGATCTCCCGCGCGCCGCCCGCGGCGAGCTGCCGCGCCTCCGCGATGATGGCCGAGGCCGGGCGGGAGAACTCGGCCCCGCGGGTGTAGGGCACCACGCAGAAGGAGCAGAACTTGTCGCAGCCCTCCTGGATCGTGAGGAAGGCGACGGGGCCCCGGGACGCCCGGGCTTCCGGCAGGTGGTCGAACTTGTCCTCGGCCGGGAAGTCCGTCTCGATCACCGTGCCCGCCGCGCGGGAGGCGCGCGCCACCATCTCCGGCAGGCGGTGATAGGTCTGCGGGCCGAGCACGATGTCCACCCAGGGCGCGCGCGCGGTGATCTCCGCGCCCTCGGCCTGGGCGACGCAGCCGGCCACCGCGATCACGGTCTGCCGCCCTTCGGCGGCGCGGGCCTTCTTCGTTTCGCGCAGGCGGCCGAGATCGGAGAAGACCTTCTCGCTTGCCTTCTCCCGGATGTGACAGGTGTTGAGGATGACCATGTCGGCCTCCTCTGCGCGCTCGGTCGGCGCGTAGCCCAACGGGGCCAGGATGTCGGCCATCCGCCCGCTGTCATAGACGTTCATCTGGCAGCCCCAGGTGCGGATCAGGAGCTTGCGGGTGGCCTTGGCCGCCCCCTCTGCGGGGGCCGGACCGGCCGGAATGGGGCCGGTAGAGCTGCTCATGCGGAGAAAGACCCTCTCGTTCCAGAACCGGGGGTCCTGGGCCGGGGGGATGTGCGGCGCTGGGCCTTCCAGGTCAAGAAAAGCCCGGGCGCGGCGTGAGTGGCGCGTCCATGGGGGGAGCGTTGCGGGGCCGGGCGATTCCCGTCAAGCCGGAAGCGCCGCGCGCACGGGAAGGGGATGCGGCTCGCGGTTCTGGCGCAGGGTGGCGGCGCCCTCCGCCACCGTTGCCTCCGCCGCGGCCGAGAGCGCCTTGCGGTTCGGGATGGCGCCGGGCTCCAGCGGCTCGTGCAGCAGGATCGTCGCGCGCAGCCCGGCATGGCGGCAGAGGCGCCAGGCATGCGGGCCGATGGACATGTCCCCGTACCAGGCGAAGAGCGGCCGGTCCCGCCGGCAGGCCGGCAGGCCGCCGAGCCGGTCATAGGCGACGGAGACGGGCTGGATCGCCGCCGCCGCATCCGCCACCGCGAGGAAGGAGGAGCGGAAGGGCAGCACCCGCGTGCCGTCCGAGCTTGTGCCCTCCGGGAAGAGAATGAGGGAATCGCCCCTCGCCAGCCGCTCCCGCATCTCCTTCGCCTCATCTCCCGTGCGCCCGCGCGAGCGGGAGACAAAGATGGTGCGCCCGAGCCGCGCGACCAGCCCGATCAGCGGCCAGCGCCCGACCTCGGCCTTGGAGACGAAGGCCGCGTCCAGCGTCGCGCCGAGCACGAGGATGTCGAGCCAGGAGGAGTGGTTGGCGAGGTAGAGGGTGCGCGGCGCCCCGCTCCGCTCTCCCACCACGCGGATTCGCATCCCGATCAGGAAGCAGAAGACCCGCCAGAAGACGCGGGCGAAGACCACCTTGCCCCGGCCGGGCAGGGCGATGAGCAGGGCCTGGACCGGCATGGCGAGGAGGGTCCAGAGCGTCGCCATGATCAGCCGCCGCACGGCGCGGAAGCGGCCGCCGAGCGGGCGGTCCCCCATCACGTCGAAGAGGCGCCCGCCCGGCACGATGCGGCGGAAACGGAGGGGCTTGCGGCGGCGAAGCCGGCTCGGCGGGACCAGGGCCTCGGCAGGGTCGCGGATAGCGGCGTCCATGCCGTCCGGGTTAGCCCGGCGCCAGGGGCACGTCCATGGCGGGCGGATGAAACCGGCGTGACGCGGGCTGCCCGGGAGCGCCGTGAGGCGCGCTACCCGGGCCTGCCGTGGGGCGGGCTACTCGCCCGTGCCGCCCAGCTTGCGTTCGTAGTGCCTGTAGTACTTGGCCGTGACCTGGTCGGTCTTCACCACCACGCAGACATCGGTGGTGTTGAACTGTCGGTCCACCACCGCGCCGTCCCCCACGAAGCCGCCGAGGCGGAGATAGCCCTTCACCAGCGGCGGCAGCTCCGCCAGCACGCGGCGCGAATCGATCGCCGCGGGGTCCATGCGGTCCATGGGAACGTAGAGCTCGGGCAGCGCCCGCGGGCGAAGGGCGGGCGGCGCCAGGTGGTTGGCGTGCAGGTAGGTCAGCGGCTCGGCCAGCGCGTCCGGATCCGTGCCGGGGAGGGAGGCGCAGCCGAACATCAGGGCGATCCGGTGGTGGAAGACATAGGCCGCGATGCCCTGCCACAGGAGCTGCAGCGTGCCGCGCGTGCGGTAGCCCTCGTCCACGCAGGAGCGCCCGAGCTCCAACAGCCCGCCATCGAGGTCGAGAATCGGCGAGAGATCGTATTCGGAGGCCGAGTAGAACCCTCCTACCCGCTCCGCCGCCGGGCTGCGGATCAGCCGGTAGGTCCCGACCACCGCCTCCGCCCCCTCGCCCCGGGCATGGTCGAGCACGAGGAGGTGGTCGGCCACGGGGTCATAGGCATCGGCGTCCAGCCGCGCGCTGGCGGTGGCGGCGTCGGGACGGGCGCCCATCTCCTCGTAGAAGACGCGCCAGCGGAGCGCCTGGGCAGCCCGCACCTCCGCCGCGCTCTCCGCGATCCGGATGCCCAGGCTGCCGCTGCGGAGCTCCTCGAAGGCGAGGGCGGGCTCGCTCATTCCCCGTCCTTCTTCGGGGCCGGGGCGGCGGGGCGGCGCTTCGCCTCCGCCGCCGCATGGGCGGGGTCCTTACGGCCGAACAGCTCCAGTCGCTGCTGGACGAGGGTGAAGCCGTAGCGGGCCGCGATGGACTGGACGAGCCGCTCGTACTCCTCGTCCTCGAACTCGATGACCGTGCCCGTCTCGATGTCGATGAGGTGGTGGTGCTGCCCGCGGTCGGCGGGGTCGTAGCGCGAGCGCCCGCCGCCGAAGTCCCGCCGCTCCAGGATGCCTTTCTCCTCCAGCAGCCGCACGGTGCGGTACACCGTGGCGATGGAGACCTTGCTGTCGAGCGCGATGGCGCGGCGGTACAGCTCCTCCACGTCGGGGTGGTCCTCGGCCTCGGAGAGGACGCGCGCGATCAGCCGGCGCTGGCCGGTCATCTTCAGGCCGCGCTCGATGCAGAGGCGCTCGATCCGGGTCGGGTCGGCCTTCTGCGGGTCCTTGCGCGGCGGCGCCTTGGTGCTGGTTGGGCTGGCGTGATCCATGGTCATCCCGTTCGGGCGCAGACTACATCGCCCATGGCTCCGGCGCCAAACGGGCCGGGGAGGCGGCCCCGCGGACACCCTCCCGCCCGTCGCGCGGCGGGGAGGCCGGGCGCCCTGCCGCCCCGCCACCCGCCCGGCTGTTCAGTCCTTCGCCGCCCGGCCACGCCGGGTCGAGCGCGGGCGCGTGCCGAGGCCGATCTTCTTGGCGAGCGAGGAGCGGTGCGAGGCATAGGCGGGCGCGACCATGGGATAGTCAGGCGGCAGGCCCCAGCGCTCGCGATACTGCTCCGGCGTCATATTGTAGGCGGTCTTGAGGTGGCGCTTCAGCATCTTCAGCTTCTTGCCGTCCTCAAGGCAGACGAGATACTCGGGCGTCACGCTCCGCTTGACGGAAACCGCGGGCTCCGGCCGGCTCGGCGGCGCCACCTCCACGGGGCGGCCGAGGCCGGCGAGGGTGCGGTGCACATTCTCGATCAGCCCGGAGAGTTCAGAGACCGGCACGGGGTTGTTGGAGACGTGAGCGGCCACGATCTGCGCCGTCAGCCCGAGGACACTCCCCTCCGCGCTCTCCCGCGCCGAAGACGCGCCGTCCGCCGCCATAACCACTCCTCCCGATTGCGCGGGGTGAACAACACACCGGGGGTGGATGCACCCCGGGGATGAACGACGCCCCGAAATAACGAGCCCTTGTCACTCTGCCCGATTCGGAGAAGATCTACCGCTTTTATGGACAACGGGACAGAGAAGATTGAATGCTGCCCCATGAGGATCAAGAAATGACCCAGTCCAGAACAGAGCACAACCAGGGCGCGACTTGCGAGCTGGACATCTCCCGCGAGACCTGCCCCATGACCTTCGTCCGCACCCGCCTCGCCCTCGACCGCATGGCGATGGGCGAGGTTCTCCTCGTTACCCTTCGCGGCGAGGAGCCCCGCCGGAACGTGCCCCGCACCGCCACGGAGCAGGGCCACGCCGTGCTGGCCGAGGAGGAGGGGCCGGACGGAACTGCGCGCCTCTGGATCAGGAAAGCGGGGTGATGCGCAGGACCAGCGCGTCGGTGCCGTCGGTGTAGTAGCGCCGCCGCCGCCCCACCTCCGCCGCCCCCGCCCGGGCATAGAGGGCGCGCGCCGGCGCGTTCGCCTCCGAGACCTCGAGGAAGAGGACCGCCGCGCCACGGCGCCCGGCTTCTCCGGCCGCCGCGGCCAGTAGTGCCGTCCCCAGCCCGCGCTGCCGCGCCTCGGGATCGACGGCGATGGTGAGGATCTCCGCCTCCCCCGCCAGGCTGCGCGCCAGGACGAAGCCGAGGGGCGCCCCGTCTCCCGCCAACAGCCCGAATCCGCCCTCCAGCCCCAGCATCGTCCCCAGCGCCACCACGCCCCATCGCTCGTCTGGCGGAAAGGCGCGCGTGTGCAGGGCGGCCAGCAGCGGCAGGTCCGAGGCGGCGACGGGCCGGATCGCGGCCCCTGGCGCGGAGGGGGCGCTCACCCCGGGGCGGCCCGGAGCGCCAGCGGCTCGGCGTAGAGCGGCACCGCGGCGCGCGGCGCCTCGCCCCACGCCAGCCGCCGGGCGGCGGCGCTCGCCACCGCCGCGGCGGCGGGCAGGCGCTCGCCCGAGAGCAGGGCGTCCGCGCCCCTCGCCCGCAGCCTCGCTGCGGCCGGCGCCGCCGCATCGCCCACCAGCACCACCGGCCCGGCGGGGAGGGGAAGGGCTGTTTCCTCCAGCATCACCGGGGGCTCGCCGGCGCGCTCCAGCACCAACCCGCCGCGCCCGGCGAAGGTGACGGACCAGACCGCCCGGCCCTCGGAGAGGGCAGGGGGGAGCGCCTCGGCCAGGGCCTCCCCCGTCGTCACGCCGAGCAGCGGCACGCCCCACCCGTCCGCGAGGCCGCGCCCGAGCGCGATCGCGGCGCGGATCCCGGTGAAGCCGCCCGGCCCCACCGACACGGCCACCGCATCGGGGCGGGGAGGGGAGGCCTGGCGGAGAACGGCGTCCACCAGCGCCGGCAGGGCGGCCGGCTGCCCGCGCGCGCCGTCGCGGCGCGCCTCGGCCAGCACCGAGCCGTCCTGCCACAGCGCCGCGGAGGCGCGCGCCAGCGCCCCGTCCAACCCCAGCAGACGCATGCGACCCCTCCCTCACGGCCCATCGGGCGCGCCGCCCATGCCATGGCGCCCGCCCCGCCGCCAGGACCCGCGCCGCCCCCGTCCGTTTGCGGTCACCCTCATTACGATGCGGAGTTATTCCGCATCGAATCCCAGGAAGTGATCATGGCGCATCGTATCAGCGACCGGGTGGACGACCTCCTGGAGATGGTGCTCGCCCTCAAGCGCGAGGTGGCGCAGGCGGGGCACTGGGCCGATGCCGCCTCGCCAAACCTCGCGCGGGCCGTTTCCGCCTCGCTCGCCGCCACCGGCCCCCGGCGCCTGTCGCAGCCCTATGAGGAGCTGGTGCCCGGCATTATCTGCGGTTTCCAGCAGGACTCCAAGCCGGACCTCCATCTGCGCCCGGAAGCGGAGGGAGCGCTCGAGATCTCCTTGAGGCGGCGCACGAGCAGCGGCTGGGTGACGATCGAGATGGACTGGAGCGCGGCCGCCATACGGGTGAAGCGTAAGCTCCCCCTTCTCCTGCGGGGCAGCTCGCCCGAGCCGCTGGTGCTCAACGCCACGCTCCGCCGCATCGGCCCGGGCGATGCCGTGGTGGACGTGCCCGGCAGCCCTGTCACCCTCGGCCCCGTGCCCTCGTTCCACGTCGTGGAGTTCACGCCTTCGGAGGGCGGTGGCGCGACCCCGGACGACACGCAGGAAGCCGGCCACTCTTACCGGGCGATCCTGTTCTTCCCCGTCCAGCCCTTCAGCATGACGCTGACGGAGGTCAGCCTCCGCTAACGCCCGCATCCCCGCGCCGCACGAGGAAGAATTCCCGGAGCAGCGCGGCGGATTCGCTCTCCCTCACGCCCCCCACCACCTCCGGGGCGTGGTGGCAGGAGGGGGCGGAGAGGACCCGCGCCCCGTGCTCCACGCCCCCGCCCTTCGGGTCATAAGCCCCGAAGACGACGCGCCTCACCCGGAAGAAGGATGCCGCCTGGGCGCACATGGGGCAGGGCTCCAGCGTCACCCAGAGCGTGCAGTCCTCCAGCCACTTGCGCCCCCTCGCCGCCGCGGCGGCGCGCAGGGCGAGCATCTCGGCATGGGCAGAGGGGTCGTGGCGGGCCTCCACCTCGTTGCCCGCGCGGGACAGCACGGCGCCGCGCGCATCCGTCACCACCGCGCCCACGGGAACCTCCTCCCGCGCGGCGGCCGCGCGCGCCTCCTCCATCGCCAGCGCCATCGGCGCCCCCTCTGCCATCGCTCCCCTCCGCGCCGTCCCTCGCACGTGCGGCTTGTGGCCGCGCCCTTCCAGGCTCTACCAACCGCTCCATGACCGCACGACCCCTGATCGGCCTGACCCTCGATGCCGAGGAGCCCGGCGGATACTCCAAGCTGCCGTGGTACGCGCTGCGCCAGAACTACTTCGCGGCCATCACCGCCGCGGGAGGGCTGCCCATCGCCCTGCCGCACGATGCGGCGCTGGCCGACGACTATCTCGACCGGCTCGACGGCCTCCTCGTCACCGGCGGGGCCTTCGACGTGGACCCTGCCATGTATGGCGGCGGCCCACGCCACGACACGGTGGTGCTGAAGGAGGGGCGCACGGCGTTTGAGATCGCCATCCTGCGCGGGGCGCTGCGGCGGGACATCCCCGTGCTCGGCATCTGCGGCGGGGAGCAGCTCCTGGCCGTGGCGCTGGGCGGCACGCTCATTCAGCACATCCCGGACGCGGTGCCGGACGCCCTGGCTCATGAGCAGCCGAATCCCCGCACCGAGCCCGGGCACGAGGTGGAGCTGACCCCGGGCACCCTTCTCTCCCGCATCGTCGGCGCGCCCGCCATGGCGGTGAACTCCGCCCACCACCAGGCCGTGGACCGGCCGGGGGAGGGCGCGATCGTGAATGCCCGCGCGCCGGACGGGGTGGTGGAGGGGCTGGAGCACCCGGGCTACCGCTTCTGCCTCGGCGTGCAGTGGCACCCCGAATACACGGTGGACCCCCGGGACCAGGCAATCCTCGATGCCTTCGTCGAGGCCGCCCGCCACACCGGCGCCGCCCGGGCCGCCGCCGCATGAGCGAGGAGGACACGGGAAATCCCGAGCGCGGCGAGCGCATCGCCAAGTGGCTGGCCCGCGCCGGCGTGGCCAGCCGCCGGGATGCCGAGGCGCTGATCGAAGAGGGGCTCGTCACCCTCAACGGCCGCCGGGTGGAGACGCCCGCCACCTTCGTCGCGGAGGGCGACGCCGTCCTCGTCCGCGGCCAGCGCGTGGGGGCGGCCGAGCCCACGCGCCTCTTCCGCTACCACAAGCCGGACGGGCTGGTGACGACCCACAAGGACCCGCAGGGCCGCCCAACGGTGTTCGAGAAGCTGCCCGCCGGCCTGCCCCGCCTCGTCTCCGTCGGCCGGCTTGACCTGACGAGCGAGGGGCTGCTGCTGCTGACGAATGACGGCGCGCTGGCGAGGCGGCTGGAGCTGCCCTCGAACGGCTGGCTCCGCCGCTACCGCGTGCGCGTGCATGGCCGCGTGAACGAGGGCGCGCTCGCCTGGCTCGCCCGCGGCATCACCGTGGAAGGGGTGAAGTACGGCCCCATTCAGGCGGGGCTGGACAGCCGCCAGGGGACGAATGCCTGGCTGACTGTCTCCCTTCAGGAGGGCAAGAACCGCGAGATCCGCCGCGTGATGCAGCATTTGGAGCTGCATGTGACGCGCCTCATCCGCGTGGCCTATGGCCCCTTCCAGCTCGGCACCCTGCCGCCCGGCGCGGTGGAAGAGGTGAATGCCCGCACCATGCGCGAGCAGCTCGGAATCCGCACCGCCGCGCCCCGCATCCAGCGCGGCACCGAGCGCACCGAGCTTCCGCCCGAGCCCGCCCCGCCGCGCGCCCGGCCGCCGCGCGCCCGCCGCGCCGGCGACCCGCACAGGACGCCCTGGGGCGCGAAGCCGCGCACGGAGTGAGCCTGCCTTCCCCCTTCGTATCTCCAGGAGGCGGGCCGTGAGGATCGTCGCCGGCCGTTGGCGGGGCCGCGCCCTCGGGGCGCCGCCGGGGGCCACCACCCGGCCGACGGCCGACCGCGTGCGCCAGGCCCTCTTCGATTCGCTCTGGCACGCCCCCTGGGCCGGGCGTGGCGCGATCGAGGGCGCGACGGTGCTCGACGCCTTCGCCGGCACCGGGGCGCTCGGGCTGGAGGCCCTCTCCCGCGGGGCGGCGCGCGCCGTGTTCATGGAGGAGGACCGCGCGGCCCTGGCGGCGCTGCGCGCCAACATCGCCGCGCTGAAGGCCGAGCCCCTCGCGCGCGTCATCCCCGGCGATCTCCGCCGCCCGCCGCGGGCCGATGCGCCCTGCGGGCTGGTCTTCCTCGATCCGCCCTATGGCCGGGATCTCGGCGGTGCCGCCCTGACCGCCCTCTGCGGCGCGGGCTGGATCGCGCCCGGCGCGCTGGCCTGCCTGGAAATCGGCAGGGAGGAGCCGCCGCCGCCGCTTCCGGACTGGCAGCTCCTCGCGGAGCGGGCACACGGGGCGGCGCGCATCCTCATTCTGCGGAGGGAATAGCCGCCAGCGATGGGCGGAGAAGGCCGAGCCGCCTTTCCCACGCGCTCTCCCCTTGATGACCGGTCCGAACCTAGCCTGCGGCCAAGCGAGGGAGCTGGGGGCGGAAGGGTTGATCGGGGTGCGAAACCGGAAATCCGAGCCGCTGCCGGAGGTCGTCGCCTCGCGCCGCACCGACGCCACCTTCGGGCAGCCGGGCTCCCTGGTCATCGGCAGCCTGGCCATGACCATGCTCGGCGTCGCCTGCTATGTCCGGACCCGGGCGCCCTGGCTGGCGGGATGGTCGGCCTGGCGCTTCACCGTCAGCGCCTGGAGCACGGGCGTCCTCTGGGCCGTCATCAGCGTCGTCATGGTGACGGAAGGGGATCCGCTCACGCATCTCCTTGTCCTCGCGGTGCAGGGCGGCTTCTTCGCCGGCGCCGCGGCGCGCAACGGCCCCTTGCCGGCCGCGGCGCAGGGGACCCTCGTCCTCGGCCTCGGGCCCATGCTGCTCGCCTGCTTCGCCAACGGCGAGCCGACTTATCTCATTCTCGGCTGCTTCGTTTTCCTGCACCTCATGGCAGGCATCGGCATGGCCCGCTTTCTCGGCAGGCAGACGGTGGGGCTGCTTCTCTCGAACGAGGAAAAGGCCGAACTGGTCCGGGAGATCGGCCGCGCGAATGCCGGGCTGGCCGAGGCGAACGCCCGGCGGGAGGCGATCGCGAGCACCGACGCGCTGACGGGGCTGACGGATCGCCGCGGCTTTGACACCGCCTTGCAGGCCCTCTGGAGCCGTGCCGCGCAGGACGGAAGCCATCTCTCCCTCGCGCTGATGGACGTGGACCGGTTCAAGCAGTTCAACGACCGGCTCGGCCACCCGCCGGGGGATGCCTGCCTGCGGCGCTCGGCCAAGCGCTGCGGGGCGCCGTGCGGCAGGGCAGCAACATCGTCGCCCGCTACGGCGGGCAGGAGATGGCGGTCCTCCTGCCCGGCATGGACGCGGAGGCCGCGATGGGAATCGCCGAGCGGCTTCGGCTCTCGGTGGAGGAACTGCGGATCGCCCATCCGAGCGCGATCTTCGGCCGGGTCACGGTCAGCGTCGGCGTGGCCTCGCTCGTGCCGGATGAGGCGGGCAGTCCCGCCATCCTGCTCGCCCGGGCCGATACGGCGCTCTATGCCGCGAAGGCGGGCGGCCGGAACTGCGCGAGCCTGGCCGAGGCGGTCTGAGCGGAGGCCCGGTCAGCCATCCGCCTGGGCTGTCCGCGCCAGCACGGCGCGGGCCTGGGCCGCATCCGCCGCGATCGCTGCCTTCAGCTCGTCGAGTCCCGCGAAGAAGGCGTCCTCGCGGAGGAAGCGGTGCAGCCGGATCCCGATCTCCTGGCCGTAGAGGTCGCCGGACCAGTCGAAGAGATGCGTCTCCAGCCGGGTCTCGGGATCGCCGCCCAGGGTCGGGCGGCGCCCCACATTCGCCACCCCCGGCACGACCGACCCGTCCGGCAGCGAGGCAAGGACGGCATAGACCCCGCGCGCCGGCTCCAGGTGGCGGCCGAGCCAGATATTCGCCGTCGGCCAGCCCAGCTCCCGCCCGAGATGGTCGCCGTGGAACACCGTTCCCCGGACCTCCCAATCGCGCCCGAGGAGGGCCGCGGCGCGCTCGGGATAGCCGTCCTGCAGGGCGCGACGAATCCGGGTGCTGCTAATCGGGCCCGCCACATCCGCGATCGGCGGCACGACGGAGAGGCCGATCCCGTGCCGCTCCGCCCAGCCGGCCAGGAATGCCACGTCGCCGCCGCGCCGGTGGCCGAAGGCGAAATCCGCCCCGCAGGCCAGGTGGCGCGCGCCCAGCCCCTGGCGCAGCACGGCGTCGAGGAACTCCTCGGCCTCCATCGCGGCGAGGGCGGAATCGAAGGGCACGGCGTGGACATGGGCGCAGCCCGCAGCCGCCAGGGCGGCCGCCTTGGCGGGCAGCAGGGTCAGGCGGAAGGGCGGGTCCTGCGGGCGGAAGTGCTCGCGCGGATGCGGCTCGAAGGTGAGGGCGGCGAGGGGGAGGTCCGGCCGGCCCCCATGGGCGGCGGCCAGCACCGCCCGGTGCCCCCGGTGCACCCCGTCGAGATTGCCCAGGGCCACGGTCCCGCCCCGCGCGGCCTCCGGCAGCGCGCGCCAGTCCGTCCAGACATGACAAGGCATGGCCGGGAGGATCAGGCCTGCGCCACGCGCTCGATCCAGCGCGTCACCTCCGGCGGGCGGAAGGCGGCGAGCATGTCGAGCGACTGCGCCGGGCTCTCCGCCGTGAGGGAGAGGAGGCGGTGCTCCGCCCGCACGAAGCCCCCCGTCACCATCCCGTCGAGCATGTCGTTCAGCAGGGACCAATAGCCCTTCACGTCGAGGAACACCGTTCCCTTCCGGTGCAGGCCGAGCTGGGACCAGGTGAGGACCTCGAAGGCCTCCTCCAGCGTGCCGAAGCCGCCGGGGAGCACCACGAAGCCGTCCGACAGCTTCGCCATCAGCGCCTTCCGCTCATGCATGGAGGAGACGACGTGCAGCCGGGTGACGGAGCCATGCCCGAGTTCCCGCTGCATCAGGTGCTCCGGGATCACCCCGTCCACCTCCGCCCCGGCCTCCAGCGCGGCATCGGCCACCACGCCCATCAGCCCGACCTTGCCGCCGCCATAGACGAGGCCGAGGCCGCGGGCGGCAATCTCATGGCCCAGCGCCCGGGCGGCCTCGGCGAAGGCGGGGTCGGTGCCAGGATTCGCGCCGCAGAAGACGCATACTTTCTTCATCTCGATGCTCATCCAGCCAATGTGGCACCGCGGGGGACCGCTATCCAGCCGGGGGGCGGCACATGGCCGGCCGGCGCCCAACTCATCCCCGCGGCGGTCCCTGGAGGATCGCCCCGGACCAGCCGAGTCCGCGATAGGTCTCGTATCCCGGGGTGACGTGGAAGGCCGTGAGGCCGCTATCGGGCCCGGCGCGCACGCCGCTTGTGGCGCCGCGCCGGTCGAGGGAGAGAACCTCCTCCAGCTCGCCTTTCCCGTCGGAGGCGGCCAGCACCCGACCCCTGGCGTCGAGCAGCAGCACGCGGGACCGCGCCGCCTCCTCCGGCAGCAGGCGCACGCCGCGCACCACGGCGCGGGCCTGCGGCTCCCAGTCGAAATGGACGCCGAGCACCCCAATCACCCGCCCGCGCGCCGCGCCGCCCTCGCGCACGGCGGAGGCGTAGGTGGCGACCGGAGCGCCGCCGAGGGCCGCGCAGCGCGCGACATCGGCCACGGCGTAGTCGTCCCCGCTGGCGGAGGCCATGGCGTCCTGGAACCATCGCTCGCCCGAGACATTCAGGCCGCGCAGCCCGGGATAGCGGTCCGGCCGCCCGTGGGCGACCACCCGCCCTTCGGGGGTCGCGACCCAGAGATCGAGATAGACAGTATAGGCCGAGAGGATGACGCCGAGCCGCGCCTCCGCCTCGGCCACGCGCTCCGCTTCCGGCGCGGCGCAAAGCCCGACCACCGCCGAATCCGTGGCCCACCAGCGCACGTCACATGTGCGCTCGTAGAGGTTGCGGTCGATGATCTCGATGGCGTTGAGGCAGAGATCGGTCATCCGCTGGCCGCGCACCTCCGCCGCCATACGGGTGCCGACGTCGCGGAGCCCGTCCAGCGCGCCGCGCAACTCGGTTTCCATCTCGGTGGCCAGCCGCGCCACCTCGGCCGAGACGGCCTTCACCTCGCCTGCCACCACGGCGAAGCCGCGCCCCTGCTCTCCGGCGCGCGCCGCCTCGATCGTCGCGTTCAGGGCGAGGATGCGGGTCTGGCCGGTGATCGCCTGGATGGCGCGCGCCTTTGCGGCGGCAAGTTTCGCGGCCTCCTCCGCCAGTTGCGTCACGCGTTCGGGCGTTGCGTGATCCGCGCCCTGCGTGGTGGCCCCTCCTGGAATTCGGAGTGCGCCGAAGGAACCGTCCATCCTACCTCTCCACGGACCTGCCCCCCAGGATGCGCGCCTGTCCCGAAGAAACCCTTAAGCGCCGGGGAGCATGGACAAGCGCCATCCCCGGCGCGAGAACCGCCGCCACCCACGGACCCCCTCCACGCGAAAGGACGACGCGCCCATGCCCCAGACCCGGATCGGCACCAGCGAGGCCCTGCTGGAGGAGCTGCGCGGCTGGGTGCTGCACGAGACGCCGACCACCGACCCGGCCGCCGTGAACGGGTTGATGGACAGGGCCGAGGCCGAGCTGCGCGCCGCCGGCGCGGTGGTGGAGCGCATCCCCGGGCGGGACGGCTACGGTGACAACCTCATCGCCCGCACGCCCCCGAACCCCGCGACGGGCAACCGCCCGCCCGTCGTCATCGCCGGCCATCTTGACACGGTGTGGGACAACGGCACGCTCGCCTCCTCCATGCCCTGGAAAATCGAGGGCGAGCGCGCCTACGGGCCCGGCATCTACGACATGAAGGCGGGCTCCTTCCTCGCCTTCCACGCACTGCGCGAGATCCTGCGCCAGGGAGTCGCCACGCGCAGCCCGCTCACCCTGCTCCTCACCCCGGACGAGGAGGTGGGCAGCCCGACCTCGCGCGACATCATCGAGCGCGAGGCGCGCGGCGCCACCGCCGTGCTGATCCCCGAGCCCGCGGGCAATCCGGGCGGTGCCTGCGTGACCGCGCGCAAGGGCGTGGGGCGGTTCGTGGTGAAGATCCAGGGCGTCTCCGCCCATGCCGGCGGCAACTGGACGGAGGGGCGCAGCGCCGTGGTGGCGCTGGCCGAGCTGATCGGGAAGGTCCACGCCATGGTGGACCTGGCCGGCGGTACCACGACCAATGTCGCCCCGGTCTGGGGCGGCACGCGCCCCAACGTCATCCCGCCCGAGGCCGGCTGCGAGATCGACCTCCGGGTGGCCACCGTGGCGGACGGGGAACGGATGGAGCGGGAGATCCTGGCCCTGGCCGGGGGGAGGGACGGCATCACCATCACCATCGAGGGCGGCATGAACCGCCCCTCCTTCGCCGAGAACCCGGATATTCTGAACCTCTACGAGCGCGCGCGGACGCTGGCGCGCGAGGCGGGCTACGAGTTGCCGAAGCAGCATCGCGGCGGCGGCTCGGACGGCAACTTCACCGCCGCCATGGGCGTCCCGACGCTGGACGGGCTGGGCTGCACCGGCGCGGGCGCGCACGCGCCGAACGAGCACATTCTCTGGCGGGACCTCGCCCCGCGCGGGCAGGTGATCGTGGGGCTGCTGGAAACCCTCTGATCCCGTGCGGGGGAGGGCTCGCCTCCCCCGCGCCGGGGCCGGTCAGAACCGGAAGCGCGTCCCCACCAGCGCGGTCCGACCCGCGATGGCGAAGCCGTTCGCCGGCTCGAAGTCGCTGTCCGTCAGGTTGCGCCCTTCCAGGAACAGCGCCACCGGCTCCGTCACCTGCCAGGTGGCGGTGAGGTTGAACACCGTGCCCGCCTTGTTGTCCCGCGCCGCGGTGAAGGCCGTGCCGTTGTCGGCATAGGAGGCGAAGGCGCCCTCGCGCGAGCGGCCGTAGAGGATCAGCTCCGGCGCGATGGTCACGCCCTCCACCGGGCGGATGCTCGCATTGAGGGCAAGCTGCTGCTCCGGCCGGCGGGCCAGGCGCTCGCCGGTGAGAGCGTCGCGCGCGTCGGTGATCGTGTAGGCGATGTTCGCCGTCAGCCAGCGCGCGGGGCGCAGCGTGGCGGTGAACTCCGCTCCCTTGATGCGCGCGCGGTCCACGTTCTCCAGCGTGTCGAAGCCGGCGTTGAAGTTGATGAGGTCGCGCACGCGGTTCCTGAAATAGGTGGCGCCGAGCGTCACGGCGTCGCGCTGCTGCGCGAGCGGGATGTCGAACTCCACTCCCACCTCCCAGCCGCGGGAAGTCTCGGGCTGGAGGTTCGGGTTGCCCTGGAAGAAGCCCTCGATCCGGCCGTAGCGCTGGTAGAGGGAGGGCGCCTTGAAGGCCGTGCCGTAGGAGGCGCGAAGGCGGGCGGAAGCCTCCGGCACCGCCAGCACGCCGCCCAGGCGCCAAGTGGTGTGGGTGCCGTAGTCCTCGGCCGAATCCGTGCGGAAGCCGGCGGAGAGATCGAGGCGGCGGAACAGCCGCACCTGGTATCCCGCATGGCCCGCGGTGCTCGTCGCATCCGCGTCCACCGTCGTGCGGAAGAAGGCGCTGCCGGAGGCCTGGCGCACCTCTTCGCGCTCATGCGTCACGCCGAAGGCGAGCTGGCTGGCGTCCAGGATGCCGGCATCGGGCAGCCTCACCTGGTTGCCCCAGTCGAGCACCGTGCGCTCGCCGCGGTAGAGATCGTCCGTCGTCGAGAGGTCGAGGCTGTCCGCGAGGTTGGAGTAGCGGCGGCGGTCCACGGTGCGGGCGGCGCGGAAGCCCGTGGTCCAGGCATCGATCGGCTTGCCCTCGGCGCGGAGCTGGCCGGTGTAGCGGCGGTCCTCGAAGGAGTAGTTGGGGTCGTCCTCCGGCACGTTGTCGAGCCCGCCATGGTTCTCCCGCCAGTTGGCCAGGCCCTCCAGGCGGAAGCGGTCGCTCGGCGTCCAGCCCAGCCGGGCGGTGGCGGTGGTGCCGCGGAAGCCGTCCTTCTCCCGCGTGTCGCGCTGGAAGCGAGAGGGGGTGGCGTCGGTGCCCCGGGTGGAGAGGCTGCGGAGGGAGAGGAGGTAGTCGAACTCGCGCACCGTGCCCGCCACGCCGGCGCCGCCGCGGAGCGTGCGGTTGCTGCCGCCCGCGATCTCGCCGAAGGCCTCGATCGCGCGGTCGCGCGGGGCGCGGCGGGTGACGATGTTGATCACCCCGCCGATCGCGCCCGAGCCGTAGAGCGAGGAGGCCGGGCCGCGCAGCACCTCGATCCGCTCCACCTCTAGCCCCAGGAGGTCGTTGCCGAAGTTGAAGGCGCCGTTGGGCTCGGAGGCGTCGTTCACGGGCACGCCGTCCAGCAGGACGAGGGCGTGGCGGGAGGCGGTGCCGCGGATGAAGGCGCTGGCCGGCTGGCCGAGCCCGCCGGACTGGATGAGGGCGAGTCCGGGCACGGCCACCAGCGCCTCGGACAGGGTCTGGTAGCCGCGCTCCTCGATCGTCCGGCGGTCGATCACGGTCACGGCGCCGGGCACGCGCTCGATGGGGGTCGGGATGCGGGTGGCGGTCACCACCGTCTCGGCGACGGCCGCGCTGGGCTCGGTCACGGGCGGGGTGCCGGTGCCCTGAGCCAGGGCGGGCCCAGAGAGCGCTACGGAGAGCGGCATAGAAAGGCAAGTGAAGGAGAGAAGGAGGCGTCGCATCGGGTAGTCCTCAGCCGAGCGGTCACGATCGGCCGCGCGCCATCCGGGGGACGGCACGCGGCGGTGGACGCGGTTCTCGCCAGCGGAAGGGGCGGGTGAAGGCCCCCTGTCCAAAGGTCCGTTGCGCCGGTGCACCTCGCCCGGCACGCGCGAGACAGCTCTGCGCCGGCCGGTCTCCTGGCTCGCGGCCCCCTCTCTCGAGGATTGGCCCCCCGCCTTCTCGCGGCCCCTCTCATCGGGGGCGCCGCAATGGCATTGGGGAGCGGATCGACCGCCTACAGTTGCGAGGGCAGCTGCGGATGGGCGCTTCTCAGCGCGTCGCGCATTCCCGTTTCAGCCCTTGCGGGCCACCGGCGCATGGGCGGCCTGTAGCCCAGCTACGGCGGGCGGGGGAGGTACTCTCGTTGCCCCGCCGCGCCTCCGCCGCCCGGTGTGTTCCCTAGAACACGAAGCCGATCGCCCCGAAGCCGAGCCAGAACAGGGCGCCCAGCACCGCGGTCGCGAAGAGGCAGCCGAGGATGGTGAGCGCGATCCCCCAGCCCATCACCCTGCTGTCGTGCTCCACCAGCCCGAGCGCCATGACAATGTTGCCGAAGGCGGGCGGCCCGTTGGTGCCGGGGCCGGGCAGGATGAGCATGACCGCCACATAGACCGTCAGCCAGCCGAACAGCCGGTCCCCGAAGGGGGTGATGAAGGGGCCGGGCCGGGGGCGGACGAGGCGCTCGACCTTCTGCAGCCACTTGGAGGAGGCCCCGGCCAGGCGCAGCAGGTCCGCGCGCCGGATGGAGCGGCGCGCCATGAAGGCCGGCAGGCGCGGCACCCGGCGCCCGAGCCCCATCTGCGCGCCGAGCAGCAGCATGGGCAGGCCGAAGACGCTCGCCATGCCCGGGAGGAGGGAGGGGAGCAGCAGGAGGAGGATCAGCAGGCCGAAGGCGCGGTCGCCGAAAGCCTCGGCCATCTCGCCCAGCGTGATCCGCTCCCCCGGGCAGGCCGCCGCCACTTCCGCCACGATGCGCGAGATGGGTGCCGCCTCCGCATGCGCCGGCTCGCAGGGGCCGGGCAGGGGGGATCGCACGGTATCGTCCAGCAAAGCGCGTTCCTCTCACGGTTGGCCGGCGACCCGGCCCGCGGCCCAGGCGCAATCTAGGCCGATGGGCCGCGCACCCAAGGGCGGAACGGTCGATAGCGGCGCATTCCGGCCGAAAAGAGGCCGCTGTCTCTCCCCGCCCACGGCCGGCCCGGCCGGGGAGGGCATGCCCCCGACAGCGCCGGGCCGCACCGCCCGGCATCGGCGACGGGCCGGCGCCCACCCGGCCCTTCCTCACCCGCCCTTCCTCCCTGGCGCGCAAGGTCCCAAGTGGCGGAGATGCGGGACGTGGACATCGCGCTGTGCCTGGCGGTGGACGCCTCCTCCTCCGTCGATCACGACGAGTTCGGGCTGATGATGGGTGGGCTGGCCGAGGCCGTCCGCGACCCTGCGGTGGCCGGGGCCGCGACAGGCGGGCCGCGCGGGGCGGCGGCGGTGGCGCTCCTCCTCTGGTCCGGGCCGGGGGCGCAGGCGGTGGCCGTGCCCTGGATGGCGCTCGCCGACGCCGCCGGTGCGGCCGCCCTGGCCGATGCCATCGACGCCGCGCCCCGCCTCGTCCCCGCCGGGGCCACGGCGCTGGGGGAGGGGCTGGCCGCCGCCCTGCGCCTGCTGGCCGGGTTCCCCGGCGATGCGGCGCGGGAGGTGGTGGACCTCTCCGGCGACGGGGCGGGAAATGCCGGCATCCCCTCCGGCCCCGTGCGGGACGCCGGGGTGTCGGCTGGGGTGGTGATCAACGCCCTGGCCGTGGTGAACGAGGAGCCGGACCTGCCCGCCCACTACGCCGCCCAGGTGATCGGCGGGCCCGGTGCCTTCGTGATGGAATGCGCCGATTACGCCGACTTCGCCGCCGCGATCCGCCGCAAGCTGGTGCGGGAGCTGCGGGGCGCGCTGACGGCCTGAGCGGGCGGCATCCCTCGGCCGCTTCCGGGCGTTGCCCTTTCCGGCACAACCGGCACGGAGGCGGATGATGAGCGGCACAGGCAAGGAAGAGGGGAAGCCCGCCCCCTCACCCCAGCCCTCCGGCGGGGACAAGGCCCATACGGAGGGCGGCGCTCCGACGGACCAGGCGCATGAGGAGGCGGGCGATGGCACGCTCTCGGGCTCCGTTCCGGCGGGCCTCAGTTCGCGAGAGCTGCGGGACCTGGCGAACAGCGACAAGACGGACGACACCGGCACGAGCTGAGGTGCCGCGCATGTGGAATGCGGAATGGGCATCGCTGGGATAGTGGAACGGGAGGGCGCGCTGCCTAATTCCACGACGTGATGCGCGGGGGCGCTCTCCCCCGCGCCCTTTCCGGGAGGCTTCCCTTGTCCGCCACTACCCTCTCCGATGCGGCGCCCGCGCCGCAACCGCCGGGCGTGCAGGCCCTGGTCGCTGCCGGGGCGGGGCTTCTCCTGCTGGCCGGGATGGCGGTGCTGGCCCAGGCGGTCAGCGCGCGGCAGGCGGGGCTCTATCTCCTCGGCGGCGCGCTGGGGCTGGTGCTCTACCACGCCGCCTTCGGCTTCACCTCGGCCTGGCGGGTCTTCATCGCCGACCGCCGGGGCGAAGGGCTCCGCGCCCAGATGCTGATGCTGGCCATCGCGGTGCTCCTCTTCTTTCCCGTCCTCTCGGCCGGAACCCTGTTCGGGGAGCCCGTGCGCGGGCTGGTGCAGCCAGTGGGCGTCTCCGTTGTGTTCGGCGCCTTCATCTTCGGCCTGGGCATGCAGCTCGGCGGCGGCTGCGCCTCGGGCACGCTCTACACGGCGGGCGGCGGATCGGTGCGGATGCTGCTCACCCTCGCCTCCTTCGTGGCCGGCTCGGCAATCGGGGCGGCGCATCTGCACTGGTGGGCGGCGCTGCCGCACCTGCCGCCGATCTCGCTCGTCGGGTCGCTCGGCGTGGTGCCGGCCCTGGCGGTGAACCTGGCCGTCTTCGCCCTCATCGCCTGGGTCACGGTGGTGCTGGAGCGTCGGCGGCACGGGCGGCTGGTGGCGGCCTCCGCGCCCGCGCGCCGCGGCGCCGCGCGCTTCCTGCGCGGGCCTTGGCCGATCATCGCCGGCGCGGTGGCGCTGGCGGTGCTGAACTTCGCGACGCTCGCTCTCTCCGGGCGGCCCTGGGGCATCACCTCGGCCTTCGCCCTCTGGGGCTCGAAGGCAGCGCTCGCGCTTGGCTTCGACGTGAACGCCTGGCCCTACTGGTCCTCGCCCGCGCAGCAGGCGGCGCTGCACGGCAGCGTGCTGAACGACGTCACCTCGGTGATGGACATCGGCATCATCGTCGGCGCGTTGCTCGCGGCGGCGCTGGCCGGGCGCTTCTCGCCGAGGCTGGGTGTGCCGCTGCGCTCGGCGGTGGCGGCAGTGGTCGGCGGGCTGATCCTCGGCTACGGGGCGCGGCTGGCCTATGGCTGCAACATCGGTGCCTATTTCTCCGGCATCGCCTCGGGCAGCCTGCATGGCTGGGTGTGGATGGTGGCGGCCTTCTTCGGCAACGTGCTGGGGACGCGGCTGCGGCCGCTCTTCGGGCTCGAGGTGGAGCGGGTGCCCCGGCAGACCGGCTGCTGAATCCGGGCCGCCGCCCGATGCGGGACGGGCGGCGAGCCGGGTCGCTACTGAGGCCCACGGGGCGGGTTGTCCCGGCCCTCGGGGGTGGGTTGTCCCGGCCCCGCCAGGGGTGCAGTTTCCACGGCCTCACCGACGAGGCACTCCCATGCTGCTGCTCATCCCCGGCCCCGTGCAGACCCGCCCCGAGGTGCGGGCGGCCATGGCCGAGGACATCGCGCCCTGGGACCTGGATTTCCAACGCCGCTACGCCTGGATCCGCGAGAGGGTGCGGGGCATCGCGGGCGGGGTGGCGGGGGTGCACGCCACCCTTCCCCTCCAGGGCGCCGGGCATTTCGTGGTCGAGGCCGCGATCCGCACCTTCGTCCCGGCAGCCGGGCGCATCCTCATTCCACATAACGGGTCCTATGCCGATCGCATGATCCGCCTCGCGCGCGAGGCCGGGCGGGAGCCGGTGGTGCTGGATCTGCCCGATACGCGGGGCGTGCGAGCCGAGGAGATCACGGCCGCGCTGGAGGCCGACCCCACCATCTCCCATGTGGGCGTGGTCTATTCGGAGACGGGCAGCGGTATCCTCAACGATCCCGCCGCGGTGGGCGCGGCGGCGCGCGCGCTCGGGCGCCGCACGATCGTGGACGCCGTCTCCGCCTTCGGCGTGCTGCCTTTCGACCTCTCGGCGCAGCCGGAATGCGACGCGATGGTTTTCACCTCGAACAAGTGCCTGGAAGGGCTGCCCGGGATCGGCTTCGCCGTCTGCCCGATTGAGCGCGCGCGGGAGCGTGCCGGGCTCGCTGGTTCCTGGAGCTTCGATCTCGGCGACGTGCTGCGCACCGCCGAGCGCGCGGGCTGGGGCAGCTTCCGCTTCACGCCGCCCGTGCAGGCGCTGCACGCCTTCGGCGTGGCGCTGGACTTCTACGAGGCCGAGGGCGGACGGAAGGCGCGGCTGGCGCGCTACACCGAGAACATGCGCGTGCTGCGCGAGGGCGCGGTCGGCCTGGGCCTGCGCCCCTATCTCGACGAGGCGCATCAGGGGCCAATCATCCTCACGCTGCACCAGCCCGAGGCTCCGGGCTTCGGCCTGCAGCGCTTCGTGGACGCGCTGAAGCGGCGCGGCGTGCTGATCAGCAATTTCTACAACACCCCCACGCCGAGCATCCGCATCGGATGCATCGGCGCTGTCACGCCCGACGACATGCGCTTCGCCCTGGGCGCCATGGCCGGCGCGCTGGACGAGCTGGGCGTGGGCCGCCGCGCTGCCTGAGCGCGCGGAAAGGCCGGGGAGTGGGGGCTCCCCGGCCGGCCCGGATCAGAAGCGGTAGCGGACGCTCGCGCCGATGATCCAGGGATCGAGGTCCGCGCGGCCGGAGATCGCGCCGCGGTTCACGGAGACGGACGGATTCAGCCAGAGCTTCTTCGCGTCGAGGTTGACGAGCCAGCGCGGCGCCACCTCCACATCGACGCCGAAGTTTACGCCGTAGCCGAAGTCGTTCTTGATATCGACCTTCGTCACCGGCGCGGTGCGCCCGCCGCCCTCGCCGTAGAAGAGGGTGTAGTTCAGGCCCGCGCCGATAAAGGGGCTGATGCGCGCGGCGGGGAAGGGATGGAACTGCAGGTTCAGCGTGGGCGGCAGTGCCCAAACGCGGCCGAGATCCACGTCCCCGATCGCGGAGCCGCGCACGTTCACGTCGTGCCGCGTGGTCGCCGCGATGAGGTTCAGCAAGACCTGCGAGGTTAGGAAGAGGCTGATGTCGAGCTGAGCGGTGGCGGTGTCGCTCGCCTCGGGGCGGCCGCCGATGGCGCTGACGCGGCCGCCGGATTCCGGCAGCACGCCGATCACGCCGGCGCCGAGCACGATGTCGCCCGCCTGCTTGCCGCGCACGGGCTGGCTCAGGAAATGCTGGGCGGAGAGGCGGGCGCCGAGAGAGGGGCCAGCGCGGTGCAGGCCAGTAGGCTCGCGGCCAGCGCACCGAATCGAATGGACATAGGATCCTCGCTTCCGGAATGACGACGCGTGGCCGCCATGAAGGAGCGAGCTACGCCCGCGCCGAGACGCGGGCGTTGATCTGCATCAAGGATCGGTGATCGCCAGCCCGGGGTGAAACTCACCCCAGGCTGATTTTCGCGCCACGCACGACCTCGCGCCAGCGCGCGATCTCGGCCTCCTGGAAGCGGCGGAAGTCGTCGGGCGTGGTTGGCACCACGTCGAATCCGATTGCCTCCAGCCGCGGCCGGACGTCGGCGTGCAGTAGCGAGTCGCGCAACGCGCCCGCGACTCGGTCGCGCAGCGGCAGCGCCATGCCGGCCGGCGCCATGAAGGCCTGCCAGGAGGTGACGACGAAGTCCTCCATCCCCGCCTCGCGCGAGGTCGGCACGCCGGGCAGGACGGGATGCGGGCGCTCGCTCGTCACCATCAGGGCGCGCAGCCGCCCGCCGCTGATATGGGCCGCGACCGTGCCGAGGTTCTGGAAGGAGAGGTCCACATTGCCGGCGATGAGGTCCGTCGCCGCCGCCGCGCCGCCGGTATAGGGCACGTGGGTGATCTGCGTGCCCGTCCGCAGCTTGAACAGCTCCGTCGTCATCTGGTCCGAGGAGCCGACGCCAGAGGTGGAGTAGGAAGCCCGCCCGTTCCGCTCCCGCAGCCAGGCGATGAGGGAGGGCATGTCGCGCGCGGGGTGCTTCTCGTTCACCACCAGCACGTTCGGGGTCGTGACGGCGAGGACGAGGGGCGTGAAGTCGCGCAGCGGGTCGTAGCCGAGATCCGGGCGCAGCGCCGCGTTGATGGCCCAGACGCCGATGGAGCCGACCATGATCGTGTGGCCGTCCGGCGCCGCGCGCATCGCGACGCGGGCGGCGACCTCGCCATTCGCCCCGGGGCGGTTCTCCACCACCACCGGTTGCCCGATCGCCTGGGCCATGCGGTTGGAGGCGGCGCGGGCCACGATGTCGGAGGGCCCGCCCGCGACGAAGGGCACCAGCATCGATACCGGGCGCGCGGGCCATGCCTCGGCCGGCTGCGCGCTCCCCGAGCAGGGGTGGAGCAGGGCGGGCAGGGCAGGGGCGGCGAGCAGGGCACGGCGGGGCAGGCCGCGGGCGCGGTCGGTCATGGGCGTTTATCTCCGTGGTCTTGTTGCGGAAATCGTGGCATCCCTGACCCGCCGCCGCCAAGTGCCATCGGCTTGCCGAGCGCCCCCGCCTGCCTTAACCCCCGCTTGGATCATCGGCAGGGGCATCGGATGACGACGGATCTGGAGATCGCGCGGGCCGCCACCCTGCGGCCCATCGCCGAGATCGCGGCCCGGGCCGGCATCCCGGCCGAGGCCCTCGAGCCCTATGGCCGCTACAAGGCGAAGCTCTCCACCGACTTCGTCCGCGCGCAGGAGGGGCGGCCCGAGGGGGCGCTGGTGCTGGTGACCGGCATCAATCCCACCGCCGCCGGCGAGGGCAAGACGACCACAACCATCGGCCTCGGCGACGCGCTGAACGCGCTCGGCACGCGCACGATGATAGCGCTGCGCGAGCCCTCCCTCGGCCCCTGCTTCGGGGTGAAGGGCGGGGCCACGGGCGGCGGGCGCGCGCAGGTGGCGCCGATGGAGGAGATCAACCTCCACTTCACCGGCGACTTCCACGCGATCACCGCGGCCAACAACCTGCTGGCCGCGATGATCGACAACCACGTCTACTGGGGCAACGCGCTCGACCTCGACGTGCGCCGCATCGCCTGGAAGCGCGCGATCGACATGAACGACCGCGCGCTGCGGCTGGCCGCCGTCGGGCTGGGCGGCGTGGCCAACGGCTTCCCGCGGGAGGACGGCTTCGACATCACCGTCGCCTCCGAGGTGATGGCGATCTTCTGCCTCGCGCACGACCTCGACGACCTTCGCGCGCGGCTCGGCCGCATCATCATCGGCCAGGCGCGGGACGGCCGCGCGGTGACGGCGCACGAGCTGAAGGCGGACGGCGCCATGGCCGCGCTGCTGCGGGACGCGCTGATGCCAAACCTCGTCCAGACGCTGGAGGGCAGCCCCGCCCTCGTGCATGGCGGACCCTTCGCCAACATCGCCCATGGCTGCAACAGCGTGATCGCGACGCGGCTCGGGCTGCGCATGGCCGACGTGGTGGTGACGGAAGCGGGCTTTGGCGCCGATCTCGGGGCGGAGAAGTTCCTCGACATCAAGTGCCGCATGGCCGGCCTCGCGCCCTCGGCCTGCGTGGTGGTGGCGACCGTGCGCGCGCTGAAGATGCATGGCGGCGTCGCGAAGTCGGCGCTGGGCGCGGAGGATGTGAACGCCGTGCGGCGCGGCCTGCCGAACCTGGAGCGCCATGTGGAGAACATGCGCAAGTTCGGCCTGCCCGTGCTGGTGGCGCTGAACCGCTTCACATCGGACACGGATGCGGAGATCGCGGCGGTGGAGGAGGCGATGGCGGCGCTGGGCACGCGCGCGATTCTCTGCACCCACTGGGGAGACGGCGCGGCGGGCGCGATGGAGCTGGCGCGGGCCGTGAATGGGCTGATCGCCGGCGGCACCGCGCGCTTCGCGCCGCTCTACCCCGACGACATGCCGCTGGCCGAGAAGATCGGCACGGTGGCGCGCGAGATCTACCACGCCTCCGACATCGCGCTCCCCCCGGCGCTGGCCATCCGCCTGCGGAAGTTCGAGGAGGCCGGGTTCCGCCGCGCCCCGGTCTGCATCGCGAAGACCCAGTACTCCTTCTCCGCCAACCCCGCCCTGCTCGGCGCGCCCTCGGGGCATGTGCTGCCCGTGCGCGACGTGCGGCTCTCGGCCGGGGCGGGCTTCGTCGTCGCCATCTGCGGCGACGTGATGACCATGCCCGGCCTGCCGCGCCATCCCGCCGCCGAGACGATCGGGCTGGACGCGCAGGGGCGGATCGAGGGGCTCTTCTAGGGGCGGCAGGGCGCAGGGGGCGGTTCCCTAACAGCCGGGACGCCCGCCTCCGATACGCAGGGGACAGGCCGGCCCTCTCCGCCCGCCGGGAGCGGGCCGGGCATCCGCCCCCGGTCAACCCCATTCACATATGATACTCTGACCCGAAACCGGCCGACCCGGGGTGGCGTTGAGCGCCCACGCGGAACGACCGGGCGTGTCGGAGGAGGCGTCCTCGCCGGCCTCGGCCCGTTCCTTGCCTCGGTGATCGGGGCCGAGAGGTTGCCCGATGCCGATCCTCACTGTCCGACACGTCACGACCTACCGCTACCGCCAGCCCGTCTCCTTCGGGGAGCACCGGATGATGCTGCGCCCGCGCGACGGGCACGACCAGCACCTGCTGGAGGCGCGGATCGACATCACGCCGAAGCCCGAGGCGTTCTGGTGGCTGCACGACGTCTTCGGCAACAGCGTCGGCGTCGCCTACTTCGCTACCCGCGCGCGGGAGTTGCGCTTCGAGAGCACGATGCGCCTCGACCACAACCCCGTGGAGGAGTTGGATTTCCGGCTGGAGGAGCACGCGCGCAGCCTGCCCTTCTCCTACTCCACGGAGGAGATGCCGGATCTTGCGCGCTCGATCGAGCGCCACCACGCCGATCCCGAGCGGGCGGTGGACCGCTGGGCCCGGAACTTCCTCAGGAAGGACGGGCCGACCGGCACGCTCGACCTCCTGACCGAGATGACGCGCGCGGTGAGGCGCGACTTCACCTACATCCCGCGCGTCATGCGCGGCATCCAGGAGCCCGCGCGCACGCTGGAGCTGGGCAGCGGCACCTGCCGCGACTTCGCGCTGCTGATGATGGAGGCCGTGCGCTCCCTCGGCCTCGCGGCCCGCTTCGTCTCGGGATACATCTACTCCCCCGGCCACGACGCCGCGCTGCGCGAGGGGCGCGCGCATGTCGGCGGCGGTTCCACCCATGCCTGGGTGCGCGCCTACCTCCCCGGCGCTGGATGGGTCGAGTTCGACCCGACCAACGGCATCGTCGGCAACCGCGACCTCATCCGCGTCGCCGTCGCGCGCGATCCTGCCCAGGCCGTGCCCCTCCACGGCTCCTGGAAGGGCTTTCCCGACGACGCGCTGGGCATGGACGTGTCGGTCACCGTCACGGCCGAGCCGGAGGGCCGCACCGCGCGCCCGCCCCGCCTCGCGGCGCTGATGCGCCCGTGACCGCGCGCCTTGCCCTTCCTGCAACACGCGACCCCGAGAAACGGAGCCCCCCGCCGATGAAAATCCACGCCGGCTACGACATCACTTACGAGTGCTACCAGCCCACGCCGATGATCCTGATGCTGAGCGTGCATCCCTGCCGCATGCCGGACGTGATCGGGCCGCACGAGATCCGGCTCGACCCGTCGATCGGCATCACGGAGTACCGGGACGGCTACGGCAACATCTGCCACCGCATCCTCGCGCCGCAGGGGCGGACCACCATCTCCACGCGCTTCGACGTGCTGGACCCCGGCGTGCCCGATGTCTACGCGCCCGAGGCGCGGCAGGTGCCGGTGGAAGAGCTGCCGGACGAGGCGCTCGTCTTCCTCCTGGCGAGCCGCTACTGCGAGACGGACCGGCTCTCGGACCTCGCCTGGTCGCTCTTCGGCCATACCGAGCCGGGCTGGGCGCGGGTGCAGGCCATCGTGGACTACGCGCACAACCGCCTGACCTTCGGCTACGAGCACGCCAATGTCTTCCGCACCGCCTTCAGCAGCCATGGCGAGCGCGTGGGCGTATGCCGGGACTTCGCGCATCTCGCCGTCACGCTCTGCCGCTGCATGAACATCCCGGCGCGCTACTGCACGGGCTATCTCGGCGATATCGGTGTGCCGCCGTCGGACGCGGCGATGGACTTCTCCGCCTGGTTCGAGGTCTACCTCGGCGGGCACTGGTACACCTTCGACGCGCGCCACAACACGCCGCGCATCGGGCGCATCCTGATGGCGCGCGGCCGCGACGCCGCCGATGTGGCGATCACCACCACCTTCGGCCCCTGTCGCCTGGCAGGCTTCCATGTGGTGACGGACGAGATGAGGGTCGGGTGAGCGATCCGGCCCCCGTCACCATCCTGAACGAGGAGGGCGCCTCGCCCTTCGTGCTGCTCTGCGAGCACGCCTCGAACTACATCCCCGCGCGCTACGGGAGGCTCGGCGTGGCGGAGCCGGAGCTGTCCCGCCACATTGCCTGGGACATCGGCGCGGCGGATCTCGCGCGGCGGCTCTCCGCCCTGCTGGACGCGCCGCTCCTCCTCGCCGGCGCCTCGCGGCTGCTGATCGACCTCAACCGCCCGCCCGGCGCGCCGACGAGCATCCCGGAGAAGAGCGAGGACACGCCGATCCCCGGCAATGTCGGAATCGGCGCGGAGGAGCGGGCAGCGCGGGAGGCGGCCTGGTTCGACCCCTTCCACGACGCCGTCGCGGCGCTGCTGGACCGGCGGCAGGCGGGGGAGGTCAGGACGCTCGTCATCGGTGTCCACAGCTTCACGCCGCGCTTCCAGGGCGTGGACCGGCCCTGGCACGTCGGCGTGCTCTTCGCCGGCGCGGAGACCTTCGGCCGCGCCCTCGCCGAGGCGATCGGGGCCTCCGATCCGGCGCTCGTGGTTGGCCAGAACGAGCCGTACCGGATCGAGCCCAGCATCCACGACTACACCGTGCCCGTCCATGGCGACGAGCGCGGGCTGGAAGCGGTGCTGATCGAAGTGCGGCAGGACCTGCTGGGCCATGCCGCCGGGATCGAGGCCTGGGCGCTCCGCCTCGCCTCCGCCCTGGGGCAGGCGGCGGGGCGGGGGTGATCCCGCTCTTGCTGCACCGCAGCAAAGCTCTAGGCTAGGGGGTGGAGGGCCGGCGCCCTTCCTTCCCGGAGGTGGCCCTTGAACGCGATGTCCCGCCCGGCCCACTCCTCCGCCGCCCCCGCGGCGCCCCCGCCACACCGCTTGCACGAGGACGCGGCGGCGCTCGTGATCGGTGTGGCCATGGTGAGCCTCGGCCTCGTCCTCTACGGGGAGGCCCGGCTGGTCACGAGCGGGCTGGCGGGGCTCGCCCTGTTGCTAGGCTACGCCACGCCGCTGAATTCCGGCACGCTCCTCTTCACGCTCAACATCCCCTTCCTCCTCTACGGCCTGCGCCGGATGGGGTGGCGGGTGCTGGCGCGCACCGTGGTCGCGATCGCGGGAATCGCGCTGCTCACGCGCTTCTCGCCCGTGGTGCTGGGGATCGCGCATCTGTCGCCGCCCTATGCCGCGCTGATGGGCGGGATCCTGATGGGGATGGGGGCGCTGGCCCTGGTGCGGCACCGCACGGGCCTCGGTGGGATCAGCCTCGTGGCAATGGACCTGCAGGAGCGGCGGGGCTGGCGGGCGGGCTATGTGCAGCTCGCCTTCGACCTCCTGGTCATGGCCGGCGCCCTTTTCGTGCTCGATCTCGGGCAAGTCGGTCTTTCCCTGTTCGGGGCCGTGGTGCTGAACCTCGTGCTGGCACTCAACCACAAGCCCGGCCGCTACCTCGGGGTGAGCTGAGGCCGGCCTTCCGCGTCCGCAACGTGTCGAGGTGCGGAACGGGCGCGTGCCGAAGCCGGGCAGCCCCGCTCCCCTGACCGGCACGCCCCGCCTCGACGGACGGGCAACTTTCCTGGCACGCTTGGTGCACCCTACTCGGTGCAGTTCGTAGCCATGGCTGCCGCAGGCCAGAGAACCGGAGAGACCCCGTGACCATGAACCGACGCGCCCTCCTCGGCACCGCCGCGGCCGCCAGCTTCTCCGGCGCGATGCCGAGCCTCGTCCGCGCCCAGGCGCCGGGAATCAAGGTGGGGTTCGTGGCGACCCTCTCCGGCGCCGGCGCGGCGCTGGGGACGCAGCTGCGGGATGGCTGGCTACTGGCGGTGAAGCACCTGGACGGCAAGCTCGGCGGCCTGCCCGCCGAGACGCTGGTGATCGACGACGAGCTGAAGCCCGACGTGGCCGTGACGAAGGTGCGCGCCGCGCTGGAGCGCGACAAGGTGAACGTCGTCGCCGGGCTGGTCTACAGCAACATCCTCCAGGCCGTGTTCCGGCCGGTGACGGAGAGCGGGACCTTCCTCATCAGCGCCAATGCCGGCCCGTCCACCTATGCCGGGCGCGGCTGCAACCCCCTCTTCTTCACCACCTCCTACCAAAACGACCAGGTGCACGCCACGATGGGGCAGGTGGCGCAGGACGAGGGCTACAAGCGCGTCTTCGTCATGGTGCCCAACTACCAGGCCGGCAAGGACGCCGCGGCCGGCTTCAAGAGCCGCTTCAAGGGCGAGGTGGTGGACGAGGTCTACGTCCCCCTCACGCAGCTCGACTTCTCGACGGAGCTTGCGAAGATCGCGGCGGCGAAGCCGGACGCCATCTTCACCTTCATGCCCGGCGCGCTCGGCGTGAACCTCGTGCGCCAGTACCGGCAGGCCGGGCTCGCGAGCACTCCTTTCCTCTCCTCCTTCACGGTGGACGAATCGACCCTGCCCGCGCAGGGCGAGGCCGCCCTCGGCTTCTATACCGCCGCCAACTGGGCGCCCGACTTCCCCAACGAGGTGAGCCGCCGCTTCGTGCGGGATTTCGAGGCGGCCTACGGCTACGTCCCCGGCACCTATGCCGCCCAGGCCTATGACGCGGCGATGCTGGTGGACGACGGGGTGAAGCAGGCGGGCGGGCGCCTGGCCGACAACGCCGCGCTGCGGGCGGCGATGGAGAAGCCGGGCTTCACCTCGGTCCGCGGCAACTTCCGCATCGGCGCCAACCACTATCCCGTGCAGGACTTCTATCTCTGCAAGGTGGTGAAGCGGCCGGACGGCAAGCTCGCCACCGAGACCGTGCGCAAGGTGCTGGGCGAGGACACCGACCCCTACGCCGCCGAGTGCCGCATGCGCTGAGGGCCGCCTCGCGGTGTCGCTCAACCTCCTGCTCGTGCAGCTGCTGAACGGGGCGCAGCTCGGCATCCTGCTGTTCCTCGTCGCGGCCGGGCTGACGCTCGTCTTCGGGGTGATGGACTTCATCAACCTCGCCCACGGGGTGCAGTACATGCTCGGCGCCTATGTGGCGGCGACGCTCGGCACGCTGCTCGGCAGCTTCTGGCTGGGGCTGCTGCTGGCCCTGCCGGTCTCGCTGCTCGTCGGCCTACTGCTGGAATGGGTGGTGTTCCGGCATCTCTACCGCCGCGACCACCTCGCCCAAGTCCTCGCCACCTTCGGCGTGATCCTGACGGTGGAGGACGCGGTGCGCGCGATCTGGGGCAGTTCGCCGCTGGCCGTGCCGCAGCCCGAGGGCTTCGCGGGCGGGATCGAGATCATGCCGGGCCTGACCTACCCGACCTTCCGCCTCGCCATCATCGCGGCGGGGCTGCTGGTGGCGCTCGGGCTGTGGCTGCTGGTAGACCGGACGCGGGCCGGGATGCTCGTGCGGGCGGGGGCGACGAACGCGCCGATGGTCTCGGCGCTGGGCGTGGACATCCACAAGCTCTTCACCCTCGTCTTCGGCATCGGCGCCATGCTGGCCGGCTTCGCGGGCGCGCTGGCCGGGCCGGTCTTCGCCGTGGCGCCGGGGATGGGGGACGGGGTGCTCATCCTCGCCTTCGTCGTCATCGTCATCGGCGGCATCGGCTCGATCCGGGGCGCCTTCATCGCGGCAATCATGGTCGGGCTGATCGACACGCTCGGCCGGGCGATGCTGCCCGACCTCCTGCGCCTCGTGATGGACGCCTCCTCAGCCCGGCAGACGGGGGCGGCGCTGGCCTCCATGCTCGTCTACATCGTCATGGCCGCGATCCTCTTCCTCAGCCCCGCGGGGCTCTTCCCGGTACGGCGCGGATGACGGGGCGCGCGAGGCTGCTCCTTCCCGTGCTGGTGCTGGCGGGCCTCGCCGCCGCGCCCTTCCTCGGCTTCGACACGGGCTTCGCCTACACGCTGATGGCACGGGCCATGATCCTCGGCATGGCGGCGCTCAGCCTCTCGCTCCTCGTCGGCGGGGCGGGGCTGGTGAGCCTGGGGCAGGCGGCGATGCTCGGCATCGGCGCCTATGCCGTCGCGGCGCTCGACCATGCGGGCGTCACGAACGCGCTCGTGGTCTTCCCCGCCGCGGCGCTCCTGGCCGGGCTCTTCGCCCTCGTCACGGGGGCGGTGTCGCTGCGGACGAGCGGCGTGCATTTCATCATGATCACCCTCGCCTTCGGGCAGATGGCCTTCTTCACGGCCTCATCCCTCTCCGCCCTCGGCGGGGACGACGGCTACACGCTCTACGGCCGCACGGAGTGGATGGGCACGCGGCTGCTGGAGGATCGCGCCGCCTTCCACTTCATCCTCCTCGCCCTGCTGGTGGGAACCTGGCTCCTCCTCTCCGCGCTGATCGACAGCCGCTTCGGGCGGGTGCTGAGGGCCTCCAGGGAGAACGCGCTGCGCGCGCAGGCCGTGGGCTTCTCGCCTTCTCCCTACAGGCTCGTCGCCTACACCGTGGCGGGGGCGATCAGCGGACTGGCGGGCGCGCTTCTGGCGAACGCCACCGAATTCGTCTCCCCCGCCACCCTCGCCTGGGGACGGTCGGGCGAGCTGCTCTTCATGGTGATCCTGGGCGGGGTGGGGCAGCTCTACGGCGCCATCCTCGGCGCGCTCGCCATCGTGCTGCTGGAGGAGTGGCTGTCGCACCTGCTGGACTACTGGCGCTTGGCCTTCGGGCCGCTGCTCATTCTCTCCGTGCTGTTCCTGCGCAACGGGCTGGCCGGCATCTCGGCGCCACACCGCCGGCGCCGGGCCCCACCGACGGCGGCGGCGTTGGGAGCGCGGGCCGATGCCTGAGCCGCTGCTGGAACTGCGCGGGCTGCGCAAGCGCTTCGGCGGGCTGACGGTGACGGACGACGTCTCCCTCACCGTCCTGCCCGGGGAGATCCACGCCGTGATCGGCCCGAACGGCGCGGGCAAGACGACGCTGATTCACCAGATCAGCGGCACGCTGCGCCCGGACGAGGGAGAGGTCGTCTTCGCCGGGCAGAGGGTGACCGACTGGTCCTTCCCGCGCCGCGCGAGGGCGGGGCTGGCGCGCAGCTTCCAGATCACCTGCATCGTGCCGGGCTTCACGGCGCTGGAGAACGTGGCGCTCGCCGTGCAGGCGCGCAGCGGCTCCTCCTTCCGCTTCTTCCGCCCCGCGTACACGGAGGCGCGGCTGAACGAGGCCGCGCGGGCGGCGCTGGAGGGCGTCGGGCTGGGCCATCGCGCCGGCGTGGTTGCGGGCAGCATGTCGCACGGGGAGAAGCGGCAGCTCGAACTCGCGGTCGCGCTGGCGATGGAGCCGCGCCTGCTGCTGCTGGACGAGCCGCTGGCCGGCGCCGGGCCGGAGGAGACGGAGCGGCTGGTTGCCCTGCTGCGCTCGCTCCGCCAGCGCTACGGCATCCTGCTGGTGGAGCACGACATGGGGGCGGTCTTCGCGCTGGCCGACCGCGTCTCCGTCCTCGTCTACGGTCGCGTGGTGGTCACCGGGACGGTGGAGGAGATCCGCAGCCATCCGGAGGTGCGGAGCGCCTATCTCGGAGAGGACGAGATGGCCTGATGCTGAGCGTGCGGAACCTTTCGGCGGGCTATGGCGAGAGCCAGGTGCTGTTCGACGTGTCGTTCCTCATCGGCGCGGGAGAGGTGCTCGCGCTGCTCGGCCGCAACGGCATGGGCAAGACCACCACCGTCTCCGCCATCATGGGCCTCCTGCCGCACTGGGGCGGGGAGCTGGATTTCGGCGGCGCCTCCATTGCCGGCCTGCCGCCCTACCGCGTGGCGCAGCGCGGGCTGGGGCTGGTGCCGGAGGGGCGGCAGGTCTTCCCGACCCTGACCGTGGAGGAGAACCTCGTCGCGACCGCCGCTTCCCGCGGCAAGGCGGCGCGCTGGGACCTGGAGGGCATCTGGCGCCTCTTCCCCCGCCTGAAGGAGCGGCGGCGCAACCTCGGCAGCCGTCTCTCGGGCGGGGAGCAGCAGATGCTCGCCATCGGCCGCGCGCTGATGACCAACCCCTCCCTGCTCATCCTGGACGAGGCGACGGAGGGGCTGGCCCCCGTGATCCGCGCCGAGATTTGGTCGGTGCTCGCGACACTGAGGAGGGAGGGGCAGTCGATCCTGCTGATCGACAAGAACCTCGCCGCCGTCACGCGGATCGCCGACCGCAACGTGGTGATCGAGAAGGGCCGCACGGTCTGGACGGGCACGAGCGCGGAGCTGGCCGCCGTGCCGGAGATCCGCGACACCTATCTGCACATCTGAAGGAGGGCGCATCATGGCGGCAGAAGCCGGTATCACCCGCGCGGGCGAGGGTCTCGACGGGGTCGTCTGGGACATCATGGGCCAGACCTACAAGCCCGTGCAGCTCTCCGAGGCGTCCTTCGCCTTCGACACCTATTTCCCTGCCGGCACCTTCGTGCCGCCGCACATCCACCCCGACCAGGACGAGTTCATCCGCGTGCTGGAGGGGCGCTTCGAGCTGCTGCTGGACGGCGAGATGCTGGTCGCCGAGGCGGGCGACCTCATCCGCATGCCGATGGGCTCCACCCACGGCATCTTCAACCGCAGCGGCGCCGACACGCGCGCGCTGTTCTGGGTCGCGCCGTCCCGCCGCCTCTACGACCTCTTCGTGCAGCTCGACGGGCTGCGGGACCCGGCGGAGGTCGTGCGCGTCTCCGCCGAGCACAACATCCACTTCCTCCCGCCTCCCGTAGAGGGCTGAGGCCGGCGCCATGCGGATCCTGATCGCTGGCGGCGGCGTCGGCGGGCTGGCCCTCGCCCTGATGCTGCGGGAGAAGGGCATCGAGGGCCAGGTCTTCGAGGCGGCGGCGGAAGTGCGGCCGCTCGGCGTCGGCATCAACGCCTTGCCGCATTCCGTGCGGGAACTGGCCGCGCTCGGCCTGCTGCCCGCGCTGGACGCGATCGCGATCCGCACGCGGAAGCTGACCTACGCGAACCATCTGGGCCAGGAGATCTGGTCGGAGCCGCGGGGGATGCATGCGGGGCACGACGCGCCGCAACTCTCCATCCATCGCGGACGCTTGCAGGAGGCGCTCTGGCGCGCGGCGACGGAACGCCTGGGCGCCGCCGCGCCCCGGGCCGACCGGCGGCTGGTCTCCTGCGCGCAGGACGGCGAGAGGGTCGTCGCCCGCTTCCGCGCGGCCGACGGCACGGAGACGGAGGAGGTGGGGGACGCGCTGGTGGGGGCGGACGGCATCCACTCCGCCCTGCGCGCCGCGCTGCATCCCGACGATCCCGGCATCCGCTGGAACGGTATCCAGATGTGGCGCGGCGCGCTGAACTGGCCCGCCTTTGGCGACGGGGAGTCCATGGTCATCGCAGGCGATGCCGTGGCCAAGCTCGTGCTCTATCCCATCGGCCCGGGCGAGACGCCGGGCACGCGGCTGACGAACTGGGTGATCTATGCCCGCATCGGCGCGCCCGGCGAGCCGCCTCCCCGGCGGGAGAACTGGTCCCGCCTCGGCCGGTACGAGGATCTCCGCCACCTCGTCGGGCGCTTAGATCTGCCCTTCATCGACGCGGGCGCGATAATCCGCGCCACGCGCGAGATCTTCGAGTACCCCATGTGCGACCGCGACCCCCTTCCCTGGTGGACCCGGGGAAGGGTGACCCTGCTCGGCGACGCCGCGCATCCCATGTATCCCGTCGGCTCCAACGGCGCCTCCCAGGCAATCCTGGATGCGCGCTGCCTGACAGACCTGCTGGCCAGCGGCCCCGTTCCGGAAGCGCTGCGGGCCTATGAGGCGGAGCGGCTGCCCGCCACGGCGGCGGTGGTGGCCTCGAACCGCGTCGGCGGGCCGGAACGGGTGATCGACGTGATCGCCGAGCGCGCCCCCGGCGGCTTCGCGCATATCGGTGATGTGGCAGCGGAGGAGGAGCTGGAAGGGATCGTGCGCGGCTACGCCCGGCTCGCCGGCTTCGCGGTGGCGCGCCCGGCATGAGCGGCGATCCCGTCCACGACTACATGACGGGCCAGATGCGCCCCGGGCACCCCGCGCTGATCGCGGCCTTCGAGCGGGAGGGGAAGGAGTCGGTCGCGGCGCTGCGCCCGTCGCTCGACATGGTCTACGGCCCGCATCCGCGCGAGCGCTTCGACTTCTACGTCGCCCCGGGCCCCTGGCGCGGCACGCTCGCCTATTTCCACGCGGGCTACTGGCAATCCCGCGACAAGGCGCAGTTCCGCTTCCTCGCGCCGCATTTCGTTACGCGAGGGCTCGATGTGGCGCTGGTGAACTACCCTCTCTGCCCTGATGTGGCTTTACCGGAACTCCTCGCCTCCACCCGGCGGGCCGTGCTGGCGGTGCTGGGCCATGCCGCCGCGGCGGGGCGGGGCGGGGCGGGGCTGGTGGCGGCGGGGCATTCGGCAGGCGGGCACATCGTCGTGGAACTCGCCCTGGCGCATTGGGGCGGGCCGTCGCCGATCCTGGCGATCGCATCGCTCAGCGGCGTGTTCGACCTGACGCCGTTGGTGGAGACGCCGCTGAACGAGCGCCTCCGGCTCGACCCGGCCACGGCGCATGCTCTCTCGCCGGTGTTCCGGGTCCGGAACGGGCTTGCGCCCGCCCTTTTTGCCGTGGGGGGCCAGGAGACCTCGGCCTTCCTGGAGCAGAACGCGCGCATGCGGCGGGCCTGGGAGGCGGCGGAGAACGTGGCGGAGGAGTATGTCTCGCCGGGGGCGGACCATTTCAGCCTTTTGCTGGACGCGGATCTGCTGGTGCGTGTTGCTGCCCTCCCGGGCAGAGGCCACCCGCCGGACTCTGGCCCGGCTTAGATGAGCTGACGAAACCTCTCCGGCAGACTTACGACGCATCCGCGCTCTGGCGGCCCCAGGTGGTACATGAAATCATCGCGGGCCCGCTTGATGGGCTTTACGCGTTCCAGGAGCTGCACACGCTGGGCGTGGATGGCGGCTACACGCAGGAGGACGTTCTCGCCCTCGCATCAATCCTAACGGGCTGGACGGTCGATCTGGAGGAGCGGCCCTCGCAAGCGGAGCGGGCCGGCTTCTTCCCCGAGCGCCACGAGCCCGGGCCGATGACCCTGCTCGGCAAGACCTACGCGCAGGACGGGCCGGACCAGGCGGTCGCCGCGCTGGCCGACCTCGCGCCATCCCGCCACCCCGTGCCATGTCACGCGCCGAATGGTCCGGCACTTCGTCGGGCACGGGCTGCCGGGGCTGGAAGCGCGGATGGCGGAGGTGTCCCGCGGCACCGAGGGCGATCTCGGCGCCGTCACGCAGCGCTCGTCATGGATGACGAGGTCTGGGTGGCGCCCCGGAAGGTGAGGCCACCGCTCGAGTTCCTGCTGGCCAGCGCGCGGCTGCTGGGCGGCCTGCCCCCGCGCCCCGGACCAAGGGTAACCCTGAGCGCCATGGGGCAGCCCTTCTGGGCGGCGCCCTCGCCCAAAGGCTGGCCGGCCAAGGACGATCCCTGGGCCGCGCCGGACGCGATTAATACCGCCCCGCATTGGAGCTGACCCCCTCAGTTTGTCGGAAGGCAGTGCAGGCAGGAAGTCGGGCTATGAAATGCGGGTCAGCTTCTAGGCGGACCGGTATAAGACGCGGCTGGACTGGGCGGCAGACCTCGCGAGGCGCCTGCCGCCCGGGCTGGACGCGCGCGCTGCTCGATACCGCCTTCGGCCCTGCCGCCAGCGCCGAGACGCGCCGGGCGGTCGAGCGGGCCTCGGACGGAGGGCAGGCCCTCGCCCTTCTCCTCCTCTCCCCGGAGTTCCAGCGGCGATGAGCGTTCCCCTCGGGCACGGGCCGGTGATCCGTCGCGCCGTCCTCGGTGGCCTCGGTGCCCTCTTCGCCTGGCCCTATGCGCCCCGCCTCGCCCGCGCGGCGGGGCGCAACCCGCGGCTGTTGGTGGTGATCCTGCGCGGCGGGCTGGACGGCATCTCCATGCTGCAGCCCGTGGGCGACCCCGCCTTCGCGGCGCTGCGGGGGGCGGATGCCGGCGAGTCCGTGGCGCTCGATCCTCTTTAGGCCCTGCACGGGAACATGCCGAAGCTTCTGGCCATGTTCCACGAGGGCGAGGCGCTCGCCCTGCACGCCGCCCACACCTCCTATCGCGGGCGTCCCACTTCGATGGGCAGGACGTGCTGGAAAGCGGCCTGCCGCGCGTGACCACGGGGGAGCGGACGGGCTGGCTGAACCGCGCGCTCACCCTGCTGCCGCGCGACGAGCGCGTGGCGCCGCCCAAGGGGCTGGCCGTCGCGCCGGTGGTGCCCGTGATCATGCAGGGGCCGGCGCTGGTGGAGACCTGGCAGCTCCAGCGCTTCCGCCTCGCCGAGGAGGAGGAGGTGGTCGCCCAATTCCTCGCCCTCTACGAGGTGTGCGATCCCGTGCTGGCGGAGGCGCTGCGGAACGGCGCGATGCTGGACAATTTCCTGCGGGAGAGGCCGACCGGGCCGCTTGGCCAGCGGGTGCCGGGCCGCCCGAACTTCGTCACCGACGCCGCCGCGGCCGCGCGCATCATGGCGCGGGCTGATGGCCCGCGCGTGGCGGCGCTCGGCCTCAATAGCTGGGATACCCATGCCGGCCAGGGGACGGCGCGGGGCGGGCTGGCGAACCGGCTGGGCGCGCTGAACCATGTGCTGGGCGCGTTGCGCGAGGGCCTGGGCCCTGTCTGGTCAGACACGGTGGTGGCGGTGGTGACGGAATTCGGCCGCACCGCCCGGTTGAACGGCACGGCGGCACGGATCACGGCATGGCCACCGCCGCGCTGCTGCTGGGCGGGCGGCTCACGGGCGGCCGCGTGCTGGCGGACTGGCCCGGCTCGCGCCGCACGAGCTGAACGAGGGCCGTGACCTCCGCCCCACCACCGACCTGCGCGCGGTGCTGGCGGGGGTGCTGGCGGAGCACCTTCACCTCCCCGCCGCGGCGATCGGGGAGGTTTTCCCGGACAGCGTTCCGGTGCGCCCCTTTGCCGGCCTGATCCGGGCCTGAGAGGTAACAGGACCTCCTTCAGGCTGCCCCGCCTACCTCCCGCGCCCGAGGCGTCGCGTTGGGGCGTGCAGGGCCGACGATTACGGCTTGGAGAACGAAACCGATCCGGCTTATGTTGCGCTGCACAATAAGCTGCCCTTCGCGGGGTGGCACCCGCCTGGAGGGGCGGGCAAGAACAGCCGGCCACGGCCCATCCAGAAGGATCGGGACCGATGCAGCGTCGCCATCTTCTGCGCCTCTCCGGCGCCGGGGTGCTCAGCGCCCCCTTCGTCATCAGCGCCTCCGGGGCCGCCCGCGCGGCCGGGCCCGAGCCGGTGGATGTCGAACTCGTCCTCGCCGTCGATGTCAGCCGCTCCATCGATGCCGAGGAGCACGAGACGCAGATGCGCGGCTACGCCTCCGCCTTTCGGGAACCGGAGGTGCTTCGCTCCATCCAGGGCGGGGAGGTCGGCGCCATCTCCTGCACCCTCTTCACCTGGTCGGATTCCGACAGTCAGGAGGACCTCGTCCCCTGGATGCGGGTCGCGGACGAGGCCTCGGCCGAGCGCTTCGCCGCCGCCATTGACGCCGCTCCGCGCCGGATCCTCAGCTACACCTCCATATCCGGGGCGATGGAGCATGCGCTGCGCCGCTACGGGCAGAGCCCCTATGAGGGCACCCGCCGCGTGCTCGACATCTCGGGGGACGGGATGAACAACTCCGGCCGCCGGCTGGACGGCGTGCGGGCGACGATGATGGAGGAGGGGATCATCGTGAACGGGCTCGCCGTGCTCGACCGCGCGCCCGGCCCGGCCAACGGCACCGCCGCGCTGGAGGACTACTACCGGAACGAGGTGATCGGCGGCCCCGGCGCCTTCCTCGTGGTCGCCGAGGGCTTCGCCGCCTTCGACCGCGCCGTGCGCCGGAAGATCGCGCGGGAGGTCGCCTCGGCAGGGAAGGGGGAGCGCTTCGCCGGCTTGCCGGTGGTGGACCGGGTGGCGGCCTGAGCAAGTAAGCCTTCCTCCCGCCCGCGACATGCGTTAGCCACGCGCATGGCCCGCCTGACGATCGTTTCCACCCGCGACTACCGCCAGCACGTCCTCGAGATCGAGGAGCGCGGCAACGGCACCTGTTCCGTCGTGGTGCATCCGCCCGCGCGGCTGGGGCGGCCCTGGCTGGTCGAGCCCGCCAACGGCGCCACCCTGCTGATCGACCTCGTGAACCAGGCGAAGGCGGAGATCGACGAAGTGATGGGGCCGAAGCCCCCGCCGCGCCGCCCGCCGATGCGCCGCCGCTTCGGCTAGTCCGGGCTTATACCGCCCCGCATTGGAGCTGACCCCCTCAGTTTGTCGGAAGGCAGTGCAGGCAGGAAGTCGGGCTATAAATGCGGGTCAGCTTCTAGGCGGACCGGTATTAGACGGAATCGGGCGCGGGGCGGCCCGCCAGCACGGCGGCCACGTTGTCCAGCGCCCGGAAGCCCATCGCGTCGCGCGTCTCGACGGTCGCGCTGGCCGTGTGGGGCGTCAGGAACACGTTGGGCAGCTCCGCCAGCCGCGTGTCGAAATCCGGTTCCTTCTGGAACACGTCGAGCCCGGCGGCGAAGAGCTGGCCGGACTTCAGCGCCTCGATCAGCGCGTCCTCGTCGACCAGCGAGCCGCGCGCGGTGTTCACGAAGACGGCGCCGTGCGGCAGCAAGCCAAAGGTCTCCCGGGTCATCAGCACCCCCGCCTCGCCGCCGGGAAGGTGGAGGGAGAGGATCTGGCTGCGCGGCAGCATTTCGCGCAGGTCCTCCACGTACTCCGCCCCCATCTCCAGCTCGGGCGGCAGGCGTCGGCGGTTGTGGTAGAGGATCGTCATCCCAAAGCCGTGCGCCCGCTGCGCCATGGCCTGCCCGATCCGCCCCATGCCGACGATGCCGAGCGTCTTGCCGCTGGGCTGGATGCCGAGGTTGTCCGGCATGCCGAAGCCCTGGCGCCATCCGGCGCGCATGATCGCCTCGTACTCATAGGCGCGGCGGCAGGCGCAGAGCAGGAGCATGAAGGCGAGGTCGGCGGTCGAGGCCGTCAGCACGTCCGGCGTGTTGGTCACGATCACCCCGGCCGCCTTGCAGGCCGCGGCGTCCATGTGGTCGTAGCCGACGCTGGTATTGGCGACGAGCTTCAGGCTCGGCGGCAGTTTCGCGGCATGGGCGGCGGTGAGGCGGACCTTCGGTCCCGTCACCACCGCGGCCAGGCCCTTCTCCGCCACCACGGCCAGGGCTTCCTCGGCATCCATGTCGTGGTCGGCCAGGATCGCGCCGAACTCCCGCCGCGCGCGCTCCGCCACCGCCGTTGGCACGCGCCGGGCCACCAGCACGCCGCCCCCTGCCGTTCCGCTCACGCCCGATCCCCCCGCATCCGTTGAAGCGGCGGCGATCCTGCCCCCGATGGCGCCGGGGCGCCAGCCGGGGGGAGCGGCATGGCGGGGCGGCCGCGCGCCCCGCGCTCAGGCGGCCGAGGCGGGCAGGCGCATCCAGGCGGGGATGGCGGGCCGCAGCACCGCCCCGCCGCAGGCGAGAAGGGGAGCGCGCGCCGCCTCCAGCCGCAGCAGGGCAAGGCCGCGCCCATCCCGGCCCGAGCGCATCTCCCCCACTTCCGCACCGTCCAGGGTCACGGGGGTGTCGCGCGGCGGGTTGGGGCCCTCCACCGCCACCGGCACCAGCCGGCGCTTGAGCAGCCCGCGATAGCGGGTGCGCGCCGTCAACTCCTGGCCCATGTAGCAGCCCTTGTCCCATGCGATGCCGTGCAGCTCGTCGAAGCCGGCCTCCAGCAGCACGGTCTTGTCGCGGTCGAGGTCCCGCACCCCGTCGGGCAAGCCGAGCTCCAGCCGGTGGCGGTCGTAATCCGCGGGATCGCCGTTCAGCGCCGTGCCGTAGACCCGCCAGCCCGCCGCCTCCAGCCGGGGATCCCGGCGGACGAGGGAGGCCATGGGCGGCTCCTCCCCCCAGACCGCGCCGACCGCGATTTCCCCGGAGCGGTCGGCGAGCGCGACCTTCGAGCGGAGCCGGAAGCGGGAGAGCCGCTCCACCACCATCGGCGCGTCCTCCCGCGGGAGGTCGAGCAGGATCGCCTCGGGCGCGAGGGCGGGCGCCTTGAAGGCGAGAAAGTCGCTGATCCACTTGCCCTGGGGCGAGAGCAGCGCCGCCCAGGCGGCACCGGTGCCGAGGACGGCCACGTCGTTGGAGACGAGGCCCTGGAGGAAGGTCGCGCGGTCCGGGCCGGAAACCTCGACAAGGCCGCGATCGGGGAGGGGGGCGCTGGGCATGGCGGGGAGATCGGGCGCCGGACCCCCGCCCGCAAGCGCCCGCCCCGGGCAGCGGCAGGTAAGCACCATCTGGCCCCGTTCCCGCCGGGGCGTGCTACACAGCGCCGCCCATGCGGATCCTCTTTGTCACCTCCACCCGGATCGGCGACGCCGTGCTCTCCACCGGCCTGCTCGACCACCTCATCCGCGCCCATCCGGGCGCGCGGATCACGATCGCCTGCGGGCCGGTGGCCGAGGGCGTCTTCGCGCGCATGCCGGGGCGGGAGCGGACCATCGTGGTCGCGAAGCGGCCCTTCTCGGCCCACTGGATCAGCCTCTGGGCCGAGGTGGCGACCACCTTCTGGGACCTGGTGGTGGACCTTCGCGGCTCGGCCCTTGCCTATCTCGTGCCCGCGCGCCGACGCGCGGTGATGCGGGGCGGGCGGCGACCCGGGCACCGGATCGGCCACATTGCGGGGGTGTTGCGGCTGGACCCGCCGCCGCCGCCCGTCGCCTGGTTCGCGCCCGAGGATGCGGCGCGGGTCGCGGCCCTGCTGGGGGAGGACCGTCCCATCCTCGCCCTCGGCCCCACCGCCAACTGGTCGGGCAAGGTCTGGCCGGCGGAGCGCTTCGTGGCCCTCGCCCGCGCGCTCACCGAGCCCGGCGGGGCGCTGGCGGGGGCGCGCCCCGTGCTGCTCGGCGGCCCCGGCGAGGCGGAGCGGGCCATGGCCGCGCCGGTCGTCGCCGGCCTGCCGGAGGCGGTGGACCTCGTCGGGCAGCTCTCCCTGCCGGAGGCGGCGGCGCTGCTGGCCCGCGCGCGGCTCTTCGTGGGTAATGATTCCGGGCTGATGCACCTCTCCGCCGCCACGGGGTCGCCCACCCTCGGCCTGTTCGGGCCGACGCCGGCCGGGGAGTACGCGCCGGTCGGCCGGGCGGCCCGCGCCGTGGTTGCGGCGGGCGGCAGCATGGACGGGCTGTCCGTCGCGCAGGCGCTCCACGCCGTGCGCCTCATGCTCTCCGCCGAGGTGGCGGCGTGATGCTGCGCCGTCCCGCTTCCCCCGGCGTGCCCGGCTGATGTTCCTGCTGCTGACCCAGAACTTCCCCCCGGACCCCGGCGGGATCGAGGCCCTGATGGGCGACATGGCCGAGCAGCTGGTCGCGAGCGGCCGGACCGTGCTGGTGCTGGCCGACCATATCCGGGGCCGGGGCCTCTCCGAGCCCTCCTGGGCGGCTGGCATGGGGCTTCGCCGCTTCGGCGGCCCGCGCCCGATCCGCAGGTTCCGCAAGGCGCTGGCGGCACGGCGCGTCCTCGCTGGGCAGCCTGTCCAGGGTGTGATCGCGGATAGTTGGAAGAGCCTCGAGTTCCTGCCGCGCCCGGACGTGCCGATCCTCGTCCTGGCGCATGGCAGCGAGTTCCCGCCGGCGGCCAGCGCCCGCAAGGCGCGGCGGATCGGGACCGCGCTGGGCAAGGCGACGGCCATCGCCGCCAACTCCGGATTCACAGCGGGGCTGATGGGTCCCTACCTTCCCCAGGACGCGGCGCGGCCGGTGGTGATCCACCTGCCGGTCGCCCCGCAGCCGGCCCCGGACGAGGAGGCGCGCCGTTGGGCCGCAGGCTTCATGGGCGGGGCGGGGCCCGTCCTGCTGACCGTGGCGCGGCTGGAGCCACGCAAGGGCGTCGACGCCGTCCTCCGCGCGCTCCCGGCCCTGGCCGGCCGCCATCCCGGCCTGCGCTACGTCGTCGCCGGCGGCGGCGAGGATGAGCTGCGCCTGCGCCGTCTCGCCCGGGAGCTGGGGGTGGAGGAGCGGGTCCACTTCCTCGGGCGGGTCGTGGATAGGAATTTAAAGGCGGCCCTCTACGCGGGGGCGGACCTCTTCGCGATGCCCTCCCGGCGAGAGGGCGCCTCGGTGGAGGGCTTCGGCCTCGTCTATCTGGAGGCCGCCTGGCACGGCCTGCCCGCGGTCGCGGGGAGCGATGGCGGCGCGGCAGAGGCCGTGCTGGACGGCGAGACCGGACTGACCTGCGACGGCACCGATGACGGGGCGGTATCGGCGGCCCTCGCCTGCCTCCTGGACGATCCCCTCCTTTGCCGGCGGATGGGCGAGGCCGCGGCGCGCCGCGTGCGGAGCGGCTTCGGCTGGGAGACCGTCCTTCCCCGCTATCTCAGCCTGCTGGAGGGGCAGCCCGCCCGCGGTGAAGGACCCCAAGCAGCTCCCCGATGATGGCCGCCATGAGCAGCAGCCCGATCCACCATTCCTGCCACACGCCGTAGCTGAGCATCCCGATCACCGCGGCGGCGGCGAGCATCCCCGTCGCGCCCGGCCCGTTCTCCCCGGCCCGCCAGCCCAGGCGCAGCATCAGCGCGGCGGCGAGGAAGGCGCCGACGCCGCCCAGTTCCAGCCAGATCTGGAGGGGGATGTTGTGCGTGTGTAGCGGCAGCCGCTGCGCCCCGCGGCCGGAGAACCAGCCCCTCGTGGCGGGGGAGGTGAGGCCGAAGCGGTCGAGGGTGGCGGCATCGAAGGCGTCCCGCCCGCCGGGGACCGTCCGGCTCGCCTCGCCGCCCCAGCCGAGGACGGGGCGCTCCTCGACCCGGTCCACGACCCAGTCCCAGATGAGGATCCGGTGCGCGGCGGAGGGCGGCTTCCCCTCCAGCGGCGGCAGGGCGGGCAGGGCCGCGTGGATCAGCAGCGGCATGGCGACGAAGGCGGCGGCCAGCGCCACGCCGGTGCCCCTCGCCACCCAGCGGCCGAGAAGGGCCGCGCCCGCCATGGCGAGCAGCCCCGCCACCGCCGCGATCTTCGCGGACTCCGCCGGGAGCAGGAGGGCCGTGGCCAGCCCGGCGAGGACGAGGGCCAGCCGCGCCGCGTGCGGGACGCGGGGGAGGGCGAGGACCGCGGGCAGGAGCAGGGCAATGACGGAGACGGCCGGCTTGAGCCCGAAGGCGAGTACCCCTGTGATCTGGCCCCCGCCGCGCACCCCGGCCCGCAGCAAGCCGCCCGTCATCGCGTCGAGGAAGGCGAGGAGGGTGCCGGTGCCCAGGCCGATGGCGAGGAGCGACAGCATGGAGGCCAGCCTCTCCGTCGGTTCCTCCCGCAGGATGCGGAGCGCCAGCGCGGCGAGCAGGATGAAGCCCCCGACCGTGAGCGCGGTCGCGGCGGCCCGCGCCGGCGTCTCCGCCCAGGCGGCGCTGACGAGGCACCAGGCAGGGATCAGCAGGGCGATGGCGAGGGTGGGGCCGTATGGTCGGGGAAGCCGGCGCTGGACACGGGCATAGGCTGTCACTGTCCCGGCGAAGGCGAGCGTCGCCGCCAGCGCAATGCCCCGGTACTGCAGCACCCCGACGACCGGGGCCAGGAGCAGAAGAAGGCCGAACGGCGTTCGCACGTCCTGGAAGAGGCGGCGGAGAGGCACTTGCGTCGGGGCATCCAGTTCGGGGCGGCGGTTCGGGCGGCCTGTCCGCGTCACCCGCCCGGCTGCCCCCCACCACTCGCCCAAGCGTCGGGTCCTGGCAAGCCGCGCGCCGGGGATGGGCGCCGGGGATGGGAGGGGATGCGCTGATATGCGAGAGGAGGGCGGCGCGCGGGTGCGCCGGCCGGCCCTCCGGGGCCGGGCACGCTTCCCGCCGCGCCGGCCGGCGGTGAGCCGGGCTGCCCTCCCCAGCACGAGGACGATGCCCTGAGAGCAGCGCAGATCATGGCCGGGGCACCGGCGGGCAGGGCTGGCGGCGGTCCCGCGAGCCGGCGGATCGTGGGCGGGGCGGGGGGCGCCATCGCCGGGCGGCGGCACGCCACGGGGCCGGCAGGGCTCGCGCCGCTGCCAAATCCCCGCTCCGTGGGCGGGCGCTAGCCCATGTCCGGCATCGCGGGCATAGCCCTCGCCTCCGGCCGGCTGCCCGATCTCAGCGTGCTGGACCGCATGACGCGCGCCCTCGCCCATCGCGGGCCGGACGGGCGGGGGCACCACGTCTCCGGCCCCGTCGCGCTCTCCCATACCCGGCTCGCGGTCATCGACCCCGCCGGGGGCGACCAGCCGCTCTTCGCCGGGCCGGCGGCGCTCATCGCCAATGGCGGGATCCTCAACGACCTGGAGCTGCGGGAGGCGAACGCGCTCGCCTGCAGCACGGGCTCGGACTGCGAGCCGCCGCTCCATCTCTGGCGGCGCGACGGGCTGCGCTTCGCCGACCATCTGCGCGGCATGTACGCCATCGCCATCCATGACCGCGCGGCGCGGCGCGTGGTGCTGGCGCGCGATCCCTTCGGCATCAAGCCGCTCTACGTCGCCCAGATCGAGGGCGGCGTCGCCTTCGCCAGCGAGCCCTCGGCCATCCTTGCCACCGGCCTCCTCCGACCCCGTATCCGGGCCGAGGCGCGGGAGGAGCTGCTGCAGCTCCGGTTCACCACGGGGGCCGAGACGATCTTCGAAGGCATCCGCCGCCTCCTCCCCGGGGAGACGCTGGTGCTCGGCAACGGCGCCGTGCTGGAGCGCGCGCGGCGCGACGCCCTGCCGGAGGGCGGGCCGGAGCCGATCACCGAGGAGGCGGCGCTCGATCGCTTCGGCGCCGCCCTCCGCGAGAGCGTGGCGCTGCACCAGCGCAGCGACGTGCCCCTCGGCCTGCTCCTCTCCGGCGGCACGGACAGCGCGGCGGTGCTGGCGATGATGGCGCGGCTGAACACCCGCCCGGTGCTCGCCTACACCGCGGGCTTCGACACCCCCGGCGCTTCCGACGAGCGCGAGCGCGCGGCCCGTGCCGCCCGCGCCGCCGGCGCCCGGCACGAGACGGTCGGCGTGACGGAGGCCGAGGTCTGGCGCCACCTGCCGGAGATCGTCGCCTGCATGGACGATCCCGCTGCCGATTACGGCATCATCACCGCATGGTTCCTCGCCCGTCGCGCGCGGGAGGAGGTGACGGTGCTGCTCTCGGGCGAGGGCGGGGACGAGCTGCTGGCCGGCTACGGCCGCCACCGCGCGGCGATGCGCCCCTGGTGGCTGGGGGGCAAGGCGATGCGCGCCCACGGCGCCTTCGACCGGCTGGACGTCCTGCACGAGGCCCCCCGCGCTTGGCGGGACGGCGTCGCCGCCGTCGAGGCCGCCGCCCTCACAGGGGGACGCACGCGGCTCCAGGCCGCGCAGGCCCTGGACATCGCGGACTCGCTGCCCAACGACCTCCTGGCGAAGCTCGACCGCTGCCTGATGGCCCATGGGGTGGAGGGCCGCACCCCCTTCCTCGACCAGGCCGTGGCCCGCGCCTCCTGGCGCCTGCCGGACTCGATGAAGGTGCGGAACGGGCGCGGCAAGTGGCTGCTGCGGCGGTGGCTGGCGCGCGAGTTCCCCGCCTGCGAGCCCTTCGCGTCGAAGCAGGACTCCGCCATGCCCATGGGCGCCTGGATCGCCTCCGCCGCCGATCGGCTCGCGCCGCTGGTGGCCGCGCAGCCCGGGGTGGCGGAGATCGCCCGGCCCGACCGCATCCTGCCGCTCTTTCGCGCCGCTGGGGGCAAGCGCGAGGGCTTCGCCGCCTGGAACCTGCTTTTCTGGGCGCTGTGGCACGGCCGCCATGTGGAGGGGCGGCGCATGGAGGGCGACGTTTTCGAGGCGCTCTCCGTGCGATGAACCATGGCGCGCCGCTGGGCGCGGGCCGGACGATTTAGATGCGGAAGATTCCGTTACTCAAAACCCCCGCCCGCGTTTTCTGCGTGCTCAACAAGGGGCCGCGCCGATGATCAGCGAAGACTGCCTGTACGTCCGTCTCAGCGACTACCTGGACCGTCGCAGGGAGCCGAACCCGTCCACCCCGGACGGTTCCGGCGAGGCGGAGGAGGACCAGCGCGCGGCCGACCTGGACGCGGAGAACCGGTAGCGGGCCGCGGCCCCTGGCCTTCGCGGGCAGGCCTGGACCTGGCTGAGAGCCGTGCCGGTGCCGGACGGGTTCCCTACCTGGGACCGCAGGCCGGCCGTGCCGCTCGCTCCCGCCGGCTCTACTCCACCACGATGCGCCGCTCCTGAATGATGCGGCGCCAGGTGCGGCCGTCGCTCTCCATCAGTGCGGCCAGCTCCCCCGCCGATCCCGTGACGACGTCGGCGCCCTGGGCCGTGAGCCGGGCGCGCAGGGCATCGTCGGCCAGCGAGGCCCGGAGCATCACGTTGAGCTGTCCCACCAGCGGAGCCGGGGTCGCCGCGGGAGCGTAGAGCCCATACCAAGTGCTGTAGCGGAAGCCGGGCAGGCCCTGGCTCTCCACCACGGGCAGGGATTGCAGCTCCGGCACGCGGGTGGGCGCCGTGACGCCGAGCGCCCGGATCTTGCCGTCGGCCAGGATGGGCATCAGCCCGCCCGCGCTCATGAAGGCGGCGTGGACGCGGCCCGTCATCATGTCCGTCAGCATCTGCGAGCCGTCGCGATAGGGGACGTGCACCCCCTCGATCCCCGCGACGGACTGGAACAGCTCCGCGCCGAGATGGGAGACGCCGCCCGCGCCCGGGGAGGCGAAGTTGATCGCCCCCGGGCGGGCCTTCGCATAGGCGACGAAGGCGCGCACGTCGCTGACGGGCAGCCTGCCATGGATGAGCATGACATGCGGGTTGTCGCTCACCTGCCCGACGGGGGTGACGAGCGCCTCCGTCCCGCGCGCGGCGGCGCTGACGATGGGGTTGACGACGACGTTGCCGAGGGCCGCGAGGAAGAGGGTGTGCCCGTCCGGCGCCGCCCGCCCCATGGTGCGGAGCGCGACGACGCCCGTGCCGCCCGTCACGTTCTCCACCACCACGGGCTGCCCCGCCTCCTGCCCGAAGCGCTGGCCGAGCTCACGCGCCAGCACGTCGGCGCCGGTCCCCGTGCCGAAGGCGAGGATGAGGCGGATGGGACGCGTGGCGAAGGAAGGACCGGCGGCAACCGCCGGCGCGGGAAGCGCGGCGCCGGCCAGCAGGCTGGCACCCAGGGCGCGGCGGGACATGGCTGGACGCATCGCTTCCTCTCCCATCCGGGACCCGGCCCGGTTCGGGGGCATCTGAGACCAGCCCGGCCGCGGGGTCCACCGCCCGCAGCGCGGCTCCCGCTGCCGCGCGGGCTTGCCGCCTGCCCGGCAACGCGGCTTAGTCGGTGCGCGAGAAAAGGGGAGAGGACGACATGGCCGGCCTGCCGATGGGGAGGCGCGCCCTGATGGGCGCCGCGGCGCTCGCCGCTATCTCCCGCCCCGCCCTCGCCCAGGAGGCAGCCCAGGAGTCAGCCTTGACGCCCATCCTCTTCGTCCACGGCAATGGCGACCATTCCGCGCTCTGGATGACGACGCTCTGGCGCTTCGAGAGCAATGGCTGGCCGCGTGACCGCCTTCGCGCCATCGACTTCACCGACCCCCTCGCGCGCGACGACGACGCCGTGCCCCAACCCCTGCGCTCCTCCTCCGAGGATTGCCGGCGGGAGCTGGCGGCGGAGATCGCGGCGCTGCGGGCGCGCACGGGCGCGGCGCGCGTGGCGCTGGTCGGGAACTCGCGCGGCGGCTACCCCATCCGCAACCATGTGCAGCTGCATGGCGGCGGGGCGGAGGTGTCCCACGCTATCACCTGCGGCACGCCGAACAACGGCATCTACGACTGGGATGCCAACCGCAACCGCGAGTTCAACGCCCGCTCCGACCTGCTGCGGCGGCTGAACGGCGAGGAGTCCCAGGTGGTGCCCGGCACGGCCTTCCTCACCCTGCGCTCCGACAGCAACGATCTCTACGCCCAGCCCGACGGCCGCTACGCCGGCCGCCCCGGCGTGCCGACGGGGGTGGGGCATGACAGCCCCGAGCTGCGCGGCGCCACCAACCTCGTCCTCCCCGGGGTGGACCACCGCGAGACGGCCTATTCCGCCCGTGCCTTCCGCGAGATGTTCCGCTTCGTCGCGGGGCGCGAGCCCGAGCGATTGGACGTGGTGCCGGAGGAGCGGCCGGTGCTGAACGGCCGCGTCACCGGCACGCCAGGCGGCGTGCAGACCAACCGCCCCGTCGCCGGCGCCACGGTGGAGATCTACCGCCTGCATCCCGGCACGGCGGAGCGCATGGGCGGCCCCATCCATCGGCGTGAGACTGGGGCGGACGGGGTCTGGGGCCCGGTGACGGCGTCGCCGGACTGGCCGCTGGAATTCGTGGTGGCCGCGCCGGGGCACCCGATCACCCACTCCTACCGCAATCCCTTCCCTCGCTCCTCCGAAGTGGTGCAGCTCCGCCCGGCCGCGCCGCCTGCCCCGGCGGATGCGGGCGCGGGGGCGGTGCTGCGCTTCAACCGCCCCCGCGGTTATTTCGGTCTCCCGCGGGACGTCGTGCTGCTAGACGGGCGCGAGCCGGCCGAGCTGCCGCGGGGCGTCGCGGCCGGCGCCACCGCGGTCGCACGGCTGCCCGTCGACGGGATCGGGCGCCCGGTGGTGGGCGTGTTCAACGAGGAGCGGGTGGTGGCCCGTGCCTGGCCGCTGGCCGAGAATCGCATCGCGGTGGCCGAGCTGACCTGGTAGCCGCCCGGCGGCGGGCGTCAGGCCCGGGCGGCACGCCGAGCGGCGCAGCGGGCGAGGATCGCGCGCCGCTCGTCATCCCCGGCCCCGGACCAGGTGGCGATCTCCTCGATGTGCCGGAAGCAGCCCCGGCAGAAGCCCTCCCCGTCCAGGGCGCAGAGCCCCGTGCAGGGCGAGGAGAGGGCGCCCGGCCCGGCGGGCGCCTGCGGGGGGGTGGTCAACCCGCCTTCCTGCGGTCCAGCCCCCGCGCCAGCGCCCGCGCGAGCGGCGGGCCGAGCAGTACCACGGCCAGCAGCCTCATGGTCTGAAGCGCCATGACGAAGGACATGTCCGCCCGGCTGGCCGCCCCGATTACCGCGACGGAATCGATGCCCCCCGGGCTGATCGCGAGATAGGCCGTCAGCGGGTCCAGCCCGAGCCACCAGACCAGCCCGAGCGACATCAGCCCGCAGAGCCCGATCAGCAGGAAGATGGAGAGCAGGATCACCGGTAGGGCCGAGGCCGCCCGTGCCAGCACCTGCCGCGTGAAGCCGAGGCCGATGCTGCACCCGATCGCGCCATAGACTAGCGCCATCAGCCAGGGCGGCAGCTCCAGCTCGATCAGCCCGGCCGAGTGCAGCGTGGCGCCCGCGACCATGGGCACCAGCAGCGGGCCGGCCGGGATGCGGCAGCGCTGCCCAATCCAGGCCCCAGCCCCCGCCAGCACCAGGGCGGTGGTGAAGGGGAGGGGGTGGAGGGCGGGAAACAGCGGCGCGGGCGGCGGCGGCAGGGAGGCGGTGAAGAGGTGTGAGACGACCGCCGCCGCCCCCGCGACGAGGACCACGCGGAGATACTGCATCAGCGCCACCATCCGCGCATCCGCCCCGAAGGCCTCCGCCATTACCACCATGGCCGAGGCACCGCCGGGCGCGGTGCCCCAGATGGCCGTGGTGCCCGGCAGCACGCCGAGGCGGCTCATCAGCCAGCCCAGCAGGTTGCTCACGGCCAGGGTGGAGAGGACGGCGGCGAGGATGAGCGGCCAGTCCGCGGCGAAGGAGTGCAGGATGTCGGGCGTGACCACCGTCGCGATAAGGCAGCCCACCAGCGCCTGGGCGGCGATGTAGAACGGGCGCGGCAGGCGCACCGTCATCCCGCACAGGCTGAGCAGAATGCTCGCCGCCATCGGGCCGAGGAGCTGGGAGGCGGGCATCCCTACCAGCCGGAAGCCGGTCGCGAGCAGCACCGCGAAGGCCGCGAGCAGGAGCCACTGCGCCGGGGCCGGCAGCCGCGCGAGGTTGGTCGGCATGCCGGTGCATCCTCCGGGGAACTGCGGGTGGGCGGGGCGCGGGGGGCACAGGATAGCTATGGGAGAGGGCAGGTCCAGCCGTGCCCCTCCCGCCATGATCTGCCCTGGGCTATCACCGCGGCCTCCATCGAGGCCGGGGCGACGACATGGCGAGCTATGACCTGATCCTGCGCGGCGGCACCCTCGTGCTGCCCTGGGGCGAGACGCGGGCCGATGTCGCCGTCCGCAAGGGCCGCATCGCCACCATCGGCGACCTCCGCACGGCGGAGGCGGCCGAGGTGATCGACTGCACCGGTCTGCACGTCCTCCCCGGGCTGACCGACCCCCACGTCCATCTGCGCGACCCCGGCGACCCGGCGGTGGAAACCCTGGGCACGGGAACGAAAGGCGCCGTGCTCGGCGGGCTGACGGCGGTGTACGACATGCCGAACACCCAGCCCTCCATCACCTCCCAGGCGCAGCTCGACTGGAAGCGGAACCACATCCGCGAGACGGCCTGGTGTGACGTGGGTATGTATATCGGCGGCGCGCGCAGCAACGTCCCCGATCTCGGCGCGCTGGAGCGCGAGCCGAATGTCTGCGCCATCAAGGTCTTCGCCGGCTCCTCCACGGGCGACCTGATGATCGAGGACGACGAGACGCTGGAGCGCGTGATGCGCAACGGCGCCCGCCGCATCGCCTACCACTCCGAGGACGAGTACCGGCTCCAGGCGCGCAAGCCGATGTTTGCCCAGGGCGGCCCCTACCGGCTGCACGCGGAATGGCGCGACGTGGAATGCGCCTTCCTCGGCACGCGGCGCCTGATGGCGCTCGCCCGCAAGACCGGCCGCCCCGCCCATATCCTCCACGTCTCCACGGCGGAGGAGCTGGACTACATGAAGGACTTCCGCGACGTCGGCACGGTGGAAGTGCTGCTGAACCACCTGACGCAGTGGGCACCCGACGCCTATGAGGCGCTGGGCGGCTACGCTGTGATGAACCCGCCGATCCGCGACAAGCGCCACTACGATGCCGCCTGGGCCGCCATCGCGGACGGCACGGTGGACACGGTGGGCAGCGACCACGCGCCGCATCCGAAGGAGGCGAAGGAGCGCCCCTGGCCCGCCACCGCCGCGGGGCTGACGGGGGTGCAGACGATCGTGCCGCTGATGCTGAACCATGTCTCAGAGGGGCGGCTCTCCGTCTCCCGCCTCGCCGACCTCATGGCCGCCGGCCCCGCCCGCGTCTACGGCGCGACCGGCAAGGGCCGCCTCGCCGCCGGCTACGACGCCGACTTCACCGTGGTGGACATGGGCAAGTCCCGCACCATCGAGGCGGACTGGCTCGTCTCCCCCTGCGGCTGGAGCCCCTTCACTGGCGCCCGCTGCCAGGGCTGGCCGGTGATGACCATCATCCGCGGCCGCGCCGTGATGCGGGAGGACGAGGTGATCGGCGCACCCTCCGGCGAGCCCGTGCGCTTCGAGGGCACGCGCGCCGCCTGAAGGGGGGGCATCGGCGCCCGGGGCGCCCGGCGCTAGCGCTGGCCGTGGGCGGTGCCGATGAACAGGTCCTTGTACTCCCGCGGCTGGGAGCGCCAGTACTGCTTCGGCGCCGCCACCTGCGCGCCGAGTCTGGCCGCGGCGTGCCAGGGCCAGCGGGGGTCGTAGAGCATGGCGCGGGCGAGGGAGACGGCGTCCGCATCGCCCCTCGCGATGACCGCCTCGGCCTGCTCCGCCTCGGTGATCAGCCCTACCGCGATGGTGGGCAGGCCCACCGCCTCCTTCACCTGCCGGGCGAAAGGCACCTGGTAGCCCGGGGCGAGGGGGATCTTCTGGTGCGGCGAGACGCCCCCGGTGGTGACGTGGATCGCCGCGCAGCTCCGCGCCCTGAGGGCGAGGGAGAGGGCGATCGTCCCCTCCACGTCCCATCCGCCGGGCACCCAGTCGGTCGCGGAGAGGCGCATCCAGACCGGCCGCTCCGCCGGGAAGGCGGCGCGCACGGCGTCGAACACCTCCAAGGGGAAGCGCATCCGGTTCTCGAGGCTGCCGCCATACTCGTCCTCCCGCGCGTTCGAGAGCGGGGAGAGGAACTGGTGCAGTAGGTAGCCATGGGCGCCGTGGATCTCGATCCCGTCCAGCCCGAGGCGCGCGGCGCGGCGGGCGGCCTCGGCGAAGCCCTCGCGCACGCGGTCCAGCCCGGTGCGGTCGAGCGCCAGTGGGGCGTCCTCGCCCTCCGTATGGGGCAGGGGGGAGGGAGCCTCGGTCTTCCAGCCGCCCGGCTCGCTCGGGGCGATCTGGGCGCCGCCTTCCCAGGGGGCGCGGCTCGATCCCTTGCGCCCGGCATGGCTGAGCTGGATGGCGATCGGTATGGGTGAGTTGGCGCGGCAGGCGCGCAGCACGCGGGCCAGCGCCTCCTCGTCATCGTCGGAATAGAGGCCGAGATCGGCGGGGGAGATGCGCCCCTCCGGCGAGATCGCCGTCGCCTCTAGGATCAGCAGCCCCGCCCCGGAGAGGGCGAGGCTCCCGAGATGGATCATGTGCCAGTCGCCCGCACGCCCGTCCTCAGCCGAGTACTGGCACATCGGGGCAATGGTGATGCGGTTGGCGAGCTCGAGGCCGCCCAGGCGCAGGGGTTGGAAAAGCTGGCTCAACGGCAGGGACCCTCATCTCGTGCGGGAGCGCGCCGGGCTCGGGGGGCAGGCATGGCGGGTCTCCCGCGCGAGTGTCCCTCTTGTGCCCGGAACGGTCGAGGGGCTCCCCCCTTGCCTTAGAGAAGCCGCTCCGGCCAGGGCGGCGCTGGCGCGCCCGGCCGGGCCTGCCCCACCCCCTGCGGCGGCGGGTTGCCCGGCACCGGCCCGGTCCAGCAGTCCACCGAGCCCAGGCTGCGCGTGCAGTGCGGCTGCTCCACCGCCACCGGCTCCACCCGGCAGTAGCGCTCCCCGCCATCGAGATAGGCGATGGAGCAGTCCCGCCCCGTTACGCCGGAAAGGACGATGTCCGGCACCGCCCGCCCGGTGAGCATGAGCGACACCCCGTTCACGGCGAGGGCCGGCCCCACGGCCGCCTCGCAGCCCGGGAGCAGGAGGAGGAGGGGGAGGAGGAGGGTCCGCATCCCCACATCATGGCCGGGCGGGCTTAACGCCCCGTGACGGTCCCGCTATACCCCCCGCCCTGTCCGTCATCCGGCGTGGCTGGGCTCCCCGGGGGAGTCATCGAGGGAGTGCGACCCGCTTGCCCGACATCTTCGACGAGGTGCAGGAGGACCTGCGGGCCGAGCGCGCCCGGCAGCTCGGCATGCGCTATGGCGGGGCCCTGGCCGGCCTCGCCCTCGTGGCGCTGATCGGGGTGGGCGGCTGGCAGGGCTGGCGCTGGTACCAGAACCGCGAGGCCGAGGCCGCCGCCAACGCCTTCCTCGTCGTCCACCGGGAAACCGAGGCCCAGGGCGCGGACCTCAAGGCCGCCGCCGCGCGCTTCGACGACATCGCGAGCAAGGCGCCGGACGGCTACCGCACCCTCGCCCGCCTCCGCGCCGCCGCGCTGAAGTCCGAGACGGGCGACCTCGCCGGGGCGCTGGCCGATTGGGACGCCGTGACGAACGACCGCACGGCGGACCAGCTCTACCGCGACCTCGCGAGCCTCAACTGGGTGCTACACGGGCTGGACAGCCAGGACCCCGCGCTCCTGGCCGCCCGCATCGCGCCGCTGGCCGGCAATGCCAGCCCCTGGCGCGCCTCCGCGCGGGAGATGCAGGCCCTCGTCGCCATCCGCCAGGGCAACACGGCCGAGGCCCGGCGCATCCTGGAGGCCCTGTCCACCGACGCCGCCGTCCCCCAGGCGCTGCGCGACCGCGCCGCCCGGGTGATGGCGCAGCTTCCCACAGCCTGAGAGAGAGCGAGCGATGCCGAACCCCTCCCGCCGCGCGCTGATGCTGGGCGGCGCCGCCCTCGCCCTCTCGGGCTGCGAGACGATCGACAGCATCTTCGGCGACAGCAAGACCCCGCTGCCCGGCGAGCGCCTGCCCGTGATCCAGGCCGACCGCAGCATCTCGATCGATCCCGCCCTGGCCGGCCGCCCCGTGACGCTCCCGCCCCCCACCGCCCTGGTCGAGTGGCCGCAGGCGGGCGGCAACCTCGCCCATGATCCCGGCCACGCCTTTGCGGGCGAGGGACTGCGCGAGATCTGGCGCGCGAGCATTGGGACCGGCTCCTCCTACCGCCGCCGCATCACCGCCGGGCCGATCCTGGCGAACGGCACGGTCTTCACCGCCGATGCCTACGGCATCGTCGCCGCCTTCGACGCGGCCCGCGGCGGCCGGCGCTGGACCCGCGAGACGACGCCGGAGAAGGACGATGTGGGCGCGGTCGGCGCCGGCCTCGCCTTCGCGGACGGGGTCCTCTACGCCGCGACTGGCATGGCCGAGGTGCTGGCCCTCGATCCCGGCACGGGCGAGATCCGCTGGCGCGCCTCCGTCCCCGCGCCGACGCGAGGGGGCATCACCGTCTCGGGCGGGCGCATCTTCGTGCCCACGGTGGAGAACCAGCTCCTGGCGCTGTCCATCGAGGACGGGCGCCGCCTCTGGACCTATCGCGGCCAGCCCGTCTCCGCCGTGCCGCTCGGCCTTCCCGCCCCGGCGGTGGAGGGCGAGACAGTGGTGGCCGGCTTTCCCTCGGGCGAGCTGGCGGCGCTGGGCGTGGCCGATGGCCGCGTGGTCTGGACCGAGAGCCTCGCCTCCGGCGGGCAGGCGGCCCGGCGCGGCGGGCTGGCGGAGCTGGCGGGCGTCGCCGGCCTGCCGGTCATCGACGACGGCCGAGTGATCGCGGCCGGCCAGGGCGGCACGGCGCTGATGGTCGACCTCCGCTCCGGCCGCCGGCTGTGGGAGCGCGATGTCGGCAGTTCCCGCTCCCCCGCCGTCGCCGGGGACTGGATCTTCGTCGTCACCCCCGAGAACCAACTCGTCGCCATGGGCCGGAACGACGGCCGGGTGCGCTGGCTTACCCTGCTGGACGAGCGCTCGGCGCGGGACCGGCGGCGCGAGGCCGCCAGCTTCGGCTCGCCGCTGGTGGTCGGCGGGCGCATCCTCGTGCCCTCCTCCCTCGGCGAGGCCGTGCTGGTGGACCCTGCCGAGGGTGGCATCGCCTCCCGCATCCGGTTGCCCGGCGGCACCACCCTGCCGCCCATCGCGGTGGGGGGAACCGTCTATCTCCTGACCGACGACGGGACGCTCGTGGCCCTGCGCGGGGCCTGAGGGCCCTTCGACAAGGCCCATGAGCGGCACCTGCCGGGGCTGACGGCCGGGGTCCCGAAGTCCGCCCGCCACCCACGGCCGGCGCCCGCGCGCGGCAGACCCGGGCACGCCGCGCTTGACCCCCGGGCGCGGCCGGTGCTCTTGCCCCCTATGCTCCCCCGTATCGCCGTGATGGGCCGCCCCAATGTGGGCAAGTCCACCCTCTTCAACCGCCTCGCCGGGCGGCGTATCGCCATCGTGGACGACACGCCGGGCGTGACGCGCGACCGCAAGGAGACCGTGGCCCGCATCGCCGGGCGCGACGTGCTCCTGATCGACACCGCCGGGCTGGAGGAGGCGGCGCCCGACACCATCCCCGGCCGGATGCGCGCGAGCTCCGAGGCCGCGCTGCGCGCCGCGGACCTCGTGCTCTTCGTGGTGGACGTGCGCACCGGGCTCACCCCCGCCGACCGCTCCTTCGCCCAGTGGCTGCGCCGCCACGGCAAGCCCGTGCTGCTGCTCGCCAACAAGGCCGAGGGGCGCGAGGGCGCGGCGAGGGCGCTGGAAGCCTATGAGCTGGGCTTGGGCGCCCCGCTTCTCGTCTCCGCCGAGCATGGGGACGGCATGGGCGAGCTGCATGACGAGATCCGCGCCGCCCTGCCCCCCGAGCCGGAGGAGGAGGACGAGGAGGACGATCCCAACCGCCCGCTGCGCCTCTCCATCGTCGGCCGCCCGAATGCGGGCAAGTCCACCCTGCTGAACGCCCTGCTGGGCGAGGAGCGGATGATCACCGGCCCCGAGCCCGGCCTCACCCGCGACTCCGTGGCCGTGCAGTGGACGGACGAGACGGGCAGGCCCGTGCGGCTGGTGGACACGGCCGGGCTCCGCCGCCGCGCCCGCATCACGGAGGCGCTGGAGCAGATGTCCACCGCCGCCACCATCGCCGCGCTGAAGGAGTGCGAGGTGGCCGTGCTGGTGGTGGATGCCGTGCAGGGCATGGACGAGCAGGACCTCCGCATCGCCCGCCTCGCCGAGCGCGAGGGCCGCGCGGTGGTCATCGCCTTCAACAAGTGGGACGCGGTGGAGGACCGCAACGCCGCCCGCCGCCGGCTAGAGGACGTGCTGATGGCCTCGCTCGCCCAGCTCAAGGGCGTCTTCGTCGTCCCCCTCTCCGCCGCCACGGGGCGCGGGGTGGAGCGGCTGATGCCGACCGTGCGCGAGGCCTATGAGCTCTGGAACCGCCGCGTACCGACCGGCGCGCTGAACCGCTGGTTCGAGGCGGCACTGGAGCGCCACGCGCCCCCGCTGGTGAACGGCAAGCGGCTGAAGCTGCGCTACGCTACCATGCCCAAGGCCCGCCCGCCGACGCTGGCGATCTTCGGCACCCGCGCCGAGCAGATGCCGGAGGACTACCGGCGCTACCTCGTGAACTCCTTCCGCGAGGCCTTCGACATGCCGGGCGTGCCGGTCCGAGTGAACGCGCGAGGGACCGACAATCCCTATGCCGAGGCGGAGGACTGAGGCCGCTCAGTCCCCCCGCTGCACCACGAGCCCGATCGAGGTGCTGATCTCCCCCATGTTCTCCAGCTTCAGATGGGGCAGGCTGTAGGGCGGCAGGTCGATATGGGCGTCGAGCGACGCGTCCCCGGGATGCAGGTTCAGCGGCCATAACCTGTGGCCCCTGGCCGCCAGGCGGTCCAGCAGCCCCTCGATGTCGCGGCGCCGGAAGTAGCAAAGCCCCGGCGTTTCCAGTGTTCCCTCGTTGGAGCGCAGGTTGAACTCGGTGGTGTGGACCGCGACGCCGCCCGGGCGCAGCGTCCCCAGGCTGTTCTCCACGAAGTCGAGGCCCTGCGCGATCCCGCCGAGATGCTCGAAGCAGCAGGATGACCAGCAGGCATCGAAGCCGCGCAGGTCCCGCGCGATCATGTCCACGGGCCGGAAGGAGACGCGGGCGCGGAAGGCCTCCTCGTCCAGCAGGGCAGGGCGGTGGAGCTGCATGAGGTCGGCCGAGTGCTGGTTCGTGCTCTGCCAGCCCTGGACATGGGACAGCTCCGCCGGTGCGTCGGTCGCCACCACCTCGACCCCGTTGGCCGCCAGCATGGCCGGCAGGGCCTCGGTGCCGACGCCGAAGCCGAGAGCGCGGGCGCCGGGGCACGGAGAGGATCCAGCAGAACTCCCACTGCTTGCGGTGCGGGCGGGGAGCCTCCCCGATCGTCGCGCACCAGGCCGCGTATTCGGGCTCGTCGAACTGCGCGGCGGTGCAGAGCTGGCTCACGGGCTGGCCCTGCCGGGGCGGCTCGAATCGCCAGGGAATGCGGGGCGAGGCAGGGGGCGCGAGCAACCAGAGCGGGGCCGCGTAGCCCGCGGGAACCAGGGCGCTCCGCAGCGCCTCGTTCGAGGGGGGGCGGCGGTGCTGCTCCATCTCCACCTCATCGGCATTCCGGTCGAGCAGCAGCCGGAACGCCCAGATGACCGCCTCGAGCGGCAGCGTCGCCTCGCGTTCCTGGCCACCCAGGGCGGAGCGGGCGCGCATGAGAAGCGACCGTTCCTGCATTCCGGGCTTCCTGGATCGTAGCGGCGCGGCAGGACGCCGCCGGGCCGCCTGTGGCCTAACGGCGCGCGATCGCAGCCCCTAGGCGGCCTGCACGACCTCCCCGCTCCGTGCCTCCCCGGGCAGGCAGAGGGCGGCGATGCGGGGCGCGACATCGGCGGGCTGGGCGAGGCTCATGGGGTCCTCGCCCGGCATGGCCTTGGCGCGGAGCTTCGTGTTCACCGGGCCGGGGTCGAAGAGGTTCACCCGCAGCGGGCTGTTGGCGACCTCGGCCGCCCAGGTGGAGACGAGGTGCTCCAGCCCCGCCTTGCTCGCACCATAGGCGCCCCAGTAGGGCTTCGGGCTGCGCGCGCGGTCGGTGGTGAGGATCACGGCGCGGCCGGCATCGGAGGCGCGCAGCGGCGGGTCCAGCGTGCGGATGAGGCGCCAAGCGGCGGTGAGATTCACCGCCACCACCTCCGCCCAGTCGCGCGGGGTGATGTGGGCCACGGGGGTGAGGGTGCCGAGCACCCCCGCCGCGTGGACGAGGATGTCCAGCCGCCCGAAGCGCTCGAAGACCGAGGGGCCGAGAGGGTCAAGCTTGTCCGCGTCCTTCTGCAGGTCGAAAGGCAGGAGCGTCGCGCTGCCGCCGAGGGCACGGATGGCGTCGTCCGTCTCCTCCAGCCCGCCCTGGCTGCGTGCGGTCAGCACGCAATGGGCGCCGAGGCGGGCGAGCTCGATGGCCGTCGCCGCGCCGATCCCGCGGGAGGCGCCGGTGACGAGGGCGATGCGCCCTTGCAGCGGCCCAGTCATACGCCGTTCAGCGCCAGAAGGGCGGGGCGGCGCTCCGCATGGCCTTCGAGATCCGTCAGCGGAATGGCGTAGTCCCCCGTGAAGCAGGCATCGCAGTAGCCGGGGTCCTTCGCGTCCCGGCCCCGGCGGCCGAGCGCGCGGTAGAGCCCGTCGAGCGAGATGAAGGCGAGGCTGTCCGCGCCGATGATGCTGGCCATCTCCGCTACGTCGTGCTTGGCGGCGAGCAGCTTCTCACGCTCCGGCGTGTCGATGCCGTAGAAGCAGGAATGCGTCGTGGGGGGCGAGGAAATGCGCATGTGCACCTCCTTCGCGCCGGCCTGGCGGACCATCTCGACGATCTTCTTCGAGGTGGTGCCGCGGACGATGGAGTCGTCCACCAGGATTACCCGCTTGCCCTGAAGCATCGCGCGGTTGGCCGAGTGCTTCAGCTTCACGCCGAGATGGCGGATCGTGTCGGTCGGCTCGATGAAGGTGCGGCCGACATAGTGGTTGCGGATGATCCCGAGCTCGAAGGGGATCCCGGCCTCGACGGCATAGCCCATGGCGGAGGGAACGCCGGAATCGGGCACGGGCACCACGACATCAGCCTCCACCCCGCTCTCGCGCGCCAGCTCCTGGCCGATGCGCTTGCGCGTCTCGTAGACGGGCGTGCCCTCCACCACGGAATCGGGGCGGGCGAAGTAGACGTACTCGAAGATGCAGAAGCGGCTCGGCGTGTGGGCGAAGGGCTTCACGCTCTGTACGCCGCTCCCGTCAATGACGACGATCTCGCCGGGCTCCACGTCGCGCACGAAATCGGCGCCGACGATGTCCAGCGCGCAGGTCTCGCTCGCCAGCACCCAGCCCCTGTTCCCCTCCGCGCCGAGGCGGCCGAGCACGAGGGGGCGCACGCCCAGCGGGTCGCGCACGCCGATCAGCGCGCCATCATGCAGGGCGACGAGGGAGTAGGCGCCGTCCACCTGCTTCAGCGCGTCGATCAGGCGGTCGAGCACCGTGGCATAGAGCGAAATGGCGATGAGATGGACAAAGACCTCCGAATCCGTGGAGGACTGGAAGAGGCAGCCGCGGCGGACGAGCTGGTGGCGCAGCGCGAGCGCGTTGGTGAGGTTGCCGTTATGCGCCACCGCGAAGCCGCCGAAGGCGAAGTCGGCATAGAGGGGCTGGACGTTGCGCAGCGCCGTCTCGCCCGCCGTCGCGTAGCGGTTGTGGCCCACCGCCGCGCGGCCGGGCAGCATGGCCATCACCCGGGCATCCCCGAAGATGTCGCCGACGAGGCCGAGGCCCTTGTGGCTGCGGAAGCCCTTGTCGCCGAGGGAGACGATGCCGGACGCCTCCTGCCCGCGATGCTGGAGCGCGTGGAGGCCGAGCGCGGTCAGCGCCGCCGCGTCGGGCGCGTTCCACACGCCGAAGACGCCGCATTCCTCGTGGAAGGCGTCGTCCGCGTCCTCCCCATCAAGGGCGGCCGGCGAGGCGAACGGGTTGGTCGTCAGCTCGGTCATCGGTTCAGATCCGGTTGCGCGCGGGAGGGCGCAACAGCTCCTCGGCGGTGGGCGCCCGGCCCGTGGGGGCGTCAGGCAGGCGGGGGCGGTAGCCGGCGGGGAGCCGGGCGTTCAGCCAGGCCGCGCCGTCGGCGATGAGGGGCAGGGAGCGCGCGCCGCGCACCGGCTCGGGCCAGAGGGCGGGGTTCGGCACGAAGGCCCCGGCGGCGATATAGGCAACCAGGACCACCACCGCACCCCGCCCGAGGCCGAAGACCACACCCAGCGCCCGGTCCACCCCGCCGAGGACGGAGCTTTGCACCGAGCGGGCGATGAGCGCGATGATGATCTTCAGGATGATAAGGGTGACGACGAAAACCGCCGCCAGCGCCGCCACATCGGCCATCCAGGGCGCGGGGACGAGGTTGACGAACAGCCCCCGCGTGCCGTTTAGCATGTAGAAGGCGAAGAAGATCGCGCCCACCCAGGCACCGACGCCCAGGACCTCGCGGACGAGGCCGCGCATGTAGCCGATCACGCCCGAGACGGCGATCAGGGCGAGGAGAACGGCATCAACCCAGGTCATTGCGCGCCGCATATAGCGATGCTGCGCCGCGGCGTCACGCGCGGCGCTCCCGTGTCGCCGCGGGGGAGACATGTTGCCAGGCCATGGAGCGGGGCAACCGGGCCTATTCCGCCTCGGCCGGCTCGGGCTTCGGCTTCTCCTTCGGGCCCCGGCGGGGGCCGGCCGCGGCGGCGAAGGGGGCGACGAGGTCCGCCAGGTGCCCCGTCTCGCTCAGCCGCAGCCCGTCGGGCGCCGAGAGGGCCCGCCCGCCCCGCGCCACGCGGCGGGGAAGGGTGGCCGCGGCGAAGCCGAGCTTGGCGGCTTCCCGCAGGCGCAGTTCCGTCTGGGCGACCTGCCGAATCTCGCCGGAGAGGCCGACCTCCCCGAAGAAGACCATGTCCGGAGGGCAGGGCCGGTCGGTCGCGGCGCTCACGAGGGCGGCGGCGACGGCCAGGTCCGCCGCCGGCTCGCCGATCCGCAGCCCGCCTGCGATGTTGAGGTAGACGTCGTTCATCCCGAGCGTCATCCGGCACCGGCTTTCCAGCACCGCGAGCAGCATGGAGAGGCGGCCGGAATCCCAGCCCACCACCTGCCGCCGGGGGCTGCCGCCCGCCGAGGGGGAGAGGAGGGCCTGCACCTCCACCAGCACGGGGCGCGTCCCCTCCAGCCCGGCGAAGACGGCCGAGCCCGAGACATTGCCGCGCCGCTCCGCGAGGAAGAGGGCGGAGGGATTGGGCACCTCGGCCAGCCCCGTCTCCGTCATCTCGAAGACGCCGATCTCGTCGGTGGCGCCGAAGCGATTCTTGGTGGCGCGGAGGATGCGGAACTGGTGGCCGCGGTCGCCTTCGAAATAGAGGGTGGCGTCCACCATGTGCTCCAGCACGCGGGGGCCGGCGAGCGTGCCCTCCTTCGTGACGTGCCCGACCAGGACGAGGGCGAAGCCGCGGCTCTTGGCCAGCCGGCCCAGCTCGGCGGCGCAGGCGCGGACCTGGCTGACCGTGCCAGGGGCCGAATCGAGGTTGTCGAGCCAGACGGTCTGGATCGAGTCCATGATGACCAGCCCGACATCGCGCTCCTCCTCCAGGCTGGCGAGGATGTCGCGGAGCGAAGAGGCGGCTGCGAGGCCCAGCGGGGCGCCGGAAACGCCGAGCCGCAGGGCGCGCAGCCGCACCTGCTCGATCGCCTCCTCGCCCGAGATGTAGAGGGTGCGCTTGCCCGCTTCGGCCACCCGTGCCGCGGCCTGGAGGAGGATGGTGGACTTGCCGATGCCGGGATCCCCGCCCACCAGGACCACCGATCCCGGCACGAAGCCGCCGCCGAGCACGCGGTCCAGCTCCGCCATGCCCGTCCGGGTGCGGGGCGGCGGGGAGGAAAGACCCTTCAGCGCCACGAACTCCACCTTCCGCCCGCCCAGGGAGGCGGCCTTGGTGGGGCCGGGGACGCGGCTCTCCACCACCTCCTCGGCCAGGGTGTTCCAGGCGCCGCAGCCCTCGCACTTGCCCTGCCACTTCGGGTGGACGGTGCCGCAGGACTGGCAGACGAAGCGGTGCGAGGCTTTGGCCAAGGGATGCCCGATCAGGAACGAAAGGTGGACATCCCAGATGTAGCGCGGTGAGGGGGCGGATAGAAGGGACATGGGAACTTCCGGAGGCGCATCATTTCGCCACGACTCGACGGAGGTGCCCTCCATGACCCCTGAACTTCGCCTGCTCGCCTGGAGCATCGTGCTCGGGCTCGTGCACATCATCGCCGCCGCGGTGACGACCACGCGGCAGCGTCCGGGCGGCCTCGCCTGGGCCGCCGGCGCGCGGGACAAGCCGCAGCCGCCGCCCTCGGGCGTGGCCGCGCGGCTGACGCGGGCGCGGGACAACTTCCTGGAGACCTTCCCTCTCTTCGCCGCCACCCTCCTGGCCGCGCATTTCGCGGGGCGCACGGGCGGAATGACGGGCTGGGGCGCGCTCATCTATTTCTGGGCGCGCGTGGCCTACTTGCCGCTCTACGCAGCGGGGGTGCCGATGATCCGCTCCGTCGTCTGGGGTGCGGCGATGGTGGGGCTGGTGATGGTGCTGCTCTCCCTCCTCGGGTGAGCCCTGCTCACCCAGGATGAAGGCAGGCTCATGTGAAGTAGAGCACCCGCGCGCCCGGCAGGTGGCGCGCGACGCCCGCCTCCAGCTCCCGGCGCAGCTCGCCCATCAGCTCGCGCGGGAAGACGTATTTCACCGAGCCGAACTTCGTCGTCTTCCGCGTGCGCTGGGCCGGGTCCATCTCCAGCCCGCTGCCGGGATACCAGCCCTGCAGCACCTCCCGCGATCCCTCGGTGAAGCGGTGGGTGATCAGCTCCACCGTCAGGTCGGGGTCCGGCGCGCCCGCCAGCGCGGCGGCGCAATCTGCGAGCAGCGCGTCATAGGCCTCCCGCCAGTCCGGCAGGTTGAGGATGGGGGCGACGGTCAGGCCGATGCGGTAGCCCGCCATGGCCCCCTTCCGCATCGCGGCCAGGCGGTTTCGCACCCGCGGCGTCCCGCCCTCGAAGCGTTCGGCGGCGCGGGCGTTGATGGAGAAGCGGATGCGCGTGCGGCGATGGTGCTGCAGCGGCAGCAGGGGATCGATCAAGTCGTATTTGGTGGTGAAGCGGAGCTGCGCCTCGGCGTCCCAATCGCCGAAGAAGCGGATCGTCTCGGCCAGGGAGCCGGTGATGTGCTCGATCCCCAGGGGATCAGTGTAGCAGGAAGCCTCGAAGGTCGTGCCCTCCGCCATGCGCGCGGCGTTGCGGGAGGTGACCTGCCCCTGGCCCAGCAGCGGCGGCAGCGCGGCCAGGATCTCCGGCAGGTTGGCATAGGCGCGGATAATCGGCGGCCCGGCGAGCGAGCCCGCGAGATAGCAGTAGGAGCAGTGGGCCGGGCATCCCTCGGCGAGATCGAAGCGCCAGTCCGCGCTCGGTGGGATGGGCTGCGGCTTCCGGCGGCTGGGGGAGGCGACCACCACGGCCATCGTCGTCTTCGCGTCGCGATAGGTGTCGGGCAGGCCGGTCAGCCGGTCCGCCTTCAGGCGCACGACCTCCGCGCCGAGGGCCGCGGCGCGCTCTGCCATCGCTGCTCCCTGGGGCCAGGAGAGGGCGGAGGGAGTGACGAGGAGGCGCTTGGGCTTCCAGAGCGGGTGGGCGCGGACGGGCGCTTCCAGAAGGTCAGAAGGCATAGCGCACCCGGCAATAGGGCATGCGCGCGGCCAGCAGCTCCTTGAAGCGGGCGAGCCAGCGGCCCTTCCAGCCCGTGCGGTAGCGAAGGTTCACCCCGCCGCCCTCGGAGATTTTTTCTTCCTGGATATCGGGGCGCCAGAGAAGCTCCTCCGCCCTGGGATGCCAGGCGAGGTTGATCTCGTGCAGGCCCTGGTTGTGGGTGAGCATAATAATCTCCGCCGCCAGCCCCTCCTTCACCGGGGCGGGCAGCACGTCGTCCAGTTCGGCGAAAAGCTCGCCCCACTCGGCCTCCCAACCCTCGCGCAGCACGACGGGGGAGAAGTTGAGGTGCATCTCGTATCCCGCGCGGTGCAGCTCCGGGATCGCCGCGATGCGCTCGGCCACGGGCGAGGTGCGGACATCCAGCAGCTTCGCCATGCCCGCCGGCATGAGGGACATGCGGATTCGCGTGCGCCCGCGGGGATCGTAGTCGAGCAGGTCGCGGTTCACCCATTTCGTCGCGAAGCTGCCCTTGGCGTTGGGCAGATCGCGGAAGGCCGCGACGAGGTCGCGCACGTTGTCGGAGATGGCCGCGTCCACCGAGAGGTCGCCATTCTCGCCGAGGTCGTAGACCCAGGCGCTCGGGTCCACCTGATTCGGCTCCGCCTTCAGCCCCTGCCGTGCGGCGTGGCGGGCGATGGCGGCGGTGATCTCCTCGATGTTCACGAAGACCGAGATCGGGTTCGAGTGGCCCTTCCGCCGCGCGACGTAGCAGTAGGCGCAGGCCATGGCGCAGCCATTGGAGGAGGAGGGCGCGATGAAATCCGCGCTGCGCCCGTTGGGCCGGAAGGCGAGGCCCTTCTTCACCCCGAGCACGAGCGAGCCGCGCTTGGCCCGGAGGTAGTCGCCGGGATCGCCCTCCCGCAGCTCGGGGATGCGCCAGTGGGAGGCGACCTCGATCCGCTCCGCCCGGGGAAAGCGGGCCAGCACCTCCCGGCCCCGCGCGTATCCCTCGACGGCGGGCTCCAGGTAGATCCGGGCGATGTCGAGCAGCATGGGCGGGGGGGCGTTCATCCGTCCCGGGATATGGGGGCGCCCCGCCGGGCGGACAGGTGGCGGGGGCGCGGCCCCGGCCTATCTTGGGCCGGAAGACGGGGAGGGGGGCGGCAATGCGGGGTGCAGTGGCGCGCGGCGGCGGGGGGGCGGGGCTCGCGGCTCGGCGGATCTGGGGGATGATGTACCGCCACCTCGCCCTCTTCCGCCGCTCCTGGCCGCGGCTGGTGGAGCTCGCCTACTGGCCCGTGCTGCAGATGGTCGTCTGGGGCTTCGTCACGGCCTATGTCGCGGGCGTCCAGGCGAATGCCGCGAGCCTCGCGGCCGGGGTGCTGCTCGGCGGCGTGCTGCTCTGGGAGGTCGCGCTGCGGAGCCAGATGGGCTTTTCCATATCCTTTCTGGAGGAGATCTGGTCCCGCAACCTCGGCCACGTCTTCGTCTCCCCCCTCCGCCCCTGGGAACTGGTGGCGGCGCTGGTGGGGATGAGCGCGGTCCGCATGCTGGTGGGCGTGCTGCCGGCGGTGCTGCTCGCCTGGCTTCTCTACGGTTTCGGGCTCTTCTCCCTCGGCCCGGTGGTGGTGCTGTTCTTCGCGGCGCTGATGGTGATGGGCTGGGCGGTGGCGCTGGGGGTGACAAGCCTCATTCTCCGCCATGGCGCGGGAGCGGAGGCGCTGGCCTGGTCGCTCATGTTCGGCCTCGCCCCGCTCTCGGCGGTGTTCTACCCCGTCTCCGTCCTGCCGGAATGGCTGCGACCCGTGGCGCTGGCCACCCCCTCCGCCCATGTGTTTGAGGGGATGCGGGCGGCGCTGGGCGAGGGGCGGATCGCCTGGGGGCATCTCGGCTGGGCCTTCGGGCTGGACCTAGTCTGGCTCGCCGCCATGGCTTGGCTGTTCATGTGGCAGTTCCGCCGGGCGCGGGAGCGGGGCGCGCTGCTGACCATTGGAGAATAGGGGCCTCGCCGCGGGGGTGGGGGTGTCGTATGGGGCCGAGATGACGGACACGACCCGCATCTTCCTCATCCGCCACGCCCTGGTGGAGGCCTCCGCGCGGCTGACCGCCTACGGCTCCATGGATGTCGCCCTCTGCCAGGAAACCCTGGTGCGCGAGCGCCCGGCCCATGCCTGGCTGGCGGCGCGAGTGCCGCCGGGGGCGCGCTGGTACTGCACCCCGCTCGCCCGCACCCGCGCGACCGCCATGGCGATCTTCGCCGCCGGCTACTCGGAGGCGGAGCTGACCGACCTGCCGCATTTCGTGGAGCAGCACCTCGGCGAATGGCAGGGCCTGACCCATGAGGAGTTCACCGCCGTCCTGCGTGCCCCGCCCCACCCCTTCTGGAACCACGGCGCGGACGAGCGCCCGCCCGGGGGCGAGAGCCTGTCGGAGGTAGTGGACCGCGTCGGCCCCACGCTCGAGGCGGTGGCGGACGAGAATGCGGGCGGGGACGCGGTGATCGTGGCCCATGGCGGCTCGATCCGCGCGGCGCTGGCCCATGCCTGCGCGCTGACCCCCTATCAGGCGCTCCAGTTCAGCGTGAAGAATCTCTCCCTCACCCGGCTGGAGCGGGAGAGGGGCCACTGGCGCGTGGGAACGGTGAACGAGGAGCCGCCGTTGAGCTGAGGGCGGCTAACTGGAGCTTGGTCGAGGGCGGCTAACCGCCGCCGGTTCGAACAGCGGGTGAGCACCGCCCTGGCCTTACCGCGGCCGAATCGGTAGTCTCTCGTCAAGGCAAGGGGTTGGGGGAAGAACTTCATGCGACGCAAGATCATCGGGCTGGTGGCCCTGGCCGCCATCGCCCTGGGCGTTCAGCCGCGCGCGGCCCTCGCCCAGACGGAGCAGCAGGCGCTGGTGGACCGCGCCACCATCACCGTGCAGGAGATGCTGGGCTCGGGCGACCCGAACGTGCTGAAGGACGCCAACAGCATGCTCAACCGCGCGAGGGCCGTGATGATCTGCCCCCGCATCTTCCGCGCGGGCTTCGTCTTCGGCGGACAGGGCGGCGACTGCGTGCTGACGGCGCGGGACGGGGCGGGCTCCTGGTCCTCCCCCGCCTTCTACACCATCGGCTCTGCCAGCTTCGGCCTGCAGATCGGCATCCAGGACATGCAGGTCATGATGATGATCCTGACGCAGAAGGGGCTGAACGCCGTCCTCGACAGCCAGTTCAAGATCGGCGCGGACGCTTCCGTCGCGGTCGCGGCCATCGGCGGGGGCATCGCGGGGGCGACGACCGCCGCGGTGGGCGCCGACATCGTCAGCTATGCCCGCACGCGCGGCCTCTATGCCGGCATCTCGCTCGAGGGCTCGCTGCTGAGTAGCCGCAGCGAGTTCAACCAGGGCTATTACGGCCGCCCCGCCGGGCCGCGGCAGATCGTCCTGGAGATGCAGGCGCACAACCCCGCCGCGGACGCGCTCCGCGCCGCACTGATGCGCCTCGGCCCGGGCGGGCCCGCCGCAGCGCCCATGGCCGCCATGCCCGCCCAGCCCGGGACGATGGGGATCCAGGCGGCGCCCAGCGGCACCGTCATGCGGGAGCAGCTTCGCTGATACCCCGGGCGCTCTCTCGGAGAGCGCGACGGACCTGACGGATGGGCATGGCCGCAGCGGGTCGTTGCGGCCGCGGCCGGAAGCGGCGTCGGGCCGAACCACCCGAACCGACCAGAGAAGAGGGAACTCCGATCCACGAGGCATGCTGCGGCGCCGCAACTCACTGATCGCCCTCCCGTTGCCCCACTGGCAATTCCGACGGACGCAGGTCAGCTCTTTGCGCGCGTCGCCCGGCCGAACTGAGAATCGAGAGGTCCCCCTGTGGCTGCCATTTCCGCGCCAGGATTAGCAAGGCCGCTTCACCCCTTGCACGCGATCCTGCTCGCCTTCCCGCTCCCGCTGTTCCTCGGTGCGCTGCTCAGCGACCTCGCCTACCGGTCGAGCTTTCAGATTCAGTGGTTCAATTTCTCGTCCTGGCTCCTCGCCGGCGGATTGTTCGTCGGCGGCTTCGCCCTGCTCTGGGCACTAATCGACCTGATCCGAAGCGGAGCGGCGCGGAGGAAGCGCGTGGCCATCTACTTCCTCGTGCTGCTCGCCATGTGGGTGCTCGGCTTCATCGACGCGCTCGTTCACTCCAAGGACGCCTTCGCGATCATGCCCGAGGCGCTCTACCTCTCCGCCATCGTGACGATCCTCGCGCTCGTCGCGTCCTGGATCGGCTACTCCGGCTATCACTCCATGGAGGCGGCATGATGCGCGCAGCTCTTCTGATCGGCGTCGCGGCGCTTGCCCTTTCCGCCTTCCACGGCGAGCCCGCCGCGCAGCAGCTCGGGGCCAACCCGAGCCTCCCGGAGCCGCATCGCGGCCTGCTGCCCGACATGACGATCCCCCGGCCGGCAGCCTGGGGCAATGATCGCCCAACGGTGCCGCAGGGCTACACGATCCAGGCCATCGCCACGGATCTCAGGATCCCGCGCCAGACCCTCATCCTGCCCAATGGCGACATCCTGGTCACCGAGGGAACGGGCGGGCAGGGCGCCCCCCGGCTCAACCCGAAGGCCTTCATCGCGGGTATCATCAAGAGCTGGGGCAGGACGTCGGTGCCGGGCGGCAACCGGCTGACGCTGCTGCGCGACGCCGATGGCGACGGCACCTATGAGGGCCGGCACGTCTTCGCGGAGAACCTGAACGGGCCCTACGGCCTCGCCCTGGTCAACGGCGTCCTCTACGTCGCCAACCAGGATGCGCTGGTGCGCTTCGACTATCGCGAGGGCCAGACGCAGGCGAGCGGGCCGCCGGTGCTGGTGACGAACCTGCCCTCGGCGGTCAACCACCACTGGACGAAGGCGATGACCGCCAGCCCCGATGGCCGGTTCCTCTATGTCGGCATCGGGTCCAACAGCAACATCACCGAGCGCGGGATGGAGGTCGAGGTAGATCGGGCCATGGTGTGGCAGATCGACCCCCAGACGGGCGCGCACAGGCCCTACGCGACTGGTCTGCGCAATCCCACGGCCCTCACGATCCAGCCGGGAACGGGCCAGCTCTGGGCCGTGGTGAACGAGCGCGACGAGATCGGCCCCGACCTCGTCCCGGACTACCTGAGCTCGGTGCGCGAGGGCGGCTTCTACGGCTGGCCCTACAGCTACTGGGGCCAGAACGTCGACACCCGCGCGCAGCCGCAGAACCCGGAGCGAGTCGCCGCGGCCATCCGCCCCGACTACGCCCTGGGCGCGCATGTGGCGGCACTCGGCGTCGCCTTCTCGGCCCCCGCCATGGGCGCGGCCTTCGCTGACGGAGTGTTCGTCGGCCAGCATGGCAGCTGGAACCGCAACAACCCCGTCGGCTACAAGGTCGTCTTCGTGCCGTTCCGTGACGGCCGGCCCGCCGGAGACCCGATCGACTTCGTGTCTGGCTTCCTCAACGGCGAGGGCAACACGCGCGGCCGGCCGGTCGGGGTATCGGTGGATCCACGGGGCGCCCTGATCGTCGCCGACGACCTGTCGAACACGGTCTGGAGGGTTACGCCGAACCGGTGATGCGCGGGGGGGCGCCTGACCGGACCGGGGCCGCGCGCCGCCATCCCTGCAGGCGGGCGCGGGCCGGGCCCGGAGCGCGTCCTAGGACACCCCGGCGGCGAGGCCGTCCCGCTGCGGGTCGGCCCCGCCCTCGATCGCCCCGTCCCACATCGTGATCCCGTGGACGGCGGCGAAGGGGAAGCTGGTGGGGTTGCGCCGGACCTCGTAGCCCATCCCCTCCAGCGCCTTCTGCACCGCGCGCGGGATGCGGTTGGAGATGTCGATCGCGTCGCTCGTGCTGGAGAAGCGCGGCGCCATCACCGCCTCCTGTATCGTCATGCCCCAGTCGATGAGGTTCACCAGCGCCTGGGTGATCGCCACCCCGATCCAGGCCCCGCCGGGCGCCCCCAGCGTGGCGACGGGCCTGTCCCCCTCCAGCACGATGGTCGGCGACATGGTGGAGAAGCGGCGCTTGCCCGGCGCGATGGAGCCGGCGCGTCCCGGTCGGGGGTCGTAGTTGTTCATGCCCCCATTCAGCATGAAGCCCGTGCCCGGCGGGATGACGCCGGAGGGCAGGCCGAGCGTGTGGGTCAGCGACACCACCATTCCATCGGCATCCACGCAGGAGACGGTGGTGGTGTGCTTCGAATCCGCCTCCAGCCGGGGCAGCGACACCTTCTCCCCCGCGCGGATGCGGGCGGCGCATTCCTCGGCGTAGGAATCGGAGAGAAGCATGTCGAGCGGGGGCGGGATGAAGTCGGGGTCGCCGATATGGCGGTCCTTGTCCCGCATGGCCGTCCGCATCGCCTCCGACAGGACGCGCATGTATTCCGGCGTGTTGTGGCCGAGGGCGGCGAGGTCGAAGCGCCCGAGGATGCGGAGCATCTCCGCCACCAGGATGCCGCCCGCGGGCGGCGGGGGCAGGGCGATGCCGAAGCCGCGGTAGTCCACGCGCAGCGGCTCCCGCCATTGCGGCTCGAAGCCCGCCAGGTCCTCGGCCGAGAGCAGCCCGTCATGCGCTCGCATGTCCGCCACGATCCGGCGGGACAGCTCGCCGGTGTAGAAGGTTTCCGCCCCCTCCCGCGCGACGAGGCGCAGCGTTTCCGCCAGCTCGGGGTTGTGGACGGTCTGACCCAGGCGCTTCGGCGCGCCGTCCGCGCCCATGTAGAGGCGGCGCCCGTCCTCGGTGAAGCCGAGCTTGGCGGCGTAGGAGAGGCGGCCATAGGCCCTCTCATCCAGGTGGAACATGGTGGCCACGTGCGGCCGCACGAGCCAGCCCTCCCCGGCGAAGCCGATGGCCGGGGCGAAGAGGCTCTCCCACGCCGCCCGCCCGAAGCGCGCATGGGCGGCGCCGAAAACGCGGAGGATGCCGGGGACCGTCACGGCGCGGTGGCCGATCTCGTTCACATGGTCCCGCACGATGTAGCCGAAGCCGTCCGGGCATTCCCCGACATAGCGGTCCGCCCACATATCCTCCCGGCAGGCGGCGGGGGCGGTGGAGAGGCCGTCGAGGATCACGTGCTCGCCGCTCCGGGGATCGAGGAGCTGGAGGACCCCCAGCCCGCCGATGCCGCTCATCATGGGGTCCACCACCCCTTGCGCCAGGGCGCAGGCGAGAACCGCATCCAGCGCATTGCCTCCCGCACGCAGCACAGTCTCGCCCGCCTCCACCGCCTCGGGCTGCGGGGCCACGATCATGGCGCGGGGGGAGGGAAGGCGGCGGGCGGGTCTGGGCATCGGGGACTCCTTCGGGCCGCGGAGTTTGCGCCATCGCGCCGGGGCCGTCGCCCCCGGGCGCTGTCTTCAGCGCCCCAAGGTCGCGCCGCCAGGGTGCTTGCGCGGGCATGCCGCATCGCGCCATGTGCTGCCCGCGCGGCCGCCCGTTGCGGCGCCTCGAAGCGGAAGGGGACGCGATGACGGACCATCACCCAGGCGCCCGCCGGGCCACCCCATGAGCGGCAGCCCTCGGATTATGCTGCTGACCGGCGCGAGCCGGGGCATCGGCCACGCCACGGTGAAGCGCTTCCAGTGCGAGGGCTGGCGCATCCTCACCGTCTCCCGCCAGCCCTTCTCCGAGGAGTGCCGCTGGCCCGGCGCCCGCTGGGGCCACATCCAGGCCGATCTCTCCGACCCCGCCGAGGTCGAGGCGATGATCCGCGAGGTGCGGGAGCGCCTGCCCGAGGGGCAGCTGCACGCGCTGGTGAACAATGCCGGCATCTCCCCCAAGGGCGAGGGCGGGGCGCGGCTGGGGGCGCTGGACTCCGACCACGCGCTCTGGACGTCGGTGTTCAACGTGAACCTCTTCTCCACCGCCGCCCTCGCGCGCGGGCTGTTCCCCGAGCTGAAGGCGGGCGGCGCGAGCATCGTGAACGTCACCTCCATCGTCGGCTCGCGCGTGCATCCCTTCGCGGGCGCGGCCTATGCCTGCTCGAAGGCAGCGCTGGCGGCGCTGACGCGGGAGCTGGCCTTCGAGTTCGGCGCGCACGGGGTGCGGGTGAACGCCATCGCGCCGGGCGAGATCGACACCGCCATCCTCTCGCCCGGCACGGAGGAGATCGTGGAGCGGCAGATCCCGATGCGCCGCCTGGGGCGCGCGGAGGAGGTGGCGGAGACGATCCTCTTCCTCTGCTCCTCGGCCTCCTCCTACGTGAACGGGGCGGAGATCCACATTAACGGCGGCCAGCACGTCTGACCCGCCGCGCGGGGCCGGGGATCACAAGCCGGGGATGGCGCCCGCCGCCCGGCTCCGGCGGCGCGTTCCCCTCTCCGGCGCCGGGACGGGGGAGAGGCACATGCTTGGACTGGGTGGGCCCAAGCGGCCGGAGGTGGTCGCCTTCGACATCATCGGGACGGTCTTTCCGCTCGATCCCCTTCGGCCCGGCATCGTGGAACTCGGCCTGCCCCCTGCCGGGCTGGAGGAATGGATCGCCAGCGCCCTGCGCGACGCCTTCGCCCTCTCCTCCGCGGGCGACTTCAAGCCCTTCACCGAGGTGCTGAAGGCGGCGCTGGACACGGTACTGGCCGAGCAGAACCTCGATCCCCCGGCTACCGCAAGGGCCGTGCTGCTGGAGCGGATGAGGAGGCTCCCCGCCCGTCCCGACGCGCGGGAGGCCTTCGGCACCCTCTCCCGCGCGGGGATGCGGATAATTGCGCTCAGCAACGGCGCGGCCGCCTCCACGAAGCTTCTACTGGAGGGGGCGGGGCTGGACGACCTCGTCCAGGAGATCGTCTCAGTGGAGGAGGTAAAGCTCTTCAAACCGCGCCGCGAGGTCTATGAGCAGGCCGCCTGTCGCGCGGGGGTGGAGGCGGGGAGGCTCGCCCTCGTCGCCGTGCATTCCTGGGACATCAACGGCGCCAAGGCGGCGGGGCTGGTCACGGCCTATGTCACGGCCGAGCGGCCCTTCTCCCCCGTCATGCGCGCCCCGGACATCGAGGCGCCGAGCCTCGCCGAGGCGGCCCGCGCCCTGGCCACGCTGTAGCACCCCGAACGGCAGGGCGGCGCCGGGCCGCCCCGCCATTCTCTCACCCGATCCCGGCGAGAGGCTCAACCACGCGCCCGGGATCCGGGATCTCCACGTCATGCGGGACCGGCAGGTCCATGTAGCGCCAGCCCTGCTTCGCGCGCGCCCGCTGGCGGCTCGGCTCGATCGAGCCGAGGGCGGGGCTGGTACAGGCGACATAGGTCACGGGCAGCCCCGCCCCCGCCGGCCCGGCCAGGCGCATCACGCTCGCATAGGTGCTGATGGGATGGGGCACAGGCGCCGCATGAACCACTGCTTCCCCGGGCTGTCGGGGATGGGGAAACCCTGGGGCACCGGCAGCGCCACGCCGCCGCCTTGCTTCTGCGCCACCTTCCGCCGCGCATCGGCCGTGCCGGCGGGCAGGATGTCGAAGACCTTCTCGCCATTCTCGGGGATCAGCGCGTCGAGATGGACGATGTGGGATGCGGTCCGTCATGCGGTCCGCGACGCCCGTGACCGCCACCCCGCCATTGGAATGGCCGACGAGGATGATGTCGCGCAGCTCCTCCGTCTCGATAACGTTGGCGACGTCCTCGATATGGGTTTCGACCGTGATCTGGCGGGACATGAGGTGGCTGCGCTCCCCAGGCCGGTCTGGGTCGGCGTCCAGACGCGGTGCCCCTGCCGGCGCAGCCCCTCGGCCACGTCGCGCCAGACCCAGCCGCCACCATAGGCGCCGTGGACGAGGACATAGGTCTTGGACGCGGAGCCCGGCCCCTGGGCCGGGGTTCAGGTCGATGTCTGCGCCTGGGCGAGGGTGACGGCCGCGGGCAGGGCGGCGACCCCCCGAGCATGCCTCTGCGGTGCATGGCGTGTCTTCCTGTTCTCTTTGCCCGGAGGCTAGGGGCGGCATCGGAGGGGGCAACAGCGGGCCGCGGGGGACCTCTACGGCCGTGATCGCCCGTCATGGAGGACATGCTAGAACAGGGATTTTCGATGTGCCGCGCCGGCTCGGCCAGGCGAGGCCGGGCTGGCACGATGCCTCGCGCCGCTCGGGCGCGCGGTCAGGAAAGGACCCGCGGGCCGGAGGGGGTGTCGATCACCGCTTCGAGGCGAAGCGCCGGGCCGTGCCTGAGGCGGGGCGGGTCGGCAAGGCCCAGGCTCGCATGCAGGGCCCCGATGGCGTCGGAATCGGGATGTTCCAGGGTGAAGGCGGCGAGCCGGGCGCCCAGATCCGGCATGGCCGGCGCCGGGCAGCCGCGCGGTCCCCAGTCGATGGGGCAGGGCGCGGCGCCGCCGGCCGGCAGGCTGCCGTCGGGGCGCACCGCGAAGGTCCAGCGGCGGTCCCCGCGGGAGACGGAGGCTGCGGTGCCGAGCAGGGCGCCGTGGCGGGCGAGCAGGTCGGGCAGCGCATCGGTGCGGGCCACCCAGGCGCGGAGGCGGCGGCCGGCCTCCCAGTCGGCGCGCAGGGCCTCGGCGTCGTTGAGGCCGAACCAGCGCGGGCGGGCCGAGGCGGTGGCGGCGGGGTCGACGGCGATCACCTCCAGAAAGGCGCCGTCGCCGAGACGGAGAAGGTGGTTGTGCGTGCCCATCTCGGGATGCGCGCCGCCGAAGGGCATCTCCAGGCCCAGCCGGTCGCGCACATGGGCCACGCCCTCGGCCAGGCTGGGGGCGATGATGACGAGGTGGTCGAGGAGGAGCATCAGACGATCTGGTCCAGCCCCGCCCGCAGCGTGCCGCCGGGGTCCTCCAGCAGGCCCTCCCGCAGGAAGAGGTCGATCAGCACGAGATTGACGTTGAACTTCACGTCGTCCGTATCCCGCACGGCCTCCAGCACCCGCGTGACCGGCCAGAGCTCGAAGCGCTCCACCTCGTCGTCGTTCGGGCGGGGGGTGACGTCCTCCGGCATGTCGAGGTCATAGAGATGGAGGAGGTCCCGCCGCATCCCCTCCTCCGTCCTCATGATGTAGGAGACGCGGCCCACGGGCCGGGCGCGGAGGGCAAGGTCGGCGGGAAGGGAGGCCTCCTCCTCCGCCTCCTTCGCCAGGCACCGCTCCGGCGTCAGCCCGGCCGGGATGCCGCCGGCCACGATGTTGTCGAGCTTGCCCGGCGCCACCGCCTTGTCCTTCGCGCGCCAGCCGACCCAGAGATGCAGGCCATCCGGCCGGCGGACGAGCCCGTTCATGTGCACGCCCTGGCTCATGATGCCCAGCGCCGGCAGCACGCCCCGGTCCACCGTGGCCAGCGCCGGCCCGGCGGGATGGGCGCGCACGTCGAACTCCTCCCCCCGGATGCGCCCGAAGCCGGCGCGGGAGAGGGCGCGGGCGATCTCGGCCATGGCCCCCGTGCGCGCCGCCACCCCGCGGAGGCCGGCGGCGAGCGAGACGCCCTCGGGCCCGAAATGCACGGCCTTCGGTAGAAAGGTGAGGGCGCGCGCGGCCTCGGCCTCCAGCCAGCCTACCTGCTCGTCCCCGATGCGGAAGGGGAGATAACCGGCAGGGGAGGGGATGTTGTTGCAGGCGGCGATGTGGCGGGCGAAGCGTTCCATCCGCCCATACTGCCTGCCTCGGCGCGGATGGGCATCCCCGCCATGCGGGCGAAACGCTGGCACCCGGGCGGGCCAGCCCCCATGTAACGAGGGACGCCGCCCCGGATTCGGGGAGGCAAGCCCTTCCCGGCGCGCCCCGGGGCCGGCCCCGCCGGGCCGCCCCCGTCTGGTTGCGTGCCCGCACCGGAGTTCCCCGTGCCGCCCGCCGATTCCGACAAGCCCGCACCGCGCGGCGATCTTTCCACGCTGAAGAGCCTCGCGCCCTATCTCTGGCCGAAGGGTGAGACGGGGCTGCGGGTGCGCGTCGTCGTCGCCCTCGTGCTGCTGGTCGCGGCGAAGCTGGCCAACGTGCTCGTGCCTATCGCCTATGCCCGCGCCGTGGACGCGCTGACGCCCCATGCCGGGGCGGCGGCCGGAACGGCGGCGGCGATGCTGACCGTGCCGGTGGCGCTGGTGGTGGGCTACGGCCTGCTGCGAATCGCCTCCTCTGCCTTCGGGGAACTGCGGGACGCGGTGTTCACCAAGGTGCAGGCCCGCGCCGCCCGGCGGATCGCGCTGCAGGTCTTCACCCACATGCACGCCCTCTCCCTCCGCTTCCACCTGGACCGGCAGACGGGCGGCCTGTCGCGCGTGATCGAGCGGGGGACAAGAGGGATCAACTTCGTCCTCGACTTCATGATCTTCAACATCATCCCGACCATCTTCGAGATCCTGATGGTCGCGGTGATCCTCTGGCAGCTCTTCGACATCTCCTTCGCCGCCGTCACGCTGGGGACGATCGCGCTCTACGTCACCTTCACGCTGCTGTTCACGAACTGGCGCCTTCAATTCCGCCGCCGGATGAACGAGACGGACCAGGAAGCGAACACCCGGGCCATCGACAGCCTGCTGAACTACGAGACGGTGAAGTACTTCGGCAACGAGCGGCACGAGGAGCGGCGCTACGACGCCTCGCTAGCCCGCTACGAGAAGTCCTACATCCAGTCCGAGGTCTCGCTGAACTTCCTCAACATGGGGCAGGCCGCGATCATCGCCCTCGGGCTGACGGCGGTGATGCTCATGGCGGCCCGGGGGGTTGCAGCCGGGCAGATGAGCGTCGGCGACTTCGTGATGGTGAACACCTACCTCATCCAGCTCTACCTGCCGCTGAACTTCCTCGGCTTCGTGTACCGGGAGATGAAGCAGGGGCTGGTGGACATGGAGGCCATGTTCACCCTCATGCGCGAGAGCCGTGAGGTGGCTGACAGGCCGGGCGCCCCCGCCTTGCCGGCCGGCCCCGGCGCGGTACGCTTCGAGGGGGTGCGCTTCGGCTACCGCCGCGACCGCGAGATCCTGCACGGGGTGAGCTTCAGCGTGCCGCCCGGCAAGATGCTGGCCATCGTTGGCCCGACGGGCGCGGGCAAGTCCACCATCTCCCGCCTGATGTTCCGCTTCTACGATGTGTGGGACGGCCGCGTGACGATCGACGGCGCCGACATCCGCGACGTGGCGCAGGAGAGCGTGCGCGCCGCCATCGGCGTGGTGCCGCAGGACACCGTGCTGTTCAACGACACCATCGCCTACAACATCGCCTATGGCCGCCCCGACGCCTCGGAGGAGGAGGTCGTGCAGGCGGCGAAGCTCGCTCAGGTGCACGACTTCGTCATGCGCCTGCCGGACGGCTACAGGACGCGCGTCGGCGAGCGCGGGCTGAAGCTCTCGGGCGGCGAGAAGCAGCGCGTGGCCATCGCCCGCACCATCCTGAAGGACCCCCGCATCCTCATCCTGGACGAGGCGACGAGCGCGCTCGACACCCGCACGGAGCAGGAGATCCAGTCCGCGCTGCGCGGCGTGGCGCGGGGGCGGACGACGCTGGTGATCGCCCACCGCCTCTCCACCGTGGTGGAGGCAGACGAGATCATCGTGCTCTCCGAGGGGCACATCGCCGAGCGCGGCACCCATGCCGAGCTGGTGGCGGCCGGGGGCATCTATGCCGGCATGTGGCGCCGGCAGGCCCAGGCCGTGGCGCTCGCCGAGGCCGCCGCCGCGGCGCGGGAAACCGCCTCCCCACCGCCCGTAGCGGAGGGGCTGGACAGCTCTTCCGCCATGGGGTCTTCCGCTCCGGCCACCGCCTGACCATCTGGGCGCAACATTTGACATAGGAGGCCCCGGGAATGGCCCTGGACCCGCAAGGCGACGCGCCCGAGGATCTGAGCCACGCCGGCTCGGTGACCGACAAGGCGATCGAGTACATGATGGAGCAGGGCATCGCCCCAATCTCAATCGCCTCCGCCCTTCTGGGCGGGGCGCTCGGGCTGATGGCCCGCGAGATGGAGGACAAGGCGATCGCGAATGTCCTCCGCAGTGCGCTGAGGTCCGTGGAGAATGGGGAGCTGCAGGAGATGCGGCGCCAGGGCGCGGAGCCGCCCCGGGCGTCCTGATCCGCCCCCGGCCCGGACTTCAGCTTGACTCCGGGCGGCGCTGAGGCCATACGCCGCCCTTCCTACCAGACCATCACCCGTGCCCCGTGCGGTCCCGCATGGCCGCGCGGCCGAACACCCAGGGGTTTCCACCATGTCCCGCCGCTGCGGCATCACCGGCAAGGGCGTCCTGACGGGCAACAACGTCAGCCACGCCAACAACAAGACCCGCCGGCGCTTCCTGCCGAACCTCCAGCAGACCTCCTTCTTCTCGGACGTGCTGGGCACCTCGATCCAGCTCCGCCTCTCCACCCGCGGCATCCGCACCGTGGAGCACAATGGCGGGCTCGACGCCTTCCTGCTCGGCACGCCCGACCGTGCCCTGCCCGTCGAGGCGAAGGTGCTGAAGCGCCGCATCGAGAAGGCGCAGGCGAAGAAGGCCGCTGCCTGATACGGGCCGCCTCGTCGGCTTCGACCACGGCGCGAGGAGCAGTCCTCGCGCCGTTGTTATGTTTGGGGTGGCATTGTTCATCTTCTGGCAGCCCTGTCCTGGCAGGTTGCCGCCATGGAGATCGCCGTCCCCGTCCTCGTGATCGCTGCCCTGCTTGCCCTCCTCTCCGCCCTGGCGGCGAGGAAGCTGCTGGAGCGGGCGCGTGATGCCGAGGCCCGCGCCGCCCAGGCCGAGCTGCGCCTGGATGGGCAGGCCAGGCTTCTCGGCCTCGTCGCGCGCGAGCTGGAGACACCCGGCCTCTCCCTGCTCGGCATGGCCGCCCGCCTCTCAGCCGAGATCGCGCCCTCCATCGAGTCGGAGGGGCGCCGCCTCCTATCCCTCTCGGACGAGGTCGCGGACCACACGGTCTCCCAGTCCGGCCAGCGGAGCCTGAAGGAGAACCGCATTCCCCTCGGCCCGCTCCTGCGGGAAGCGGTGGAGGCGGTTGCCCTGCCCATGGGCAGGGAGGCCCGCCACTGGCACATCTCGCCCGAGGCGGAGGGCCTCACCCTGATCGGTGACCGCCGGGCGCTCAGCCGCGTCCTGACCCACTCCCTCGCCCGTGCCGCGCGGGAGACCCGGGCGGGGGACCGCATTGTGCTGCGCGTGGTCCGCGCCGCCGAGACCATGGCACTGGTGATTGAGGACGAGGGCGCGGGCCTGCCGCGCGGCGACCTCGCGGGCGGGGAGGGGACGCGCGGCCTCACCCTCGGCCTCTCCGCCGCGCGGGAGCTGATGCGCGCCCATGGCGGCGAGCTGACGCTGGAGGTTGCCGCCGGGATCGGGGCACGCGCCTGGCTCACCCTCCCGCGGGCACGGGTGATGGAGGATCAGCCCGCGCTCTGATCCGCCCAGGCCAGCACCATCAGCAGGCTGCGCTGGAAGAACATCCCATTGTCGTCGGAGATGACGGCCACGAGGTCGCGCCCGTTGTGGCGGAAGGCGCTGATCCCCTCCCAGTTGTCACTCGGCAGGGGCGGCTCCAGAAGGGCGACCACCGAACCTTCGGCACGCTCCGGCGCTGCCGGGATCGGCGGTAGCCGGAGGATGCGGGCGGAGAAGCCGTCGAGAGGGGAGAAGTGCCGCTCCAGCACCAGGGCACCGCCGTCCGGAAGGGGGCAGAGGTCGCTCGGGCTGTGGCCGGGTTGGGGGCGATAGGCGAAGTCCTGCCACCGGCCGGGGGCGCCCACCCATCCTTGCCGGAGAGAGGGGGCAGCGGGCGGCCGCTGGTCCTCGGTGATGATGAACCAGCGACCGTCCGGCAGCACGCCCATGGCCTCCAGCGAGCCGTTGCCCGGCGCGAGGGCGAGCCCGGCCGGGGCGGCCACCGCTTCCGCCCGCCCGTCCAGCCGCCGGTAGCGCCAGATCCGGTGCAGCCGCTCGAAGCCCACCAGCCAGGAGCCGTCGGGAAGGGCTGCCAGGGACTCCGCATCGCCCAGGAAGCCCCGGGGAAGCGCGGCGCCGACGAGGTTCCGCAACGGCCCGCCGCGCGGCTCCTCCAGGTCGAGCGGGGCGCCTTCGGGCGAGAGCACTAGCCGCGCCTGGACCCAGCTTCCCCGGTCGGCGACGGCGGTGAGGGTGAGGTCCGGCCCCACATGCAGGCCGGAGAGCCCGTCCACCCCCAGGCGGCGGGTATCGATGTCGAGCACGCCCAGGGGGCGCAGCGCGAGCTCCGTGCTCCCCGCCGCAAGGGGCTCGGCAAGGCCGACTGGCCCCGGGTGGCGGCAGGCCGAGGCGCCGAGCAGGGCCGCCATGGCCGCGCGCCGGCCGAGAGAGCGGCGGCGCAGGCCGCCCGTCATGCTCCGGGAAGGAGGGGCGGAGCCGCCGGGCTCACACCATCACCCTCACACCATCACCGGCGCCCGCTCCGCGGCCGCGCGCTGCCAGGCAGTGGCGGCGCCCTCGTCGAACAGCTCGGCGAGCTTCTTCATCATCGTGCCGCCCAGTTCCTCCGCGTCCACGATGGTGACGGCGCGGCGGTAGTAGCGGGTGACGTCGTGGCCGATGCCGATGGCGATCAGCTCCACGATGTCCCGGCCCTCGATATCGCCGATCATCTTGCGGAGATGGCGCTCGAGGTAGTTGCCGGGGTTCACTGAGAGCGTGCTGTCGTCGACCGGCGCGCCATCCGAGATCACCATCAGGATGCGCCGCTTCTCCGGGCGGGAGAGAAGGCGCTTGTAGGCCCATTCCAGGGCCTCGCCGTCGATGTTCTCCTTCAGCAGCCCCTCGCGCAGCATGAGGCCGAGATTTTTGCGCGCGCGGCGCCAGGGCGCGTCGGCGGACTTGTAGACGACGTGGCGGAGGTCGTTTAGCCGGCCGGGGTTGCGCGGCTTGCCGTCCTGCACCCAGCGCTCGCGCGACTGGCCGCCCTTCCAGGCGCGGGTGGTGAAGCCCAGGATTTCCACCTTCACCGCGCAGCGCTCGAGCGTGCGGGCGAGGATGTCGCAGCACATGGCGGCCACCGTGATCGGCCGCCCGCGCATGGAGCCAGAATTGTCGATCAGCAGCGTCACCACCGTGTCGCGGAAATCGGCCTCGCGCTCGCGCTTGTAGGTCAGCGAGTGGGTGGGAGAGGCGACGATGCGGGCGAGGCGCGCGACATCGAGCAGCCCCTCCTCGAGGTCGAACTCCCAGGCGCGCTGCTGCTGGGCCAGCAGGCGGCGCTGGAGGCGGTTGGCGAGCTTGGAGACGACGCCCTGGAGGTGGGAGAGTTGCTGGTCGAGCTGCTGGCGGAGGCGTGCCAGCTCCTCCGGGTCGCAGAGGTCGTCGGCCGAGACCTCCTCGTCGAACTGGCGGATATAGGCGCGGTAGGCGGAGGCGTCGTCCGTGACGGGTACCTCCTTCCTCTGCTGCGGGCCGCCGGGGCGGTCCTCGCCCTCGGCCGCGGCGCCGTCGTCCTCGTCCTGCTCGCCGGCCTCGTCCTCGCCCGCCTGGCCCTCGGTCTGCTCGGGCTGGGCGCCCATCAGGCTCTCGGATTCCTGGGGCTTGCTCTCGCCTTCGCCCTGGTTGTCCTGGGCGCCGGAGGTCTCGCTGCCCTCGTCCTCCTGGTCCTGGGACTCCTCGGATTCGGCCTCCACCTCCGCCTCGGCGAGGTCGAGAGCGGCCAGCAGCTTGCGGGCGGAGCGGCCGAAGGCGTCCTGGTCCTCGGCGTTGACGGCCATCTCGGTCAGGGCGTCGTCGGCACGGGGGCCGAGCGTGTCGCGCCAGAGGTCCAGCACGCGGCGCGCGGCCTCCGGGGCGGGTTCGCCGGTCAGCCTCTCGCGGGCCAGCAGGGACAGCGCGGCCGTCATCGGCAGCTGGTCCTTGCGGGTCATGCGGTCATAGCCTTCCGCCTCGGCCTGCTCGCTGTGCCGGGCACGGAGATTGGCGGCGACACCGGCCATATGGCGGCCGCCCACGGCCTCCACGCGGGCCTGCTCCAGCGCGTCAAACACCTCCCGCGCCTCGCGACGGCCGGGGGTGCGGGCGGCGTGGGTGGCCTCGTCGTGGTGGCGGAGCTTGAGGGCGACGGAATCCGCCGCGCCGCGCAGCTTGGCCATCTCGGCCGGCGGCAGGGCGCGGGTGGGGAGCGGCAGGCGGGCGCGCTTGCCGGCCAGGCCTGAGGGGCCGGGCTGGAAGGCGACCTGCACCTCGGTGGAGCGCGCGATGGCGCGCAGCGTGCCGGCGGTGGCGCGCTTGAACTCCTCCTGCCGGGTGGTGTCCTTGTTGCTGCCGCTCATGCCCCGCCTCTTCTCGCCACGCCGCTATGTCCCGCCGCCATGCCCCGCCGGGGAGGGCGGGGCAGAGGGGATCAACGCTTCACGTAGAGACCCGTCGGGATCTCCTCGTTGAAGCAGCGCTGGTAGTACTCGGCGACCGTGGAGCGCTCGGCCTCGTCGCACTTGTTGAGGAAAGTCAGGCGGAAGGCGAAGCCGACATCGCCGAAGATCTTCGCGTTCTCGGCCCAGGTGATGACCGTGCGCGGGGACATGACGGTGGAGATGTCGCCGGCTATGAAGCCCGCGCGGGTGAGGTCGGCCAGCGCGACCATCGCCTCGACCTGCTTACGGCCCTTCGTGTCGTTCTCCGGCACGCCCAGCTTGGCCATGACGATCTGGCTCTCCTGCGCGTGGGGCAGGTAGTTGAGCGTCGCCACGATGTTCCAGCGGTCCATCTGGCCCTGATTAATCTGCTGGGTGCCGTGATAGAGGCCGGTCGTGTCACCCAGGCCCACGGTGTTGGCCGTGGCGAAGAGGCGGAAGGCCGGGTGCGGGCGGATCACGCGGTTCTGGTCGAGCAGCGTCAGCTTGCCCTCGACCTCCAGCACGCGCTGGATGACGAACATCACGTCCGGGCGGCCGGCGTCGTACTCGTCGAAGACCATGGCGCAAGGGTGCTGCAGGGCCCAGGGAAGGATACCTTCCTTGAACTCCGTCACCTGCTTGCCGTCCTTCAGCACGATCGCGTCCTTGCCGACGAGGTCAATGCGGGAGATGTGGCTGTCCAGGTTCACGCGGAGGCAGGGCCAGTTCAGCCGCGCCGCCACCTGCTCGATATGGGTGGACTTGCCCGTGCCGTGGTAGCCCTGGACCATCACGCGGCGGTTGAAGGCGAAGCCGGCGAGGATGGCGAGCGTCGTGTCGCGGTCGAACTTATAGGTGGAGTCGACCTCCGGCACGTGCTCCGAGCGGGTGGAGAAGCCGGGCACCACGAGGTCGCTCTCGATGCCGAACACGTCGCGCACCGAGACCTGCACGTCGGGCATGTCGATCGAGGGGCGGGTCTCGGCGAGGCTGGCGACCTTGTTCATGGGCGAATCCGGTTCCGTGAAGAGGGGGCGGGCGGCGGGACTCTCTCGGTCAGGCCGCCTGGCTCGGCTGCGGGGCAAGCGTCGCGAGGCGCTTGCGGATAAGGCTGTAGGCGCGGTTGATATCCTTCAACCGCTCCTCCGAGGATTTGTCCCCGCCATTCGCATCGGGGTGGTAGCGCTTGGCGAGGTCCTTGTAGCGGGCGCGCAGCCCGTCCTCGTCGATCGGCCAGCCGAGACCCAGGACATCAAGGGCGGCGCGCAGCTCGGGCGGCGCCTCCTTCGCGGTCTTCTTCGGGGTCGGCTTGGTGTCGGCGAAGAGGCCGAGCGGGTCCCGCAGGCCTTCGGACCCGATATGGGCTTGCCCGCCCAGCCGGCCAAGGGGCCAGGTGGGGCGCTGCCAGCCGGAGTCCTCGCGCAGGTTCTGCTCGATCTCGTCCGGGCTCATTCCCCGGTAGAAATCCCAGGCCTGATTGTAGGCCCGAACGTGCTCCAGGCAGAAGTGATAGTAATCCCTCAGGCGCGAGCGGTCGCGCGGCGCGCGGAACTCGCCGGGCGCTTCGCAGCCGGGAGCGTCGCAGGCTCGCATGGAGCTGCCGGGGGGGACGGTGGATCGGAGTGGCGTGTTGGCGCGTCGGGCCATGATGGGGACCTTATGAGCGCAGGCGACGGCGCGGGCAAGGCACGAAACAGCCCTTCACACCCGCCTGCAAGGCATGGAAAAGCCTCTTGAATGAGCGGATCAGACAATGGTGATCGGGCGGAGCGCCTCCGCGCCGCCCTTCTCGATGCATTCCCCGGCGCGGAGGTCGCGGTGCGGGACGACAGCGCCCTCCATGCCGGCCATGCCGGCGCGCGGCCGGGCGGGCAGACCCACTATGCCGTGCGGGTGGTGGCGCCGGGTTTCGCGGGGATGAGCCGCGTCGCCCGGTCCCGCGCCGTCCATGCCGCGCTCGCCCAGGAGTTCAGCGGCGGCATGCACGCCCTGGCGCTGGAGCTACGCGCGCCGGGCGAGGGCTGAGGCGCCTCCCTAGCCCGGATCGGCCTTGCCCCAGCGCTCGGTCACGATCGGGCTGTCGGGCGCATAGGCGAGGCAACTCCCGACCATGCGGTTCCGCGCGGCCTCGGCGGCGGCGGGACTCTCCGCCTCCCGCTTCCGCCGCACGGGATAGACCGTCTGGAAGGCGACGGTGGCCATCTGGGCCAGCATCTCCCGGAGATGGGTGCAGCCATGGACCCCGCCCACCCGTTCCTTCACCGCGCGGGTGAAGCCGGGGCCGATCCGCACCCCGGCCAGGGCCGCGAAGTTCTGCGCGGCACCGGGGCAGATGGAGTAGGGAGAGAAGTCGGTCACCGCCTCGCAGGCGAGGATGGTGAGGTCATCGTCCACCGTCAGGCGCAGCCACATGCCGTGCAGCGCCTCGCCGGGCTGGATGGTGCCGCGGTCCAGGTTGCCGAAGGGGTAGGTCTTCGTGTCCTCCAGATGCCCCTCAATGTCGAAGAGGCCGTCCGCCCGGCGGTAGCCGTGCATGGTGATGGCGCGGCGGTGGAGCGGTTCCCGCTCGGCAGGGGCTGAGAGAGGCATGATGCACCGCAAGATAGGTGGGAGCGCCGGGTGCGGCCAGGGGTGGGCGCGCATCCAGCCCCTCCCTTCCGCCGGGGATGCCGCGCTAGAAGGCATGGCGCGCAAGGCGCCAGCGTCCTCGGGAGGGTCCATCACCGTGCAACATCTGTCCCGCCGTGCCGTGGCCGGGCTGCTGGCCGCCATCCCCGGGCTGCGGGCGGCGAGCGCGCAGCCCGCGGCCAGCGGAGGCCAGCCCGCCTATCCCTCCCGCCCCGTGCGGATCGTCGTGCCCTTCCCGCCGGGGCAGGCGAGCGACATCTTCGCCCGGGTGCTGGCGGAGGGCTTCTCCTCCCGCTGGGCGCATCCCGTGGTGGTGGAGAACCGGCCCGGCGGCGGCGGGGCGCTGGCGGTCGAGGCCGTCACCCGCAGCGCGGCGGACGGCTACACCCTTCTCTGGGGCGGCACGGGGATCACCGTGCTGCCGGCCGTCCAGGCCCGGCTGCCCTATGACGTGGCGCGGGACCTCTCGGCCATCGTGCGGGCGGCCGACATCCCGATGATGATCGTCGCCTCCAACAGCGGCGGCATCCGCAACCTCGGCGACCTGCTGGAGCGGGCGCGGGCGAGGCCGGGGGAGCTGGTCTACGGCTCCGGCGGCCCGGCGAGCCTCCAGCACCTGACGGGGGAGCTGCTCTCGATGCGGGCGGGGATCCGCATGAGCCACGTCCCCTATCGCGGCAGCGCGCCGGCCATGGCGGACCTGCTCTCCGGCACCATCCCGCTGATGGTGGACAGCTCGGCCAGCGCGCTGCCGCAGATCCGGGCGGGGCGCATCACCGCCATCGCCGTGGCCTCCGAGGCGCGCTCGCCCCTCATGCCCGAGGTGCCGACGGTCGCCGAGGGCGGGGTGTCCGGCGTGGTGGCGATGGGGTGGAATGGGCTCTACGCCCCCGCGGGCACGCCGCCCGCGCTCATCGAGCGGATCAACGCCGAGGCGAACCGCATCCTGGCCGAGCCGGCCGTGGTGGCGCGCCTGGGCGAGCTGGGCGCCGAGCCGACGCCGGGCAGCCCGAAATCCTTCCAGGACTTCACCCTGGCGGAGCTGGCCAAGTGGCGCGAGGTGGCCCGGGCCGCCGAGCTGAAGCTGGAGTAGCGCGATGAGCCAGGTGCTCGAGGCCGGGGGGCGCATCCTCTTCCTCTCCGAGGACCCGGCGCTGATCGCGGCGCAGCTCGGTGGGCGCGACCTCCTCGCCGGCGAGGCCGGAAAGCTGCGGGACGAGATCTCGACGGACGAGATCACCCCGCTGCCCTCCCTCGTCTATTTCGACGAGCGGCTGGCCGACCACGCCTATACCGGGGTGAAGGCCGGGGACGCGTTGCCCATCGGTGTGGGCGCCGTGCGCGCGGGCGGCTTCGGCGTGGCGGTGGCGGGCGGGCGCTACGGCAAGGGCTCCTCCCGCGAGCACAGCCCGCTGGCCGAGAGGATGGCGGGCATCCGCCTCGTCATCGCCGGGAGCTTCGAGCGGATCTACCGGCAGAACGCCGACAATCTCGGCCTCTTCACCTCCACCGACTTCGGGCTCATCGGCCGCATCCGGCGGGGCGAGGCGATCGAGGTGGAGGAGCTGCTGGCGGGGCGGGACGCCCTGGCCGCCGCCGTGCTGCGGGCGGGCGGGCTGCTGCGCTACGGCCAGGCACGGCTCCGGCACCCGGCCCCCGCCGCCGTGCCCGAAGGGGAGCGCGGGCCGCGGACGCTGGTCGCTAAGATCCTGGAGCGTCACGCCCTGTCCACGCCAGACCTGCCCGCGCCGCTGGAGCCGGGGCAGGGCGGCTTCGTGCGCGCCGACACCCGCTTCATCCACGACATCTACACCGCCATGGCGCGCTTCATGCTGCGCGACGCCTTCGGGGAGGCGCTGCGGCTGCACGACCCCGCCTCCATCCTCACCTTCGAGGACCACTACTCCTACGCCCATCGCAGCGAGGCGCATGTCCGGCGCGGGCTGCTCCCCCAGGTGCGGGAGCTGTCGACGGCGCACCGGGCCTTCGTGGCCGAGCACGAGCTGCGGGACCACGGCTACCTGCCGACGGGGGAGGGGTCCGAGGGCATCTCCCACGCGCTGATGGCCGAGCGCTACGCCTTGCCCGGGCAGCTCGTGGCGGGGACGGATTCGCACACCCCGCACAGCGGGGCGCTGGGCTGCCTCGCCTTCGGGGTGGGGACGACGGACATGGCGAACGCCATGGTCACCGGCGCGGTGCGGCTGACCGTGCCGGAGGTGCTGCGGATCGAGCTGCGCGGCATCCCGCCGCGCGGGGTGACGGCGAAGGACATCGTCCTGCACCTCCTCGCCCTGCCCTCGCTGCGGGCCGGGGCCGGGGTGGGCAAGGTCTTCGAGTTCGGCGGGGAGGGCATCGCCGCGCTGAACACGGACGAGCGGACGACCCTGACCAACATGACGGCCGAGCTGGGCGGCTTCACCGGCATCGTCGAGCCGGATGCGGAGACCCTGCGCTTCCTGCGGGAGCGCCGGGGGCTCGCCTTCGAGCTGGAGCCCTGGATGCGGAGCGACCCCGGCGCCCCCTATGCCGGGGTGATCGAGGTGGACCTCCCCTGCCTCTCCCCCATGGTCGCGGCCCCCGGCGATCCCGGGCGCGGGCTGGACCTCCCCGCCCTGCCCGGCCCGGTGCGGATCGATATCGCCTATGGCGGCTCCTGCACCGCGGGGAAGCGGGAGGATTTCGACCGCTACCACGAGGTGCTGGCCTGGGCCGCCGCCCGAGGGCTGCGCGTGGCCGAGGGGGTGGAGCTGTTCCTGCAGTTCGGCACCGTCGCCGTGCGCGACTACTGCGAGGCGCAGGGCTTCCTCGACGCCTTCGGGCGCGTGGGCGCCACCATCCTCCAGCCGGCCTGCGGGGCCTGCGCGAATTGCGGCCCGGGCACCTCCACCCGCGCGGACCAGGTGACGGTGAGCGCCATCAACCGCAACTTCCCCGGCCGCGGCGGGCCGGGGCAGGTCTGGCTGGCCAGCCCGCCGACGGTGGCCGCCAGCGCTATCGCAGGGGAGATCGTCTCCTTCGAGGAGCTGCGCGCGCGCTTCGGGGAGGTGGCGGTCCCGGCCTGACCGGCCTTCAGGCCGCGCCCTCGTCCCGCAGCAGTGCCTCCACCGCCTCGGGCGGGACATCGGCCGTCGTGAAGGCCTCCCCGGCGTTCCGCAGGAGGACGAAGCGCATGGCCCCGCCGCGCGCCTTCTTATCCTTGCGCATTCGGCCCAGCAGCGCCTCCGCCGTGAAGCCCCGGGGGAGGTCGGCGAGGCGTGCGGGCAGGCCGACGGCGGCCAGGTGCTCCATCACCCGCCCCGGCCATTCCTGGGCGAGATGGCCCAGCCGGACGGAGAGGGAGGCGGCGAGGCCGAGGCCGACCGCCACCGCCTCCCCGTGCAGCAGCGTGCCGTCATAGCCGCACTCGGCCTCCAGGGCATGGGCGAAGGTGTGGCCGAGATTGAGCAGGGCCCGGCCGCCCTCGGGCGCCGTCTCGAACTCGTCCTCCACCACCACCCCGGCCTTGAGGCGGCAGGATTCGAGCACGGCGTGGCGCAGCGCCTCGGGGTCCCCGGCCATGGCGGCGGGGCCGCAGGCCTCGCACCATTCCCAGAGCGGGCCCTGCAGCAGCCCGTGCTTCGCCACCTCCCCCCAGCCGGCGCGAAGCTCGCGCGCGGGGAGGGTGTGGAGCGTGTCGGTGTCGGCCAGAACGATGCGCGGCTGGTGGAAGGCGCCGGCGAGGTTCTTCCCCACGCCGAGATTCACCCCCGTCTTGCCGCCGACGGAGCTGTCCACCTGGGCGAGCAGGGTGGTCGGGATCTGCACGAAGGGCATGCCGCGCATGGCGACGGCGGCCGCGAAGCCGGCGAGGTCGCCCACCACCCCGCCGCCGAGGGCGATGACGGCGGTGCTCCGGTCCGCGCCCGCGGCGAGGATGCGATTCAGCACTTCCTCCAGCACGGCCATGCTCTTCGAGCCCTCGCCGGGGGGCGCGGTGACCTCGGCGCGGATGTCGAAGCCGCCCTCCTCCAGCCCGGCGCGGAGGCGCGGCAGGTGCAGGGCGGCGACGTTGGCGTCGGAGACGACCGCGACGCGGCGGGAGGGAAGATGCGCGGCCATCAGCCCGCCCGCCCGGGGAAGCAGGCCGCTGCCCACCACGATCTCGTAGGGGTTGGCGGAGAGGGCGACGGGCAGGCGCGCGGGTCGCTGCCAGCCGGCCAGCGCGCGCTCCGCCCGGATGGTTGTCACCTCCGGCGTGTCCTCCCCGCAATCCAGCGCTAGGTCGGCCTCGGCGTAGAAGGGGTAGCGGGCCCCCATGAGCCCGCGCAGCACCTCTTCCGGGTCGCGCCCAATGAAGAGGGGGCGGTTGCTGCGCCCGGCGATCCGGCGCTTGAGCACGGGAATCGGCGCGCGCAGCCAGAGGGTGACGGCCCCGGCCTCGCGCAGGGCGCGGCGGGTGCGGGGATCGACATAGGCCCCGCCGCCGGTGGCCAGCACCACGGGCGGCCCGGCCGCGATGCGGGAGATCACGCGGCGCTCGCCGTCCCGGAAATGCGCCTCGCCGTAGCGGGCGAAGATCTCGGCGACCGTCATCCCGGCCGCGTTCTCGATCTCCGTGTCAGCATCAAGGAAGGGCAGGCCGAGCCGTGCGGCGAGGCGGCGCCCAATGGCCGACTTCCCGGCGCCGGGCATTCCGACGAGGACGATGCTGCGGCCCCAGGGCCCCGGCCCCGGCGCCGCGCCCGGGGCGGTGGCGGGTGCCTCGGCCGGGGCAGCGGCGCGTACCGCGCCTGGGGCAGCGGCGCGTACCGCGCCTGGGGCAGCGGCGCGTACCGCGCCTGGGGCGCCGGGCGGCGGCGCGGCCGCCGCGCCGGGCCTCGCCGGGGCGGGAAGGGGAGCGGCCAGAGCCTCGTCAGGGGCTGGCTGGGCGGGTGGGGGATCGGCGAGGTTGCGTGACACGGCGCGCGACGGTAGCACAACGCAACCGCCGCGTCGTCCGGGCGGTCCGCCGGCCCCCTGGCCGCGCGCTATGGGAAGCCGATCGCCGCATGTTCCGACGTCCCCTCCCCCTGCTGGTGCTGCTGCTCGTCGGGGCCCTCGTCGCGGCGCTCCTGGCCATCGGCGCCTTTCCCCCGGGGGTGACGCCGCAGCCGGTCGAGCGCGTGCTGCCGAACGACCGCTTCGGTCCCCGCTGACCGACCTGGGATGACCAGGGCTCGCGCCGGCGCGTGAACCGCCATCTCGAGGCCTTCCTGGAGATGCTGGCGGCCGAGCGCGGCGCCGCCCGCAACACGCTCGCCGCCTACCGAGCCGATCTGGAGGACGCGACGGGCTTCGCCGCCCGCCGCGCCGGGGAGGCGGCGGAGGCGATGAGCGCGGAGACGCTGCGCCGTTACGTCTCCGGCCTCACCGATGCCGGCCTCTCCCCCCGCACCGCCGCGCGCCGCCTCTCCGCGCTGCGCCAGTTCCACCGCTTCCTCGCGCGGGAGGGCCTGCGCGCCGACGACCCGACCGAGGCGCTGGACAGCCCCCGCCAGCCCGCCCTCCTGCCTCGCCCGCTGCGGGAGGAGGAGGTGGAGCGCCTGATCACCGCCGCCGCCGCCCTGCCGGAGCGGCGCGCGCCGCTGGCCGTGGCGGTCTGCGAGCTTCTCTACTGCTCCGGCCTCAGGGCGAGCGAGCTGGTCGAACTGCCCGCCACAGCGCTGCGCGAGGATGAGCCGCTGGTCGTCGTGCGCGGCAAGGGGGGCAAGGAGCGGCTGGTGCCGATCAGCGCCCGCGCCCGCGCCGCCGCCCTCGCCGCACGGGGTGAGGCGAAGGGGAGGGAGGGCTCGCGCTGGCTCTTCCCCTCCCGCGGGGCCTCGGGGCACCTGACGCGGCAGACGCTGAACAACCTCCTGCGGGAGGCGGCGCTAGGGGCGGGGATCGATCCCGAGCGGGTCTCGCCCCACGTCCTCCGCCACTCCTTCGCCTCGCACCTGCTCGGGCGCGGGGCGGACCTGCGGAGCCTGCAGGTGTTGCTGGGCCATGCCGACATCGCGACGACCCAGATATACACCCATGTGCTGGAGGAGCGGCTGCGGGCGCTGGTGGAGGAGCACCATCCGCTCGCCCGGCCCGCGCCGCTGGCTGAGAGGCTCACCTCCCCCCGGTGACCGGGACCAGCGCGCCGGTGAGATAGGAGGCCTCGCCCGACAGGAGCCAGAGGATCGCCTCCGCGCACTCCCCAGCGGTGCCAATGCGGCCCAGAGGAACGGTCGGGGCCAGCTTGGCCAGCCGGTCGCCCACCCCGGCGGAGGCGTGGATCTCCGTGTCGATCAGGCCGGGGAGCAGCGCGTTCACCCGGATGCCCTCGGGCCCCAGCTCCCTGGCGAGGCCGATTGTAAGGCTGTTCACCGCGCCCTTGGCCGCCGCATAGGCCGTCCACTGTCCCGCGCCGCCGAGGGTGGCGGCGATGGAGGAGAGGTTCACGATGGCCCCGCCCGCCCCGCCGCGCCTCGTGGACATGCGGCCGATCGCGGCTTGGATGCAGAGGAAGGTGCCGGTGACGTTCACCTCCAGGATGCGGCGGATGGTGGCGGGGTCGTACTCCTCCGTGCGCCTCGCCGGGCCGGTGATGCCGGCATTGTTCACCAGCCCGGTCAGGGGGCCGAATTCGCGGTCCACGGCGGCGAAGAGGGCCTCGACCTCCTCTTCCCGCGAGACATCGGCGCGCACCGCGACGGCCCGCCCGCCATCCGCGCGGATCGCCTCTACCACGGCCCGGGCCCGCTCCTCGCGCTCGGCGTAGTTCACCACCACGGCATGGCCGCGCCGCGCTGCGAGCCGGGCGGTGGCTGCCCCGATGCCGCGCCCGGAGCCGGTGACCAGGATCACGCCCACCCGCCTCTACTCCACCTGCAGCCGCAGCTCGGCGATCAGCGGGCGCACCTGCGCGACCTGCTCCGAGACGGCCTGGCGCAGCTCGGCGGGGCTGGAGCCGGCGGGCTCGGCCCCGACCTCGAGCATCCGGCGCCGGACCTCCGGATGCGCCGCGGCGCTGGCAATCTCCTGCTGGAGCCGGGCGATGACGGGCTCGGGCGTGCGGGCGGGGGCGAAGAAGCCGTTCCAGCCGCGCAGCTCCATGTTCGGAAAGCCCTGCTCGCGCACCGTGGGCACATCCGGCAGGGCGACGGAGCGCTGGGCGGCGAGCGTCGCCATGGGCTTGAGGGTGCCCCCGCGCACATGGGGGAGGGCGGTGGAGAGCTGGTCGCCGCCGAACTGGATGCGCCCGGCGACCATCTCCTGCACCATCGGTGCCGCGCCGCGGAAGGGCACGTGCTCCATCCCGATGCCCGCGTCGCGCTTCAGCACCTCCCCGGCCAGGTTCATGATGCTGCCGGGGCCGGTAGAGCCGTAGAACAGGCCCTGGGGGCTCGACTTCGCGTAGGCAACGAACTCCTTCAGGTCCCGCGCGGGTACGGCGGAGGCGGCGACCAGCAGCATCGGCACGTTGGCGGCGAGGGAGACGGGCGCGAAGTCCCGCTCGATGTCGTGCGGGGCGCGGTTGGCGAGCTGCAGGGCCACCGTGGTCGAGGAGAAGGTGAGGTTGTGGAACAGCAGGGTGTGCCCGTCCGGCGCGGCCTTGGCGACCACGTCGGCCCCCACCGACCCGCCCGCGCCGCCGCGGTTCTCCACGACGACGGGCTGGCCCAGCCCCTCGGTCATGCGCTGGGCGAAGAGGCGGGCGAGCATGTCCGTCGTGCCGCCGGCGGGGAAGGGCACCACCACGCGGATTGGCCGGTCCGGGAAGCCTCCCTGGGCACGGGCGATGCGGGGCAGGGCGACGAGGCCTGCCCCGATGAGCAGGGACCGGCGCCGGGCAATGGGAGCCATCACGTTCCTCCAACCTCTCCACCCATGTATCCAGGTGGTTACGAAGCGGAGCCTAGAACCCTTGGTGGAGGGCCGTGAACGGGTTTGGTCTCCCTCCCGGCGCCGGGGCGCAGCGCGTTTGCGTGATCCGGCCCTGCGGCTGGCGCCTCGCCGCGCTCTGCGCTAAGCCCCCCGCGCCCTCGGACCCGGACCCCTGGATGCGCCACTTCCTCGACTTCGAGAAATCCATCGCCGAGCTGGAAGGCCAGATCGAGGAGTTGCGCCGCACTACCGATGCCGGCGGCATCGACGTGGCGGACGAGATCGGCAAGCTGCGCGACAAGGCCGAGAAGCTGCTCGCCACCACCTATGCCAAGCTCACGCCCTGGCAGAAGGCGCAGGTGGCGCGGCACCCCGACCGGCCGAAATGCCTCGCCTACATCGCCGGGCTGATCGAGGAGTTCACGCCGCTCGCCGGCGACCGCGCCTTCGCCGACGACCAAGCGATGGTGGGCGGGCTCGGGCGCTTCCGGGGCCAGCCGGTGATGGTGCTCGGCATCGAGAAGGGCACGGACACGGACAGCCGCATCCGGCACAACTTCGGCAGCCCGCGGCCGGAGGGCTACCGCAAGGCCCGCCGCCTGATGGAGCTGGCCGGGCGCTTCAACCTGCCCATCCTCTCCTTCGTGGACACGGCCGGCGCCTTCCCCGGGGTTGAGGCGGAGGCGCGCGGCCAGGCCGAGGCGATCGCGCGCTCCATCGAGGCCGGGCTGGAGGCCCCCGTGCCCTTCGTGGCCACCATCATCGGCGAGGGCGGCTCGGGCGGGGCCATCGCCATCGCCGCGGCGGACCGCGTGCTGATGCTAGAGCACTCGATCTACAGCGTGATCTCCCCCGAGGGCTGCGCGAGCATCCTCTGGCGCGACTCCGCCCAGGCGCCCACGGCCGCCGAGGCACTGCGCCTCACCGCCGAGGACCTGAAGCGGCTGAACCTCGTGGACAGCGTGGTGCCCGAGCCGATGGGCGGCGCGCATCGCGAGGCGGCCGCCATGGTCGCCACGGTCGGTGACCGCATCGAGGCCTGCCTCACCCCCCTCTTGGCGCTGGACGGCGCGACGCTGCGCGCCCGCAGGCGCGAGAAGTTCCTCGAGATGGGCCGCACCGGCATCGTTTGAGGCCGGGTTCCGTCCGGGGCGGCACCGCTCAGCGCCAGCCGCGCTCGTAGTGGCGGTTGTAGTAGGGCCGCCCGCGCGGCCCGTCATACCGACCGCGGTGCCCGCGATAGTGCCGGTCGCTCCGGCCGCTGCTGGCGATGGCGGCCCCGGCGATGGCGCCTACTAGGCCGGCGGCCACCGCCGCGCCGAGTTGCGCCTCCTGTTGCTGCTGCTGGTACGCCTCCGCATTCGCGGCCGGCGCCAGGGTCTGGAGGTCCCGGCAGGCTTCCGGGATGCCTTGCTGGCAGGCCGAGGCGGCGTAGTCGGCCTGCTGCCGGTAGGCGCTGTCATAGACCGGCGCCGGGGCCACGGCCTGAACGCAGCCGGCGAGCAGGCCCATGCAGGTCAGCGCGGCGACGAGGCGGAAGCTCCCGAGGCGAAGGGCGGAGGGGCGGGGCGGCATGGGCAGGCACTCCCGAAGGTTTCCTCCAGCCAACGCCCGCGCCCCCGGCAAGGTTCCGGCATCCCGTCCGGTTTCGCAACGAGCCGGGCACTCAGGAGGGCTGGAGCGCCCGGCTGAGCGCCTCGGCATAACGCGCTGCCGCCGCCCGTGCCCGCGCGGCCTCAACCGCGTTCCCGCCCCAGGCTCCCGCCGCCATGCTGTAGTAGCCGAGCTGGAAGGCGAGATAGCAGGGCGTGAGGAAGGCCAGCAGTTCCTCATCCACTGCCCGCCCGGATGCCTGCGTGACGCGCTCGCAGAGCGCGGCGCGCTCCCCGGAGGAGAGCCGGAATTCTACCCTAGCACCGGCTACGTCCCAGGCGATGTCCTGGCAGCCGATGAGGTCATGCGAGGCCGCGTGGTCCACCGCATCCGTCTTGAGCAGCCCTCCGCCGGGAAGGACCAGCCATTCCCAGGCGTGCAGGCGGTTGTCCGTGTGGACGCGGCGGATCGCGGTGCCGAGCCGCGGCAGGAGGGGTTTCCATCGCTCCATGGCGAGGGCGGCGGCCTCGCCCAGCCCCTCCCGCGCATTCGCCCGCGCCATCTCCCACAACGCCTTCGCCGTGGCACCCGACTCCGGCGCGGCCGGCATGGTCCGGGCGCGGAAGCCGAGATAGCGGCCGAGATGCGCGACGAGGGCGGCGCGGTCCGTCGCCGCAGGATCGAGCAGGCGCCCCTTCTCCACCCATCGCTCCACGAGGAAACCGTGAAGGAAGCCCGCGACGGGCGGGGTGAAGCCTGCCTCGTGCAGCGCCCGGGCACGCGATGCCGCGGCTTCGCCCTCCGCGCCGAGGCCGGCGAATTTCAGCAGCCAGCTGCCCCCGCGCGCCCGGTGCAGGAACTTGCGCCGCTCCATGAAGGGGTGAACGGGCGGCCAGCCCCCCTCCGGCCCGCTGCGCCAGGCACCGCCGGAAATCTCCCGCAGCGGCGCCTCCCCGGGGCCCAGCAGGGCGGCGGCCCAGCCCTCCAGCCGGTGCTCGGGGCGCTCGGCGCGGAGGAGCAGGTCCTCGAAGGAGGCGGGGTGCCGAGCCACGCGGGACCAGAGATGGCGGATGCGTGGGTCCGCCTCCGGTCCGGGATCGCCGCCATGGCCGGGGATGAGGTGGATGCGGCCGGGCTCCACGCCCCGGTCCTGCAGGAAGCCGGTGGCCGCGCCGAGGCTGCTCCCCGAGAGGCCCGGCCCCTCATCCACCAGGGCGAAGCGGGCCGGGGAGGGGGCAATGAGATCGGCGGCGAGCCCCTCCTCCACGGCTATTTCCCGCCGGAAGGGGTGGCCCACCGGGCGCAGGGTCCGCGGCACCGGCGCGCCCAGCCCCACCGCCGCCATGGCCGCCAGGGTCGTGCCAATGGAGCGGAGCCCGATCACCCGCCACGAAGCCTCGGGCAGGGCGGCACCGGCCAGGGCATAGGCCTCGGGGTAGAGGGCGTAATAGGCGAAGCCCTCCGCCCGCTTGGTTTCGATCCCGGCCGGCATCGGCGCCGCGCGTAGGGCCACGATCTCAGCGCGCGGAGGAGGGTAGAGGCTTGAGAAGCCGGATTGCCAGGAGGACCAGGCGGCCCCTGCCAACCGGGCCAGCAGCGCCATCGCCGCGTCCGGGCCGGGCGAGGCCGCGTCCCTCCCGCGCGCGGCGAATTCGGCATCGGCGAGGCCCTGGGCCAGTTCGCCCGCCGCGATCAGCGCGGAAACCAGCGCCGCGTGGCGATCCAGCCCGGCCGGCATGGGCTGAAGGCGATGCAGCGCCCCCTCCACCCCGTCCAGCGCCGCGCGCGGGTCCATCCGCCGCGGCGCGTCGCCATAGACGATCAAACCGCGTCCCTCAGGAGGCGACCTGCGGCTCCGCCTGGCGGGACGGGGCGCGGCGGCGCATGGCTTCGCGCAGATGCCCCTCCAGCTCAGCCGCCCGATGGGAGGCGGTGTGCTCCGACAGGACGCGCGCGCGCAGCGCCTCGCCCATCGCGCGGCGCCGCGCCTCCGGCATGTCGCGGAGGGCGCGGAGCACGTCCTCCGGCCCGTCGGCGAGCAGCAGCTCCCGTTCCGGGCGGAGCAGCGTCTCGATCCCGTCCCAGCGGTCGGAGATGATTGGCACGCCGCAGGCCCCGGCCTCGAAGAGCCGCACGCTCGGGCTGTGACCGGCTCGGATCATGTCAGCGCGCGTCACGTTCAGGGTGAAGCGGCTGCCCGCGTAGAAGGCGGGGTGCTCGGCCGGGGGGACGTGCTCGATCCGCTCGACATTGGCGGGCCAGTCGATGTCGCCGGGATATTGCGGGCCGGCGACGGCGAAGCGCAGTTCCGGGGCGCGGCGCGCGGGCTCGATCAGCAGCCGTTCCAGCACCGGCTGCCGGTCCGAGCTGTAGGTGCCGAGATAGCTGAGGTCCCAGCGCGGCGGCAGGCCCAGCGGCTGGTAGGCCGCCTCGTCCACGGAGCAGTAGAGCTGCCGCGCCGCGGGCGAGCCGTAGTCGCGCTCCAGCCGCGCGAGGGTCGGGCCGCCGGTGAAGGAGAGGTAGAGGTCGTAGCCCGGGATGAGGGCGGGCGAGAGGTACTCCTCGTCCCCACGCTCCAGCTTGGCGAGCGTCACGGGCGTGTCGATGTCGTAGAAGGCTGTGGTGCCGCGGGCAGTGGACTGCACCAGCCGCCCGACCGCCACGCCCTCCGGCACGTAGGAGCCGACGATCACCGCATCCGCCCCGGCGATCGCCGCGCGCCAGCCCTCCAGCGCCGCGAGATCGGGATAGAGGGCGAAGTCGCAGAAATCGGGGGAGGGGAGGTCCCGGTGCTGCGCGTACCAGGGCACGTCGCGTTCCAGGAACAGCACCCTGTGCCCGCGCGCGGCGAAGGCGCGCAGCAGCGCGCGGTAGGTGGTGGCGTGGCCGTTCCCCCAGGAGGAGGAAAGGCTGAGACCGAGCACCACGACCCGCAGCGGCGCGCTCATGCCACGGCGCCCCGTGCCCGCACCCGTTCCGCCTCATGGTGCAACAGCGCGTCCACCTCCGCCCCGCGGCGGGTGTAGGTGTGCTCCGCCAGGATGCGCGCGCGCGCGGCCTCGCCGATCGCCCTCGCGCGCTCCGGGGTGAGGGCGCGGACGTGCTCGGCGACATCCGCGCCGTCGCGCGCGACCAACACCTCCTCCCCTTCCCTGAGGAAGAGTTCGAGCCCGACCCAGGCATCGGTGATGAGGCAGGCGCCCGCGCCGGCCGCCTCGAAGACGCGGGTGGCGGGGGAGTAGCCCACCGCCGCCATGCTGTCCCGCGCCACGTTCAGCACGGCGAGCGACGAGGTGTTGAAGGCGTTGTGGTCGCGCGTGCCGACATGGCCGATGCGGCGCACGTTCCCCGGCATCGGCTTGCCGTCCCAGCCATTGCCGCCGAGGAGGAAGGCGCGCTCCGGCAGCGCGGCCGCCGCGCGAAGGAAGAACTCCTCCACCCGCGCCTCGCGGTCCGGCAGGCGGTTGGCGAGAAAGTTGAGGTCCCCCGCGAAGCGCGGGTCGGCGGGCACGGGGTGGTGCGTCTCGGGATCGAGCGCGTTGTAGATCGGGATGCAGCGCCGCGCGCCCAGCGCCTCATAGGCGTTGATGACGGGCGGCCCGCCGCCATAGGTGAGGACGAGGTCGAGGCCGGGCAGGGCGCGGCGCAGCGCGTGGTCCGGCGCGGGCGTGATCTCGGCCAGCGTCGCGGGCGCGTCCACGTCCCAGAAGATGCGGATGGCCTCGGGGCGGGCGGCGTGCATCACGCCCTCGATCAGCACGTCGTCGAACACGCCGACGCCACTTGCCTTCACCACTACATCGGCGCGCGCGGCTTCCGCCATCACCTCCCGCAGCGCGGGTTCGGTGGCCTCGTAGACGCGCACCTCCGCCCATTCCGGCGGCTCGATGTCGCGGTGCTTCTGCCGGTCGAAGGCGTCGGGCTCGTAGAAGGTGACGTGATGGCCACGCGCGGCGAGATCGCGCAGCAGCCCGCGGTAGTAGGTGGCCGCGCCGTTCCAGTAGGAGGAGAGAAGGCTCGATCCGTAGAAGGCGATCCTCATGCCGGCACCGTCTCGTTCATTCCTATGACCCTTCCCCCGCCATCCCAGGCGGCGACCGCGCTGATCGACGCCGGCGCGATCTCGAAGCGATGAATCCCGTTCAGCGTCAGCCCGAGGTGATGCGCCAGCACCGCCTTGATCACGTCGCCATGCGTCACCACCGCGACCGTCTCCCCGGCATGCCGCGCGCGGAGGCGTTCGAGTTCCGCCAGGGCGCGCGACTGCGCCTCCGCCATGCTCTCGCCGCCAGGCGTGCGCGCGGTGGCTCGCTCCTCGTTCCAGCGCGCCCAGTCCGGGTCGCCATCGAGCCAGGCGAAGCTGCGGCCGGTCCAGGCGCCGAAATCGATCTCCATCACGCCCTCGTTCACCCGGGCCTCGATTCCGAGCCGCGCGGCGACCGGCGCCGCCGTCTCCCGCGCGCGCTCCATCGGGCTGGTATGGAGGGCCGCGATCCCCTCGCGCTCCAGCCGGGCGGCGAGCGCTGCGGATTGCCGGCGCCCCTCCTCCCCGAGCGTCACGCCCGGCATCCGGCCGCAGAGGGTGCTGCCCACGCGGTCATGCGTCGCGTGGCGGATGAGGAGGAAGGTAGTGGACACGGTGCCACCTAGCCCTCGCCGGCTACGAAGCGCAGCGTCCGCTCCCGCGCCTCGCTGTCCACGAACTGCTGCGGCGGCGACTTCATGAAGTAGGAGGAAGGGCCGACCAGCGCGCCGCCGATGCCGCGGTCCAGCCCGATCTTCGCGCAGCGTACGGCGTCGATCACCACGCCGGCGGAGTTGGGGGAATCCCAGACCTCCAGCTTCAGCTCGACATTGAGCGGCATGCCGCCGAAGCCCGTGCCCTCCAATCGGATCTGCGCCCATTTGCGGTCGGTCAGCCAGGGCACGTGGTCGCTGGGGCCGACATGCACGTCGCCGGCGGGAAGGGGCACGTCGAACTGGCTCGTCACCGCCTGGGTCTTGGAAATCTTCTTCGATTCCAGCCGCTCGCGCTCGAGCATGTTCAGGAAGTCGGCGTTGCCGCCGAAGTTGAGTTGGTAGGTGCGGTCCAGCCGCACGCCGCGGTCCTTGAACAGGTTGGCCAGCACGCGGTGGACGATGGTGGCGCCCACCTGGCTCTTGATGTCGTCGCCGATGATCGGCACCCCGCGCGCTTCAAACCGTCGCTGCCATTCGGGATTGGAGGCGACGAAAACGGGGATGCAGTTCACGAAGGCGCAGCCCGCGCGCAGCGCCTGCTCGGCGTAGTACTCCGTCGCCTTCTGCGAGCCGACGGGGAGGTAGGACACCACCACGTCGGCGCGCGCCTCCTCCAGCACCGCCGCCACATCGGCGGCGGGCTCCGGTGATTCGGCGATCTCTCCGCCGAGATAGCGGCCGATGCCGTCCAGCGTCTCACCGCGCCGCACCTTGATTCCGGTGGGCGGGACCTTCGCGAAGATATGGGTGTTGTTCGGCTCGGCCAGGATCGCGTCCGCCACGTCACGCCCGACCTTCTCGGCGTTCACGTCGAAGGCGGCGGCGATCTCGATGTCGCGCACGTGGTAGCCGCCCAGCTCCACGTTCATCAGCCCCGGCACCGGCTCGTTCGAGGCCGCGTCGCGGTAATAGGTGAGGCCCTGCACGAAGGAGGAGGCGCAGTTGCCCACACCGACGATGGCGACGCGCAGCGGACTCCGGCTCACGACGCGTCATCCCCTGCACGGGAGTGGAGCGGTGTGCGCGGCCAACCGGCCAGGAGGCTGAGCGACCCGGATATCAAGAGACCAAAATTCCTATTTCCCGACGTGCCGACGATGTGCCGGTCGCTGGATCAACTTAGCTTCCCGCTTTCCGGCGGATCAATTGCCCGGGGTTCACGCATCGTCGTCGCTGGCCTGTCACAAGAGATTGTGATGGCATTCCTGGCCTTCTTCTTACCTCCTTGCACTTTGTCCGCACGACCATCAGCGAGTAAAGACTCGGGATTGCCGCGCGAATCGCCCACCATGCGACGCAGCGGTGCGGTGGAGGATGAAGGCTTGGCGGAATCAATCCTGATCACCGGTGGTGCAGGTTTCATCGGGCGCTACGTGTCCCGCGCGCTGCTCGATCGGGGTGACCATGTGCGCGTGCTCGACAGCTTCATCGAGCAGGTGCATGCCGACCGCGGCGCCGACGGCCTCGATTCCGAGGTGGAGGTCCTGCGCGGCGACGTGCGCGATCCCGATGCGGTGCGCCGCGCGCTGAAGGGGATCGACAAGGTCGTCCACCTCGCCGCCGAGGTCGGCGTCGGGCAGAGCATGTACGCGATCGACCGCTACGTCTCCGTGAACGATCACGGCACGGCGGTTCTCTTCCAGCAGCTCATCGACCAGCCGGTGAAGCGCGTCGTCGTTGCCTCCTCCATGAGCGTCTACGGCGAGGGGCTGTACCGCGATGCGGACGGCAACCTCGTTGAGGACGCGGTGCGCCGCCCGCGCAGTGGCCCGGACGCGCCTTGGGATCCGCTGGACTCGAAGGGCCGCCCGCTGGTGCCCGTGCCGACGCCGGAATGGAAGCGGCCGAACCTTGCCTCGGTCTACGCCATCGGCAAGTTCGTGCAGGAGCGCCTCACCCTCACCGTTTCCCCGACCTACGGAATGGAGGGCGTCGCGCTGCGGCTGTGGAACGTCTACGGCGCGGGGCAGGCCCTCTCCAATCCCTATACGGGCGTGCTGGCGATCTTCGCGGCCCGCCTGCAGAACGGGCAGCCGCCGATGATCTTCGAGGACGGTCAGCAGCGCCGCGACTTCGTGCATGTGGAGGACGCGGCGCGCGCCTTCGTGCTCGCGCTCGACCGGCCGCAGGCGGCGGGCGGCGTGTACAACATCGGCAGCGGCGTGGACCGCACGGTGCAGGAAGTGGCCGCCGATCTCGCCACCGCCATGGGCCGCACCGGCATCCAGCCGGAAATCGCGGGCAAGACGCGGGCGGGTGACATCCGCCACAACATCCCCGACATCACCAAGGCGCGCGAGGAGCTGGGCTATGCCGCGCAGCACCTCGACTTCACCGCCGACCTGGCGGAGCTGGCCGAATGGGTGGCGCGGCAGCAGGCGCGCGACCGCGTGAGCCAGGCGCGGAACGAGCTCGAGCTGCGGGGGCTGGTGGCGTGAACGCCGTCGTGCCCCCCGCTCCGGCGACCAGGGGAAAGAGGCCCGTTCTCGTTACCGGCGGGGCGGGGTTCATTGGCTCGAACCTCGTCGACCGGCTGGCGGCCGAGGGGCACGATGTCCTGATCTATGACGCGCTCTCGCGCCCCGGCGTGGAAGCGAATCTCGAATGGGTGACGCGGCGGCATCCGCGCCGGGTCTCCAGCACCATCGCCGACGTGCGCGATTCCGCCTCCCTCGCCGCTGCGGCGCGTGACGCTTCCGCGGTGTTCCACCTGGCCGCCCAGGTCGCGGTGACGACGAGCCTCGTGGACCCCCGCGCCGATTTCGAGATCAATCTCGGCGCAAGCTTCACCCTGCTCGAGGCGCTGCGCCAGCGCGGCGACGTGCCGATCGTCTTCGCCAGCACGAACAAGGTCTATGGCGACCTCGCCGATGTGGAGCTGGAGCTTGAGGGCAGTGCCTACCGCCCCGTGGATTCCGTGATCCGCGCGCGTGGTATCGGCGAGGACCGTTCGCTCGATTTCCACACGCCCTATGGCTGCTCCAAGGGGGCGGCGGACCAGTACGTGCTGGACTACGGGCGCTCCTTCGGCGTCCACTCGGCGGTGCTGCGGATGAGCTGCATCTACGGCCAGCGCCAGATGGGCACGGAGGACCAGGGCTGGGTCGCCCACTTTCTCCTGCGAGCGCTGCGGGGCGAGCCGATCAGCATATACGGCGACGGCTGCCAGGTGCGCGACGTGCTCGACGTGGGCGATGCGGTGGAGGCCTATCTCGCTGCCTGGCGCCGGATCGGTGCCGTCTCCGGCCGCGCCTTCAATCTCGGCGGCGGGCCGGCGAACGCGGTCAGCCTGCGGCAGGTGCTCGCCCATATCGGGGAGATCACCGGAACCGCGGTGGAGACCCATTACGCCGACTGGCGCTCCGGCGATCAGCGCTACTACGTCTCCGACACCGCGCGCGCCACGCGCGAGCTGGGCCTGCGCCCCGCCCGCCCCTGGCGCGAGGGCGTCGCGGCGCTCGCGCAGTGGCTTCGCCAGGAACGCGCCGCGCCGGAGCCTGCCAGCGCGTGACTTCTGCCCTTCAGGGCTTGCGGCTGCTGATGACGGCCGATGCCGCCGGCGGCGTCTGGACCTATGCGCTCGACCTGGCCGGGGCACTATCCGCGCAGGGAGCGGCGGTGACCCTCGCCGTGCTCGGCCCTGCACCGGATGTGGGGCAGCGCATGGTGGCCGAGGTGGTTCCAGGGCTCGATCTGCGCGTCACCGGACTGCCGCTGGACTGGCTGGCCGAGGGGCCAGGGCCGATCCTGGCGGCGGGAGAAGCGCTCGCCGCTCTCGCGCGGGAAGTGCGGGCCGATCTGGTGCATCTCAACAGCCCGGCCCATGCGGCAGGTGGGGGCTTCCCCGCGCCCGTGCTGGCCGTGTCGCATTCCTGCACCGCCACCTGGTGGGATGCCGTGCGCGGCGGCGAGATGCCTGAGAGCTTCCGCTGGCGGGCCGAGCTGCTGCGCCGCGGCGCGCTGGCAGCCGATCTCCTGGTGGTGCCGAGTGAGGCCTTCGCCGAGGCGACCGCCCGCCGCTACGCCCTGCCGCGCCGCCCTGTCGCCGTCCATAACGGGCGCCGGCCCATGCTTTCCGCCCTGCCGCCGAGAGAGGTGCCGGAAGTCTTCGCCTTCACGGCGGGGCGGCTCTGGGATGCCGGAAAGAACATGGAGGCGCTCGACCGCGCCGCGGCGCGCCTTTCTCTGCCGGTCCTCGCAGCGGGAGGGCTGGACGGGCCGGATGGCACGCGGACCGTGCTCCACCACCTTCGCGCCCTCGGCTCCCTCGACGAGGCGTCTCTGGCGGGATGGCTGCTCGCGCAGCCGATCTACGTCTCTCCCGCGCTCTACGAACCCTTCGGCCTCGCGGTGGCCGAGGCGGCACAGGCCGGGTGCCCGCTCGTCCTCTCCGACATTCCCACCTTCCGCGAGTTGTGGGAGGGCGCCGCGACCTTCGTGCTGCCGCGCGACGACGCCGCCATCGCGCGCGCGATCGACGAGCTGGCGAAGGATAAGGCGGAGCGCGCCCGCCTCGGCGCCGCCGCCCGCGCCCGCGCCGCGCGCTTCGGAGTGGCCCGGATGGCGGAGGCGATGCTGGCGCTGTATCGAGGGCTGCTGATGCCCGGGAGCGCCGCCGCTTGAGGATCGTCTATTTCACCCACTCGCTCGCCTCCTGCTGGAACCACGGCAACGCGCATTTCCTGCGCGGCGTGCTACGCGAACTCGGGCAGCGCGGCCACGACGTGCTCGCGCTGGAGCCCGAGGGTGCCTGGAGCCTGCAGAACCTGCTGCGCGACCACGGCGAGGCGGGGCTGGACGCCTATCGCGCGAACTACCCCGAGCTGAGGTCCCGCGCCTTCACGACCGGGGAGGAAGTGGAGGCGGCGGTCGCCGAGGCCGATGTCGTGATCGTGCACGAGTGGAACGAGCCCTCCCTCGTCGCCGCCATCGGCCGGCTCCGGAAGCGGGGCGCCCGCTTCACGCTGCTCTTCCACGACACGCATCACCGCGCCGTCAGCGACCCCGGCGCGATCCGCACCTTCGACCTCGACGGCTATGACGGCGTGCTCGCCTTCGGCGCCACCCTCGCGGAGGTCTATCGCGGCTGGGGCTGGGGCGATCGCGTCTTCGTCTGGCACGAGGCCGCGGACACGCGCCTGTTCCATCCGCCGGCCGAGGAAGTGAGGCGCGAGGGGCTCGTCTGGATCGGCAACTGGGGCGATGGCGAGCGGAGCGGCGAGCTGGAGAGCTTCCTCCTGCGCCCCGCGCAAACGGTCGGGTTGCCGCTCGACATCTACGGCGTGCGCTACCCCGAGGAGGCACTGGCGACGCTGGCGCGCTACGGCGTGCACTACCGCGGCTGGCTCCCCAACGCCCGCGCGCCGGAAATCTTCGCGCGCCATCTCGCCACCGTCCACGTGCCGCGCCGGTTCTACGTGGAAATGCTGCCCGGCATCCCGACCATTCGCGTGTTCGAGGCGCTGGCCTGCGGCATCCCGCTGGTTTCCGCGCCCTGGCAGGACTCCGAGGGGCTGTTCCGCCCGGGGCGGGACTACCTCACCGCGCGCGACGAGGCCGAGATGGTGCGCCACATGGCGGCGCTGCGCGACGATCCTGCCCTGCGGCAAGCCCTCGTCGAGAGCGGGCTGGAAGCCATCCGCGCGCGCCATAGCTGCGCGCACCGCGCGGAGGAGCTTCTCGGCATCCTCGACCGGCTCGGCGCCGCGCCCGCGCGCCTCGGCCCTGCCGAACCGGTTCCCGCGCCGTGAGCGCCGCGATGAGTATGACGCGGGAGGAGATCCGCCAGCGGGTGGAAGCGCTGGGGGAGTGGTTCCACAACCTCGACCTCAACGGCGTGCTGACGGCGCCCGACCACTTTCTCTGGAACTACCCCGCGAACAAGTTCAAGCACTTCGCCCATGTGGTCCCGCAGGACCTCACAGGGCGCACGGTGCTCGACATCGGCTGCAACGCGGGCTTCTACTCGCTGGAGATGAAGCGGCGCGGCGCGGCGCGCGTGGTCGGGATCGACTCCGACGACCGCTACCTCGCCCAGGCGCGACTCGCCGCGGAGGTGACGGGGCTGGAGGCGGAGTTCCGCAACCTCTCCGTCTATGACGTGGCGAGGCTGGGCGAGCGGTTCGACCTCGTAATCTTCATGGGCGTGCTCTACCACCTTCGCCATCCGTTGCTGGCGCTGGACCTCATCCACGAGCACGTCGCGCGCGACCTGCTGCTTTTCCAGTCGATGCAGCGCGGCGCGGCCGACGTGCTCACGCCCGAGGACGACTACCCCTTCGCCGAGACGGGTGTGTTCGACGAGCCCGCCTGGCCGAAGCTGCACTTCATCGAGAAGCGCTATTCCGGCGATCCCTCGAACTGGTGGGCGCCGAACGCGGCGGCGGCGGAGGCCATGCTGCGTTCCGCCGGCTTCGCGGTCCTCGAGCACCCGGAACAGGAAGTGTATCTCTGCCGGCGCACGGAGGCCCCCTGGGGCGCCGGCGCCGCCTACCCCGCATCAGCCAGTCCCGAAGGTGAGCCGCGCGCATGATCGAAGCCGCGATGATCTGGAACGAGCCGAACAACAAGTCCCACTGGGACCCCGAGATCGATCCGGGCTGGGCGATGTTCGCCGAGACGGCGAAGGCCGCAGGGCGCGCGATCAAGGCGGCGAACCCGAACATCCCGCGCGTGCTCGGCGGCATCTCCCCCATCGACCCGTCCTTCATCGAGAACATGACGGGCCGCGGCGTGATGGAGGAGATCGATGTGGTGGCCGTGCATGGCTTCCCGCTCGACTGGAATCTCTGGAAGATCGGCGAGTGGCCCGCGAAGATCGACGAGATTCGCGCCGTCACGGACAAGCCGATCTGGGTGAGCGAGGTCGGCATCTCCACCTTCGGGGCGGAAGAGGTGCAGTGCTGGGGCGTTGACCGCACGGCCGAGCTGCTGATCGGCAAGGCCCCGCGAATCCACTGGTACAGCCTCTACGACCTTCCCCAGGCCTGGGGCGCGACGACGCGCCACCGAGAGGCTGAGGGCTCCTCCTACTACCGCCACTTCTATATGGGGCTGCTGCGCGAGGACGGTTCGCCCAAGCCGGCGCTGGAGCATTTCGCGAAGCACACGCCCAATATGGGCCTGTGCCAGTGGTTCCATTACCAGGACCACCGGCTGGACGACGCGGTGGCCTGGATGAAGCGGCTCGGCGTGACCTATCTCCGCACCGGCCTCTCCTGGGCGGACAGCTTCCGGCCAAACGCGCTGGAGTGGTTCGACCGGCAGATGGAGGCGCTGGCCGATTTCGACGTGACCGTGACCTTCTGCTTCACCCCCGAGCATCGCGGCATCGCGCCGCACCACACGAGCCCGCCGCAGGTGCCCGAGGAGTTCGCTGAGTTCTGCGCCTCGATGATCCGGCGCTACGCACCGGCCAGGGCGACGGTCGCGGCCTGAGAGGGGCGGGGAATCCGTTTCCCGGCTCCGCACGAAGGACAGAGATGATGAGTGCCACAACGGAGCGCATGCGCGCCGCCGTCCTGACTGGACCCGGCCAGGTGGAGGTGCGGGAGGTCGCGCGGCCGGAGCCCGGGCCGGGCCAGGTGCGGCTTCGGCTTGAGGGATGCGGCGTCTGCGCCTCCAATCTCACGCCCTGGTCGGGGCCGGACTGGATGACGTTCCCAACCGAGCCCGGCGATCTCGGCCATGAGGCCTGGGGTGTGGTGGACGCGCTGGGGGAGGGGGTGGAAGGGCTTTCCTTCGGCGATCGCGTCGCGGCGCTCTCCTATCGCAGCTACGCGGAGTACGACATCGCGGAGGCGGCGAACACCGTCCGCCTGCCAGAGGGGCTGCAGGGCATGCCCTTCCCGGGCGAGCCGCTGGGCTGCGCGATGAACATCTTCCGCCGCAGCGAGATCCGCGCGGGGCAGACGGTCGCGATCCTCGGGATCGGCTTCCTCGGCGCCATTCTCACGCGGCTGGCGACGGAGGCGGGCGCGCGGGTGATCGCGATCTCCCGGCGGGAATACTCGCTCGACCTCGCGCGGCGCATGGGCGCGGCCGAGGTGATCCCGATGGAGGACCACAACGGCATCATCGCCCGCGCGAAGGAGCTGACGGAGGGCCGCTTCTGCGACGTGGTGATCGAGGCCGTGGGCAAGCAGTGGCCGCTCGACCTCGCGGCGGAGCTCTGCCGCGAGCGCGGGCGGCTGGTCGTCGCGGGCTATCACCAGGACGGGCCGCGTCAGGTGAACATGTGGCTGTGGAACTGGCGCGGGCTGGACGTGATCAACGCCCATGAGCGCGATTCCAGGGTCTATATGCAGGGCATCCGGGAAGCGGTGCAGGCCGTGGCCGATGGCCGCATCGACCCTGCGCCGCTGATGACGCACGGCTTCACGCTGGACAGGCTCGGCGAGGCGCTGGACGCCACGCGGGACCGGCCCGACGGCTTCCTGAAGGCGCTGGTGCGCTTTCCGTGACGCGGCCGCGCATCGGCTTCCTCGGCGTCGGCTGGATCGGCCGGCACCGCATGGCGGCCATCCTGGAGACGGGGGCGGTGGAGGCAGTGGCGATCGCCGATCCCTCCGAGGAGATGGTGGCGGAGGCGCGGAAGCTCGCTCCCGGCGCGGCCGTCGTGGACGGGCTGGATGAGATGCTCGACCTCTCGCCCGACGGCGTGGTGATCGCGACGCCGAGTGCCCTGCACGCGGCGCAGACGGTACAGGCGCTGCGCGCCGGCGCGGCCGTGTTCTGCCAGAAGCCGCTGGGCCGCACGGCCGAGGAGGTGCGCGGCGCCGTGGAGGCGGCACGGGAGGCGGACCGGCTGCTCGGCGTCGATCTCTCCTACCGCTTCACCAAGGGGATGCGGCGCATCCGGGAGGTGATCGCGGGCGGGGAGATCGGGCGCGTCTATGCGGCCGATCTCGTCTTTCACAACGCCTATGGCCCGGACAAGTCGTGGTTCCGCGATCCCGCCCTCTCCGGCGGAGGATGCGTGATGGATCTCGGCGTCCATCTCGTGGACCTCGCGCTCTGGGCGCTGGCCTTTCCGGAGGTGGCGCGGGTGTCCGGCGATCTCTTCGCCGGGGGCGAGCCGCTGGCGGGGCGGACGGACCGCGTGGAGGATTATGCGGTGGCCACCATCGAGCTGGCGGGCGGCACCGTGCTGCGCCTCGCCTGCTCCTGGAACCTGCATGCCGGGCAGGACGCGGTGATCGCGGCCGAGTTCCACGGCAGCGCGGGCGGAGCGGCGCTCAGGAACGTCAACGGCTCCTTCTACGACTTCACGGCCGAGCGCTTCCGCGGCACGGCGCGCGAGACGCTGGCGACGCCTCCCGACGAGTGGGGCGGGCGTGCCGGCGCGGACTGGGCGCGTCGCCTCGTGGCCGGGGAGCGATTTGATCCCTCGGCCGCCGCGCTGGTGACGGTGGCCGAGGTGCTGGACCGGATTTACGGGCGGTAGAGCGGCGCCTCAGCGGCGATCGGTGCCCATCAATCCGGCCGCGCGCAGGGCCTCGGTGATGACGGCGCCGGGATCGGTGAAGGCGAAGGCGGGGCGGGGCTGCGGAGCGGCTTCCGGCTTCGGCTCCACGGGGCGTGCGGTGGCGACCGGCTCCACCCTGTCCAGGGTCTCGGCCACTGAATCCACGGTGACGATGCCGCGGGGCCGGAGCGGGGCCTTGCGCGCCGCCTGCGGGACACTCAGCCCGAAGAAGCGCAGGATCTCGTGGGTGGAGGACACGCCGACATCGAGCATGTAGGCGCCCGCGATCCCCGCCATGCCCTCGCCCTCGCCGGGATGGAGCGGAACGCCGTGGGCCATGCCGGCTATGCGGTGCAGCTCGACCAGCGGCGTGCCGTCCACCCCAATCCAGCGGCGCTCGGCATGGGTGGCGCTGCGCTGCTGGAAGTCGGGGCTACGGCCGGAGAGGCCGTGCAGGTCGAGCCACTGCTTGGCAATCTCGTCCGCATTATCGGGGCTGACGGTGGTGTCGGCCTGCCCTTGCCAGATAGCAACGCGCGGCCAGGGGCCGGTATAGGCGGAGGCCCCGCGCACGGCGGCGCCCCGGGCGGCGGGGAGAAGGTCCGAAGGACAGGCCATGGTGCGCAGCGCCTCGGCTACGCCGATCCCGCCGGCATAGGGCAGGCCCGCGATGACGGCGCCGGCCGCGAAGACCTCGGGATAGGTCGCCAGCATCACCGAGGTCATCGCACCGCCGGCCGAGAGGCCGGTGACAAAGATCCGGGCCGGGTCCAGCCGGTGCTCGCGCACCAGATGGGCGATCACCTGGCGGATGGAGTGCGGCTCGCCCGCCTCCCGCGCCGTGTCGCCCGGCTCGAACCAGTTGAAGCAGAGATTGGCGTTGTTGGCGCGCTGCTGCTCCGGCAGGAGGAGCGCGAAGCCGAGCGCGTCCGCCATGCGGGAGAGGCCGGTGCCCTCGTCATAGGCGGCGGCGCTCTGGGTGCAGCCATGCAGCGCGACGATCAGCGGCGCCCCCACAGGCAGGTCCTTCGGGACATGGGTCAGCATGCGGAGATTGCCGGGGTTGGAGCCGAAGCCGATCACCTCTTCCAGCCTCGTGCTGGTCCGCGGCCCGCCGCTGGCGGATTGCGCGGCCCGGCGGTGCTGCTTCTGCAATCGCATGAGGGCCGACAGGTCGAGCCGACGGTTCATGGGGAGCATCCTCTGGAACGAGGGGCAGATGGCCCCTCATGCTGCGCTGCACAATAGAACGGGCCGCCGGTATAATGGTTGGCGTCCTGGCCCCGGCAGCGCTCGTCGCCGCGTGGCGGTGCTTCAGCAGGCAGCGAGGCGGAGCACGACCGCGTAGTGGCAACCGGCCGCGACGAGGACCAGCGCGTGCCACAGGGCGGTGTTGTAGGGGAGGCGCGTGGCCAAGTGCACCAGCACGCCCGCGCTGTAGAAGATACCGCCCGCCAGCAGGGCGCCGAGCTGCCAGGAGGCCAGGGCCTCGACCAGCGGTGCGGCCGCGACGATGCCGACCCAGCCGAGCAGCAGATAGGCCCCGATGGCCAGCCTCTCGAAGCGGCCCGGCGCCAGCAGCTTGATCGCTGCACACAGCAGCGCGCCCGCCCAGACGAAGCCGAGGAGGGCCGTGCCGAGCCACCCGCCGATCGCGAGCAGCGAGACGGGCGAGTAGGTTCCGGCGATCATGAGGAAAATGGCGGCGTGGTCGAACCGGCGCAGCACCTCCCGGCGGGGGCCGGGTGCAGCGGTGTTGTAGGCCGCGGAGAAGCCGAAACTCGCGACGAGGCCCAGCGCATAGAGCCCGATGGCGATGCCGGCCCGCCATCCCGGTGGGTTCGGCAGGGAAAGGGCGAGGGCCAGGCAGCCCGCCGCCACGGCCACGAGACCGGCCGCATGTACCGCCGCGTCCGCGCGGCGATAGTAATACTCACGTTCCCGGGCGGCGGAGGCGTCCGCCCCCCGGTCGATCCTCTTCCCGCCATGCAGGGCGTGGAAGCTCATGAAAGGCCGCGGCGGCGCTTCAGCCCGCCTTTAGCGGCGGGCCTTGCCCCGCGCGATCTCCCGCTCGATCGCGCTGCGCTCGCCGGAACCCAGCTTGCGCGCGATCTCGCGCACGATGGCCTGCGACACGCGGTGCCGCTTGGCGAGATAGGCGATGGTCTCTTCGAGCCCGGCCGCGTCCGCCGGTGCGGTGGCGTCGGGCTTTGTCTTGCTGTGTGACACCTTGGTCCCCGTGATCTTCGTCGGGCCCACGGGCCCGCAAGTAGTGTCGGGCCTGTGGGCCCGCATGGAGGCCGACCGGGGCGTATCAGCCCGCGGCCGGCAGATTCTTGCCCAAGGCCGCCAGAGGGCCTAGGCGCATCTGGCTTTCCCGCGCAACGCGCTCATGCCCGTCCCGGTCGCTCCGGATACGGTACTCGCGATCCGCGGCGTCGTTCGGCAGAAGCCGGACGACGGTGTAGTTGCCGGTGACGCCCGGCGGGGTCAGGATACCGGCGACGAGTTCGACGCTCTGGCCAATTTCGAAGCTGTGACGTGGCATGGTGTCTCCTCGCACGATGCCGGCCCTTTGAGACCGGCGCTTCGGTGGAAGGGGCGAAGCGTGACGCCTCGCCCCTCCTGACGGCTCAGGCCGCCTTCAGGTTGCCCGCGGAGACGCGGCCCTGCTGACCGCGCTGCAGCTCGAACTCGATCTTGTCGCCCTCGCGGGGCTCCTGCATCCCCGCGCGCTGCAGGTCGGAGATGTGCAGAAAGACGTCCTTGGAGCCGTCCTCGGGCTGGATGAAGCCGAAGCCCTTGGTCGCGTTGAACCACTTGACGGTGCCGATGGCCATGATGGTGTTCCGTTCGGAAATGTGATTGCCTTCCCGCAACAGCGCGGGTTGGATCAAGCATCGAGGAGAGACGGACACCGGGCTCGGCGCTCCGCGAGGAGCAAGGAGGCAGGCCGAACCTAACGAGATTGACCTCCCTAAGATGGGTTCTGGCGGCCCGGACTTCAATCTTAATCGGCCATCACGGTGCTGATACCCCGCATGGCTGCCCCTCAGGCCGCGCGGCCCGGCCCTCCCGCCATCGCCTCGATCCGGCGCGCCACGGCGGCCAGGCGCGGCCCGATCTCCCGGAACAGCCTCTCCCGGTCGAGCATGAAGGCGGGGGCGCCGCAGTTGAGCGCCATGACCTCCCCGCCGGGAAGGGCGATAGCGGCGCCGGCCGCGTGGACCGTCGGGTTCCAGTCGCCGGGCGAGACCGTGAAGCCCGCTGAGGCCTGCATGGCGACGGCCTCCTCCAGCCCGGCCTCGATCCGCTGCCAAGCGCCCGGCTCCTGCAGCGCGAGCGCGGCCCGGATCGCCGCCCGCTCGCCTTCCAGCGAGGCGGCGTAAAAGGCGCGGCCCATGGCGGTGACGCCGAGCGGCACACGGGAGCCCACCTCCAGCTGAAGGGCGACGGCAGTGCGGGGCGAGACGTGCTCGACATAGAGCATGGAGAGCCCGTCCCGCTTTCCCAACGAGACGGAGGCGTTCGTCTCCTCCGCGAGCTGGCGCATCAGCGGCGCCGCGATGCGCCGGATGCCCATATTCGCCAGGGCGAGTTGCCCCAGCGGCACGGCGGCGAGGCCGAGCCGGTATTTCCCGAAGCGCGGAAGGTATTCGAGATAGCCAAGCCGCGTGAGCGTGTGCGTCAGCCGGGATACGGTGGCGCGGGGCAGGGCGGTGCGCTCGGCCAGCTCCTGGTTGCCCAGGATCGGGTCCTCCGCACGAAATGCGTGGAGGATGTCGAAGCCGCGCGCGATGGCGGCGACGAACTGGCGGTCCTCGCCTGGCTCCGCCTCCGGTGGCGCCGTGGCGCGCTTGCGCATCCTCCCCTCCCGCTCTTGCGGCTTGACCCTCGCGCCCTGCCGGCCGATATCTGGGCCAATAAGGCAGAAGATATTTCCGCATTGCGGAAAAAGAAAGCGCCGGCAGGAGGGAGCGGGATGCGGCCGGAGATGGCGGCGGACAGCATGGGGCGGGAAAGGCAGGGAGTGCCCGCCCAGCGCCCCTGGCTGGCCTCCTACCCGCCGGGTTGCCGGTGGGACGCGCCGCTGTCGATCGGCACGCTCGGCCGCCTGCTCGACGAGGCCGTTGCCCGCTGGTCCGGCCGCCCCGCGCTGGAGTATCGCGGCCGCCGCACGAGTTATGCGGAGTTGGGCGCGGCGGTGGACCGGCTGGCGGCCGGGCTGCTCCGGCTGGGCGTGACGGCGCGCCAGCCCGTGGGGCTGCTGCTGCCGAACACGCCCTGGCACCCCGTCTGCTTCCTCGCCCTCGTCCGGATCGGGGCGCGGGTGGTGCATCTCAGCCCGCTCGACGCGAAGCGCGTGCTGCACCACAAGCTGTCGGACAGCGGCGCACGGCTGGTGATCACCACCGACCTGCCCGGCCTGCTGCCCACCGCGACGGAGCTGCTGGAGAGCGGCATCGTGGACCGGGTGTTGCTGGGCGAGGACGCCGCCTGGGGCGGCGAGCCAACGGCGGAGCGCGATCCGCGCATCCTCTCCCTGTCTGGCATCGCGGCGGAGAAGCCGACGCAATGGCCCGCCGTCTCGCCCGGCGACGTCGCGCTGCTGCAGTACACCGGCGGCACTACGGGCATGCCCAAGGGCGCGATGCTGACGCACGGGAACCTGACGGCGGCGGTGAGCATCTACCGCAACTGGCACGATGGCGGCGTGCTGGAGGAGGGCGAGCAGCGCGTCCTCGGCGTGCTGCCCTTGTTCCACATCTACGCGCTCACCTCCGTGCTGCTGCGGCACCTAGCCGACGGCAACGAGATCCTGCTCCGCCCACGCTTCGAGGCGGAAGCCGTGCTGCGCGACATCGAGGAGCGGCGCGTCACGGTGCTCTCTGGCGTGCCGACGATCTGGATCGCGCTGCTGAACCATCCCGGCGCCTCGGAGCACGATCTCTCCTCGCTCCGCGCCTGCATCTCCGGCGGCGCGCCGCTGCCCTTCGACGTGGCGGCGCGGGTGGAGGCGCTGCTCGGCCAGCGCCTGCGGATCGGCTGGGGCATGACGGAGACGGGGCCGGCCGGCACGCGCGTGCCCGTCGGTGCCTTGCCGCGCCCCGGCATCATCGGCCTGCCGCTGCCCGGCCTGGACCTGCGGATCGTGGCGCTGGACGATCCTTCCCGCCCGCTGCCGCCGGGCGAGGTGGGGGAGATGGCGATCCGCGGGCCGAGCGTCTTCGCCGGCTACCTGAACCAGCCCGCCGAGACCGCGGCGGCCTTCCGCGACGGCTGGTTCCTCACCGGCGACATCGGCCGCATGGAAGAGGACGGCACCTTCTTCCTCATGGACCGGCGGAAGAACATGATCATCTCCGGCGGCTTCAACGTGTATCCCGCCGCCATCGAGGGCGCGATCTACGAGCACCCCGACGTCGCCGAGGTGATCGTGATCGGCGTGCCCGACGCCTATCGCGGCCAGTCCGCCAAGGCCTTCGTTACCCTGCGCCCCGGCGCGCCGGAGATGACCCTCGACGGGCTCAAGGCCTTCCTGCGCGACCGCGTGGGGCGCCACGAGATGCCCGTCGCGCTGGAACTGCGCGAGACCCTGCCCCGCTCCCCCGCCGGCAAGCTGCTGGCCAGCGCCCTCGTCGCCGAGGAGCGCGAGAAGAACCCGACCGGAATGGATGCCCCATGACTGACGCTGTCATCGTCTCCACCGCGCGCACGCCGATCGGCAAGGCGCATCGCGGGGCACTGAACAACACCCATGGCGCCGACATTGCCGCGCACGCCATCGGCGCCGCGATGGAGCGCGCGGGGCTGGAAGGGCAGGCGGTGGAGGAGGTGATCCTCGGCTGCGGCTATCCCGAGGGCGCGACGGGCGGCAATGTCGCGCGGCATGCCGCGATCTGTGCAGGAATTCCCGTCGCCTCCGCCGGGCAGACGGTCAGCCGCTTCTGCGCCTCGGGGCTTGAGGCGATCGCCTCGGCGGCCAAGCGCATCATCGTGGACAGGGTGCCCGTGATCGTGGCCGGCGGGGTGGAATCCATCTCCCTCGTGCAGCCGACGGTGAACCGCAACCGCTATCGCAACGAGTGGCTGGAGGCGAACAAGCCCTCCATCTACGACGCGATGATCGACACGGCCGACCTCGTGGCCGAGCGCTACGGCATCTCGCGCGAGGCTCAGGACGAGTTCGCGCTGGAAAGCCAGCGCCGCACCGCCGCAGCCCAGCAGGCCCTCCGCTTCGACGGCGAGATCGCGCCGATCTCCGCCGTGATGCGTGTGACCGACAAGGCGACGGGCGAGACGCGCGAGGAGACCGTGACCCTCACCAAGGACGAGGGCAACCGGCCGGACACCTCGATGGAGGGGCTCTCGAAGCTCAAGCCCGTGCGCGAAGGCAAGTTCATCACGGCCGGCAATGCAAGCCAGCTCTCGGACGGCGCCAGTGCCTCCGTGCTGATGTCTGCGGAGGAGGCCGCGCGGCGCGGGCTGGCGCCGCTCGCGGTCTTCCGCGGCTACGCCACCGCCGGCTGCGAGCCAGAGGAGATGGGCATCGGGCCCGTCTTCGCCGTGCCGCGCCTGCTCGAGCGGCACGGGCTGACGGTGGATGACATCGATCTCTGGGAGCTCAACGAGGCCTTCGCTTCCCAGTCCATTTACTGCCGCGACAAGCTTGGGATCGATCCGGCGAAGGTGAACGTGAACGGTGGCGCCATCTCCGTCGGCCATCCCTTCGGGATGAGTGGTGCGCGGCTGGTGGGCCATGCCGTGCTGGAAGGCCGCCGGCGCGGCGCCAGATATGCCGTGGTGACGATGTGCGTCGCGGGCGGCCAAGGCGCTGCCGGCCTGATCGAGATCGCCTGAGGAAAACGTCGATGGACCTGCGCTACACGCCGGAAGAAATCGCCTTCCGCGACGACCTCCGCCGCTTCTTCCGGGAGGCAGTGCCCGCGGAGATCCGCCGCAAGGTGGCCGAGGGCCGCCATCTGGATAAGGAGGACATCGTCACCTCCCAGCGCATCCTGAACGCGGCCGGGCTCGCCACGCCGAACTGGCCGGTGGAGTGGGGCGGGAAGGACTGGTCGCCCGTCCAGCGCTACCTCTTTACCGAGGAGTTGCAGCGCGCGGCCGTGCCGCTGCCCCTGCAGTTCAATGTCTTCATGGTCGGGCCCGTGATCGCAGCCTTCGGCTCGGAGGAGCAGAAGCGGAAGTTCCTGCCCGCCACGGCCAATCTCGACATCTGGTGGTGCCAGGGCTTCTCCGAGCCCGGCGCGGGATCGGACCTCGCCTCGCTTAAGACGCGGGCGGAGAAGCGGGACGGGAAATACGTGGTATCGGGCCAGAAGGCCTGGACGACGCTCGGCCAGCACGCCGACTGGATCTTCTGCCTCGTCCGCACGGACCGCGAGGCGAAGAAGCAGCGCGGCATCTCCTTCCTGCTGATCGACATGAAGTCGCCCGGCATCACCGTGCGCCCCGTCATCACCATTGACGGCGCGCATGAGGTGAACGAGGTCTTCTTCGACGAGGTGGAGGTACCCGCGGAGAACCTGGTCGGCGAGGAGAACCGCGGCTGGGACTATGCGAAGTTCCTGCTGGCCAACGAGCGCACGGGCATCGCGCGCATCGGCCTCTCCAAGCAGCGCCTCGCCCGCGCCAAGCGCCTGGCGCAGGAGACCGAGGCGGGCGGCCGCACCCTCTGGGACGACACGGATTTCCGCCGCCGCGTGGCGGAAATCGAGGTGGGGCTCAAGGCGCTAGAGATCACCCAGATGCGCGTGGTGGCGAACCAGCGGCACCGCGACGCGGACAAGCCCGACCCCGCCTCCTCCATCCTCAAGATCAAGGGATCGGAGCTGCAGCAGGCGACGACGGAGCTGCTGTTGGAAGTAGCCGGCCCCTGCGCGCTGCCCGCGCCCGGGCACGACCGGCCGGAGGGCTGGAACGAGCCCGCCGTCTCGCCGGAATGGGCCGATGCCGCGGCGCCGCTCTACTTCAACTACCGCAAGGTCTCGATCTACGGCGGCTCGAACGAGATCCAGCGCAACATCATCGCCAAGGCCTTCCTGGGGCTCTGAGAGGAAAAGCGGCGTGGATTTCGACCTGACGGAGGAGCAGCGTCTCCTCAAGGAGAGCATCGACCGCTTTGCGGCGGACAATGCGCGCGATCCGGGCGCCCACGGCGCCCCGGCGCCGGATCTCTGGCCGCAGCTCGCTGAGCTGGGCGTGCTCGCCCTGCCCTTCTCCGAGGAGGATGGCGGCATCGGCGGCGGCGCGGTGGAGACGATGATCGTCATGGAGGCGATCGGGCGCGCGCTGATCACCGAGCCCTATCTCCCGACCGTCGTGCTCGGCGGCGGCTTCCTGCGGATGGGCGGCACGGCGGAGCAGCGAGCGGAGTTCATCCCGCAGGTGGCGGAGGGCTCCCTGAAGCTCGCCTTCGCGCAGTTGGAGAGGGGCTCGCGCTACGACCTGCACGACGTCTCCACCACGGCACGGCGCGAGGGCGGCGACTTCGTGCTGGATGGCCGCAAGGGCGTGGTGCTCGGCGGCGATGAGGCCGGGCTGCTGGTCGTGACGGCGCGCACCGCCGGCGCGCGGCGGGACCGGGAGGGGATCACCCTCTTCCTCGTGGATGGCGACGCGCCGGGCGTCTCGCGGCAGGGCTCCCCTTCCCAGCATGGCGGGCGCGTCGCGGAGATCGCCTTTGGCGGCGTGCGCGTGCCGTCGGGGCGCGTGCTCGGCGAGGTGGATGGCGGCCTCTCCCTGGCCGAGCGCGTGGTGGACGTGGCCCTCGCCGCGCTCTGCGCCGATAGCCTCGGCGCGATGGAGGAGCTCCACCGCATGACGGTGGAATATCTCCGCACGCGGCAGCAGTTCGGCGTCTCCATCGGCAGCTTCCAGGCCCTGCAGCACCGCGCGGCGGACATGCTGGTGGCGGTCGAGCAGGCGCGCTCCATGGCGGTCTACGCGGCAATGATGGCGGAGGAGCCGGATGCCCGGGAACGCCGCGCGGCCATCGCCGCGGCCAAGGCGCAGGTCAACCGGTCCGGGCGGCTCGTCGGGCAGGAGGCGGTGCAGCTCCACGGCGGCATCGCGGTGACCTGGGAGTACAAGGCCGGGCACTTCTTCAAGCGGCTGACGGCGAACGACATGCTGTTCGGCGATACGGACCACCACCTCCGCGCCGTGATGGCGGATGGCGGGCTGGTCCACGAGATTTGAGAGGCCGAACGGCCCTGGGAGGAAGGTTCATGGAAGGCTATCGCATCACCCGGCGCGCGGGTCTCGGGCTCGGGCTGGGGGCCGCGCTCGCGCGCCCGTCGCTCGCGCAGGGGCGCTTCCCGGACCGGCCGATCCGGCTGATCGTGCCCTGGGGCGCCGGCGGCTCGACCGACATCCTCATGCGCGCGCTGGGCGATGCGATGTCCCGGCGGCTCGGCCAGCCCGTGGTGATCGAGAACCGCGCTGGCGCGGGCGGCATCCTCGGCGCCCAGCTTCTCGCGGGCGGGACGCGGCCGGACGGCTACGTCCTGTCGCAGATCCCGATCTCGGTTTTCCGCTATCCCCAGATGGTCGCGCGCCCGCCCTTCGACCCGATGAGGGACTTCACCTACATCGCGCAGATCACGGGCTATCTCTTCGGCGTGGTGGTGAAGGCCGACGCGCCCTGGCGCAGCTTCGACGAGTTGCTGACCTATGCGAAGGCGAATCCGGGCAAGGTGACCTACGGCACGCCGGGCTCGGGCACCTCTCTCCACATCACCATGGAGCAGATCGCGGCGGCGCGCGGCATCGAGTGGGTGCAGGTTCCCTACCGCAGCGCCTCCGAGAACATGCAGTCCACGCTCGCCGGCAACACCCAGGTCTCGGCCGAGACGAGCGGCTGGTCGGAACTGGTGGCGGCGGGGCAGCTCCGCCTCCTCTGCACCTGGGGCGCCGAGCGCGCGAAACGCTTCCCCGATGCGCCCACGCTGAAGGAGATGGGCATCGACATTGTCTCCACCTCTCCCTACGGCATCGCCGGGCCCGCGGGCATGGACCCCGCCGTGGTGCGCGCGCTGGAGGAGGCGCTGCGCGAGGCGGCGGCCGATCCCGCCCATGTGGCGGTGCTGGGCCGCTACGACATGTCGCCCGCTTTCCTCGGCAGCGAGGCCTACACGGCGGCGGCGCGGCGCCAGTACGAGGAGGACGGCGCGATGATTCGCCGCCTCGGGCTGAAGGCGAGCTAGGGGGGATCGCGCCGGCCCTGCATCCCGTGCCGGCGCGCGATCAGTCTACCCGCAATCAGTCCACCTTGGCGCCGGAGCGGCGCACGGTCTCGGCCCAGCGGGCGATGTCGCGCTCATGCACGGCGCGGAAGGCCTCGGGGCCGGGATCGGCGGGGGGCGTGATACCCTGGTTCTCCGTCAGCCAGCTGACGAAGTCGGGCTCGGCGATGATGCGCGCCACCTCCCGCGCCATGCGCTGCTGGATCTCGGCGGACAGGCGAGGGGGCGCGAGCAGGCCGTACCAAGTGGTGCTCTCGAAGCCCGGCAGCCCGCAGGCCTCTTCGGCGGTCGGCACCTCGGGCAGCGCGGCCAGGCGCTGGCGCGTGCTGACGGCCAGCGCCTTCACCTGGCCCTGGCGCACCGGCCCGATGCTCGGGCCGCTCTGGTTCCAGAAGAAGGTAGTCTCCCCGCCGAGGAGGGAGAGCATCGCCGGGGGCTGGCCGCGATAGGGGATGTGCGTCACCTCGATCCCGGCGGCGAGGGCGACCTGCACAGCGGCGAGATGGGTGGAGGCACCGTTGCCGGTGGAGGCGTAGTTCACGGCGCCGGGCCGCGCCCTGGCCGCCGCGATCAGCGCCGGGCAGGCCCCGATGCCCGGCGAGTGCTGCGGGCTGACCAGCAGCACGTTCGGCACGTCGCCCAGTAGGGCGATATGCGTTACGTCGCGCAGGGGATCGAAAGGCAGGCTGCTGTAGAGCGTCGCGTTGATTGCGTGCGTGCCCGCGGTGGCGAGGAGGAAGGTGGTGCCGTCAGGCCGGGCGCGGGCAACGTATTCGGAAGCGATGTTGCCGCCTGCTCCCGTGCGGTTGTCCACCACCACCGGCACGCCGAGTGAGCGGGAGAGCGGCTCGGCCAGCCTGCGGGCATAGATGTCCACGCCGGAGCCGTTGGGAAAGCCGCCCATGATGGTGATGGGGCGGCTGGGCCAGGGCGCCTCCTGCGCCCCTGCCGGGGCGGAAAAGGTGAGGGCGGCGAGGGCCGCGAGGCGGAGGGCGGTTCGGCGGAGCATGGCGGCTGTCCCTTGCGCGGTCGGTCCCGCCCGCGCCGGGTGGCGGGGCGTCCCTGTCGCCAAGCAATGTGCGGACCGCGGCCGGGATGGGGAGGGGCGCCGGCCCTGCCCGGCGGCGCGCCGAGGCATAGGCCGTGCGCCGGGCTACGAGCCGGCCATCCTCTCTCTCCGACGGCCCGGCAGAGGGAGCCGGGCCGGGGGCCGGGGCCGCGGACGGCCCCGGCTGCGAGCCATCAGGCCCGGCCGTGACAGTGCTTGTACTTCCGGCCGGAACCGCAGGGGCAGGGCGCGTTGCGCGGCGTCCGGTCCCAGGTGGAGGGATCGTTCGGGTCCACGCCATCGGCCGTGCGGGCGGTGGCGAGCGGGGCCGCTGCGCCGTACTCGCCCATCGGCGCGTCGTAGCCGAGCAGCGGGTCGCCCGATTCCGGCGCGGGATGGCGCGCATCCATCACGCTGATCGGCTCCGGGCTCGGCAGCGGCGCCTCGGGGGCCAGGTTCACCTGCATCAGCCAGCGCGTCGTCTCCTCGCGCATCTCGCCGAGCATCGAGTTGAACAGGTTGAAGGCCTCGGACTTGTACTCGTTCAGCGGGTCGCGCTGGCCATAGGCGCGCAGGCCGATGCCCTGGCGCAGGTGGTCGAGCGAGAGAAGGTGGTCCTTCCAAACCTTGTCGAAGACCATGAGGAGGAGCGACTTCTCCACCTCCCGCATGCGCTCGATGCCGATATTCGCGGCGCGCGCGGCGTAGGAGGTCTCGGCGGCTTCCAGGATGCGCTCGCGCACCTGGGTTTCGTCGATCCCCTCCTCCCGCGCCCAATCGGCCACGGGCAGGTCGAGGCCGAGGATCTCCAGCACGCGGGACTGCAGCCCCTCCAGGTCCCACTGCTCGGGATAGGCGTTCTCGGGGATGGCGGCGGCGACCATGTCCTCGATCACCTCGCGGCGCATCTCCGCCACGGTCTCCTGCACGTCCTGCGCCTGCATGAAGGACTTGCGCTGGGCATAGACCTCCTTGCGCTGGTCGTTCATGACGTCGTCGTACTTCAGAAGGTTCTTGCGCGTGTCGAAGTTGCGCGCCTCGACCTTCTTCTGCGCCTTCTCCAGGGCCTTGTTAATCCAGGGGTGGATGATCGCCTCCCCCTCCTTCAGGCCGAGCTTCTCCAGCATCCCGCCCATGCGATCGCTGCCGAAGATGCGCATGAGGTCGTCTTCGAGGCTCAGGAAGAAGCGGGACGCGCCCGGATCGCCCTGGCGGCCGGAGCGGCCGCGGAGCTGGTTGTCGATGCGGCGGCTCTCATGCCGCTCGGTGCCGATAACGAAGAGGCCGCCAGCGGCCTTCACCTTCGCCGCGCTGCCCTCCACCTCGCGCCGGATCTCGTCCAGCCGCGCCTCGAACTCGGGCCCGTCCGGCTCGCCGGGGAAGGTGGCGCGGGCGAGCATCTCGGCATTGCCGCCGAGTTTGATGTCGGTGCCGCGGCCGGCCATGTTGGTGGCGATCGTCACCGCCCCCGGGCGCCCGGCCTGGGAGATGATCGCCGCCTCCTGCTCGTGGTAGCGGGCGTTGAGCACTTGGTGCGGCACGCCCTTGCGCTTGAGTAGGTCGGAGATCAGCTCCGACTTCTCGATGCTCGTCGTGCCGACGAGGCAGGGCTGGCCGCGCTCCCGGCACTCCTGGATGAGGTTGGCCACCGCCTCGTACTTCTCACGGGCGGAGCGGTAGACCTCGTCGTCGGAATCGAGGCGGGCGACGGGGAGATTGGTTGGGATCTCGACCACCTCCAGCTTGTAGATCTCGGCGAATTCGTCGGCCTCGGTGGCCGCTGTGCCGGTCATGCCCGCCAGCTTGGGGTAGAGGCGGAAGTAGTTCTGGAAGGTGATGGAGGCCAGCGTCTGGTTCTCGGGCTGAACCTCGACCCCCTCCTTCGCCTCGAGCGCCTGGTGCAGCCCGTCGGAGTAGCGACGGCCCTCCATCATGCGGCCCGTGAACTCGTCGATAATGACGAGCTTGTTCTCGCGGGAGACGATGTAGTCCACGTCGCGCGTGAACAGGGTGTGGGCGCGCAGGCTCTGGTTCACGTGGTGGACGAGGGTGACGTTGTGGAAGTCGTAGAGGTCGCCCTCCACCAGCATCCCCGCCTCAGTCAGCGCGGCGGAGACGGCCTCGTTGCCCGCCTCGGTCAGGGCGACGGTCTTGTTCTTCTCGTCCTTGTCGTAGTTCTCCGGGCTCTGCGCGATCACGCGCACCACGGCGTTCACCCGGTTGTAGAGGTCCGAGGTGTCGTCGGTCGGGCCGGAGATGATAAGCGGCGTGCGCGCCTCGTCCACCAGGATGGAGTCCACCTCGTCCACGATGGCGTAGGCGAAGGGGCGCTGGACCATCTCGTCCAGCCGGTACTTCATGTTGTCGCGCAGGTAGTCGAAGCCGAACTCGTTGTTCGTGCCGTAGGTGATGTCGCAGCCATAGGCCTGGCGCCGCTGGCCGTCGTTCTTGCCGTAGACGATCGTGTCCACGCTCAGGCCCAGCCAGTTGTAGAGCCGGCCCATCTCCGCCGCGTCGCGGGTGGCGAGGTAGTCGTTCACCGTCACCACATGCACGCCCTGGCCCGTCAGCCCGTTGAGATAGACGGGGAGGGTGGCGACCAGCGTCTTGCCCTCGCCGGTCTTCATCTCGGCGATGCGGCCCTCGTGCAGGACCATGCCGCCGATGAGCTGCACGTCGAAGTGGCGCATGCCCAGCACGCGCTTGGAGGCCTCGCGGCAGACCGCGAAGGCCTCGGGTAGGAGCGAATCCAGGCTCTCGCCATTGGCCAGGCGCTGGCGGAACTCGGGGGTCTTGGCCTTCAGCGCCTCGTCGGAGAGGGCGGCCATCCCCGGCTCCAGCGCGTTGATGGCCGGCACCCGCGCCCGGTACGCTTTGAGGGCGCGGTCGTTCGAGGTGCCGAGGATGGCGCGGGCGAGACGGGCGAACATCGGGACAGAAGATCTCCGGGGCAGCGCCAGGGGCCATCGGCCGGGGCCGCCACCGAGGGGCCGCGGGGCGGCCGGCAGAGGGGAGCCGCGCTGGCCCTGAGCATGCGAGGGGGGAGAGATAGGCAAGGGGGGGCGCCCGGTCAACGAAAGGTGGAGGGCAGCCGGCAGCGAACGGCTTTTCGGGGGGTTGAGGGGAGGGGGCGCCTTGTGACGTAACCACCGGTCCTCCATGTTGCGGCACCTTTCGCCGAGGCTTCCCCGATGCGCCGCCCCCTCCTTCTCTCCGCCGTCCTGCCGGCCTGCCTCTCGGCCGGCCTCGCCCTCGCCCAGGCCCCGGCGCAACGCCCTGCCTCCCCCGCGCCCCAAGGGGGAAGCCAGGCCCCGGCCGCCAGTCCGCAGCCCGCCGATCCCGTGGTGGCGCGGGTGGAGGGGCAGGAAATCCGCCTCTCCGACGTGCGGGACGCCGCCAACGAGCTTCCGGACGAGCTGAAGAACGCCCCGTCCGGCATGCTCTACCCCCTGATCCTCGACCAGCTCGTGGCCCAGAAGGCGATCGTGGCCCGCGCCCGGGCAGAGGGGCTGGAGCGCGACCCCGAGGTGCAGCGCCGCATCGCCCGCGCCGCCGACCAGGAACTCCAGCAGGCCCTGCTTCGCCGTGAGGTGGCCCCGGCCCTGACCGAGGGGGCGCTTCGCCAGCGCTTCCAGCGGGAGTCCGGCAACCGCCAGGGCGAGGCGGAGGTCCATGCCCGCCACATCCTCGTCTCCACCGAGGCCGCGGCCCGCGAGGCCTTGGCCGAGGTGCGCCGCCCCGGCGCCGACTTCGCCGAGGTGGCCAAGCGCCGCTCCACCGGCCCGGGCGCCCAGCAAGGCGGAGATCTCGGCTTCTTCAAGAGGTCCGACATGATTCCGGAATTTGCCGAGGCGGCCTTTGCCCTCCAGCCCGGCGGGATCAGCGAGCCCGTCCAGACCTCGTTCGGCTGGCATGTTATCAAGGTGGAGGAGCGCCGCACCGCCCCCGCCGCCAGCTTCGAGGACAGCCAGGAGGCGCTGCGCCAAGCCGCCTTCGAGGAGACGGTGAACGCCGCGGTGGAGCGGATTCGCAACGCGGCGAAGGTGGAGCGCTTCAACCTGGACGGCACGCCCCAGCGCGCGCCCACCCTGCTGGAAGGTGCGGCCCCGCCCGCCGCGCCCCCCGCCCCGGCCCAGCGGCGCTGAGGGAAAGGGCAGGATGGCGCAGGCAATTCCCGTCTCCCCCCTCAAGGTCGACCTTCCGCCGCTGCCGCCGCTGAAGGGCGTGCGGCTCGGCGTCGCGGCGGCCGGGCTGCGCTACCAGGGGCGGCCCGACGTGATGATGATGGAGTTCGCCCCCGGCACGACGGTGGCGGGCGTCTTCACCAGCAACAAGTGCCCCGGCGCCCCCGTGGACTGGTGCCGGCAGGCGCTGAAGGGCGAGACGGCCCGCGCCCTGGTGGTGAATGCGGGCAACGCGAACGTCTTCACCGGCCGCGCCGGGGTGGAGACGGTGGAGGCCACCGCCGCCGCCGCCGGGGCCCTTGTCGGCTCGGCGCCCTCCGAGGTGTTCCTGGCCAGCACGGGGGTGATCGGGCAGGTCCTGCCGCATGCGAAGCTGACGGCGGCGCTTCCCGCACTGCACGCCACGCTGAAGGAGACCGGCTGGGCCGATGCCGCGCGCGGCATCATGACCACCGACACCTTCCCCAAGGCCGCCGCCCGCACCGCGACGATCCACGGCACTAAGGTGACGATCCTCGGCATCGCCAAGGGCAGCGGCATGGTGGCGCCGGACATGGCGACGATGCTCTGCTTCGTGGCGACGGACGCCGCTATTCCCGCCGCCGCGCTGCAATCCGCGCTCCGGCGCGGGGTGGAGGCGAGCTTCAACCGCACCACCGTGGACAGCGACACCTCCACCTCCGACACCGTGCTGCTCTTCGCCACGGGGCAGGCCGGGCATGACCGCGTCCCGGCCTTCCCCGGTGACGCGCTGGACGACTTCCAGGCCCAGCTCGAAGCCCTTCTCCTCGACCTCGCGCTCCAGGTGGTGCGGGACGGGGAGGGCGCGCAGAAGCTGGTGAAGGTGGGCGTGAAGGGGGCCACCTCCGACAGCTCGGCCAAGCGCGTGGCCATGGCCATCGCCAACTCCCCCCTGGTGAAGACCGCCATCGCCGGCGAGGACGCCAACTGGGGCCGGATCGTCATGGCCGTCGGCAAGGCGGGCGAGCCGGCGGACCGGGACCGCCTCTCCGTCGCCATCGGCGGAGTCTGGATGGCGCGGGACGGCGGCGTGGTCGAGGGCTATGACGAGGCGCCCGTCGTCGACCACATGAAGGGGCGGGAGATCGACATCGAGGTGGATCTCGGCCTCGGGCGCGGCGAAGCCACGGTTTGGACCTGCGACCTGACCCACGGCTACATCGATATCAACGGCTCCTACCGGTCCTGATCCCCATGGCGACGTCCAACCGCGTCCTGCTCGGCCTCTTCGGCCACCCCATCTCCCACTCGGCGGCACCCGCCATGATGGAGGCGGCGGGCGCGGCGGTCGGGCTCGACGTGCGCTACCACCTGATCGAGGTGGCGGGGGCCGATGAGGGGGTGATCAACCGCATCCTGGACGGGGTGCGGCTGATCGGCTTTGCCGGCATCAACGTCACCTTCCCCTACAAGCAGGCGGTGATCCCCTTCCTCGACGCGCTGGACCCCGGCGCGGCGCAGGTAGGGGCGGTGAACCTCGTCGCCGTGCGGGACGGGCGCCTCACCGGCCACAACACGGATTCGACCGGCTTCCTCGCCGGGCTGCTCGGCACGGTGGGGGAGGCGGCGAAGTCCGGCCCCGCCGTGCTGATCGGCGCGGGCGGGGCAGGGCGGGCGATCGCCTGGGCACTGGCGAAGGCGGGCGTGCCGGAAGTGCGCGTGGTAGACCAGGACCCCGCCCGCGCGGCCTCCCTGGCCGCGGAGGCCTCGGGCTGGGGGGGCGGCCGCTTCGTGTCGGCCGATTCCGTGCCGGCGGCGATGCGCGGCGCCTCGGGCGTGGTGAACGCCTCCCCCGCCGGGATGCTGCCGGACACCTCCAGCCCGGTGGACGCCGCGCTGCTCGATGCCGGGATGTGGGTGGCGGACGCCGTCTACCACCCGCCCATCACGCCGCTTCTGGCGGCGGCGGGGGCGAAGGGCTGCGCGGTGATGCCCGGGCGGGCCATGTCGGTTGGGCAGGCGGAGGACGGCTTCCGCCTCTTCACCGGCCGCACCGCCCCGCCAAGCGTGATCGGCGCGGCCTTCGACGCCCATGTGAGGTAGGGCGCCGCGCTTCTTGCGCGGCCAAATCCCTCACAGCATCTTGCCCCCAACAGGCGGCCCGGCGGTGGGCCGCCCCAAGGGGAAACATCCGATGCTCACCAAGCGTGGCCTGGGGCTCGCCGCCCTCGGCATGACGATCGGCACCGCGGCGCGGGCCCAAGGGAGCGGCCAGGGAAGTGGTGCGGCGGAGTGGCCGCAACGGCAGGTCACGCTGGTGGTGCCCTGGGCGCCCGGCGGCTCCACCGACACGCTGGCCCGCGTGCTGGCGCAGCGCGTCTCGGCCGATCTCGGCAGGCCCGTGGTGGTGGACAACCGGCCCGGCGCCTCGGGCACGGTTGGGCACAACAGCGTCTCCCGCGCGCAGCCGGACGGCTACACGCTGCTGCTGGGCACCAACTCCACCTACGCGATGGCGCCCTTCCTGCTGAACAGCCTGCCCTATGACAACGAGCGCGGCTTCACGCCGATCGGGCTTCTGGCGACGAACGCTCAGTTCTTCTGCGTCCATCCCTCCGTGCGCGCGAACGACATCGGGGAGCTGATCGCCCTCGCCAAGGCGCAGCCGGGCAAGATCAGCTACTCCTCCTCCGGCGCTGGTTCCTCCGCCCATCTCGCGGTGGAGCTGCTGAATGCCGAGGCGGGGGTGGAGATGCTGCACGTCCCCTATCGCGGCGGGGCGCCGGCGCTCCAGGCGCTGATCGCGAACGAGGTGCAGCTCTCGGCGGTGGACGCAGTTTCCGCCCTCCAGCCCATGCGCGCGGGGGCGGTGCGGGCGATCGCGGTGTCCTCCACCCAGCCCGACCCTGCGGCGCCCGAGGTGAAGCCCATCGCGGCCACCGTGCCGGGCTTCGAATCCTCCACCGACTTCTCGCTCTTCGCGCCGCCGGGCGTGGCGCCCGCGCTCGGGGCCCGAATCCAGGCCGCCTTCGCCCGCGCGCTCGAGAGCGCGGAGGTGAGGGAGAAGCTGGCGACCATGGCCATCCGCCCCGTCGGCGGGAAGCCGGAGGACTTTCCCGCTTACCAGAAGCGCGAGACGGAGAAGTGGGGCGGCATCATCCGGGCGCGGAACATCAAGCCCGACTGACGACCGGTGGCGGGGGAGGGCAGGGCCTTCCCCCCGCGGCTCGCGCTCAATCCGTCGCGCGGATGCCCAGCCGGCGGACGAGCTCCGTCCACCGCTCGCGCTCGATCCGGGCCGCGGCGGCCAGGGCCGCGCCGTCCCCCGCGCGGGGATCGACGCCAAGGCCGAGTAGCCGCGCCCGCAGCTCCGGCTCGGCCATGGCGGCCTGGCAGGCCTCGGTGATGCGGGCGGCGAGGGCGGCCGGCATGTGGGCCGGGCCGAAGATGCCGAACCAGGTCTCGGAAACCAGGCCCGGCAGCCCCGCGGCCTCGCCGGTGGGGGTGCCGGGGGCGAGCGGCGTTTCCTGCGCGGAAGTGACGGCCAGCGCCTTCACCGTGCCCGCCTGGATGTGCGTGGCGGCGGTGGCCGGCACGTCCAGCAGCACATGCACGTCGCCCCGGCGCAACTCGGCATAGACCGCGCCCGTGCCGCGATAGGGCACGTGCACCATGCCGAGATCGGCCAGGCTGTCGAGCAGCGCGCCGTTCAGGTGCGGCGTGGTGGCCACGCCGGAGGAGCCGTAGTTCACCGCCCCGCGCCGTGCCTTCGCCCAGGCGATGAGGCCGCGCAGGTCGTTCACCGGAACGGTGGTCGAGACGAGAACCAGGGAGGGCGAGGCGCCGATGAGGGCGAGCGGCGTGAAGTCCCGCTCGACGTCATAGGGCAGGTTGGCGCCGGTGGCCGGCGCGGTGGAGTGGATGGAGGAGGTGGCGAGCAGCAGGGTCAGCCCGTCCGGCTGGGCGCGCACCACCACCTCCGCCGCCGGCACGCCGCCGGCCCCGGGGCGGTTCTCAATAACCACCGTCGCGCCCAGGCGCTGCGCCAGGAGGGGGGCGAAAAGGCGGGAGACGGCGTCCGTCGCGCCCCCGGCGGGGAAGGGCACGATCAGCCGCACCGGGCGGGCCTGGGCGAAGGCTGGGCGGGCGAGGGCCACCAGGGCCGGCAAGGTGAGAAGGGAACGGCGTTCCATGGAGGGGACTTTCGGCTGGAGCGGATCGCGGCCGGGCGGACGGACCCGGAAGCGCTGGTCTGGGCCGCAGACAACAGGTCCGCGAGAGACAGGCAAGACCCCCAGCAGGGGCGGTCCGGACCGGGCGTGCCCGTCTTCCACGCGGCGCGTCCGGCCCGGCCGAAGGGCGTGGCGCCTACTCGCCTTCCGCCGGGCAGCGGTGTAGGTCGATCCCGTCCGGCGGCGCCTCCCCGTCCCGCAGCCGGCGGATGCCGAAGAGGAATACACCCAGGCGTCGGGGATCCTCGCTCTCCCTGAGCGTGCTCGGGCTCACGGCATCCGGCGTCTCGATGACCAGGATCGTCTGCCGCCCGGGCTTCAGCGGCACGAAGACCTCGCGCGGCGGGGACCCCAGGCGGAAGCCGCATCCCGCGGCCGTGTCCGTCCGGACCCGGACCCGCTGCTCCGCCCCGCCGCTGGGAACATGCGCCGAGAGGGAAAGCACCATACCCCCGGAGCCCTCGCTCCCCGTGAGGAGGATGAGGCCCGCCCGCCCGACGGACCAGCGCCCGGTCGGCTCGGGAACGGACCAGCCCAAGAACTCGACCGGCCAGGCCCGCGGCGCGAAGGGCATCGGGCGGCAGGAGAGGCCCAGGCGGTCCAATCTCTCCGCATAGGCCGCGAGATAGGCCTCGGCGGGCGGAACCCGGGCGGGCGGCTGATGCCACCAGACGGTGGGGGCGAGGGTCTGCAGCACCGCCTCGTCCCGGCCGATCCCGGCTTCCGGATAGCAGGCGGCGCTGCGCAGCACGCCAAAGGCGCGCTCCCTCCCGGCCATCTCCCGGGCGGAGGCGCGGTTGTGCAGGAAGGTGAGGGCCGCGACAAGGCCGACCAGGCCCGCGCAGAGCAGCGTCGCCGCCCGGGCCCGGAGAGGGTGCAGCAGTCCCGCGAGGCCCACCGCCGCCGCGACGCCCACGCCCAGCCCCGCGAGGCGCGAATCGACGTAGGCGCAGTCGCCCATCCGGCACCAGCTCTGGTACTTCGGCGTCAGCGCGTGGAAGAGCGTATTCAGCCAGATCCAGCCCCCGCAGCACAGCAGCAGGCCGAGTGCCAGGCGGGGCCGGAGATCGCGGGCGAGGGGCGGGAGCAGCCGCGCAGCGGCCCATGCCCCGCCGAGCAGGAGGAGGAAGGCCAGGGCGAGGTCCATCCTCCCTGCCGCCGCCCGGGGTAGGTAGGGGAAGACCGTGCCGCCGACCATGTGCCGCAACTGCAGCCGGAATACCTCGGGCAGGTCGACCGCCTGGAGCATGTTGCCCGAATAATTGCTCGGGAAGGCGAGGCGGTAGCCGAGATAGACCCCGGCCGAGGCGAGCAGCGCCGTCCCGTGCAGCAGCAGGACGCGGCGCCGCTGCCCCGGGGGGGAGGTCAGCACCGCCAGTGCCGCGAGGGCGCTGCCCGCGATGAACGCGTATTCCAGCACGAGCATCAGCGCCGCGAGGCCAAGAACCGCAGCCACCCGGCCCGCGCGGGACACCTCCTTCCGGGCAAGGCGGACATGCAGGGCGACCAGACCCAGCAGCGGTAGGGTGAGCATCAGGGGATAGGCGTTCGGTGGCAGGTGGTGCGCCACCATCGGCGTGATGCAGAGCGTGGCCAGCAGCGCTGGCCGGGTGAGCGGAAGCCGGAACCGCAGGGCGAGGAGGTGGCAGAAGGCGAGGACCAGGAGGCCGAAGAGCGCGACGATGAGGATGCGCCCCCAGGCGTATTCCTGCAGCATCGCCCCGAGCATGACGAGGACGAGGGCAGGATAGATGCCGATGCGGCCCTGCTCCTGCGCCGCCTTGCGGACCTCCTCGATCAGTGAGGCCGGCCGGTCCAGCGTGGTTAGCACCGCGAGCTGCCAAAAATTGTCGTCCGCCGACTGGTGGAAGGCGCTGAGGAACGGCCAGAGCTGAAGCGCGGCGAAGGCGAGCAGCACCAGGTCCGGCCAGGCCGCGCGCAACCGGCTCCAGCGGAGTGGGGCAGCCATCGCGGGCTACCCGCTCTTCCGGCGCGCGGCCTTTGCCGCCTCGATCCCACAGGGGCGGCTCGGGCCCTGGATGAGGCGCGCGGAGTGGGGCGCGACGCCCGTAATTGCGGCAGCAGGGTTGGCCGGCGGCGTCCTCACGGCCTCAGCCACCGCCGCAGCCGCTCCGGCGCCTCGGTCATGTCGGCCTCCGGGCCGCAATAGCTGAAGCGGAGGAAGCGCGCGCCGCGCCCGGGGTCGAAGTCCACGCCGGGGGTGGCCGCGATCCCGGCCTCGGCCAGCATGCGGGCGCAGAAGGCGGGGCTGTCATTCGTCAGATGGCCGATATCGGCCCAGATGTAGAAGGCGCCGTCCGCCGCCGCGATCTGGTCGAACCCCGCCGCCGGCAGCCCGGCCAGTAGCAGGTCGCGGGAGCGGCGATAGGCGGCGCGGTTCGCCTCCAGCTCCTCCGTGCAGTCCATCGCGGCCTCCGCCGCAACCTGGGCGATGTGCGGGGCGGAGATGAAGAGGTTCTGGGCCAGCCGCTCCACCGGGCGGACGAGGTCCTCCGGCAGCACGAGCCAGCCGACGCGCCAGCCCGTCATGCTAAAATACTTGGAGAAGCTGTTCACCACAATGGCGCTGGCCGAATGCGCGGCGGCCGTCTCCTCGGCCATGCCATAGGACAGGCCATGGTAGATCTCGTCGGAGATCAGGCGCACGCCCTTCGCCTCGCACCAGCGGGCGATGGCGGCCAGCTCATCGGGCGCCAGCATCGTGCCCGCGGGGTTGCAGGGGCTGGCGACGATCAGGCCGGCCGGGCGGGGATCCAGTGCCTCCAGCATCGCGACGGTGGGCTGGAAGCGGGTGGAGGCGTCGCAGGGCAGGATCTGCGGCATCATGCCCAGCGCCGTGAGGATGTTCGCGTAAGGAGGGTAGTAGGGCGCGGCCATGGCCACGCGGTCCCCCGTGTCGAAGGCCGAGAGGAAGGCGAGGGGAAAGGCGCCCGAGGCGCCGACCGTCACCGCGATGCGCTCGGCCGGGACGGCGGCGCCGTAGTGGTCGCGGTAGCGGGCGGCGATGCGCTCGCGCAGGGAGCGCAGCCCGAAAGCCTCAGTATAGCCCATGGGATGCCTGTCCCGCAGGGCGCGGATGGCGGCCTCGGCGGCGCCGCGCGGGGCGCCGGTGCCGGGCTGGCCGACCTCCATCCGCAGGATGCCGGGCTCCCCCGGCGGGATGGCGGCCGCCCGCGCATTGGCGGCCGCGATCACGTCCATGACGAGGAAGGCGGGGGCGTGGGCGCCCCGCCCGACCTTCAGCCCGGCCAAGCTAGTCGTTCCCGACGGCGAGGCCGAAGCCGCGGGGATCGGCGACCCCCGAGCAGCCCGCGGCGGAGACGCTCCCCTGGCAGGAGACGGCGACCCCGCGCCCGGGCTCCGGCGCGCCGGAGGAGATGGCCTGGAGCAACGGCGCTCGGCGGGAGAGGTGCAGCGCGGCGGGACCGCCCGCCGCCGCCGGGGCCGCGCCCTGGCCCGAGCCGGCACCGGCGTAGCGCATCGTCTTCACATTCGCGTTGACGACGAGAATCGCGCCCAGCGGCGGCGCCTGAACGCTGCCCATTCCCGGTGCGGGGGCGAGCAGGAAGCCCATCCCCGGCACCATCCGGCCCGTGCCGAAGAGGTTGTTCATGGTGAAGGCGCAAGCCACCGCCCCGCCATCCCGGTCCTGGACGACGAGGGAGGTGCTGGCGCCGAAGTTCCCCGCCACGGCCGGGGCGGTCCCGCCCGCCGCGGCGGCACGGAAGGCGGCGAGCGTCGCCCCGCCATCGGCGGAGGCGGGGAGGACGGAGAGGACATCCGGGCCCAGCCTCTCCTGCACGGGCGGCACGGCCTGCGGAACGGCGGCGCGCATCTCCGGCACGGTCAGGAAGCCGCCCGCCGCGGCGCTGGCCTCCTCCACGCGGCGGGCGAGCCCGCCCTGGTGGAAGTCGCCCACCCCCGCCGTGCGAAGGGCGGCCAGGGTGGTGGCGAGGTCCCCCTGGACGAGCGGCATCCCCTCCGCCACCGGGTTACCGCCCGGCGCGAAGACGGCGCGGGAGACGGGATCGGCCAGGAGCGGGCTGGAGACGGCGGCGAGGTCGGTGGCGAAGGCACGGGAGACGGGAGTGCCGAAGCGGGCGAGCCCTTCGGCGGTGGCTATGGTGCGCTCGAAGGGCAGGCGGCCCTGACGGGCGTGCAGGGCGAAGAGGCCGCGCGCCATCATCGGCACCGCCGCCGGCCGATCCGCCCCCGAGCGCACCGCCGCGCGCGCGCCGGGCTGGAAAAGGAAGGCCTCCACCTCGTTGCGGCGCGGATCGTAGCCGAGGCAGGCGCCGCCGCCGCCCAGCCCCGCGCGGGAGGGCAGGGTCACGGCAAGGGTGAAGCCCGCCGCCACCGCCGCATCCGCCGCCGAGCCGCCGGCCGAGAGGATGTCGCGCGCCACGATCGCCGCGCGGGGCTCCTCCGCCGCCACATTGCCGAGGAAGCCGCGGACATAGCCCTGCTGCCCCGGCTGAGCGGAGGGACCGCCCGTGAGGGCGTTGCCCACCCGCTCGATCGTGGAGCAGCCGGTCAGGGCCGCGAGGGAGAGGGCGAGCGCAGCCATGGCTGGCCGGCGGGGAGGCGCCCGGAATAGGGTGCCGCCCATGCGGAAGCCACGCGCACTCGCCATCCTGTTCCGGGCCATCTCTGCCGCCGTGCTGGTTATGGCCGCGTTCCTGGCACCGGGCACCGCAGGGGCGCAAGGGGGTGGGGGGCGCGGCCCGGTCTCGATCATTCGCGACGCGGAAACCGAATCGCTCATCCGCGCCCTCCTGGATCCCCTGCTGGCGGCGGCCGGGGTGGACCGCCGGCTGGTGGAGCTGACCATCATCCAGGACAGGGCGATCAACGCCTTCGTGGCCCAGGGAAACCGGCTCTACATCCATACCGGCCTCATCCAGGGGGCGGAGTCGGGGGGCGAACTGGCCGGGGTAATCGCGCACGAGGTCGGGCATATCTCCGGCGGGCACCTCGCGCGGCTGCCGGAGGAGATGCGGCTGGCCATGCTGCGCTCCGTCGCCGCCATGCTGCTCGGCGCCGGGGCGGGGGTGGCGGCGCGGTCGTCGGACGCCGCCATGGGGCTGATGCTCGGCGGCCAGACGAGCGCCATGGGCAGCCTCTACGCCTTCACCCGCACGCAGGAGCAGGCAGCGGACCAGGCTGGGATGGTCCTGCTGGAGCGCCTGGGCTGGTCCGGCGCGGGGATGGAGAGGCTGCTGCGCCGCCTGCTGGACCAGGAGCTGCTGGCCGTCGGCCGGCAGGACCCGTATTTCCGCACCCACCCCCTCTCGCGCGACCGGCTGGACTTCGTGCGGGAGGAGATGGCGCGTGGCCGGGCGCGGGGGGGCGGGCTGCCCCCGGCGCTGGAGGCGCGCTTCGCCATGGTGCGGGCGAAGCTGAACGGCTTCGTGGACGCCCCCGCCGCGAGCTGGCGCCGCTACCTCAACGACGACAGCGCCCCCGGCCGCTACGCCCGCGCCATCGCCCAGTACCGCTCCGGCCGCACCGACGCGGCGCTGGAGTTGCTGGAGCCCGCGATCCGCGAGCAGCCCGCCAACCCCTATCTGCTCGAGTTCAAGGGCCAGGTGCTGTTCGAGGGCGGCCGCCCCGCCGAGGCCGTGGCGCCGCTGGCCGCCGCCCTGCGGCTGGCCTCGAACGAGCCGCTCATCCGCGCCGCCTACGGCCGCGCCCTGATGGAGGGGGGAGGGGACGCCGCCTCCCTCCGCCGCGCCGCGACGGAGCTGCTGGCGGCGGCGCGGGCGGACCGGGACAATGGCTTCGCCTGGGGCCAGCTCGCCACCGCCTATGCCCGGCTGGACGACATCCCGAATGCCGAGTTGGCGTTGGCCGAGCAGGCCATGGCGGAGGGCGACACGGCCGAGGCCCGCTTCCGCGCCGCCCGCGCCGAGAAGGGCCTTCCTCCCGGCCCCGCCCGGCTGCGCGCCGCGGACCTGCGGAACGCGACACGTCGTGATAACCTCACCTCCGACGAGCGGAAGGCCGAGGACGAGCTTCGGCGAAGGGACAGAAACCGATGAAGCGCATCCTCATGGCGGGCACCGTCCTGCTGTTCGGCGGCAGCGCCGCGCTCGCCCAGGGCTTCTCCCCGGAGCAGCGGGAGGAGATCGTCTCCATCCTGCGCCAGGCGCTCAAATCGGACCCCACCATCCTGCGCGACGCCATCGGGGCGATGCAGGAGGCCCAACGGGCGGAGCAGGAGGGCGCGCGCCGCAACGCCCTGGCCGCGAGCCGCGACGCGCTGGTCAACAACGCCGCCGATCCCGTGAAGGGCAACCCGCGCGGCGACGTGACGATCGTCGAGTTCTTCGATGCACGCTGCACCTATTGCAAGACGCTCTATCCCAGCATGCAGGCGCTGCTGCAGCGGGACCGCAACATCCGCGTGGTGCTGAAGGACCTGCCCATCCTCGGGCCGAACAGCGTGCTCGCCAGCCGCGCGCTGCTGGCGGCCCAGAAGCAGGGCAAGTACGAGCCGCTCTACGACGCCCTGCTGAAGCTGCGGACCGAGCCGACCGAGGCGGTGATCCAGGCCGAGGCGCAGCGCGCCGGCATCGACTGGGCGCGGCTGCGGCGGGACATGGACGACCCGACCATTCAGGAGCGGCTGCAGGCCAATATCGCTCTCGCCCAGCGCCTGGGGCTGGAGGGAACCCCCGCCCTGGTGATCGGCGACGCGCTGGTGCCCGGCGCCGTGGAGCTGCCGGAGCTGGAGCGCCTGGTGGCAGAGGCGCGGCGCCGTGGCTGAGCCGCCCGGGGAAGCACCCGAGCACGCGAGGGAGGAGGGGCGCGGCCTCGCGACCGACTTCTCCCGCAGCATGTCCTATAGCGGCTATCTCGACCTCGACACGCTCCTCTCCGCGCAGAAGCCGCTCTCGGACAGGCATGACGAGCTGCTCTTCATCGTCATCCACCACGTCCAGGAGCTCTGGATGAAGCTCATCATCCGGGAGCTGGAGGTGGCGACGGAATGCGTGCGCGCGGGCGAGCTGCGCCCGGCCTTCAAGGGCATGGCGCGGGTCTCGCGCATCCAGCGCCAGCTCGTCGAGGCCTGGGACGTGCTCTCCACCATGACCCCCGCGGACTATCTCTCCTTCCGCGACGTGCTCGGCCAGTCCTCGGGCTTCCAGTCCTGGCAGTACCGGCTGATGGAGATCCTCCTCGGCGCGCGGGACGAGTTTATGCTCAAGCCCCACGCCCACGACCCCGCGCTGGCGGCGCGGCTGCGCGCGGCCTTCGATTCGCCCTCCCTCTACCAGGAGGCGCTGCGCCTCCTCGCCCGGCGCGGCATCCCCGTGCCCGATGCGGTGCTGAACCGCGATCCCTCCAGGCCGCATGCCGAGGACGAGGGCGTGGTCGCGGCCTGGGAGCGCGTCTATCGCAGCAGCAGCGAGTTCTTCGACCTTTACGAGCTGGCCGAGGAGCTGGTGGACCTGGAGGACGCCTTCCAGCAATGGCGCTTCCGCCACGTCACCACCGTGGAGCGGGTGATCGGGATGCGGAAGGGCACGGGCGGCTCGGCGGGCGTCGCCTATCTCCGCCGCGCGCTGGAGCGGCGGTTCTTCCCCGAGCTGTGGACGGTGCGCGGGCGGCTGTAGCCGGAAGGCGATCCCCGGCCGATGATGGCGGCATGAAGGTTCTTGTCCTCGGCGCCGGCGTGACCGGGCTGGCCGCCGCCTATCTCCTCGCGCGTGACGGCCATGCGGTGACCGTGCTCGACCGCCGCTCCGGCGTCGCGCTGGAGAGCAGCCACGCCAATGGCGGGCAGCTCTCCTACTCCTATGTCGCGCCGCTCGCCGGGTCGGGGGTGGTGAGCAAGCTGCCGGGCTGGCTGCTGAACCGGGACAGCCCCGTCCGCTTCCGCCCGCGCCTCGACCCCACGCAATGGGCCTGGGGGGCGCGCTTCCTGGCCGCCTGCAACGCGGAGACGGCCGACCGCACCACGCGCCGCCTGCTGCGCCTCTCCTTCCTCTCGCGCGACCTCACCCGCGCAGCGATCGCGGAGGAGGCCATCGACTGCGCGTTCCGCCACGCGGGCAAGCTGGTGGTCCATTCCGACCCCGCCGGCTTCGACGCGGCCCGCCGCCTGCTGGACTATCAGCGAAGCCTGGGCAGCGAGCAGGAGGCGCTGTCGCGGGAGGAATGCCTCTCGGCCGAGCCCTCGCTCGCCGGCATCGCGCACCGCCTCGTCGGCGGCATCCTCACGCGCGGGGAGGATGCGGCGGAGTGTCGGCTCTTCTGCGCGGGGCTGGAGGCGGCGATGCGCGGGGGGAATTTCGGCGTCGCGTTCCGCTTCGGCACAGAGGTGCGCCAGATCCTGGCAGTGGGCGGGCGCGTCATCGGCGTGCAGACGGGCGCGGGGGTGGAGGAGGCGGAGGCGGTCGTTATGGCCATGGGCGCGGGGAGCACGCGGCTGCTGGCGCCCCTCGGCCTGCGGCCACCGCTCTATCCGCTGAAGGGCTACAGCCTCACCCTGCCCATCCTGGCCGATGGCGCGGCGCCGCGGATCAGCGTGACGGATTTCGCGAGGAAGGTCGTCTATGCCCGGCTCGGCGGGGGGCTGCGGGTGGCCGGAATGGCCGACCTCGTGGGCTACGACACCTCTTTCGACCTTTCCCGCCTCGACCTGCTGGTGCGGCAGGCGCGGGAAGCCTTCCCGGAGGCGACGGACTGGAGGACGCTGAACCCCTGGGCCGGCCTGCGCCCAGCGACGCCTACCGGCCTGCCGGTCCTCGGCCCCGCGCCGGGCCTGCCGAACCTGCACCTGAACATCGGCCACGGGGCGCTGGGCTTCACCCTGGCCATGGGGTCGGCGCGGGTGGTGGCGGATCTCCTGGCCGGGCGCGCGCCGCCGATCCCTATGGAGGGCTTCGCGGCCTGATGCCTCAGCCCAGCCCGCGGATCCGCTCCAGCGCGGCGTCCACCTCCTCCGCGGTCTGGTAAGGGCCGAAGCCGAAGCGGAGACGCCGGCCGCGGCGGTCCGTTACGACGAGGGCGGCGGCGAGGCGGGCCTGCCACCCCTCCGCGTCGTCGAGGTCGAAAGCGAGGAAGTTGCCGCGGCGCGGCTCGGAGAGCGGCACGGCGAGACGTGCGGGGTCCAGCCATGTCCCCTCCAGCCCCGCGCAGAAACGGGCCTGGAGGGCGTGGGCGTGGGCGTGGATGTCCCCCACCGTCACGCCCTGCTCCGCCAGCCAGCCCATCGCCGCGTCCAGCCGGTAGAGGCCGGAAGGGTCGAAGGTAGCGCCGAGGAAGCGGTTGCCGTCAGAGGCGTAGCCCACCCGGCCGTCGCCCTCGGCCAACGCCCCGAAGGCAGCGAACCAGCCGGTATCGCGCGGGCGCGGCAGCCAGCCCGGCGGGCAGTGAAGGAAGCAGCATCCCTCGCCCGCCATGGCGTACTTGTACCCGCCCGCGGTGTAAAAGGCTCGGTCCGCGATGCAGGAGAGGTCGACCGGCCGCGCCATGAAGGCGTGGTAGCCGTCGATCACCAGCACCGCCTCCCCCGCCGCCGCGGCCAGGGTCTCCAGCCCGCCCAGCGCGTGGCCGGAGTGGAAGAAGACCTCGCTTACCCAGATCAGGTCGAAGCCCGCCCGCGAGGCCTTGGCCAGCCGCGCGACGCAGTCGGCGCCGGGCTCGGAGGCCACGCGCGTGACGCTCAACAGCCCCTCCTCCTCCAGCCGCGCCGCTTGGCGGGCGAAGGAGTGGAACTCGCCGTCCGTGGTCAGCACGCGCGGAACGCGGCCGGCCGGCAGGGCGGAGAGGATGCGGCGGACGAAGTCGTGCGTGTTCGGCGCGAAGGCGAGGGTCGCGGGATCGGGCAGGCCGAGGTGCCCGGCCACATGGGCTCGGCAGGAGGCCAGGAGGGGGCCTAGCACCTCCTCCCATTTGCCGTCCTGCAGCCGCGCCGCCTCGTCCCAGGCGCGGAGCTGGGCCTCCCGCGTCACGTCCGGCCAGGGGTGGTGGCTGTGGGCCGCGAAGTGCAGCCGCCCCGGCGCCGCCGAGAGGAAGCGGGAGAAATGCGCGCGCAGGTCCAAGCCGCTGCCCTCCCGGGGGACCGCCGGATTGCGGCCGGAGGGTCAGCGTATAGACTGGCCGCCGGAGACCGTGAATGGTGACAAGCCCTCGGCGGACAGGGCAGCCGGAGGAGCGCCCGGCAGAAACGAAAGAGGCCGCCGCGGCGCGGGACTCTCTGGCGTTCCCCCTCCGGGACGAAGGCTTCCCCGTGCGCGTCCCCGTCCCCGAGCTGAGAGAGGCGGCGCGCGGCAACACCGGCATCCCCGGCGTCTGGCACTTCGATTCGGGCCTGCCGGGACCGCGGGCCGCGATCGTCTCCCTCATCCACGGCAACGAGTTCGCGGGGGCGGCGGTGCTGGCGCGCTGGCTGCGGGAAGGCGTGCGGCCGCTGCGGGGCACGCTCACCCTCGTCTTCGCCAATCTCGACGCCTTCGCCCGCTTCGACCCCGCCGACCCCACCCTCTCCCGCTATCTGGACGAGGACCTCAACCGCGTCTGGAGCCCCGCCATCCTGGACGGCCCGCGCGACAGCCTGGAGCTGCGCCGCGCCCGCGCCCTGCGCCCGGTGGTGGAGGCGGCGGAGGCCCTGCTGGACCTGCACTCCATGCTCTGGCCCTCGGAGCCACTGATCCTGGCCGGCCGCTCTCCCGAGGCCCGGGCCATGGCGGCCGCGACCGGGCTTCCCGCCACGGTGGTGCTGGACGGGCCGCATCCCGACGGCCCGCGCCTGATGGACCACGCCGCCTTCGCCGGGCCCCGCGCGCGCGGCGTGGCGCTGCTCGCCGAGGCCGGGCCGCACTGGGAGCCGGGGACCGAGGCGGTGGCCGAGGCCTGCGCGAGGGGCTTCCTCCGGGCGCTTGGCATGGACGCGCCCCGCCGCCCCGCCGCGGCGCCCGAGATCTGGACGGTGACGCGGGCGGTCGCCGCCACCTCGCGCCGCTTCGCCTTCACCGACGACTTCCGTGGCGGCGCGGTGATCCCGCGCGCCGGCACGCTGATCGCGCGGGATGGCGGGGCGGAGATCCGCACGCCGCATGACGACTGCATGCTGGTGATGCCGAGCCCGCGCGTGATGCGCGGCCACGTCGCCGTGCGGCTGGCGCGGCGGGAAGGGGGGTAGCGCCTCCTCAGGCAGGGGCCGGCTCGCCCGCCACCGGCTCCTTGCCGTCCGCGCGGATGAGGGCCGCGATCTCGCCCGCCGCCGCCTCCAGCGCCGCCTCGTCCGTGCCCTTGGCGACGAGCGCGACCCCGTTCCCGCCCTCGCGGTAATAGGGGTAGGAGCCGATGTCGAGCATGGGGAAGCGCGACTGGATGGCCGAGAGCCCGGCCGCGATCGTGCCCTCCAGCAGCCCCGTCGCGTGCAGCGCGCGGGACTTCACGGGAGTGCCGCCCTGCAGCGTCGGCGCCACCACCTCGAACATGCTGCGCATGATGCGCGGCACCCCGGCCATGACATGCACGTTGCCCATGACGAAGCCGGGCGCCGAGGTCTCTGAGCAGAGGATGGGCGTCGCGCCGCGCGGGAGGGTGGCCATGCGCAGCCGCGCCTCGTTCATCCCAACCGGCGGGTCGCGGCGGGCGTAGTCGGCCTCCATGATCCGGCGCGATTCCTCATGCACCTCCCAGGGCACGCCGAAGGCGCGGGCGATGCACTCGCTGGTGATGTCGTCATGCGTCGGGCCGATGCCGCCGGTGGTGAAGACATAGGTGAAGCGCGCGCGGACCTCGTTCACCGTGCCGATGATCGTCTCCGGCACGTCGGGGATCACTCGGACCTCCCGGAGCGGGATGCCCAGCTCGCCGAGCCGCGTCGCGATGAACTTCAGGTTCGCGTCCTGGGTGCGGCCCGAGAGCACCTCGTTGCCGATGATGAGCAGGGCGGCGGTGGGCTGGGTCATCCGGTGTTTCCCTGGCGTGTCGCGCGCCAGGGTCGCGCGATGGCGGCGCGCGTCAAGGGCGCGGGCTAGAGGAAATCCCTGAGCAGCGCGACCAGCGGCCTGTCCGCGGGCGGCATGGCGTAGTCGGAGAGCTTGTTGGGCCGCACCCAGGCGAGCGCCTGCCCCTCCAGCCCCTCCACCGTGCCGTTCCAGCGGCGGCAGAGATAGAGCGGCATGAGCAGGTGCCGGCCCTCCAGCGGGTGGGAGGCGAAGGCGAAAGGGGCGAGGCAGGCGGCGGAGACGTCAATCCCCAGCTCCTCCTTCAGCTCGCGGATGAGGCAGTCCTCGGGCGTCTCGCCGAGGGCGAGCTTGCCGCCGGGGAACTCCCACAGCCCCGCCATGGGCTTGCCCTCGGGGCGGCGGGCCAGCAGCACGCGCCCGTCCGGATCGATCAGCGCGCAGGCGGCGACGAGCAGCAGACGCACGCCCGGCGCCGTCTCCGGCGCGGCGGGGGCGGGGGCCTCGGGCGCGGGCTCCTCGGGCGACGGGGCGGAGAGCTCCTCCCGGCCCGCGCGGAAGCGGCGCACAGGAAGGCGAGCGTTGCGGGCGGTGAAGTCCTGCTCCGCCATCCCGTCCTCGACGAAGCCGATGCGGGTGAGGACAGCGGCGGAGCGCTTGTTCTCCTCCAGCGCCGAGGCGTGGATCACGTCGAGGTCGAGATTGGCCAGCGCCCAGCGCGCCACCCGCCCGGCGGCCTCCGGCCCTATGCCCTCTCCCCAGTGACGGCGGCCGACCCAGTAGCCGAGTTCCGCGTGGCGCGGCGCGTCGGGGCTGGTGGTCAGCCCGACGCAGCCGAGCAGCGCGTCGTCCCGCGTGATGGCGAGGTGCCAAGCCGTTCCCGCCTCGATCTGGGCGCGGGTGGAGGCGATCCACTCGTCGGCCAGCTGGCGCGGATAGGGGAAGGGAACGCGCGCGAGCATGCGCGCCACCTCCCAGTCATTCACCAGCCGGTGCAGCTGGGTCGCGTCGGATGCGCGGAGGGCGCGCAACGTGAGCGTCCCCGCCCGGAGCGGCGCGAAGATTTCGTCGGCCACGTCAACCCCTCCGGGAGCGACCTGGACGGCGGCGCCGGGTCAGCGGCGCCACCATCCCTTCTTCGCCGGGGCCTCCGGGGCATTCTCCGTGCCGAGGAGCACGGGCTGCACGATCGTGCCCACCACCGGCTCGGCCGGGGCTGGCTGCTCGGGGGCGGTTGCCGCCTCCAAGGCCGCCGGGACCGGGGAGGCCTCGGCCGGAGCCGCGGGGGCAGAGGTGTCCGTGGCGGCCGGCGCCTCGGGGGCAGGAGCCTCCATGGCGGCCGGTGCGGCCTCGGCGGCGGGCGCCTCCTCTACCGGAGCCACGGCCGGCGCCGCGGTCTCGGCGGCCGGCTCCTCCGCCACACCGGCGGAGGGAATCTCGGCCGGGGAGGCTGCGATGGGGATCTCGCGCACGGCGCGGGGAGCGGCCTCGGCCTCCTCCACGGCGTCCATCGCGTCCATCAGCGCGTCGTAGCCCCCGCCAAAGGGATCGGCGGGCGTCGGGCCGGAATAGGGGGCGGGAGCCTCCTCGGCACCGGGGCGCGGCGCCTCATCGCGGCGGAAGCGGCCACCGCCCCGGCGGCCGCGGCGGCGGCGGGCATCCCCCTCCGGCCGGTCCCCCGCGGCGCGGGCCTCCCCGAGCGCCGCCTCGGCGGCGTTCTCGGAAACGGGCTCGTCTTCCGCGCCGGCGGTGCCCTCATCGGCCTCGCCGGACTCCTCGTCCTGCGCGGCCTCGGAGCCCTCGGCCTCGGGGGACCCGCCCTCCTCGCGGCGGCCGTTACGGCGGCGGCGGCGGCGGCGGCGGCCGCGCTCGCCATTGGCGTCCGCGCGCGCCTCGGCGCTCGTCGCCTCGGCTTCCTCATCGGCCTCCTCGGCCACGGCGGGCTCGTCCTCCTCGTCGCCGCCACCGCCGGCCACGAAGACCGGCTCGGGCGCGTAATCCATCCGCAGCGCGGGCGCGGCGGAGGGGGCCTGCTGTGTCTGCGGGCGGATGCGCTCGATGCGGTGCTGGGCCGCGCTCATCTCCGCATCGGGCTCGAAGACCACGCACATGTCGTGGCGCCGCTCGGCGGCGGCCAGGCGCTCGCGCTTGCGGTTGAGGATGTGCATCGCCACCGCCGGCGCGCAATGCACCACGATCTCGGCCGCGCGGCGCTTGGCGCCTTCCTCCTCGACGGCGCGCAGCACGTGCAGCGCCGAGCTCTCGTCGGAGCGGACGATGCCCAGGCCCTGGCAGTGCGGGCAGGTGATGAAGGAGTGCTCGGTCAGCGAGGGGCGAAGCCGCTGGCGCGACATCTCCAGCAGGCCGAAATGGGAGATGCGGCCCACCTGGATGCGCGCGCGGTCGTGGCGCAGCGCCTCCTTCAGGCGCCGCTCGACCATCGCGTCGTTGCGGCTGCTCTCCATGTCGATGAAGTCGATGACGATCAGCCCGGCCAAGTCCCGCAGGCGGAGCTGGCGCGCGATCTCGTCCGCCGCCTCCAGGTTGGTGCGGAGCGCCGTGTCCTCGATGTGGCGGTCGCGCGTGGCGCGGCCGGAGTTCACGTCGATGGAGACGAGGGCCTCGGTCTGGTTGATGACGATGTAGCCGCCCGAGCGGAGCTGCACGGTGGGCGACATCATCGCGTCGAGCTGCTGCTCCACCCCGGCGCGGGCGAAGAGCGGCATGCCGGGCTCGCGGTAGAGCTTAATCTTGCGCTCGTTCTGCGGCATCAGCATCCGCGTGAACTCGCGGGCCTGGCGGAAGGCCTCCTCGCCCTCGATCTGGATCTCCTCGATGTCCTTGGCGAAGTTGTCGCGGATCGCGCGCTTGAGGAGGTCGGCCTCCTCATAGACCAGGGCGGGGGCGGTGGAGGCGAGGGTGCGCTCGCGGATGTCGTCCCAGAGGCGCAGCAGGTACTCGCCGTCGCGCCGGATCTCGGGCTTGGGCCGCTGGGCGCCGGCGGTGCGGACGATCATGCTCATCCCGCGCGGCAGGCCCAGCTCGTCGATCACCTCGCGCAGGCGCTTGCGGTCGCCGGCCGAGGTGATCTTGCGCGAGACGCCGCCGCCCTTGGGCGAGTTCGGCATCAGCACGGAGAAGCGGCCGGGGAGCGAGATGTAGGTGGTGAGCGCCGCGCCCTTGTTGCCGCGTTCCTCCTTCACGACCTGGACGAGGATGATCTGCCGGCGGCGGATCACCTCCTGGATCTTGTAGTGGCGCAGGAAGCGGGAGGGGATGCGGCGCTCGCGGCGCTCGTCCTCGCCGTTCTCGTCCCCGCGCTCCTCCCCGCCGATCGTCTCGGGCGGGGGCGCGGCCTCGGTCACGGTCTCGACGCCGTGGCCGTTCTCGTCCTCGGAGGGATCGGCGACGGGGTCGCCCTCGCTCACGCGGTCCACATGCATGGACATGGGCTGGGCGCGCGGAGTGGCCTCGGGGGCCGGGGCGCCGTCCTCGCCGCCGCCCGTCTCGCCATCGGCGGCGGTGCCGGCCGGGGCTTCCGGCTCGGGCTGGGGGGCGGCGGGCGTCGTGTCGGCGGTGGCGCCGCTGTCGTCGAGCGTCTCGCCGGGCTGCGCGGGGGCGGGCGCCTCCGCATCGGCGGGGGCGGCGGGCTCCGCCCCGGGGCCGGCCTCGGCGGCGGGCGCCACGGCTTCGACCTGGGCCTCATCGCGGGCGCCATCGCGGCCGATCAGGTCGGCGTCGTCAGCGGGGGCGATGCGCTCAGCGGCAGTCTCGATCTCGTCCTCGGGGTAATCCTCGTCCTCCTCCTGGGCCTGCATCTCCAGCAGGCGCTGCCGGTCGGCGACGGGGATCTGGTAGTAGTCCGGGTGGATCTCGCCGAAGGCGAGGAAGCCGTGGCGGTTGCCGCCGTACTCGACGAAGGCGGCCTGGAGGCTCGGCTCCACGCGGACGATCTTGGCGAGGTAGATGTTGCCCTTCAGCGGGCGGCGGTTCTGGGTCTCGAGGTCAAAGTCCTCAAGACGGTTGCCGTCCAGCACCACCACCCGCGTCTCTTCGGGGTGGGATGCATCGATCAGCATGCGCTTGGTCATGGAAGGCGGAGCTCCGCGCCGCGCGGGGCGTATGGCAGCCGGCGGCGGTGAGGGTTGCTGGACCGGGAGCGGCGCGGTGCGGGGTGGTGCGAGGCATCGCCGTCATCCGTCCTTTCTCCCGTGGCGGGCGGCCCCTCGGGGCGCCCTGAGTGCTGTTCATGGACACGTGGCGTGCCCGGCGGTTCCGCGTGCCCTGCGCGGCCCTTGGCGGCGCAGGACTGCGCGCGCGGAGGGGCCGGCGACTGGCGCGCGGTCCTTCATCCCCAGGGACTGGGGCGTTCGGCCCTGTCGCGCCGCGTGGCGCGCGCCGGAGAGGGGGTGACCGCGCGGCGTCCGGGATGCCGGGCCGGCTCGCCGTGCCGGGAACCGGCGCTGGCGGCGGCCCCTCCGGGGCGTGGCGTGGCCGGGCGTCCAATCCCGTTGGACCGGCGGTCCTGAACGGCCGCACCCGAAACCCTCCACCGGCGGCGTGCCGCCGGGGCAAGGCACCATACGCAGGGGGGCACTGGGGAGCAAGGCGCTGTGTGCTCCGCGCCACACCCACCGGGGAAGGAGGCCGGGGCGGGGGCTGTTTCCCTCCGTCATGCTCTGCCGCATGTGCCGATGGTATTATCTCGGCCAAGGGGATGCCTGACGACTTCAAGGGGGAGGGTGAGGGGATGCGACCGGATCTGTCTCGCCGCGGCCTGCTGGCGGCCGTGCTGGCCGCGCTTGCCGCACCGCGCCCGGCGGCCGCCGATGGCGCCAGCCTGCGGGCCGATGGGAATGCCGCCTGGCTCGTTCTGCCCGGCGCCGCGTCCGGCCCGTGGCGCCTGGTGGCGGAGGCGCGGCCGGCCCGGCTCGTGCTGAGCCTCCCGCGCCACGGATGGGAAGGTCCGCGCGCCCTGGCCGGTGCCGGCCCTGTGCGGGCGCTCCGCTGGGAGCCGCGCGCCCGGCGCCTGATCCTCGACCTGCACGGGCCCGTGGCCGCCCCGGATGTGGGGCGGGAGGGAGGGGCGCTCGTCCTCTCCATCCGCCCCGGGCCTGGCGCCGCCTTCGCCCGCATGGCCGGGCCGGGCCGCCCAATTGCGCAGGGCAGCGGCGCCGCCCCCACGGCCCGCCCCGTGGTGGTGCTGGACCCCGGCCACGGCGGCAAGGATCCCGGCGCGATCGGCGCCACGGGCACGCAGGAGAAGCGCATCGTCCTCGCCGCCGCGCAGGAGATGAAGCGCCGGCTGGAGGCGGGCGGGAAGTGCCGCGTGCTGCTCACCCGCACGCGGGACGTCTTCGTGCCGCTCGCCGGCCGGGTAGAGTTCGCCCGCCGGAACCGGGCCGCGCTCTTCGTGTCGATCCACGCGGACTCCGCTCCCGGGGCGCGGGGGGCGAGCGTCTACACCCTTTCCGAGACGGCCTCCGACTCCCTCTCGGCGGCGCTGGCGCGGCGGGAGAACGCGGCGGATGCGGCGGGCGGGCTGAACCTGCCGACCGTCCCGGCCGATGTGCAGCGCATCCTCCTCAGCCTCGTGCGGCAGGAGACGCGGCAAGGATCGGTGCGGCTGGCCAACATGACGGTGGGCGCGCTGCGCCCGCGGGTGGCGCTGCTGCCCAACACCCACCGGCAGGCGGCCTTCGCCGTGCTGAAGGCGCCCGACATCCCCTCCATGCTGGTCGAGATCGGCTTCCTCTCCAGCCGGGCCGACGAGGCGCAGCTCAAGCGGCCGGAGCACCGGGCGCTGGTCGCCACGGCCCTGGCCGGGGCAGTGGAGGACTATCTCGAGCAGCCGGGGCTGGGCGTTGCCTCGGTCGGGTGAGAAGGGGCAGGGTGGGCCCGCTTAACGCCTTGTTTCCAGGGCGGGTGTGCTATGTGGCCGGCACGGCGTCGGGGGGCACGGGTCTGTCATTCGCCCGCGACGCGTCCCAGATATAGAGACAGGGTTTGGGCCGCTTCTCCCGCGGCCATGGGGTTCACAGAATGGCTTCCAGAGATCTCCGTGCCGAGCGGCCGCTGGTGGGTGAGCGCGGCGTGCGGGCCGGGGCGGACTCGGCGGACGCGGCCCCCGTACCCCCGCCGGGCCCGGGCAAGCCGCGCCCGCGCCGCGCCATCTGGCTACGCCGGACGGTCGGCTTCGTCTTCGGCCTCGGCATGGTCGGCGTGGTGGTGGGTGGCATCGCCGGCTACGGCATGTGGCGCACCGCGACGGCCGACCTGCCCGAGCACGCCTGGCTCGCGGATTACCAGCCGCCGCAGATGTCGCGCATCTACGCCGCCGACAGCCGGCTGATGGCGGAGATGGCGCTGGAGCGCCGCGTCTTCGTGCCGATCGCGGCCATCCCCAGGCGCGTGCAGCAGGCCTTCGTCTCGGCAGAGGACCAGAACTTCTGGACCCATGGCGGTGTGGACCCCATCGCCGTGGCGCGCGCGGCTTTCACCAACCTGGAGCAGCTCGGCTCGGGGCGGCGCAGCATCGGCGCCTCCACCATCACTCAGCAGGTCGCCAAGAACATGCTGGTGGGCAACGACCGCACCGTCATGCGGAAGGTGCGGGAGGCGATCCTGGCGCAGCGGCTCGAATCCGCCATGAGCAAGGACCGCATCCTGGAGATCTACCTCAACGAGATCTTCCTGGGCGCCCAGGCCTATGGCGTGGCCGCCGCCGCGCAGAACTACTTCAACAAGGGGCTGGACGAGCTGACCCTGGGCGAGACCGCCTTCCTCGCCGTGCTGCCCAAGGCCCCGAACAACTACAACCCGTCCCGCTACCCCGAGCGCGCGAAGGAGCGACGCGACTGGGTGCTGGACCGCATGGCCGAGGACCGCGCCGTCACCCGCGAGGAGGCCGATGCCGCGAAGGCGGAGCCTATCATCGCCCGAGGCCGGGCGCGGCCGGACATGGTTGCCGTCGGCCAGTACTTCACCGAGGAGGTGCGGCGCGAGCTGAACGCCCGCTTCGGCCAGGAGCAGACGAATATGGGCGGGCTGGTGGTCCGCACCTCTATGGATCCCCCGCTCCAGGCCGCGACGGAGAAGGCGCTGCACGACCACCTCCTGAACTATGACCGCCGCCGCGGCGGCTGGCGCGGCCCGGTGGCGAAGGTCTCGGCCGCTCCGGTCGAGTGGATGCCGGCGCTGGAGGGCGTGCAGCGCGTGCCCGGCATGCTGCCGGAATGGCGGCTCGCCGTGGTGCTGGAGGTGAACAACCGCGAGGCCCGGCTCGGCTGGGCCGAGCGCCCGGCCCCCCGCGCCCCTGCCCAGCCGCGGGAGGGCCGCCTCGTGCTGGAGGACGTGTCCGGTTGGGCCCGCCCGGTGCGGGACGGCCGCATGGGCCCGGCGCCCCGCCGGATGCAGGACGTGGTCGCGCCCGGCGACGTGGTGATGGTGGAGACGCTCCCCGCCGGCGGTCGCAACGCGGCGCGCGGGGAGCGGCTCGCCCTGCGCCAGATCCCGCAGGTGGAGGGCGCGGTCGTCGCGCTCGACCCCTCCACCGGCCGCGTGCTCGCCATGGCCGGCGGCTTCAACTTCGAGAAGTCCTGGTTCAACCGCGCGACGCAGGCGATGCGGCAGCCCGGGTCCTCCTTCAAGCCCTTCGTCTATGTCACGGCGCTTGAGCAAGGCATCCCGCCGAACCAGCAGCTGCTCGACGCGCCCTTCGAGATGATGACGCCCCAGGGCATCTGGCGCCCGGGCAACTACAGCGGCAACTCGAATGGCTGGGTGACCATGCGCACGGCCATCGAGAAATCCCTCAACCAGGTGACGGTACGCCTCGCCCAGGAGGTCGGCATCGGCAAGGTGGCCGATACGGCGCGGCGCTTCGGCGTGATCCCGAACATGCCGCGCGTGCTCTCCATGTCGCTGGGCGCGGGTGAGACGACGGTGATGCGGATGGCCGCGGGCTACGCCGCCTTCGTCAATGGCGGGAAGAAGGTGGACCCCTCGCTGATCGACAGCGTGCAGGACCGCTTCGGCCATGTGGTCTGGCGCAACGACGCGCGCCGCTGCGAGGGCTGCAACGCCGATGTCTCCGCCGGCCCGCCGCGGCTGGCCGACCAGCGGCCGCAGGTGGTGGACCCCATCGCGGCCTACCAGATGGTCTCCCTGCTCCAGGGCGTGACGGCGCGCGGCACGGGCGTGGAGGCCGCCAAGGGGCTGAACCGCCCCGTGGCGGGCAAGACAGGCACGACGAACGACTATTTCGACAACTGGTTCGTCGGCTTCACCCCGGACATCGTCGTCGCCGTCTGGGTCGGCTTCGACGACCCGCACTCCCTCGGCGAGGGCGAGACGGGCGGCGGCAACGCGGCGCCCATCTTCAGGGAGGTGGTGGCGGCGGCGCTGAAGGACAGCCCGCCCGTGCCCTTCCGCGCGCCCCCCGGCGTCGCGCTCGTGCGCGTCTCCACCAGCAACGGCCAGTCCATTCTGGAGCCCTTCCGCCCGGGTACGGAGAGCACGGCCCGCCCGCCCATGGGCGGCTTTGAGGCCTCCGGCGCCGGAGGGGGCGGGGGCCGGGGCGGGGGCGGGACCACGGCCTCGGCCGTGGACAGCGGCCTGGGCGGGCTCTACTAGGGCCAGCCGGGAGATCCCATCTGGGATGCCGCACCCGTTTCGTTTTCAAGGAGATCGGATCGGCGCTTCCGCGAATCCCGGCGCGGCGCGCCGCCGCGACGATCCGACAGGACCCGCTGAACCATGCGTGCCGATGCCGAGGGCCTGAAGGGCCAGATCGCCGACAGCGTCGCCCTGCTGCGACGCCACCTGGACTGGGATGCCGCCGTCGTGCGGCTGCACGAGCTGAACGCCCGCGCCGAGGACCCCGACCTCTGGAACGACGCGGCGGCCGCGCAGAAGCTAATGCGCGAACGCACCCGCCTAGCCGACCAGATCGAGGGCGTGCGGAAGCTCGAGCAGGAGGTCCAGGACTCGCTGGAGCTGATCGAGCTGGCCGAGGCGGAGGACGACGCCGCGACGGCCAATGCCGCGGTCGCCGACCTCCATCGCCTGGCTGCCGAGGCGAAGCGCCGCGAGATCGAGAGCCTTCTCTCCGGCGAGGCCGATGCGAACGACGCCTATGTCGAGGTGAACTCGGGCGCGGGCGGCACGGACGCGCAGGACTGGGCGGAGATGATGCTCCGCATGTACACGCGCTGGGCAGAGGCGCACGGCTACAAGGTGACGCTGACGGAGCAGAGCGACGGCGACGAGGCCGGGATCAAGTCCGCCACCATCCAGGTGAGCGGGCCGAACGCCTATGGCTGGCTGAAGACGGAGATGGGCGTCCACCGCCTCGTCCGCATCTCGCCCTTCGGCGGCAACGACAAGCGGCAGACGAGCTTCGCGTCGGTCTATGTGTATCCTGTGATCGACGACAAGATTCAGGTGGACATCAACCCCGCGGATCTGCGGACCGACACCTTCCGCGCGAGCGGCGCCGGCGGGCAGCACGTGAACAAGACGGAGTCGGGCGTGCGCTTCACCCACATCCCCACGGGGATCGTGGTGGCCTCTACCCAGGACCGCTCCCAGCACCGCAACCGCGCCATCGCCATGGATATGCTGCGCGCCCGCCTCTACGAGCTGGAGCTGCAGAAGCGCGAGGCCGTCTCCGCCGCCACCGAGGCGGGCAAGACCGACATCGGCTGGGGCCACCAGATCCGCTCCTACGTCCTGCAGCCCTATCAGATGGTGAAGGACCTCCGGACGGGGGTGGAGAAGGGCAACCCGGCCGCGGTGCTGGACGGCGACCTCGACGAGTTCATGGCGGCCGCCCTGGCCACCCGCGTCGGCGCCACCCGCTCCGAGGCGAGCGCCAGCGCCCGCTGAGGCGAGGCGCGTGACATCCCGCCCGCAGGACCTGCACGATCCCGGCGGCAAGGTGCGGCTGCGGATCGGGGAGGAGGTGGTCAGCCGGGCCGAATTTTCAGCCGATGGCCGCTACCGCACCGTGCTGGAGCGCCGCTGGGACGGGCTGCCCTTCGGCAGCCCCGGCGTCTGCGCCTGGATTATGATGAATCCGAGCACGGCGGACGAGACGGTGGACGACCCCACCGTCCGCCGCGCGCGCGACTTCACCCGCCGCTGGGGCTTCGGCGCCATGGTGGTGCTGAACGCCTTCGCCCTGCGCGCGACGAAGCCGGCGATGCTGCTGGAGGCCGATGACCCCGTCGGCCCCGGCAACGACGCTGCCATCGCCGACTGGGCCGCGCGGGCCGAGCGGCTGGTGGTGGCCTGGGGGCTGCCACCCAGGCCCCTGCGCTGGCGCGCGGCGCAGCTGGCCGCGATCGTGGCGAGGGCCGGGGCGCAGCCGATGGCGCTGAAGGTCACGGCGGACGGGCAGCCCGGCCATCCGCTCTACATCGCCGGGGACACGCCTCTCCGGCCCTGGGCGCTGCCGGGCGGCAGCGGCGAACAGGGCCGGGGCATCTTCGGGGCTCTCACCCCACCGCAGCCGCCACCGCGCGCCCAACCGAGGCCAGGGCGGCGTTCCGCGCCTCCAGCGAGGCCGCGCTCTCCGTGAGATAGGCCGCGACGAGGACCGGCGCGCGGCCGGGCGGCCAGAGCACGGCGATGTCGTTGTTCGTGCCGTGGCCGCCGCCCCCGGTCTTGTCCCCGCAGCGCCATCCCGCCGGCAGGCCCGCGCGGATCTTCGCGTCTCCGGTGCGGCAGCCGACCAGCCAGTCCGTTAGCCGGGCGTGGGAGGCCGGGGAGAGGGCATCCCCGAGCAAGAGGTGCCGCATGCTGCCCAGCATCGCTAGCGGGGTGGTGGTGTCGCGCGGGTCGCCCGGCCGCCCCTCGCCGAGCTCGGTTTCCCACCGGTCCAGCCGGAAGGAGGGGTCGCCCCAGCCCCGCACGATGCTCGTCAGCCCCTCGGGGCCGCCGAGGGAGGGTAGGAGCAGGTTCGCGGCGGGATTGTCGCTCCAGACCATCGTCGCCTCGCAGAGCTCCGCGACGCTCAGCCCCTCGGGCCCGACATGCTTGCCCGTGACCGGCGCGTACTCGACGAGGTCCTGGGCGGCGATGGGCAGGCGGCGGTCGAGCCGCTCGCGCCCGGCATCCGCGGCGGCGAGGATGGCGGCGGCCAGGAGGAACTTGAAGGTGCTGGCCATGGGGAAGCGCTCCTCCCCGCGCCGGGTGAAGCGCGCGCCCGTGGCGGTGTCGAGCACGGCCACGCCGAGGCGCCCGCCGCCCTCCTCCTCCGCCCGCTGCAGGGCGCGGGAGAGGGCCTCCCCGGCGAGGGCGGCCTCCGCGCGCGGGATGGCGGGAAGGAGCGGCGCGAGCGCGGCCCCGAGAAGAATGCTGCGTCTCCAGGTCATTCCGCCAAGCGCCTCCGCGAGGTTCAGTCCAGGGCGAGGAGGCTTTTACAGCCTGCCGGCGACGCCGTCAGTCCGGGCGCCGGTTGGTGAAGCGCGCGTTGCCCAGCCCCGTGCCGATGGTGAGCACGCCCCAGCGCTCCACGTCCCGCATGTTGTGGATCTCGCTCAGCCCCTGCAGCACGGCGTCGTTGTGCATCACCACGACCGGAGGGTGGCCGGCGATCTCCGGCATCGCGCGGGCGACGGCGCTGGGGAGATGGAAGTTCGGGTCCTCCCAGTTACCCGGCAGGTTCTGTCCGCCGCGGTCAATGGAGCCGTCGGGCTCGATGATGCCGGGGCAGCCGATGCCGATGAAGGGCGCGAGCGCCCGCTTCTTCGACTCCGCCAGGGAGGCCATGCCGCGCAGCATGGTGGCGATCCGCTCCACCGCCGCCTCGCGGCTCGGCTCGTCGTTGCGGTGGCGCCAGACCTCCAGCCCTACGACGCGGGCGGCGGCGAGGTCCGGGGCCTTCTTGAGGTTCAGTTCCACCAGCCCCGCGCGGATGTTAGTTCCGCCGATATCGACGGCGAGCAGGCTGTCATGCCCGGCGAAAATCCAGCTCGGCGCGAGATGGGCGGCGCCGATCAGCGCGGCCTCGTCCGGCTCGTGGGTGATGGGCACCAGCTCCCCCCCCTGCCCATCGGCCTTGAGCAGCAGGGAGGCGCGACGGATGGCGAGCTTGCCCACCCGGCTGCCGCTCATCCCGCCGCCGACGGCGATGCGCTGCGTGTCCTTCCAGCCCTTCAGCCGGAGGAAGCGGCGGGTGACGCCGGCCAGCTCCTGCGCGAACTCCTCGATCACGCCGTGGACGAGGGCCGCGGCCTCCGGGCGCTCGTCGTGCAGCAGCTTCTCCAGCCGGCGGTTCGACACCTCGATGTCATCGCCCAGCGGGTCCTCGTCGCCGAGCTTGCGGAGCCGGTCCCGCCACTCCTCCAGGATCGCGCGGAAGGCCCGCTTGCTCGCGCGGTCGCCGATGAAGCCCTCCTTGTCCCGCAGCTCGGCGTTGTAGGCATCGAGCACGACATGGGCGAGTTCGGAGGTGCCGTGTCCGGCGACGGTCGGCGCGCTGGCCTGGTCGGGCATGATGCGGGGGGGTCTCCTGAAGCCGCGGGGAGAACGCCGCCGCTGCCCCGGGGTTGAACCCGCCCACCGGCCTCAGCCCTCCACCAGCCCCTCCCGCACCGCCTTGCGCAGCGGCACCTTCTGCAGCTTGCCGGTCGAGGTCTTGGGTACCTCCTGGAAGATGATCCGCTTGGGCACCTTGAAGCCCGCCAGCCGCTCGCGGACATGGGCGATCAGCTCGGCCTCCGTGGCCTCGGCGTCCGGCTTCAGTTCCACGAAGGCCCAGGGCACCTCGCCCCATTTCTCGTCGGGCGCGGAGACCACGGCGGCGACCGCGACGGCGGGGTGCTTGTAGAGCGCGTCCTCCACCTCGATGGAGGAGATGTTCTCCCCGCCGGAGATGATGATGTCCTTCGCCCGGTCCTTCAGCTGCACGTAGCCGTCGGGGTACTTCACCCCGAGGTCGCCCGTGCGGAACCAGCCGCCGGCGAAGGCCTTCGCGGTCGCGGCAGGGTCCTTCAGATACCCCTTCATCACGGTGCTTCCGCGCATGACCACCTCGCCCATCGTCACGCCATCGGCGGGCACGGGGTTGTCGGCGCTGTCCAGCACGTCGAAAGCCTCGAGCGTGACGTAGCGTACGCCCTGGCGGGCCATGAGCGCCGCGCGCTCCGGCGCGGGCAGCGCGTCGTGCTCGGCATGCCACTCGTTCACCACGGAGGGCCCGTAGCACTCCGTCAGCCCGTAGATGTGACGCACGGTGACGCCGGCGGCATCGGCGGCGGCGAGCACGGCCTCGGGCGGGGCGGCACCGGCCACGCCGAAGGAGAGGCCCGTGCCGGGAACCCGGTTGGGGTCGTTCACCAGCATCTGCAGCACGATGGGCGCGCCGCACATATGGGTAACTCCATGCGCGCGGATCAGCTCCCACATCACGGGGCCGCGCACGGCGCGCAGGCAGACATGGGTGCCGGAGACCGCGGCCACGGCCCAGGGGAAGCACCAGCCGTTGCAGTGGAACATCGGCAGCGTCCACAGATAGGTGGGCGCCGGGCCGATGGCGCAGGCCAGCAGGTCCCCGATCGCGCCGAGATAGGCGCCGCGGTGGTGATAGACCACGCCCTTTGGCCGCCCCGTGGTGCCGGAGGTGTAGTTCAGCGCGATGGCGTCCCACTCGTCGGCGGGGGGCTGCCAGGGGAAGGCAGGGTCGCCGGCGGCGATGAAGGCCTCGTAGTCCTCCCCACCGAGCGTGTGGTCGAAGGGGGTCTCAGGGTCGTTCACCTCGATGACGAAGGGGCGGGCGCTCGCGATCTCCAGCGCCTTCTCCAGCAGGGGCGTGAACTCGCGGTCCACCACGACCGCGCGCGCCTCGCCGTGATCCAGGATGTAGGCGATGGTGTCGGCGTCCAGCCGGATGTTGATCGTGTTCAGCACCGCGCCCGTCATCGGCACGCCGTTGTGGCACTCGATCATGGCGGGGATGTTCGGCAGCAGCGCCGCCACCGTGTCCCCGCGCCTGATGCCGCGCCCGGCGAGGGCGGAGGCGAGCCGCACGCAGCGGTCCCTGTGCTCGCGCCAGGTGAAGCGCTGCGCGCCGTGGATCACCGCGGTCCGGTCGGGGAAGACTGCGGCCGCGCGCTCCACGAAGAGGAGCGGCGTCAGGGCGCGGTGGTTCGCCGCCGTGCGGGGCAGGGCGTCGTAGGCGGCCTTGGCGGAGGGGGGCGGGTTCGTGTCCATCAGCGATGCCTCCATTCCGGTGCGCGCTTCGCGAGGAAGGCGCCGATGCCCTCGGCCGCGTCCTCGGCCAGCAGGTTCTCGACCATCGCCGTGGCGGCCATCTCATAGGCCTCGGCAAGCGGCAGCCCGGCCTGGCGATGGAAGGTGCACTTGCCCAGCTGCACCGCGCGCGCCGAGCGGGAAGCGATCCGCCCCGCCAGCGCCGCCGCCTCCGCGCGCAGCGCCGGGGCGGGCACGACGCGGTTCACCAGGCCGATGCGCCGCGCCTCCTCCGCGCCGACCGGCTCGGCCGTCAGCAGCATCTCCATCGCCGCCTTGCGGCCCACGGAGCGGGAGAGGGGGACGGCGGGGGTGGAGCAGAAAAGGCCGATATCGAGGCCCGGCGTGCAGAAACGCGCGGTGTTGGCCGCGATGACGAGGTCGCAGGCGGCGGCGAGTTGGCAGCCGGCGGCCGTGGCCAAGCCGCCCACCGCTGCGATTACGGGCTGGGGCAGGGCGGGGATGGCCTGCATCACGGCGGCGCAGCGCGCCATCGCCTCGGCGAAGAAGGCGTGGCCGCCATCGGCGTCGGCGAAATGCGCCGTGATTTCCCTGAGGTCATGGCCCGCGCAGAAGGCCGGGCCCTCGGCCGCGATCACCACGCAGCGCGCGGCAGGGTCGGCGGCGATGTCGCGGAGAGCGCTCCCGAGCGCCTCCAGGAGTGCCATGGAGAGGCCGTTCCGCGCCGAGGGGCGATTGAGCGTGAGGGTGACGACCCCCCCGGCGCTCTCGCTCAGAAGGATCGGCGCGGTGAGGCCCGCGGCACCGTCCGGCATGTCGCCCTCCCCGTTTGTTTGCCGGAAGGTTGGAGCGGGCGGAGGCACCCGCGCAAGGAGAGATGCGGAAAAGAGGAGGGGCGCCGGGATCTCTCCCGGCGCCCCGTTCCGTTCAGGCGGGAGGGATCAGGCCCGCGCGCTGGTCGCGTTGGTGCCGGATTCCTCTGCCTCGAAGATGTCGCGATCCTTCGTCTCGGGGATGAAGATCGCGCCGATCACCACCGTCGCGAGGGCGATGACGATCGGGTACCAGAGGCCGAAGTAGATATCGCCGGTCTGGGCGACCATCGCGAGCGAGGTCGCCGGCAGCAGGCCGCCGAACCAGCCGTTGCCGATGTGGTAGGGCAGCGACATGGAGGTGTAGCGGATGCGGGTGGGGAAGAGCTCCACCAGCGCCGCCGCGATCGGGCCGTAGACCATGGTGACGTAGATCACCAGCAGGGTCAGCACCCCGATCAGCACCGCCGGCTGCTCGCGGAAGATGTCGAAGGGGCCGGCCATCTTCACGACCGTCGGGTTGGACGCTGCCGGGTAGCCCGCCGAGGTCAGCCCCGCGGAGAGCTGCTGCGCAAAGGTCGGGTCGGTCGCGCGGATCGGCGCGCCGTTATTGATGCGGATCGCCGTCTCCGTCGCGGGCGTGCCCGCCGGCAGGGCCTGCACCGAGTACTGCACCGAGGCCCTTGCGAGTGCCGCCTTGGCGATGTCGCAGGGCTGGGTGAAGCGCGCGGTGCCCACCGGGTTGAACTGGAAGGAGCAGGTCGAGGGATCGGTCAGCACCTGCACCGGGATGGTCTGCTGCGCCTGATGCAGCGCCGGGTTGGCTTCCGCCGTCAGCAGCTTGAACAGCGGGAAATAGGTGAGCGCGGCGAGGAGGCAGCCGCCGAGGATAATCGGCTTGCGGCCGATCTTGTCCGACAGCCAGCCAAAGAGGACGAAGCCGCCCGAACCCAGCAGCAGCGACCAGGCGATCAGCAGGTTCGTCGTCGCTCCGTCCACCTTCAGGATCGAGCCGAGAAAGAACAGCGCGTAGAACTGGCCAGTGTACCAGACCACCGCCTGGCCCATGGTGAGGCCGAGCAGGGCGAGCAGGGCCCACTTGGCGTTCTTCCACTGGCCGAAGGCCTCGGACAGCGGCGCCTTGGAGGACGTGCCCTCCTCCTTCATCTTCTTGAAGGCCGGGCTCTCATGCAGCGTGGTGCGGATCCAGACGGAGATGCCGAGCAGCACGACGGAGAGCAGGAAGGGAATGCGCCAGCCCCAGGCCGCGAACTCCGCCTCGCCGATCCAGGTGCGGGTGCCCAGGATCACCAGCAGCGAGAGGAACAGGCCCGCCGTCGCCGTGATCTGGATGAAGGAGGTGTAGAAGCCGCGGCGCCCGTTCGGCGCGTGCTCCGCCACATAGGTCGCTGCGCCGCCGTACTCGCCGCCGAGCGCCAGGCCCTGGAGGCAGCGCAGGACGATGAGCAGGATGGGGGCGAGAATGCCGATCGTCTCCGATCCCGGGAGAAGGCCGACGATAAAGGTCGAGGCGCCCATGATGAGGATGGTGACGAGAAAGGTGTACTTGCGCCCGACGAGGTCGCCGATGCGACCGAAGACGATGGCGCCGAAGGGACGCACGAGGAAGCCGGCCGCGAAAGTCAGCAGCGCGAAGATATTGCGCGTGCCCTCGGGGTACTGGCTGAAGAAGTGGGTGCCGATCAGCCCGGCAAGGCTGCCGTAGAGATAGAAGTCGTACCACTCGAAGACGGTGCCGAGCGAGGAGCCAAGGATGACCTTCCTCTCCTCGCGCGACATCGGCCGGTTCCTCTCGGCCGCGGCGCTTGTCGAATAGGTGGCGCTCATGTGTTCACTTGGTCCTGAATTCCCCCCGGGGCGCGACGCTGCCCGGACCTCGGTTGCCACGCCGGGCCGATGACGGCCGGGCGGGGACGAGCCGTCGCGCAGACCCGTCCCGGAGAGGCTAGATCAGCATCGTGCCGCGCCGCCAGACGGATTCCTTAAGAAGGCGCAACCTTGTGCAACTTTCTCATTGTTGCGCCTGTGAATTGCTTCCCTTCGTTTTGTAAAACGTCACGGGAAGTGTGCCGTTACGGATCCCACCCCTAGATCCAACCGCAGCAGGCCGCGGCTGTCGGCCGCGATGGGGGCGGAGAGGCCCGCGGCGACCAGGAGGGCGCCGGCCGGCAACCCGCCCAGCCGGCGCGCAGCGGCCGCGACCGGGGCCAGCACCTCCGCCGGATTCGCCCGCGCCGCGCCGAGTCGCAGCTCCTCCCTCGGCGCCACGGGCGCACCCACCACGACGAAGCCCAGCCCCGCCAGATCCGCCGCCCGCTGTGCCGCGCTCCGGGGCGGCTGGGTGAAACGGTGGTCCGCGATGTCGAGCGCGGGGTGGAGCGCTGCCAGGGCGGGCAGCGCGTCGCTCCCGGGATCGAGCGGCTCGGCCAGCACGGCCAGGAGGGCGGCAGTGGCGACGGGATGGCGCAGGCCGACGACGGCCGCGCCGTCGGGTAGGATGCGGCCCTCGATCAGCGGCCCGGCGATGCCCCCCGACATCCGGAGCCCGCAGGGCGGCAGGCCCAGGGACTCGATGGCGCGCAAGGCGACCCGCTCCCCCTCCGAGCGGCGCCGGGGAGCGATTTCCTCGGGCAGCTCGGCCAGGGGATTGCCAGTCGAGAAGGCCTCGGCGATCCAGCCGGCTGCGCGCGCGGTGCGGCTCATTAGCGCATCACCTCCTCCTCCGTGAAGCCACCGCTCGGCGGGGCCTCGATGGCAAGGGCGGGATCCCCCGCGGTGCTGCCGCCGTAGAGCGTGTCGGGCAGCCACGTGACGAGCTCGGGGACGAAGTACATCACCACCATCGTCGCCACGACGATGTAGATGAAGGGCATCACGCCGGCGAAGATGTCCTCCAGCCGCACGTGCTTCGGCGCCACGCCCTTGAGGTAGAAGGTCGCCATGGCAACGGGGGGCGAGAGGAAGGAGGTCTGGAGGTTGAGAGCGATCATCACCCCGAAGAAGAGGGGGGAGACGCCGAAATCGTCCAGCAGCGGCAGGAAGATCGGGACGAAGATCACGATGATCTCCGTCCATTCTAGCGGCCAGCCGAGCACGAAGATGATGGCCTGGGCGAGGATCATGAAGGTGAAGGAGTTTAGAGGGAGGGACTTCACGAACTCCTCGACCACCGACTGTCCGCCGAGATAGCCGAAGACTGAGGAGAAGATGTAGGAGCCGACGAAAAGCCAGCAAACCATCGCCGATGTGCGCGCCGTGAGATACACGCTCTCCCGCAGCTTGGCCCAGGTGAAGGCGCGGTAGACCAGGGCCAGCACGACGGCGCCGAGGCTGCCCATCGCCGCCGCCTCGCTCGGCGTCGCGACCCCCATCAGGATGGCGCCGAGAACCGCCGCGATCAGGAGGGCGAGCGGCACGAAGGAGGTGACGAGCGCCATCACGAGCTGGCCGGCGGGAACGTTGCGCTCCTCTGGCGGAAGGCGCGGCGCAACCTGCGGCTTCAGCATGGCGATGATGATGACGTAAACCATGTAGAGAAAGGCCAGCATCACGCCGGGGATGAAGGCCGCGGCATAGAGCTGCACCACCGAGACGCCCGCCGTCGCGCCGTAGAGGATGAGCATGATGGAGGGCGGGATGAGGATGCCGAGGCAGCCGCCCGCGCAGGTGACGCCGGCGGCCAGCCTCACGTCGTAGCCGGCCTTCAGCATGGCGGGGAAGGCGAGCAGCCCCATCAGCGTCACCACCGCGCCCACGATGCCGGTGGCCGTGGCGAAGAGCGCGCAGGTGGCGAGGGTCGCGACGGCGAGGCTGCCGGGGATGTTGCCCGATGCCATCTGCAGGGCGCGGAACAATCGGTCGAGGATGTTCGCCCGCTCGATGACGTAGCCCATAAAGACGAAGAGCGGGACGGAGATGAGCACGTCGTTCGCCATCACCGCGTAGGTGCGCTGCACCAGCAGGTCGAAGACGCGCTCGCCCATGCCGAGATAGCCGAAGAACAACCCCATCGCCATCAAGGTGAAGGCGATGGGGAAGCCCAGGAGGATGAAGAAGAGGAACAGCCCGAGCATCGTCAGGCCGAGGGCGGGATCGCTCATCGTGCGGCGTCGTCTCGCTCGGGTTCGGGTTGTCTCAACGGCCGTCCTGCTGGTCGCCCGCGCGCTCCTTCGGTGCCGCCTCGGCCGGCGGGCTCACTCCCACGTCCCGGCCGCGCGCGAGATCGGCGGCCAGGGCCTCCGCGCCGCGCGCCTCCGCCTGGGCGAGGATGAACTGGTCCAGCTCCTCCACGTCCGAGAGGCGCTGGGGCCACTCGCCCTCGCGGATGCAGCGGATGCAGCGCACCGCCTCCACCAATCCCTGCAGCAGGAGCAGGAAGCCGACGAGCGGGATGAGGAACTTGAAGGGCCAGATCACCGGCCCCGTCGGCGAGAACATGGAGCGCTCGTTCTGCCGGTAGCTCTCCTCGAAGAAGTGCAGGCCGGAGATCATGAAGGCGAAGATCGCGGGGAAGAAGAACAGGATGTAGAGAACGAGGTCGAGCGTCGCCTGCCGTCGCGGCGCCATCATGCGGTAGAGGAAGTCCCCGCGGACATGCCCGTTGCGCGACAGCGCATAGGCGCCCGCCATCATGAACAGCGTGCCGTAAAGCATGTAGCTCACGTCGTAGCCCCAGGTCGTCGGCGCGCGGAAGGCGTAGCGGGCGACCACCTCGTAAGTGACGACGAGGGTGAGGGCGACGATGCACCAGGCAAAGACCTGGCCGACGATGGTGGAGAGGCGGTCTATCCCCAGCAGGATGCGCTGCATGACGCTCCTTCAACGGCGAGCGGCCGGCGGGGCGCGCGGCCCCGCCGGCGGCATCACCCGCGATTGGCAAAGAAGTGGTTGTAGGAGACGACCTGACTCGCCTCGTATCGCAGGAAGAAGTTGCCCACGCGGCGGCACCATTCCCGCTGACTGTCGCAGATCTTCTTAAAGAAGGGCCCGTTGCTGGGGTTGGAGTTGTCGCCCTCCAGCCGCGCGATCACCGCGTTCCAGGCCTGGAGCTGCGCGTCCAGCACGGCCCGGGGCAGGGGACGGGCCTGCACGCCCTGCCGCTGGGTCATCTCCAGCAGGTCCTTGGAATAGCGGTCCTGCAGCTTCCAGGACATGTCGGCCGAGGCCGCCTCCGCGCCATGGCGAATGATGGCCTGCAGCTCAGCCGGCAGGCCTTCATACCGCTGCCGGTTGAACAGGATCTCGAAGCTCTCCACCCGCTGGTGGTAGCTCTGGAGCATGTAGGCCTTGGCCACGTCGGGGAAGCCGAGGACGCGGTCGGAGGAGGGGTTGTTGAACTCCGCCCCGTCGATCACCCCGCGCTCCAGCGCCGGCACGATCTCGCCGCCAGGCAGGGAGACGACAGCCGCGCCCATCTCCGCCATCAGATCGGCCGCGAGGCCGACGGTGCGGTACTTCAGGCCGCGGATCTGGTCGGGCCGCTCGATCGGGTTCTTGAACCACCCGAAGGGCTGCGTCGGCATCGGGCCGGAGAGGAAGCCGACGACGTTCACTCTGAGCACGTCGTGCAGAAGCTCCTTGTACAGGGCCTCGCCGCCGCCGTGGTAGAACCAGCCGAGCATCTGGTTGGCGTCCCCGAACCAGGGCGGGGTGGTGCCGAAGAGCGAGAAGGCCTTGTTCTTGCCGAACCAGTAGGCCGCAACGCCGTGCCCGCCATCCAGCGTGCCGGCATGCACGGCATCGAGCACCTGGAAGGCGCCGACCACGGCGCCGGCCGCCAGCAGCTCCAGCCGCAGCCGGCCGCCAGCCATGCGGTTCACTCGCTCCACGTAGTCCTGGGCGAACTCGTGGAAGATGTCGCGCTGCGGCCAGGTGGACTGGAAGCGGAGGGTGGTGGTCTGGGCGCGGCTCACGCCCGGCGTGGCGAGTACGGCGGCACCGGTTGCGCCAACGGCGGCGGCGCGCAGCAGGCCGCGGCGGCCCGCCCCTTTCTTCTCGGACATCGAAGCTCCCTTACGGCGCGGCATCTACTGGCCGCGTCCGCGGGGAGCCTGCCCGAGGAACTAACCTTCGTGCAACAATTTCGTTGGGACCCGGATCATTTGTCGACGAAGGCGCGCTCCACCACGAAATGCCCGGGCTCGTGGGCGCTGCCCTCATGCATGCCGATGGCTTCGAGGCGCGCGCGGGTATCGACGAGCATCTCGGGCGAGCCGCAGAGCATCAGGCGGTCGTCCTCGGGTGAGAGGGGAGGCAGGCCGAGATCGGCGTAGATCCTGCCGCTGTCCATCAGCTCGGTGATCCGGCCGCGCGTCGGAAACTCCTCGCGGGTGACGCTGGGATAGTAGACGAGGCCCTCGCGGACCATCTCGCCCAGGAACTCGTGCTCCATCAGGTCCTTGGTGATGTATTCGCGATAGGCCAGCTCCTCCACCTCGCGCACGGTGTGGGTGACGATCACCTTCCCGAAGCGGTCATAGGCCTCGGGCTCGCGGATGAGGGACATGAAGGGCGCGAGCCCGGTGCCGGTGGAGAGGAACCACAGACGCTTGCCGGGCAACAGATTGTCCAGCAGCAGCGTGCCGACGGGCTTGCGGTTGATCAGCACGGTGTCGCCCGGCCGGATGTTCTGCAGCCGGGAGGTGAGCGGCCCGTCCTGCACCTTGATGGAGAGGAACTCCAGCGTCTCCTCCCATGGCGGCGAGGCGACGGAATAGGCCCGCATGAGCGGCTTGCCCTCCACCGTCAGCCCGATCATCGCGAACTGTCCGGCTTGGAAGCGAAAGCCCGGGTCCCGCGTGCAGCGAAAGGAGAAAAGCCGGTCCGTCCAGTGGCGGACGTCCAGCACCGTCTCGTTCAGGAAGGCGGACATGGCGGGCCGCTTGGGGTCCGGCCCGGTCTTGGAGGGGGAGGCGTCGTTCGGCATGGCGGGACGGTATGGGGTGGGGGCGCCGCTTGTGCAATGCGGCAGGTTGTGGGTGCGCCCATGCCCCGGCAGCATCCCGCCATGCCCGATTCGCCCCCCCTCGGTCCCGAAGTCGACCCGACACCCCGGCCCCTGCCGGCCCGCACCCCCCATGAGGGGGTGAGCGTGGCGCTTGAACCCCTGCACACCCGCCACGCGGCGGAGCTGTGGGAAGCGGCCCGGGCGCCGGGGGCGGAGCCGGGCTGGGCCTATCTCGGCTATGGCCCCTTCCCGGACGAGGGGGCCATGCGCCGCCATGTCGCCGCCTTTGCCACCCAGCACGACCCCATCGCCTGGGCCGTCCGGCAGAAGGCGACCGGCACGGCCGATGGCTGGCTGACGCTGATGGAGATCTTCCCGGCGGATGCGGCGATCGAGTTGGGCCATATCTGGTTCTCCCCCCGGCTCCAGCGCACGCGCGCCGCGACGGAGGCGATGTTCCTGCTCATGCGCCACGCCCTGGACGATCTCGGCTACCGCCGGCTCGTCTGGAAGTGCCACGCCCTCAACGCGCCCTCCCGCGCCGCGGCCGCCCGGCTCGGCTTCCGCTACGAGGGCACGCTGCGGGCGATCAAGGTGATCAAGGGCCGGCTGCGGGACACGGCGCAGTTCTCCATCCTGGCGGAGGAGTGGCCGGCCCGGCGCGAGGCGATCGCCGCTTGGCTGGACGAGGCGAACTGGGGGTCGGACGGCCGTCCCCTGGCGCCGCTCGCCCGCGCGGCGCATCCGTCGCTGCCCTGGGTGACGGAGGCCTGAGCGGCGGGGCTTGCGGTGAGGCGACCCGGCACGAGATGCCCGGCATGAGCGACGCCCTGCCCAGCCCTGCCCGAATCCTCGGCCCCGCGGGGCTGATCCCCTTCGCCGGGCTGGCCCTGGCCGCGCTCCTCCTGCCGGAGTGGCGCGGCCTCGCCCTCATCGCGCTGCTCGCCTACGGGGCGACGATCGCCTCCTTCCTCGGCGCCGTTCACTGGGGCTTGGCGCTGCACCCGGCACCGGGGGAGGAGGGGGCGGCTTGGGGGCGCATGGGGCTCGGCGTGGTGCCGTCCCTGCTGGCCTGGGTGGCGCTGCTCCTGCCGCTCGGGCCGGGCCTCCTCGCCCTGGCGGCCATCCTCGTCGCCACGGCGCTGGCCGAGACGCTGGCCGCTTGGCGCGGGCTGCTACCGGCCCCCTACCTCCGGCTGCGCTGGGGGCTGAGCCTCGGCGCGGCGGCCTGCCTTCTTCTCGGCGCCGCCATCGCCTGAGGGGCACGGCGACACGGCTTCGTCATCTCTCTGTCAAACCGGCGCAACGCGGCGGCCCTAACCCCCGGCCCGACCTCTTGGGGGAATCAGAGACATGCGCGCGATCCTCATGGCATCCGCCGCCCTGCTGGCCCTGGCCGGCGCCGCCCGGGCCGACCAGCGTTTCGAGGCGGTGCTGGAGGGGCAGGCCATCCTGCCCGCCAACACGCTGGTGCAGCCCCCGGCCGATGCCCCGGCCGATGCGAGGGTGGCCGGGAAGTTCGCGGGCCCTGGCAACCGCCGCGTGGACGCCGCGGGCAGCATCGCCGGCACCACCGGCCCCGCGCCGAATGGCCGCCCGACCGGCCTCTCCTTCCCCTTCCAGGGGCAGGCCGTGCAGGGCTTCTCCGGCATCAAACCCGTGCAGGGCGAGCCCGGCGCCTACTGGGTGCTGACGGACAACGGCTTCGGCAACAAGCGCAACTCCCCGGACGCGCTGCTGATGCTACACAAGATCCGCCCGGATTTCAGCACGGGCGCCGTGGCCGTGGAGCGCACGATCTTCCTCTCGGACCCCGAGCGCCGCGTGCCCTTCCGCATCGCGCATGAGGGGACGGAGCGCCGCTACCTCACCGGGAGCGACTTCGACATCGAGAGCATCCAGCCCGTGGGCGGCGGCTTCTGGATCGGCGACGAGTTCGGCCCCTTCCTCATCCAGGCCGATGGTGAGGGCCGGGTGCAGCGCGTGGTGGAGACGGTGGTGGACGGCCGCCCCATCCGCAGCCCCGACCACCCCGACCTCTCCCTGCCCGCGAGCCCGACGGCGACGGTCGCCTTCGAGGCCCAGCGCAGCGGCGGCTATGAGGGCCTGGCCGCGAGCCCGGACGGCAGCCGCCTCTACGCCCTGCTGGAAAAGCCCCTCTTCGCCGGGGCCGGCGCGCCGGAGGGGCCGTTCCTCCGCATCGTCGAGTTCAACACCACCCGCGGCGCTTGGACCGGCCGGGTGCTGCGCTTCCGCCTGGCCGAGGGCGCGACCTCGATCGGTGACTTCAACATGGTGGACGACCGCCGCGCCCTGGTGATCGAGCGCGACGACGGGGAGGGTGATCCCGCCCGCGCCTGCGCCGCCGGTACGGCCCCGCCCGCCTGCTTCCACAGCCCGGCGAAGGTAAAGCGGATCTCGCTCGTCGATCTCGGCGACGCCGATGCGGAGGGCTTCGTCCGCAAGATCGGACACATCGACCTCATGGCGATCCGTGACCCTGAGGGCGTCGCCCGCCAGCACGGCGACATCGCCCCCGACGCGCCGCGCGCCCGCTTCACCTTCCCCTTCTTCACGATCGAGAACGTGGCGGTGGTGGATGCGGACCACATCATCGTGGGCACCGACAACAACCTGCCCTTCAGCGCCGGCCGCCACCTGACCCGGGCGGACGACAACGAGCTGATCCTGCTGCGCGTGCCGGAGTTCCTGCGCGCCCGCTGAGGTTGCATTCCGGCTCCGGCGCGCGGCGAGTTCGCGCCGCCGCCGTTCCGAATGGCGCGGCTACTCGCGTTCCGGACGGTAGACAGGAGGGTGCCCCTGCCGCAGCATTCCTCGGCACCACCAGAGGCGGGGATGAATGGCGGACGAGGATCGCTGCAGCGGCTTCATGCCGGGGGAGAGGGCGGCCTTGCCGCACGCCCCGGCCGGGCCGCTGGCGGGCCTGACCTTCGCCACCAAGGACCTGTTCGACGTCGCCGGCCACCCCACCACCTACGGCAACCCGGACTGGGCGCGCACGCATCCTCCGGCCGTCGCCACCGCGACCGCCGTCCTCGCCCTCGCCGAGGCGGGGGCGCGTTTCCTGGGCAAGACGAAGACGGTGGAGCTGGCCTTCGGGCTGACGGGGGAGAATGTCTGGTACGGCACCCCGCTGAACCCGGCGGCGCCGGACCGCTTCCCCGGCGGATCCTCCTGCGGCAGCGCCTCGGTCGTGGCGCGGGGGGAGGCCGACATCGCCCTCGGCTCGGATACAGGGGGCTCTGTGCGAATTCCGGCCTCCTACTGCGGCATCTACGGCATGCGGCCCTCCTGGGGCGCCGTCTCGCTCGTGGGTGCGCGGGAGCTGGCGCCCAGCTTCGATACGGCGGGCTGGTTCGCTGCCCGCGCCTCGGTGCTGCGCCGCGCCGGGGAGGTGCTGCTGCCCGAGGGCGGGGAAGGCCCGCTCGGCCCGCCGCTGCGGGTGCAGGAAGCCTGGGTGAACGCCCAGCCTGCGGTCGCCACCGCCCTCAAGCCGGCGCTGGAGGCAGTGGAGAGCATCCTGGGCCCCTGCGTGCAGGTCTCGACCGTGCCGCAGGCGCTGCCCCTCCTCTACGAGCAGTTCCGCTGCATCCAGGCCGAGGAGGCCTGGGCGACGCTGGGTGCCTGGATCGCGCATGAATCCCCCCGATTCGGTCCGGGGGTGGGCGAGCGCTTCGCCCTCGCGCGGGACCTGGAGCCGGGCAGGGCCGCGGACGCCCGCGCCTTCCGCCAGCGGTTCCGTCGGCGGCTGCTGGGCCTCCTCGGCGGCGGCGCGGTCATGGCCTACCCGACCTCGCCCCTCGTCGCCCCGCGGCTGGATGCCTCTCCGGCCGAGCAGCTCTGGGTGCGGGAGATTACCATCGGGGTCACGGCCATCGCCGGCATGGCCGGGCTGCCCGAGGTCTCGATCCCCGCGGGCCGCGCGAACGGCGCCCCGGTCGGCCTCTCCCTCGTCGCGGCGCCCGGGCGGGACCGGGCGCTGCTCGCCCTCGCGGAGAGGGTTGCGGAGAGGATGGGGCTGCCGGTCTGACGCGCCGCCAGGATGGCCGATTCGGGGCAGGGGGGGTGATTTCCCCGCCGCCCATTCTGCTCTAGGGGTCGTGCATGCCGATTCGTGACGCCACGCCCGACGACGCTCCCGCCATGGCGGTGATCTACGCCCATCATGTGCTGCACGGCACCGGCACCTTCGAGGAGCAGCCCCCCGCGGCGGAGGAGATGGCCGCGCGCCTCGCCCGGATCGGTGCCGCCGGCCATGCCTGGATCGTGGTCGAGGAGGAGGGGACAATCCTCGGCTACGGCTACTTCAACAACTTCCACCCTCGCTCCGCCTACCGCCATACGGCGGAGGACTCCATCTACGTGCGCGACGACGTGCGAGGCCAGGGCGTGGGCAAGGCGCTGGTCGCCGAGCTCCTCCGCCGCGCCGAGGCGGCGGGGTTCCGCCAGATGGTGGCGGTGATCGGCGATTCGGAGAATGTCGGCTCGATCGGCCTGCATCTCTCCCTCGGCTTCAGGCAGGCCGGGATGCTGAAGGCCGTCGGCCTCAAGTTCGGGCGCTGGGTGGACGTGGTCTACATGCAGAAGGCGCTGGGCGAGGGCGAGCGCACGCTTCCCGGCTGATCCCGGCTCTCAGGTTTCCGGCCGGTAGCGGCTGGCCGTCAGCGCATCCTCCCGCAGTGCCGAGGCGAGGGCCTGACGCGCCTCCTCGCCGGGCAGCAGGGCGACCACCCGGTTGAACCACCGCGCCTGCCCCTTCACCCGCGCGAGGAAGAGACGGTCGAGGGCGACGGCGAGGGACGGCCGCCCCGCGCAGCAGGCGCAGGCCGCGGCGTGCTGCTCGGGCGCATCCTCGATCATCAGAGCATGGACGGCGCCCTCGGGCAGGGCGGCTTCCCGCGCCTCGGCCAGCAAGGCGGCGCCCGGCCGCGCGGCGAGGCTGGCGGCGAGGGACGCCTCGTCCGCCACCACCGTGACGGGGATCCTTCCATCGGCGAAGACGGGCATCGGCGGTTCCTTTTCGATAGACATAAAGATATCGTTATGTCATTTACAAGCCCATGGACGAGACCCTGGCCCAGCTCCGTGCCGCCGCCGAGCCGACCCGGCTGCGGCTGCTCGCGCTCTGCGCGCGCGGGGCGCTCTGCGTGACCGATCTCTGCGCCGCCCTCGGCCAGTCCCAGCCGCGCCTCTCCCGCCACCTAAAGCTGCTGGTCGAGGCCGGGCTGCTGGAGCGGCTGCCGGAGGGCTCGAACGTCTACTTCTCCCTCGCCCCCCGGGCGGACCTGGCGCGCGCCATCCTCGCCCGGCTGCCGGAGGACGATCCCCTCCTCGCCGCCGACCGCCGCCTGGCCGCTCGGCTCGGGGCCGAGCGCGTGCGGGCCGCTTCCGAGGCCTTCCGGGAGGCCGGGGCGGACTGGGACGAGATGCGCGCCCTCGGCCTGCCCACCGCCTCCGTCGGCGCGGCGTTGCTGGACGCGCTGCCCGCGCGCATCAGGCGCCTGCTGGATATCGGGGCGGGCACGGGGCAGCTGCTCGAACTCGTGGCGGAGCGCTGCGATGCGGCGATCGGCGTGGATGCCAGCCGCGACATGCTGGCGCTCGCTCGCGGCCGGCTCGCTGAGCGCGGCCTCGCCCCGCGCTGCACCGTGCGCCAGGCCGACATGTACCGCCTGCCCTTCCCCGAGGCGGGCTTCGACGCCGTGACGCTGCAGATGGTGCTGCACTACGCCGAGGACCCCGCCGCCGCGCTCGCCGAGGCCGCGCGCGTCCTCTCCCCCGACGGCGTGCTGCTCGTGGTGGACCTCGGCCCTCACTCCCGCGGCGAGCTGATGGAGCGCCACGCCCATCGCTGGCCCGGCTTCGACGACGCGCAGATCACCGGCTGGCTCGACGATGCCGGCTGCGCGCTGAATCCCCCGGTGGAGATCGCCGGATCTCCCGGAACCGACCTGAACGTCCGCCTGTGGTCGGCGCATCGCGCCACCGCCGCGCAGCCCGCCTGAGAGAACGACACATGTCCCGACCGCATCTGCTCGACGCCCTTCGCGACCGCGTGCTGCTCTGCGACGGCGCCATGGGCAGCCGTGTGCAGGCGCTGACCCTCGATGTCGAGAAGGACTACTGGGGCCAGGAGAACTGCACGGAGGTGCTGAACCTCTCCCGCCCCGACCTCGTGCGCGAGATCCATCGCGGCTACTTCGAGGCCGGCGCGGACATGGTGCTGACCAACTCCTTCGGCGGCAGCCCCGTGACGCTGGGCGAGTTCGATCTGCAGGACCGCGCGCGAGAGATCAACCGCCGCGCCGTGGAGCTGGCGCGCGAGGCGAGCGAGGGCTTCACGGATGGCCGCCCGCGCTGGGTGATCGGCGACATCGGCCCGGGCACGCGGCTGCCGAGCCTCGGCCACATCACCTATGATGCGCTCGAAGAGGCGCTGACCGAGCAGTGCCGCGGCCTGATTGAGGGCGGCGCGGACGCAATCCTGACGGAGACGAACCAGGACACGCTCTTCATCAAGGCTGCGGTGAACGGCGCCAAGCGCGCCATCGCCGAGGCGAAGTCAGAAATTCCGATCTTCGTGCAGGTGACGGTGGAGACGACCGGCACCCTCCTCGTCGGCCCCGACATCGCCGCCGCCGCGACGGTGATCGACGCGCTGGACGTGCCGCTGATCGGGCTGAACTGCGCGACCGGCCCGCAGGAGATGGCCGAGCATGTCCGCTGGCTCTCCCAGAACTGGCGCGGCCTCATCTCCTGCCAGCCCAATGCCGGCCTGCCCGAGCTGGTGGACGGAAAGACGCACTACCCCCTCGGTGCGGAGGAGATGGCGAGCTGGATGGAGCGCTTTATCGCCGAGGACGGGCTGAACCTCGTCGGCGGCTGCTGCGGCACGTCCATCCCGCATATCACGGCCCTGGACGCGATGCTGCGCCGGCTCGGCGGCAGCCGTCACCGCCCGGCGCCGGTCGCGCGCAAGCCGGTCTGGATCCCCTCCGTCGCCTCCCTCTACGGCGCTGTCGCGCTGCGGCAGGAGAACGCCTACTTCTCCATCGGCGAGCGCTGCAATGCCAACGGCTCCAAGGCCTGGCGCGAGCGGCAGGCAGCGCATGACTGGGACGGCTGCGTCGCCATCGGGCGCGAGCAGGCGGGCGAGGGCTCCAACTCGCTCGATATCTGCACCGCGTTCGTCGGCCGCGACGAGATGGCGGAGATGAACGAGGTGGTCACGCGCTTCACCTCCTCGGTAAACGCGCCGCTCGTGATCGACTCCACCGAGACGCCGGTGATCGAGGCCGCGCTGAAGCTGCACGGCGGCAAGCCTATCATCAACTCGATCAACTTCGAGGACGGCGAGGCGCACGCGTGCGACCGCATGAAGCTCGCCAAGAAGTTCGGCGCAGCCGTCATCGCGCTGACCATCGACGAGGTCGGAATGGCCAAGACGGCGGAGGACAAGCTCCGCATCGCCGAGCGCCTCGTGGACTTCGCCTGCAACAAGTACGGGTTGCCGCAGAGCGACCTGATGATCGACCCCCTGACCTTCACCATCGCGACGGGCAACGAGGACGACCGCAAGCTCGGGCTGTGGACGCTGGAGGGCATCCGCATGATCCGGGAGCGGTTCCCGGACATCCAGATCATTCTCGGCCTGTCCAACATCTCCTTCGGCCTGAACCCCGCCGCGCGACACGTGCTGAACTCCGTGTTCCTGGACCACGCGGTGAAGGCCGGAATGACTGGCGCGATCGTGCATGTCTCGAAGATCAAGCCGCTGCACCTCATCCCCGCCGAGGAGGTGAAGGTGGCCGAGGACCTGATCTTCGACCGCCGTACGGAGGGCTACGACCCCCTCCAGGCACTGCTGGAGCTCTTCGCCGGCCGCAAGGCCGCCGACACCGCCAAGCGCGCCAAGGCCGAGACGGTCGAGGGGCGCCTGAAGGACCGCATCGTGGACGGCGACCGCAAGGGACTGGACGAGGAGCTGGCCGACGCGCTGGCTAAGGACATCGCCCCGCTCTCCATCATCAACGATATCCTGCTGGACGGGATGAAGGTCGTGGGCGAGCTGTTCGGCGCGGGCAAGATGCAGCTCCCCTTCGTGCTGCAATCCGCGGAGACGATGAAGGCCGCCGTCGCCTATCTCGAGCCGCACATGGAGCGTGTGGAGGGGCAGGAGAAGGGCACGATCGTCCTCGGCACGGTCAAGGGCGACGTGCACGACATCGGCAAGAACCTCGTCGACATCATCCTGACGAACAATGGCTACAAGGTGGTGAACCTCGGCATCAAGGTGCCACTGCAGGATATCGTGGCGGCCGCGAGGGAGCACAAGGCGCACGCCATCGGCATGTCCGGCCTGCTGGTGAAGTCCACCGTCGTGATGCGCGAGAACCTGGAGGAGATGTCGCGCCAGGGCGTCGACATCCCCGTCATGCTCGGCGGCGCGGCCCTCACCCGCAACTATGTCGAGGACGACTGCGTGCGTGCCTATGCCTCCGGGCGCGTGGCCTATGCGCGGGACGCCTTCGACGGCCTGCACCTGATGGACAAGGTGATGGGCAACGGCTTCGACGACTACCTCGCCGCCCTGCAGTCCAAGCGCAGCGGCAAGGGCAGGAACGAGCGCCGCACCCTCGGCACCGCCGATGCCCGCGGCCTCGCGCCCGTGGAGATCGGGTACGCCCAGGGGCGCCGCCGGCGCCTGACGGCGGAGGAGGCCGTTCCCACCCCGCCCTTTTGGGGCGCACGGGTGGTGGAGGCGCCGCAGAAGGCGATCGTGCCCTTCATCAACGAGCGCAGCCTGTACCAGTTCCAGTGGGGCTTCCGAAAGCAGGGCCGCAGCCTGGACGACTTCCTCGGCTGGGCGAAGCAGGAGCTGCGCCCCGTGCTGCGGCGCATGCTGCAGATCACGGAAGAGGGGGGAATCCTCAGGCCGCAGGCGATCTATGGCTACTGGAAATGCGCGGGGCAGGGGAACGACCTCATCCTCTTCGAGGAGGACGGCACCACCGAGGCCGCGCGCTTCACCCTGCCGCGGCAGCCGAAGGAGGATGGCGACTGCATCGCCGATTTCGTGCGCGACGTGGATGACGGGCCGGAGGGGCGCGACGTGATCGGGCTCCAGGTCGTCACCGTCGGCCAGAAGGCGAGCGACATGGCGCGGGACTGGTTCGAGGAGAACCGCTACCAGGACTACCTCTACCTCCACGGCCTCTCGGTCGAGATGGCGGAGGGCATGGCGGAGTACGTCCACAAGCGCATCCGCGCCGAGCTCGGCTACGCCGGCGAGGACGAGCGCGACATGGAGAAGATGCTGTCCCAGGGCTACCGCGGCGGGCGCTACTCCTTCGGCTATCCCGCCTGCCCGAAGCTGGAGGACCAGGAGCCCCTGCTGCGCCTGCTGAAGGCCGAGCGGATCGGCGTCTCGATCTCTGACGAATGGCAATTGCATCCTGAGCAATCCACCTCCGCGATCGTGCTGCACCACCCCCGCGCGAAGTACTTCTCGGTCTAGGGGAGGGCGGGCTATTCGGGGGCCGATGAGCCCGACCGAACGCACAGCCTGGACCAGCCTCGGCACCGGCCTCACCGTGCTCGCCCTGAAAGGGGCGGCATGGTGGCTGACGGGCAGCACCGCCCTGTTCGCGGACATGCTGGAGACGGTGGTGAACGTCGCCGCGGCCTGCGCGGCGCTGGCGGCCGTGCGCTACTCCGCCATGCCGGCCGACGAGAACCACCCCTACGGCCACACGAAGATCGAGTACTTCTCGGCGGTGCTGGAGGGGACGCTGATCCTCGTCGCGGCCTCCATGATCCTGCAGGAGGTGTGGCAGGCCTGGGCCAACCCGCACGTGCCGGACCAGCCCGTGGTGGGCCTCGCCCTCTCGGCTGTAGCCACGGTGATCAACGCGGCCTGGGCCACGGTGCTGCGGCGGCGCGGCAAGCGGCTGGGCTCCCCGGCGCTGGTGGCGGATTCGCACTACCTCATGTCGGACGTGGTCACCTCCGCCGGGGTGATCATCGGCGTCGGGCTGGTTGCGGCCACCGGGCTGCTCTGGCTGGACCCCCTGCTGGCGGGGGTGACGGCGGTGATGATCCTCTTCTCCGGCTGGCGCCTGCTGCGCGAGAGCGTGGGGGGACTGATGGACGAGGGGCTAGGGGGCGAGGAGGTGGCCGCTATCCGCACCCTCGTCTCCACCAATGCCGAGGGTGCGATCGAGGCACACGACCTCCGCACCCGCCGGGCCGGGCGGATCTCCTTTGTGGAGTTCCACCTCGTGGTCCCCGGCACCATGGCGGTGGCCGAGGCGCATGAGATCTGCGACCGCATCGAGGCGGCGCTGAAGGAGAGGCTCGGCAACGCCGTGATCTCCATCCATGTGGAACCAGAGGGCAAGGCAAAGCACAGCGGGGTGGTCGTGCTGTGACTCCCGGGTCTTGAGCGCCGAGGCCCCTGCCGGGCCCTGGGCCTTCGCCCCTGCCGCCGCGCCCTTCTGGCGCCCGAGGGGGCGCAGGCCGCGGCGCCGCGACCTCGCCTGGTGGGTCGCGGCGGCGCTGCACGCGGCGGCGCTGGCCACGTTGCTGCTCCGCCTGGAGCCGGAAACCCTGCCCGAGCCCCGGACCGTCGAGGGCACGCCGCTGCTCTGGGAAGGGCCAGTCGGGACAGGGGAGGGAGCTGAAGCCCTCTCTCCCGACCTGCCGGAATCGCCCATGCCGGCGGAGGCCGCCCCGCCCCGGCCCGCGCCATCCCCTCCTGAAGCCGCGCCGGCCCCGGCGGAGCCGCCGCCTCCTGCCGAGGCCCCGGCCGCTGCCGCACCCGCGCAGCCACCTGCCGCCGAAGCCGCGCCGGCCCCGCCGCCACTTTCTGATTCTCCCGCAGAGACCCGTCCCACACCGCCTGCCCGGCGCCCGCCCGCACCGCCCAACCCTGCGGCGGGCCCCCTGCCGCTGCCGATGCCGCCGGCCCCACCCCCGCCGCCCCGTGCCAGCCCCGCCCCTCCCGCGCCCGCTGCGGCGCCGCCGGCCGTCGCATCCCCTGCCGCATCCCCCGCCGCAGCGCCCGCGGCCACCCCGGCCGAGCGCCAGCCCGCCGCGGGTTCCGTCCGTCTCGATGCGGGCACGGCCGGCGCCCCCGGGGAGAGCCGTGTGGTCGGCGCGCCGCAGGCCGGGTGCCAGGACGCGATCGGCTACCCGCCCTCCGAGCGGCAGCGCGGCATCACCGGCGCCGTGGGGCTGCGGCTGCGTGTTTCCGAAGACGGCCGCGTGGTCGAGGTACGGCTGGTCGAGCCCAGCGGCTCCTTCGCGCTCGACGACGCCGCCCAGCGCGGGATCCGGCGCTGCCGCTTCGTGCCCGCGCTGCGGGACGGCATCCCCGTTCGGGGAAGCCGCGACTACCGCGTGGTTTTCAGGCTCGATTAGGAGAGAGCATGGTCAAGCTGGACGTCATCACCACCCGGGGCGGCGACTCCGGGGAAACCTCTCTCGGTGACGGGACGCGCCTGCCGAAGCACGCCGCGCGGATTAAGGCGCTGGGCGCGGTGGACGAGGCGAACTGCGCCATCGGCCTTCTGCGCCTGCACACCGCGCAGGAGGAGGACGCGATGCTCGCCCGCATCCAGAACGACCTCTTCGATCTCGGCGCCGACCTTGCCGTGCCGGGCGACGAGGGGCTGCGGGTCTCGGCTACGCAATGCCTTCGGCTAGAGCGGGAGCTGGCCTCTATGAACGAGGGGTTGGAGCCACTGCGCTCCTTCGTCCTGCCCGGGGGCACGCCGGCGGCGGCCCACGCGCATCTCGCCCGCGCCCTGGCCCGGCGGGCCGAGCGGGCGGTAGCGGCGCTGGCGGCCAAGGAGGCACTGAACGGCAACGCGCTGCGCTACCTCAACCGCCTCTCGGACCACCTGTTCGTCCTCTCCCGTAGCCTGAACATGGGCCAGGACCCGCTCTGGCAGCCCGGGGAGAACCGCTGACGCACCGGAAGGGGCGCGCCCCGCAGAGGGGCGGCCCCTCCGGAACCGGTCAGGCGCGGGCCGGAACGGCCTGCAGGAAGGCCAGGTGCTCGCGGATGCGGTCCACCGCCAGCAGGGCAATTGCGCGGTCAGCCGGCGGGGCCGCGCTGTCCTGCGCAATCGCCGTGTAAGTGTTCAGCGCCTCCTGGTGGCCCTGGATCTGCGCCATCACGAAGGCGCGGTCGAAGGCGGCGCCGTTGGCGGACTGGAGCTGCTGGAGCATCGCCGCCTTCTCGCCCACCAGCGGCGGGGGGGGGGCGGAGGAGCCCGTCAGCGCCATCGCCTGCACCAGGCCCTGCTGCTCGCTCACTTCGAAAGGCGCCCAGCGCCGCAGCTCCGGGCGCTGCGCCTTGCTCGCGCCGAGCTGGGCGGTCTGCATCAGGAAGGCGCCGCCCTGGAGGGCCTGCAGGCGCAGCCCCGAGGGAGCGGCACCGATGGGGGCCTGGGGGGCCGCGGCCTGCTGCGCCGTGGCGGCACAGCCCGCGAGTCCCGCGCCCGCAAGGGCGATCCCGATCACGCGTCGATTGATCATGCTGCGATCTCCGTGCTCTGGCTTCGCCGCTTTTGGTCTGGTTGAAGCCGTGGCCCCAACGCCAGGGAGCGTGCGCGAGTTCGCAGCGCCGGGCGGAAAACATTGCGCCCGGTCCATTTTGTCCTACTGAATGAACAATTGTTAAGGCGGAGCGGGCTCCGGCACTCTTAGCCGGCCGCGCAGCCCTCCCGCAGCAGCCGCCGGAACAGCGGCACGGCGGCGGCCAGCTCCGACAGCGGCACCCGTTCCCCAGGAGAATGGGCAACGCCGATATCGCCGGGGCCCAGCACGATGCAGGGGGCGAGCGCGTTCAGCCGCGTGGCGTCGGTCCCGAAAGGAACGGTCCGCGCCGCCTTCCCCGTGGCCACGATGGCCGAGCGGACCAGCGGATGGTTCTCGGGCAGCTCGGGCGGGGAGCCGTCCACGACAAAGGAGAGGGAGAGGCCGGCCCGCGCCGCCGCTTCCTCCACCGCGCGGATGACGGGCGCGGGGTCCAGCCGGCGGGAGTAGCGGAACTTCATCCGCGCGGTCGCCCGCGCTACGGTGACGTTGATGGCCGTGCCGTGGTTGTCCACGATGATGTTGAAGTCGGGGAAGGGCGGGTCGTAGCCGGGGTCGCGGAAGCCGGGCTCCTCGCGCAGCCGGTCGTGCAGGGCGCGCATCTCCGCGAGAAAGGGAATGAGGGCGAGGTTCGCGTTCACCCCCTGGCCGGTCGAGGAATGCGCCTGGCTTCCCTTTGCCACCGCCTCGAAATTGACAGTGCCGCGATGGCCGCGGACGGGGGCGAGGCGCGTGGGCTCCGCCACCAAGATGCCGCGCAGGGCCGCCCGCCGCGCGAGGGTCGATTCCTCGGCGATGATCGCGGCGCCCGCCTTGGTCGTCTCCTCGTCTGTCGTGATCAGGAGCGTCACCGGATGGTCCGCTGGCATGCCGAGCGCCGCCACGATGCAGGCGGCCAGCGGACCCTTCATGTCGGCGGCGCCGAGGCCGTGCATCACCCCCTCCGCATCCACGCGGGCGGAGAAGGGGTCCTCCTGCCAGCCCGTGTCCGGCACCGTGTCCATGTGGCCGGACAGGGCGAGGCCGCCCGGCCCGCCGCGATGCGCGACGAGGGCGCGCTTGCCCACCCCGTTCGCGTCGGTGAAGTCGAGATGCTCGATCTCGAAGCCGGGCAGCGCCGCCTCCACCCGCTCGGCGAGGGCGAGGTTGGAGACGAAGGAGCGGCTGTCGATGCGAATAAGGTCGGCAGCCAGGGCGGCGACGGCCTCGGCATCAGTGCGTGCGATCATGGGAGCGGTATCCCTTGCCCGGGAGGCGGCCGCAAGACAGGGTGCCGCCCCCGCCGCGAAGAGGGCCCCGTGACCGCCTATCTCGATCCCCGCACCCGCCAGACCTGGCCCCTGGAGGCACCGCGCTGGCGCGGCGACGACGGGCAGCCCCTGCTGCTGACCGACCTGCCCGGCATCGCGCGTGAGGGGATCGACGGCGCCGCGCCCGGCCTATGGCGCTATGCCGCCGCGCTGCCCTTCCGCCCGCGCGAGCCGATCGCGATGGGGGAGGGGCGCACCCCGCTGCTCTCCCGCGCGCTCGACGGCTTCCCCGCCCTGCTGAAATGCGAGTGGCTGATGCCCACAGGGTCCTTCAAGGACCGCGGTGCCTCGGTGATGCTCTCCCTCCTGCGGGAGCAGGGGATCGCGGCGGTGCTGGAGGATTCCTCGGGCAATGGCGGCGCGGCCATCGCCACCTATGCCGCCGCCGGCGGGATGCGGGCGCGGATCCTCGTGCCCGATAGCACCTCCCCGGCCAAGACCGTTCAGTCCCGCGCGGCGGGGGCGGCAATTCAGCTCACCCCGGGAAGCCGCCAGGACTGCGCGGAGGAGGCGCTGCGCCAGGGGAACGACCCGTCCTCCGGCTTCTTCTATGCCAGCCACAACTGGCACCCCTTCTTCCTCCAGGGCACGAAGACCCTTGCCTACGAGCTGTGGGAGGATCTCGGCTTCGAGGCGCCGGACGCGGTGGTGATCCCCTGCGGCGCGGGGTCCAACGTGCTCGGCTGCGACATCGGCTTCGGGGAGCTGCTGCGCGCCGGCGCCATCCCGCGCCTCCCGCGCCTCTACGCCGCCCAGCCCGCGAATTGCGGCCCGATCGCGCGGGCGGCGCTGGGCCTGCCGCCTGAGCCGCCGCGCCCCACCATCGCGGAGGGCACCGCCATCGCCCAGCCCATCCGCCCGGCCGAGGTGCTGGGCGCGCTCCGCCGCAGCGGCGGTGGCGGCGTGCTGCTGGAGGAGGAGGAGATCGCCGCCGCCTCCCTCGGCCTCGCGCGGAGCGGCATCTATGTCGAGCCAACCTGCGCCCAGGCGGTAGCGGCCCTCGGCAAGCTCGCGGCTGACGGGCGGGTGCGGCCGGGAGAGAGGGTCGTCGTCATCCTCACCGGCACCGGGCTGAAGGCCACGCCGCGCTACGCGGAACTGCTCGGCCTCGGGCCGGTCTGACCGGGCGGCCCCGGCTGGACGGTCGGGCGGCGGCGCTTAGACTGGTTCCAGAGGCAAAGAAGCCGCGCCTCCCCGCGTTGCGGGGGTGAAGGCCGCCCGACCACCGCGACCGGCCCAGGAGAGACGCCGCCCCCATGCCCGCCGTGATCACGACGCTCACCCTCAACCCCACCATCGACCTGGCCAGCGACGCCGCGGCCGTCCGCCCCATCCACAAGGTCCGCACCACCAACGAGCGGCAGGACCCCGGGGGCGGCGGGGTGAACGTCTCGCGCGTGGTGCGGGAGCTGGGCGGGGAGACGCGGGCGGTGATCCTCGCCGGCGGGGTAACCGGCCATTTCCTCGACGAGCTGCTGGACGAGGCCGGCGTGCCCCGCCGCACGGTCCCCATCGCGGGCCGCACGCGGATCAGCCAGACCGTGCTCGACCGCGGCAGCGGTCAGGAATACCGCTTCGTGCCCGAGGGGCCGGCGGTGACTGAGGCCGAGTGGGGCGCGGCCCTCTCGGCGGTCGCGGAGGCCGAGCCAGGATGGCTCGTCGCCAGCGGCAGCCTGCCCAACGGCGTGCCGGATGCCTTCTACGCCCGCGCCATTGAGGCCGCCCGGGCGCGCGGCCTGCCCTTCGTGCTCGACACCTCCGGCCCCGCGCTGCGCGCCGCCGTGGAGCGGGGCGGGATCGAGCTGATCAAGCCGAGCCAGGGCGAGTTCGAGACGCTGGTGGGCGGCCCGCTGGGCGAGCCCGGCGCGCTGGAGCGGGAGGCCGTCGCGCTCGCCCGGTCCGGCCGCGTCCGGCTCGTGGCCGTCACCCTCGGGCGGGACGGCGCCCTGCTGGCGTGTGCCGAGCGCAGCCTGCGCCTGCCCGCGCTGGACGTGCCCGTGCGCGGCGCCGTGGGAGCGGGCGACAGCTTCCTGGCGGCCATGACCCTCGCCCTGGTCCGGGGGAGCCCGCCGGAGGACGCCTTCGCCTGGGGCGTGGCCGCCGGGGCCGCCGCCGTCTCCAGCCCCGGCACCGCCCATCCCCGGCGGGCTGATGTCGTCACGCTTCGGGACCGCATCCGGGACATTCCCGCCGCGCCCGCCGTTCGGGAGAGGGCATGACCATGCGCCTCGTCGGCGATATCGGCGGCACCAATGCCCGCTTCGCCCTCTGCGAGCCGGGCTGCGCGCCGCGGGAGGAGCGCAAGCTCTCGGTCGCGGAGCATCCCGGGCTGATCGAGGCGGCGGAGGCCTATCTGGCCGGCCGCGCGGTGGAGGAGGCGGTCTTCGCCGTCGCCACCCCCGTGCTCGGCGACGGGGTGGCCTTCACCAACAGCCCCTGGCGCTTCACCATCCCCGAGGCGCGGGAGAGGCTTGGCCTGCGGCGCCTGGTGATCATCAACGACTTCGTCGCCCAGGCCTCGGCGATCCGCGGCCTCGGCACGGCGGACCTGCGGGAGCTGAAGCCGGGCGAGGCCGATCCCGCCGCCCCCCGGGTGGTGATCGGCCCCGGCACCGGCCTCGGCGTCGCCTTCTTGCTCGGCGGGGGCGGGGCTGCCCGGGTGCTGGCGAGCGAGGCGGGGCACAGCTCCTTCTCCCCCCAGGACGAGACAGAGGAGCGCATCCTGCACGGGCTGCGCCGCGAGTTCGGCCATGTCTCTGTGGAGCGCCTCCTCTCCGGCCCCGGCCTGCTGCGGATCGCGAACGGGCTCGCGGAGATCCGGGGCGAGGGGCCGCGCTTCGCCTCGCCCAAGGAGGTGACGGAGCGCGCGGCCGGGATGGGGGACCCCCTCTGCCTGGAGGCGACCCGCATCTTCTCCGCCGTCCTCGGCGCCGCGGCGGGGGACTTGGCGCTAACGGTACTAGCCGAGGGCGGCGTCTACGTCACGGGCGGGCTCTGCCGGAATCTCGGCCCGCTGCTGGACCGGGAGGCGCTGGTGCGCGGCTTCACCGGCAAGGGCCGCTTCGCCGGCTATCTCGGGGGCATTCCCATCACCCAAGTGATGCGGCCGCATACCGGGCTGCTCGGCGCGGCGATTTACGAGGAGCGCTGAGCAGCGCCCGCTCGCGCATGAACGCGGCGTCACGTTCTTCAGTAACGCGCGATCAATCATGCCGGGCGCGCGGAGCGGGCGAGCAAGTTGCGCGCTGTCCTCTATAAGTCGTCTGTCATAAGCCCCGCCGATCTTAGAGGCGGTTTTCAGAATTCCTGAGCGAGGCGTCCTGCAACCAGGAATATGCACGCGGTTTGGAGCAGGGACTGGATGATGAAGCCGCATCGATCGTAGCGCAGAGCCAGACGCCTGTTCTCCAGCAGCCAAGCGTTGGTGCGCTCCACTGGCCAGCGCCGCTTGCCCAGGCCTG
>JBHTFH010000001.1:0-389158 GCA_042666135.1 Roseomonas sp. GCM10028921 | reverse complement strand
CGTATAGTCCTGAGTTGAACCCGGTCGAACGGGTCTGGTTATTCCTTCGCGAGCGCCACCTCAGCCACCGTCTGCTCTCGGGCTATGACGCGATCGTAGACGCGCTCTGCTCCGCCTGGAACGCTCTCACCCCAGAGCGACTGCTCTCCCTGACGTGCTACCCCTACCTGAACCAAATCAGCTTCTGAGCGGGCCGGTAGCTGTTCTTCGGCCGCATCGCCAAACTCTACCGGCAGCAGACTTCTTCGGTCCTCTGAAGCCGCACTACCGTGCGTAACGCCCTTCATGCTTCCCGTGCTGATCGTTGCGGCCTACGACGCCGACCATGTGCCGGTAGCTCAACTCGGCCCCGGCCCAAGCGGTGACGCCCGGCAGCGCGGCAGTGGCGAGCGAGAGCGCGACCGCGTCGGGCCCCGGCAACGCTTGGCCGCGGCGCGAGGCTAGGCTCGCGGCGGCGAGGCCCAGCGCGATCGGGTTCTGTTCTCTTATGGCGGGTTTGGAGATCAAGCCCTTTTTCGACTGCCTTGCGGCGAACCGCGTGCCGGCCGGATCACGGTTCTCTCCGCGGTGGGCATGTGCCGCCGCATGATGGTGTCGGAAGCATTGGCCTCGTGACGTCAGCGGCGCGGTCACCCAATTCTTGAATCAGAGCCGCAAACAGATCAGGCCAGTTCCGGGCCAGCCGATGCCAAGACGGGTAGCCGAGCCTTCAATTCGTCAACCAGAACGCGTGTGTTCTCCGAATAGTCGATCGGTACGGCCACGAGGTGCACGCCTCCGGCATGGAAGGCTGCCTCAAGCGTCGGAATCAAGCCCTCTGTTGCTCCGACGCGATGCCCGATGGCGCCGTACGCCTCTGCGTAGCGAACAAAGTCTGGGTTGCCGAAGGTCATGCCAAAGTCCGGGAACGCGTCTACCGACTGCTTCCAACGGATCATGCCGTAGGCACCATCGTCCAGCACCAGCACCACCAAATTAAGACCGAGCCGGACGGCCGTCTCCATCTCCTGGCTGTTCATCAGGAAGCCGCCGTCGCCGCAGATCGCGAGCACCCGCCGCCCTGGGTTGAGCATCGCCGCCATCATCGCCGAGGGCAGGCCCGCGCCCATGGTGGCCAGCGCGTTGTCCAACAGCAGCGTGTTGGCCATCGTCGTGCGGTAGTTGCGGGCGAACCAGATCTTGTACATGCCGTTGTCGAGCGCGACGATCCCGTCCTCCGGCATGACCCGGCGAACGTCCCGCACCAGCCGCTGTGGCGTGGGTGGGAAGCGGGCCTCCTCGGCGCGGTCGGTGATGCGGGCGAGGATGCCTTCGCGCAGCGGCAGTAGTGCCCCGGCCCGGGGCAGGCGGCCCTTGAGGCGATCGGCCAACAGTTCCAGACTCGGGCCGACATCGCCGACCACCTCGGCGTGCGGGAAGTAAACCTGCTCAACATGGGCGGGGGTGTAGGAAATGTGGATGACCTTCGGCCCGCCCGGGCCCATGAGGAAGGGCGGCTTTTCCACCGTGTCATGGCCGATGGCGATGATGAGGTCGGCGCGCTCGATCGCCTCGTGGACGTAGTCGCGCTCAGACAGCGCGGCGGTACCCATGTAGAGGTTGGAACCTCCCGGTACAGTGCCCTTGCCCATCTGCGTGGTGAAGAAGGGGATCCCGGTGCGGTGGACGAAGCCCGCCAGCCCTTGCGTCGCCCGCGGCCGGCTGGTCGCGGCGCCGAGCATCACCAATGGCCGCTCGGCGGTCAGGATCATCTCGGCCGCGCGGTCGAGGGCTGTGGGATGGGCCACGGGGATCTCGATTGGATGCGGCGGGATCAGCGGCGGCGGAGGCTCGACGTCCTCGCCCGCCACGTCCTCGGGCAGTTCCAGGTGTACCGGCCCAGGCCGCTCCTCCTGCGCCACGCGGAAGGCGTCGCGAACGAGGGTGGGGATGGTGGCGGGGGAGACGATCTGGCGGGTGAGCTTGGTCAGGGGCCGCATAGCCGCCACCGTGTCCACGATCTGGAAGCCGGCCTGACGGCTGCTCATGATCCCCTTCTGGCCGGTGATCATGACCATCGGCATGGCGCCGAGCTGGGCATAGGCTGCGCCGGTGACGAGGTTGAGCGCCCCCGGGCCGAGGGTGGTGAGGCAGACCCCCGGCCTCCCAGTTAAGCGCCCATGAGTCGCGGCCATGAACGCAGCGGGTTGCTCGTGGCGGGTCAGTACCAACTCGATGCTGGACGTCCGGAGGGACTCAAGAACATCCAGGTTCTCCTCCCCCGGCACCCCAAAAATGCGATCTACCCCCTCGTTCTCGAGGGCTGCCACGAGCAGGTCCGAGGCTTTGGCCATTACGTGTTCTCCTCCAATGTTCCGCTCGTGCCCTGGCGCAGCAATGCGCCATCGGCAGCTGTATCCTAAGCGCCGGGCTCTTCGCGGATGGCCGTACTAGGAAAGCCATAGAGATCGGCCGGATTGTCGACGAGCGCGCGATGCCAAGCGGACGGGGATGCTACCCAGGCCTCGCTCAGATCCAACAGGCTGGCGTCATCAGGCTTGCAGCTGGGCGGCTGAGTCGGGTGCGGCCAGTCACTGCCCCAGAGAAGGCGCTCCGGTGCGGCCCGCGCGAGGGCAGACGCCACCCGCCCCACATCAGCATAGCTGGGCGGTCCGACGCGGCTGCGGATATAGGCTCCGGAGATCTTGACCCATGTTCGCCCACCTTCGAGCAGCCTGCGGATGACGGGGAAGGCAGCGCTGTCGAGGCCCTCGGGCTGCGGCACCTGGGCCAGGTGGTCCAGCACCAATCGACAGGGCAGCCGTGCGAGAACGGGTTCCATGTCGACGACCTGTTGTCCGGAGGCGTTCAGTTGCACGTGCCATCCGAGATCGGCCAACCGCGTCCCGAACCGTGCCAGATCGGGAGCGGTGAGCACCCCGGGCATGGTCAGGTTGAAGCGGATGCCGCGCACGCCTGCTTCGTCGAAGCTGCGAAGGGCGGAGTCCGAGATGCTCGGCTCCACCACCGCCACCATGCGAAAGCTGTCCCGCCCCAGGATATCGAGCGCCCGAAGGTGCCGGGTGTTGTCGGTTCCGTAGGCCGAGGGCTGCACCAGCACGCCGCGCGACAGGCCCAGACGCCGTTGCAGGGCGCGGTAGTCCTCTTCCAGCGCGTCCGGGTGGTGCGGCGTGCCGGGATGGGACGGGACGCAGCCGTCATAGACATGGAAGTGGCAGTCGGTCGCGCCGGGCGGCAACGGCGTCCCGGGCGGTCCACTCCCCGCCGACCACAGTGCGGTGGCACTTCCGGGAGGAGCCATCAGTCGAGCGTGGCCCCGGACTGGCGGATGAGCTGCTCCCACATCGGTCGCTCCCTCGCGGCCCGCGCCATAGCCTCCCGGGGTGTCGTCCCAAGGAGGCGGTTGCCCGTCGGCCGGAAACGCCTCTGCACGGCTGGATCTGCTGCGGCATCGCGCATGGCGTCTGACAGGCGCTGCACGACGGCCGCGGGGGTACCGGCGGGCACGGTAACGGCTCCCCAGGAGGTCACGATGAAGTCCGGGATGCCCGCCTCGGCTATCGTCGGCACCTCCGGCAGATCCGAGGAGCGCTCGGCCGAGGTGACGGCCAGGGCGTGCAGCTTGCCGCCGCGCAGGTTGGACAGTGCCGTCGGCAGGTTGTCCACCACCAGCTGGATGTCACCCCGCAGCATGCCCGTCAGTGCATCGGCCCCGCCGCGGAAGGGAACATGCGTGCCCTGGATGCCGGTGCGGCGGCAGAGCATTTCACCCGATAGATGCACCGTGGTGCCCACACCGGAGCTGCCGAAAGCGACGCCGTCGCGCCGGCCCTTGGCCCAGGCGATGAACTCCGGGAGGGTGCGGGCAGGCACGTGATCGGCCGGAACCACGACCACGAGGGGCGCTTCCCAGCCGAGCGAGACCGGGATGAGATCCTTTTCGGGGTCGTAGGGCAGGTTCCGGTACAGGTACTGGTTGATGGCCAGGCTATTCACCGCGCTGGCGCCGAGTGTGTAGCCGTCCGGCGCCGCGTTCACGACGGCGGCCGTGCCGATCGTGCCGCCCCCGCCGGTGCGGTTCTCGACAACGACCGGCTGGCCCAGGCGTGCGCTCAGGGCCTCGGCGATCAGCCGGCCAGCGAGATCAACCGCTCCCCCGGGCGGGTAGGCCACGATGAGCCGGAGCGGCCGGGCGGGCCAGGATTGCGCGTGGCCGAGCGAGGGCATCGCGAGCAGGGCGGAAGCCGAGAGGAGGGCGCGGCGGTTGATCACAGCTTGATGTTTCCTCGATTGCTTGCTCAGTCCGCCGGCAGTGACGGCAGGCGGTAGGTGCGGACGGCCGTGCCGCTGAAAAGATCGGCCTTCTCCCCGGCCGAGGCGTAGGCGGCAAAGCGCTTGAAGGCATTCCAGAGCACGGCGTAGCCGTAGCTCCCCTTGTCCACGGGGAAGTTGCTCTCGAACATGCAGCGCGCGGCGCCGAAGGCTTCGACGCAGGTGTCGAGGTAAGGATGCCAAGCGGCGGCGAGTTCCTCGGAAGAGGGCGGAAGCGCGCCTTTCTCGAAGCCAAAGCCGCCTACGGCCATGCCGAGGCCGCCGAGCTTGACCACGACGTTCGGGCAGCCGGCCAGCAGACGCATCCGCCCGCCCCACTCCTCCAGCACCTCCGCCCTCCGGCCCGCATAGGGGCCGGCCCCGAGAGGGCCGCCGCAGTGGTTCAGGACCAGAGTCAGTCCCGGCAGGGCGCGGGCGAGGGACAGAACCTCATCGAGTTGCGTGTGATAAGCCCAGACATCCAGCGATAGTCCATGTTCGGCAAGACGCGCGGCGCCCCGACGGAAGGCGGTCTCGGAGAGCAGCCCAGGTTGGGGCGGCACCGGATTGGAGTTGATCTCCGGCGAGGCGTGCCAGGCCGTCTGGTTCCGCACGCCGCGGAAGCGATCCCCGCCCGCCCGGATATGCCGCTCCAGCAGCGGGGCGACGGCGTCGCCCAGCATCAGGTCGACCATGCCGACGATCCCCGCGCAGGCGCGGACCGGGCCGTAAAGGCCGCTGGCGCTGCAGGCGGCGACGCCGTTGGCGAACTCCGTCTCGCCGAGGCTCCGCAACTCCTCAGCTGCCTCGGTGCGGTACATCGACCGTGCCTGGACGTAGATCGTCGCCCGGATGTCGTGCCCGCTCCCCGCGTCACGCAGCAACTCGTCGAGCAGGTAGCGCGCGCCGGGACGGTCCCACAGGTGGTGATGCGCGTCCACGATGGGCAGGCCCGGATCGAGGATCGTCTCCCGGCGCTGCGCCAGCCATTCCTCGCGCACCGGAAGATGAGGCGAGGCGTGCCCTGGGGCGGCCATGCCCGCTACTCCAGCCGGATCCCGGCCTCGCGCACGAAGCCCTGCCAGCGCCGGCTCTGGGCGGCGAAGAAGGCGGCGAACTCCTCGGGCGTATTGCGCTCGGCCTGAAGGTCCTGGCTTCGCAGCTTCTCGGCCACCTCCGGCCGGTCGAGCGCCTCGTTCAGCAGAGCGTTCAGCCGCGCCACCACCGCCGCCGGCGTGCCCTTGGGCAAAAAGACGCCGTTCCACTCATAGGTCTCGAAGCCAGGCAGCAGGTCCGAGAGCGGCGGGACCTCCGGCAGCGAGGTGAGCCGCCCCTTGCCGGTATGGGCCAGGGCGCGGAGCTTGCCCTCCTTCACGAAGCCGACCGGCGCATTGGCGTTGCCGAAGTAGAGGTCGACCGTGCCCGTCATCAGGTCCGTGTAGATAGGCGCGCCGCCGCGATAGGGAACGTGGTTGACCGGCGCTCCCGTCCCCCGCGCGAAGAGCTCCATCGAAAGGTGCTGGATGGAGCCGATCCCGGCGGAGGCGCCGTTGATGCCACGCTTCTCCTTCGCGTAGGCGACTAACTCCGCGGCCGTGCGGACTGGCATGGTGGCCGGCACGAGCACGAACTGCGGCACCGTGATGGTCCGGAAAACTGGGATGAAGTTCCGTTGGGCGTCATAGGGCAGGTTGCCGAACAGCGCCTTCTCGACCGAGAGGCCGGTCGAGCCGTGCATCACGGTGTAGCCGTCCGGCGCGGATTGCGCGAAGGCGGCCGCGCCGATCGTGCCCGTGGCGCCCGGGCGGTTCTCGATCACGAAGGGCTTGCCCGTCGCCTGCGAGAGCGCGCTGAAGAAGAGGCGCCCGACGATGTCGGCCGTGCCGCCCGGCGGCCAGGGCAGGATGACGCGCACCGGCCGCTCGGGCCAGAGACTGTCCTGCGCCCGCGGGCGGCGGCCGGCGAGGGCCAGCGCGGGGGCGGCGAGCAGCAGGACTCGCCGGGACGGCATCGTCGAGGTCATGGGAGCGGTTTCTCTACGGTTCTCTGTTCGGTGGCGTCAGCGGCGGGAGAGGGTCACTGCTGCCACGGAGTCCTCTCCCAGATGGCGCGGTAGCGGGCCTCCTGCGCCGGCATCTGCGCCTCCCACTCGGCGCCCGGCAGGTAGGCCATGGGCAGTTCGAGCTGCCGCGCCTTTTCGGCCCATTCCGGCTTGGCGACCACGCGCGCGATGGCTTCCTGCAGGCGCAGCGCGATCTCGTCCGGCACGCCGCGCGGCGCGCCGATGCCGCGCTCGCTTGTCATGACCACATCGTACCCCGCCTCGCGGAAGGTCGGCACGTCCGGCATCAGGTCCCAGCGGTGCTCGCCCATGCCGCCGAGCGGGCGCAGCGCCGGCCTGTCCTGACCGAGCATCCCGATCTCGCCGAGGTTCAGCCCGGCGACGTCGATGTGCCGCGCCAGGACGGCGTTCTTCACCAGCCCAGCTCCGGCATAGGGCGCGTGGATGAACTTCGTGCCACTCGCAGCCTGGAAGAGGGTGAGGCCGAGATGGTCGTCCGTGCCGACGCCTGAGGAGCCGACGCTGATCTGCCCCGGGCGCCGCTTCGCGTCCGCCACCAGATCGGCGAGCGTCTTGTAGGGCGAATCCCGGTGCACGACGAAGGCGCTGGGATCGTCGACTAGGCGGGCGATGGCGCGGATCCTCGTGCGGTCGTAGCGCACACGGCGCTCGATCGGCACGGAAAGGTAGCCCGGCGTGTTCAGTCCGCCGATGGTAAAGCCGTCCGGCCGCGCGGCTTGGAGCAGGGCGTAGGCCGTCTCGCCGCCCGCGCCGGGGCGGTTGCTGATGACGAAGTTGGAACCGGGCAACTCGGCGGACACGGCCTGGGCGAGGGCGCGCAGCATCACGTCCGTGCCGCCACCGGGGGCGAAGCCCACGATCAGCTCGATCGGTCGCCCGGCGGGCCAGGCACCCTGCGCCAGGGCCGGGCGGGCGAGCGGTGCGGCGGCGAGGGCCGCGCCGGCGGTGAGAAGGCCCCGACGGCCCAGGATCGTGTCTCGCATGGTTCTTGGTTCCTCTTCGTATCGTTCTCGGGCGGGGCTCAGGCCGCCATTGGGAGCGGCACCTCGCCGCGCCCTTCCCGGATGGCGGCCAGTAGGGCCTGGGCTGGGTGGCGGAGCGCGACGCCGTCCAGGCGCCTGACCTGGGAGCGGCACGAGTAGCCGGTCGCGAGGAGATCCCCGCCCGCCGCCACGTGCCGCTTCCAGCTCAGGCCGTAGAGGTGTTCCGACATGGCGCGGTGCTCGGTCTCGTGGCCGTAGGTGCCGGCCATGCCGCAACAACCGCCCGCGACGACCTCGAGCGCCAGCCCGTGCCGGGCAAAGACGGCGCGCCACTCGCGCGGCGAGGCCGCGACGTTGGTTCGCTCCGTGCAGTGCAGGAGGAGGCGGTAGGGCGCCTGCCGGTGCGCCTGCGGAATCTCGCCCTGCCGCTGCGCCAGCCATTCCTGGAGCAGCAGGACGGTCGGGATCTTTACGCCCGCGTCCCGGTACTCCGCCCGGTAGGTCAGCGTCATCGAGGGGTCGATCCCGACCAGGGGAACTCCCGTACCGGCCAATTCGCCCAGCATCGCCGCGTTCGCCTCAGCCGCACGGCCGAAGGCGCCGAGGAAGCCGTGCACGTGGAGCGGCTTCCCGTTCGGCCGGAAGGGCGCGACCCAGGGCCGCGCGCCGAGGGCCAGCATCAGGTCGAGCACGTCGAGCAGGAGCCGCGTCTCGTTGAAGCTGGTGAAGGCGTCCTGGACCAGGATCACGGAGTGCTCGCGCTCGGCGTCCGGCAGCGCGCGCAGAGCATTGGGTGCCGCGAGGGCGACGCCGCGGGCGGCGAGTTCCGCGCCCAGGTCGATGCCGGAGACGGGTGGGCTGTCCACGAGCCCGATGGCGCGCAGCGCGGCCCGGCCGAGGCCGCTCTCCAGCACGGCATTGTAGAGGCGCGGGACGCGCGCCGCGCGCGGCAGCAAGCGCTCCGCCCCCGCGATCAGGTGGTGCCGCAGCGGGCGCAGGTACCGGCTGTGATAGAGTTCCAGGAACCGAGCCCGGAAGTCCGGCACGTTCACCTTGATGGGGCAGCCACCGGTGCAGGACTTGCAGGCGAGGCAGCCGTCCATCGCCTCCTTCACGCCGTGCGAGAAGTCGGCCTCTCCGCGCCGCCGCGCGAGCGTGTTCCGCAGGCGCGCGAGGAAGCCGCGCAGGGGAGGGGAGGCCCGCAGCGCGCGGGCCTCGGCCATGGGGTCCACCCCGGCCTCGCCCAGCCGCCGCAGCCATTCCCGCACCAGCATCGCACGGCCCTTCGGCGAGTGCCGCCGTTCCCTCGTGCCCTTCCAGGAGGGGCACATCGCGTCGTCGGCGTCCCAGTTGAAGCAGGCGCCGTTGCCGTTGCAGTGCATGGCCGTGTCGTAGGGCGCGCGCACCGCCTCGGGGATGGCGCGGTCGGCCGCGCCACGCGTCGGCACGCCATCCACCCGCAGCAGGGCGCCGCTTTCCGGGGGCGTTGCGATCTTGCCAGGGTTGAGCTGGTTGTGGGGGTCAAAGGCCGCCTTCACGGCTTGCACCAGCGGGTAGAGCGGGCCGAAGAAGCGGGGCGAGTACTCGGACCGCACGCCCTTGCCGTGCTCGCCCCAGAGCAGGCCGCCGTAGCGCTGGGTGAGGGTCGCCACGCCGTCCGACACCTCTCGGATCAGCCGCTCCTGGGCCGGGTCCTTCATGTCGATGGCCGGGCGGACGTGCAGAACCCCCGCGTCCACATGCCCGAACATGCCGTAGTCCAGCCCGGCGCCGTCCAGCAGGGCGCGGAACTCCGCGATGTAGTCCGCCAGCCGCTCCGGCGGCACCGCCGTGTCCTCGACGAAGGCAATGGGCCGCTTCTCGCCCGCCATGTTGCCGAGCAAGCCCACGGCGCGCTTGCGCATGTCCCATATGGCGCTGACGGCCGGCTCGCCTCGGGCGACGGTGTAGCCGAGGCGGCGGCCACCGAAGCCCTCGGCGTCCAGCATCGCGGCCAGGCGCCCGAGCGAGGCTTCCACGGCGGCCTGCGTGTCCCCGACGAACTCGACCAGCAGCACGCCGCGCGTCGGGAGCCCGGCATCCTCGGGGAAGAAGGGACGCACGCTCTCCCAGACGATGTCGTTCTGCGCGAGGCCGAGGACCTTGCTGTCCACCGTCTCGACAGAGGCGGCGCCGAGGGCCATCAGCGCGCCGCCATCGCGCAGCGCGGCGTCGAAGCTGGCATAGCGCAGGTTCGCCAGGGCGACGTGCCGGGGAATGGGAAGGACGTTGAGCGTGGCTTCCGTCACTACGCCCAGCGTGCCCTCGGCACCGCAGATCACGCTGTTCAGGTCGAAGCGGCGCTGGCCGTCCCGGATATGGGCCAGGTCGTAGCCGGTCAGGCAGCGGTTCAGCTTGGGAAAGCCCGCCTCGATCTCGGCTGTGTGCTCGCGCTGGATGGTGTCCAGCGCGCGGTGGATGGCGCCCACCAGGTCGGTCCGGCGCTGGACACTGCGAAGGGCCTCGTCCTCCAGCGGGGCGGAATGCCAGGCTGTCCCGTCGGCCAGGACCGTGGTGAGTTCCAGCACGTGGTCCCGCGTCTTGCCGTACAGGCAGGAGCCCTGGCCGGAGGCGTCGGTCGAGATCATCCCGCCGATCGTGGCGCGGTTGGAGGTGGACAGCTCCGGCGCGAAGAACAGGCCGTGCGGGGCGAGGGCCGCGTTGAGCTGGTCCTTCACCACGCCGGCCTGCACGCGCACGCGCCGCCTCGCCGGGTCGATCTCCAGGATACGGTTCATGTGACGCGACAGGTCGAGCACGATGCCGGCTGTCAGGGACTGCCCGTTCGTGCCCGTGCCGCCGCCGCGAGGCGCCAGCACCACGGTGCGGAAGCGCTCCTCGGCCAGCAGCCGCATGGCGCTCGCCACATCCGCCGTGTCCCGCGGGAAGAGCACGGCCTGTGGGGGGACGCGGTAGATCGAGTTGTCGGTGGCGAAGACCATCCGGTCCGCGTCGCCGGACGACACCTCGCCCGTGAACCCGGCCGCTCGCAGCGCGTCCAGGAAGGCGCGGGTGAGCGCCTCCGGCGGAGGCGCCTCGGGGATGCGCGGGATCATGGCCGGTTCCCTTCGCCCGGTCAGACTGCCTGGACGAGATCGGCGGGGAGCCCGCCCGGCACGACCACCGCACCCTGCAGCGCCGGCACGCGCCCGGCGAGGACCGCGATGATGCTCTCCGCCGCGCCGCAGGCCATGCCGGTCGCGCCACGCGGCGTGTTGGCGGCCAGGTGCGGGGTGGGAACCACCCGCGGATGGGTGCGGAAGGGGCTGTCCGCCTCCAGCGGCTCCTTGGCGAAGACGTCCACGCCGGCCCAGCTCAGCTGGCCGGAGTCCAGCGCTGCCAGCAGCGCGTCCTGGTCCACGATCCCGCCGCGCGCGGTGTGGACGAGGATGGCGCCGCGCGGAAGCAGCGCCAGTTCCCGCGCGCCGATCGAGCCGCGGGTCTCCGGCTCCAGCGGCAGGTGCAAGGACAGCACCTCGGCCTGCCGCAGCAAGTCGTCCAGACTCTCCACCCGCTCGGCCGGGCCCTGGAGCGGGCCGGCGGGCAGAAGGGGGTCATAGGCCAGCACGCGCATGCCGAAGGCGGCCGCCATGCGGGCGACCTTCGTGCCGATCGCGCCGTAGCCGACGATGCCCAGCGTCATCCCGTCGATGTCGCGGGTCATGCGGGAGGTCTTCTCCCAGAGGCCGTCGCGCATGCCGGCGGTGACGGAGGGCAGGTCCTTCAGCATGGTCAGCATCAGCGCCATCGCGTGCTCGGCCACCGAGCGGGAGTTCGCGCCTGCCGCGCGGGTCACGGTCAGGTTGCGGGCGCGCGCCGCGGGAATGTCGATCCCGTCGATGCCGGCGCCGTGGCGCGCCACCACACGCAGGCCCGGCGCGGCCGCCTCCATCACCGTGCCGTTGATGAAGCCCTGGCGGTGCAGGATGGCCACTGGGCGGTGCTCGCGGATGGCGGAGAGGAGCTCGTCCTCGCTCGGATAGCCGCTAGTGCAGCGCACGGCGAGGCCCGCCTCCTCCAGCATGGCGACGGCCTCCGGGGCCAGCCAGGCGGCGGTGACGATGACATTGGGGCGGGTGGAGGCGTCGGTCATGGGGCGGATACTCGGCCTGGGGTTCGGGAAGGGGAGGGGGCGGGCCTAGTCCAGGCCTTCGCAGCCGAGGCGGCGCAGCGTTGCGTCCACCCAGGACGCGTCGTGGGTTCCGGCCTTGATATTGGCGATCTGCCTCTCCTCCGCCGCGTGCTTCGTGGTGGCCGCGGCGTGGATGGCCTCCGCCTCGTCGAGCGGTACGCAGAGCAGGCCGTCGTCGTCGCCGAGGACGAGGTCGCCCGGCGCGATCACCATGCCGTCGAGCGCGACGGGCACGTTGATCTCGCCCGGGCCGTCCTTGTAGGGGCCGCGATGCGTGACGCCCGCGGCGAAGACGGGGAAGCCCTGCGCGCCGATCGCGGCGCTGTCGCGTATCGCGCCGTTAATGACGATGCCGGCCAGGCCGCGGCGCACCATCTGCGCCAGCATCAGCTCGCCGATTAGGGCGTTGGTCAGGTCGCCGCCCGCATCCACCACGATCACGTCGCCGGGCTCGGCCAGCGCGATGGCCTTGTGGATCATCAGGTTGTCGCCGGGCCGGGTCTTCACCGTCAGGGCGGGGCCGGCGAGCACGGCGCCGGGCGCCTGCATCGGGCGGAGGCGCGCCCCCCCGGCCGTGATGCGGGACATCACGTCGCTGACATTCGCGACGGGCAGTGCGCGGAAGCGCTCCACCAGGGCGGGCTCGGCCCGCCGGGTGCTCTGAAGAATGCGGAAGCCTGTGGCCAAGGCCGTCCTCCCGGAGATCCGGCGCCTCTGCGCCGATTTGTTGACACTGCCGCGGCCCGGATGCCAAAACGTCTCCGGAAATCGCAACGCCGTTTCGAAATAGACGAGCGAGAAGAGGAAGCGCAAGTGCTGATTTGCCGTCCTGGTTCCGTCTCCCGCCGCGCCCTGCTGGGCACAGCCCTCGGGGGGCTCACGCTGCCCCGCCTTGCGCAGGCGCAGGCGGACTACCCGAGCCGCCCTGTCCGGGTGATCGTGCCCTGGGCGCCAGGGGGTGCCGTGGACACGCTGGCGCGCCGCATCGCCCAGAAGCTGACGGATTCGATGGGGCAGAGCTTCGTGGTGGAGAACAAGTCGGGCGCCACGGGCACCATCGGTGCGGGCGAGGCAGCGCGCGCAGCGCCGGACGGCTACACGCTGCTGGCGATGGACAACACCTACGCCATGCTGCCCTATCTTTTCAGCCGCCTGCCCTTCGACCAGGCGACGGCCTTCCGGCCCATCACCGTCACGGCCTTCTCGCCCATCCTGCTCGCCGTCGGCGAGAAGTCGCCCTACCGCGACCTCGCCTCCCTCATCGCCGCGGCGAAGAAGGATCCGGAGAAGCTGACCTACGGCACGGGCGGGATGGGCAGCGCGCCGCACTTCGCGACGCTCGCCTTCGAGCGGGCGGCGGGGGCGAAGCTCTACCACGTGCCCTTCCGCGGCGCCGGCGAGGCGGTGATCGGCGTGCTCTCGGGCAATGTGGACCTCGTGATGATCTCGCCCGGCTCGGCGCTGGGGAACATCCGCGGCGGCCAACTCCGGCCGCTGGCCATCAGCGGGGAGCACAGGGTGACCGCCCTGCCGGACGTGCCGACCTTCACCGAGGCCGGGCTGCCCGGCTTCAGCGTGATCAACTGGTCCGGCCTCGCGGCGCCCAAGGGTACGCCGGACGCGATCGTGCAGCGGCTGCACGGCGAGATGGTGCGCGCCCTCGCCGCGCCAGACATGAGAGGCTTCATCGCCGACCTCGGCTCCGAGCCGGGCGGCATCGACCCCGCCGCCTTCTCGCGGCTGCTGACCGAGGAGGCGGCGCGCTGGCGCGAGGTCGCGGCCTCCGGCGGCATCGAGCGGCAGTGAGGGGACGGCGATGAGCTTCTTCGCCCCGCCGCCGCGCATCGAGACCGAGGTCTTCACGCGTCTGCCGGATCGCTTCCGGAACTCGCGCCGCACCGCCTGGAGCGACGCCAACCGCGCCGGGCGGCCGGTGGACAGCTTTCTGGAGGGCCCCTCCTTCGACCGGCAGGGGCGGCTCTACGTCACCGACATCCCCTTCGGCCGCGTCTTCCGCGTCTCCCCAGGAGGGGAGTGGGAGCAGGTGGCCGAGTATGACGGCTGGCCGAACGGGCTGAAGATCCACCGGGACGGCCGGATCTTCATCACGGACTACAAGCGCGGGATCATGCTGCTGGACCCCGACAGCGGGCAGGTCACGCCCTTCCTGGAGACGGCGCGGTCCGAGAGCTTCAAGGGCGTGAACGACCTTGTCTTCGGCCCTTCCGGCGAGATGTATTTCACCGACCAGGGGCAGACAGGCCTGCAGGACCCAACGGGGCGGGTGTACCGGCTCGGCACGGATGGGCACCTCGACCTCCTGATCGACACCGTCCCGAGCCCCAACGGCATCGTCGTGGCGCCGGATGCCTCCTTCCTGCTCGTGGCCGTCACGCGCGCCAACCAGATCTGGCGCCTGCCGCTGCACGCCGATGGCAGCGTCACGAAGGCGAGCATCTTCTGCCACCTCCACGGCGGCCCGAGCGGGCCGGATGGGCTGGCGCTGGATGCGGAGGGCTGCCTCCTTGTGGCGCATGCCGGCTTCGGCACCGTCTGGCGCCTCTCGCCCCGGGCCGAGCCCCTGGCGCGCATTGCTTCCTGCGCGGGCTGGTCCACCACCAACCTCGCCTTCGGCGGGCCGGAGGGGCGTGACCTGTTCATCACGGAATCCGAGACGGGGAGCATTTTGCGGGCCACTCTGGAGACACCCGGCCAGCCGCTCTTCTCCCACGCCGGCTGAGCGCCGTGGACAGCCGGGTTGCTCCGCGCACGCGCGGGTCCTAACCGTGGGCGCGATGACCACGCAGATCCGTTCGAACGCCTCGCTAGAGGGCGTCGCCTCGGCCGGCCGGGCGCTGACCCTGCTCTCGGCTTTCCGCCGGGGCGACGACGCCGTGACCCTGGCCGAGCTGACCGCCCGGACGGGCCTGGTGAAGACCACGATCATGCGGCTGGCCATCTCCCTGGAGGAGCACGGCTACCTGATCCGCCTCCCGGACGGCTCCTACCGGCTGGGGGCCGAGCTGTTCCGCCTCGGCTCGGTCTACCAGCAATCCTTCCGGATCGAGGCGCATGTCATGCCGGTGCTCGAGAGGCTGGTGGCGGAGACGAGCGAGAGCGCCTCCTTCTACGTCCGCAGCGGGGACCAACGGCTCTGCCTTTACCGCGTCGACTCACCCCACCGATTGCGGCTCCATGTCCGCCAGGGCGACATGCTGCCGATGGACAATTCCGCAATTGCCCAGGTGCTGCGGATCTTCGGCTCCGTGCCCCTGCCGCTGGAAGCGGCCAGGACCAAGCTCCCACTCTACACGGGCGGCGAGCGGGATCCCCATGTCGCGGGCATGGCCACGCCGGTCTTCGGGCCGGGTGAGGGCTTCGCGGGCGCGCTCTGCCTCACCGGGCCGGTGACGCGCCTCACCCGGGACGCGGCGGACAGGGCCGGACCCACCCTGCTCCAGGTCGCGGGGGAGCTGACGCGCTCGCTCGGCGGCACATTCCCAACAGCGAGGTGAGGTCGCCTCGTTGAAAGGGCAGGTCTGGATGTTGTCTTACACCCAGACTTCCGCTTTCGGGGTGCTTGTTGCGGCGCGCCATACCGAGATGGGCGCGAAGCGGAAGTACATGACCTGGTATCGGTATGCGCCAGCCTGTGGGCAACGAAGCCTGCTAATAGGAACCTGTCCTGAAGCCTTGGTGAAGCCCTGCGAAGGAGTCCTCCGGGGCTGGAGGTCCGATTCGGCCAGCAGGCCTGCGCTGTTCGACACAGGTAATCGGACCGATACTGGCCGAGGGTAGTTACCAGCCGCGCCTTCAGCCAAGCCTTGCGCAGCTACCACCTCGTCAGCCCCGGTCCGAAGACAAGCCATCGAACCGGTACGGCGATCTTTCTTCCCCCGCGGAGCGGGGAGGAGGGCGTGATCAGCACGCGTGCCCCAAGGCGCGCCCAAGCAACCGGAGATGCAGATCAGGAGCAACAGGCAAGCCCCATCATTTGCACCACACGAAGACATCGTGACGCATCGCGTCCAGCACGCGCGGGTCTTCGCCGACCTCCTCTCTACTCCAGGCCAACGTCGTGAGAGCCACAGCCAGGGGCCGAGGCCAATTCCTCTTCTGCTATACCGAACGCAGACGACCGGTGATGTGCCATCGGGTCACACCAGGGTAGGCGCAGCGCGACAAAGGGGCGCCACGATGGACACCGTTCGCGATGATCTGGGCCAACCCGGGCGAACCGGAGCCACCGGTTCCACCGTGGCGCCCCGCTTGGCGGGGGACATCCTCCCCGGGGCGATTTCTGGCGTTTTACGGGCGGTTCACCGATGCAGGCCATGAACATGCTCAGAGCGGCAATCATCCTTGCCTCGATCTGCTCCTGGTGTTTCGCGCTACCAGCCTGCACGGCGCCACCAAGGGATCCCGGCCTGCAAAGGAGCGCCCAAGAGCGCTTCGACCGCTATTATCTCCGCCGGGAGTCTCCATTCGCACATCGGGGCGATCTATTCGACCGGCGTTAAGCCGCCGCTGCGATGTGCTGGATAGGGACGGCGCCGCCGCGTCCGTCGTTGCGGTGAGGCGGGCGGCAGGTGGAGGGGCTGGCGGCGATGTGGGCAATGCCCCCCGGCCAGCCCACCCCCGCGGCGGGACCAGGCAGGGTCTGGTTCAGGCGGAGCGCGCAGGAGTGGTGGACAGATAGACCTCCAGCCGCTTCGCGGCCTGCAGCAGATGCGTCTCGGCCGTGCGCCGGGCGGCCTGCCCGTCGCCGGCCTTGACGGCCTCGAAGATCGCCTCGTGCTCGCGTTGCACCAACTGGGTCAGGCCGTGCTGCCGCGCGGTGTTGGCGCGGGCGGCGCGGATGAAGTTGCGCACGCGCCGGTCCAGGAACTCCGAGAGATCGTAGAAGAAAGGATTGCCGCTCGCCGCCAGGATGGCCCGGTGGAAGGCCATGTCCTCCTCCACCCCCGGCTCGCCGCGGTCGATCGCGGCCTGCATGGCGTGGAGCTGCGCCTCGATCCCCGCCAGCTCATCCGGGGTGCGGCGCAGGGCGGCGTGCTCGGTCGCGGCCGACTCCACGGCCATCAGCAGCTCGATGACATGGCGGATCTCTGCCTTGTTCCCGAAGTCCACGGCATCCAGCCGGAAGCTCGCCAGGGCCCGGCTCTCGGCCACGAAGGCGCCGGCGCCCTGGCGCGTCGTGACCAGCCCGTCATGCTTCAGCAGGCCGATGGCCTCGCGCACGGTGGGGCGGCTGACGCCGAAGCGGGCCGCGATGGCCTGCTCCGTGGGAAGGCGGTCCCCTACGGCGAGCTGGCCGGACAGGATCTCCTCCCGCAGGCGCTGCGCCAGCCGGGCGGCGAGGGAAGGGGCACGGTCGATCTGGTCCGCGGTTCCGTCGGTCATCACGGGTTAACTCATCAGCCAGCCGCCCGACACGTCGCAGACCTGCCCGGTCACGAAGGCGCCCGCCGCGGAGGTGAGGAACAGGCAGGCGGCTGCCACATCCTCCGGCTGGCCCAGGCGCCGTAGGGGCGTGGCCAGCCGCGCCGCCTCGTTGGCCGCGGAGGCGGTGCCGCGCATCAGCGGCGTGTCGATCCGGCCCGGGGCCACGGCATTGACGGAGATGCCGTAGGGGCCCTGCTCGCCGGCCAGGTGCTTGGTCATGCCGATCAGGGCCGCCTTGGTGGCGGCGTAGTGCACGGCGACGATGTCGCAATAGGTGCGGCCGGCAACGGAGGCCATGTTGACGATCTGCCCCCGCCCCAGCGCCCGCATGCCCGGCAGGGCGGCGCGGGTGCAGAGAAAGGCGCCGGTCAGGTTCACGTCCAGCACCCGGAGCCACTCGTCCAGGCCGATGTCCTGCGCCTCGCCGCGCCGCCCGTCCGGCCCGCTCTTGGGCGAGATGCCGGCATTGTTCACCAGCACGTCCACGGGACCGAGCGCCGCCGCCACGGCCGCGAAGGCGGCGGAGACTCCCGCCTCCCCCGCCACGTCCACCTGCCGCGCCATCGCGGCCCCGTCCCGCCCGCGCGCTGCCGCCGCGGCCGCCTCGGCCAGGGCCGGGTCGGCATCCAGATAGGCAACGGAGGCGCCGGCGGCGGCGAGTGCGTCGGCCACGGCGCGGCCGATCCCGCGTCCGGCGCCGGTGACCACCGCGACGCGCCCGGCATGGGTGCTCATGAGCGGATCCTGGCAGGCATGGGCCTCTCCCCCTTTTCGGGGTGAGCGTAAGGGATCTGCCACTTGTCAGGCAACTTGGTTGCCTGCATCCTCATGGCAATGGCCGGCCATCATGGGACCGGCCCTCGTCCAGGAACGAAACGGCCCGGATCAACGCGGGCGAGAGGAGGACAGCATGGAATCCCTGACCCGACGCGGCGCGCTCGCCGGCGGAGCGGCCCTGGCGGCAGCCCCGCTTCTCGGCTCCGCGGCCCTGGCGCAATCCGGTCCCGTCAAGGTAGGCGCGCTATTCCCCTTCTCCGGCGGCCTCGCGCTGCTGGGCGACGAGAGCTACCGCGGCGTGGAGATCGCGATCGAGGAGCGCAATGCGGCCGGCGGCGTGAAGGGGCGCCCGATCCAGGTGGTGCGCGGCGACGCGGTGGATCCCAACCAGGCGGTCGGCGAGGCGCGGCGCCTCACCTCCGTCGAGCGCGTCACCTGCATCTTCGGCACCTTCTCCTCCTCCCTCTGCCTCGCCGCGACGCAGGTGACGGAGCTGGCGCAAATTCCCTACTTCGAACTGGGCGCGATCTCCGACCCGATCACGGAACGGGGCTTCCGCTACATCTTCCGCACCAACGCCACCGCCTCGGGCTTCGCCAACATGATGGTGGATTCCATCCGCGACGCGGTGGCGCCCGCCCACAAGGTCGAGCCCAGGACGCTGAAGGTCGGGATCATCCACGAGGACTCCCTCTACGGGCAGACGGTCGCGGGCTACCAGAAGAAGCGGCTGCAGGAACTCGGCCTAAACCTCGTGGAGACGCTGCCCTATTCCGCGCGCTCGGTGGACCTGACGCCCGTGGTGCTGCGGCTGAAGTCGGCGGGCGTGGACGTGGTTCTGCAGACCTCATACCAGAACGACACGGTGCTGTTCTTTCGCCAGATGCGGGAGCAGGGCTACCGGCCCAAGGCGGCGATCGGCGCGGGGGGTGGCTACTCCCTGCGCGACACGATGGAGGCCGTGGGCGCGCAGAATATGGAGGGCGCGCTGAACGTGGACTTCACCCAGTACCGCACCAATCCCGCGGGTGCGCCGGGAATCGAGGAGTTCGTGCGCAAGTACCAGGCGAAGTACAACATGGCGCCGCGCTCGGGCCACAGCCTCTGCAACTACATGGGCGCCGTGGTCTTCCTCGACGCCATGCAGGCCGCCTCCGACCTCCGTGCCGCCGCGATCCGGGAAGCCGTGCTGGCGGTGGACAAGCCGGTTGGCAGCACCGCCACGGGATGGGGCGCGAAGTTCAACCAAGCCGGGCAGAACGAGCGGGCCGACCCCTTCCTCATGCAGTGGCAGGGCGGGGTGCTGGCGACGGTCTCCCCGGCCAGCGCGGCCGTGGCGCCGGTCAAGCCGGTTCTCGGCACCGCCTGAATCGCGACGGCGCCCGCCTGCCGGCGGGCGTCGTCGCCGCGCGCATCCGGCCGCTGAGGGGAACGCGGAGATGGACATCCTTGTCCAGCTGATCGTCAACGGCATCATGCTGGGCAGCATGTATGCCATCATCAGCGTCGGGCTGACGCTGATCTTCGGCATAGTGCGTGTCGTGAACTTCGCCCATGGCGAGCTGCTGATGGTGGGCATGTACGCCACCTACCTGCTCGGCGCGCAGTTCGGGTTGCACCCCTACCTCTCAGCCATCCCGGTGATCGTGCTGCTTTTCGTCGTCGGCACCCTGATCCAGCGCTTCATCATCCAGCCGCTCCTGAAGGCCGAGGAGCACATCCAGATCTTCGCCACGGTGGGCCTGTCCACCGCGCTGGTGAACCTCGCCCTGCTTCTCTTCGGGGCCGATCTCTACTCGCTCCAAGTCCCCTCGGTGCGGGAGAGCCTGCGGCTGGGCGGCAGCACGCTGCTGGTGGGGCAGGCGGCGATGCTCCTCTGCGCGGTGGCGCTTATCGGCGGGCTCCACATCTTCATGCACACCACGCCGCTCGGCCGCGCGGTGCGGGCCACGGCGCAGAACCGCAACGCCGCCCTGCTGATGGGCGTGCCGGTGGAGCGGATCTACATCTTCGCCTTTGGGCTGGGATCGGCCTGCGTCGGGCTCGCCAGCGCGCTCATCATGCCGCTGATCCCGGTCACGCCGACCATCGGCAGCTACTTCGTGCTGACTGCCTTCGTGGTGGTTGTGCTGGGCGGGATGCGCAGCCTCACCGGCGCCTTCGTGGGTGCCATGATCATCGGAATCGTGGACAGCCTCTCTGGCTACTACATCGCGCCGGACCTGAAGGAGGTCGTCTACTTCGCTATCTTCATCGCCATCCTGGTCTTCAAGCCGACCGGCCTGTTCGGCCTCGGCCGCGGCACGGAGTGAGAGCATGGACGCCCCCGCCACGGCACGCACCGCCCCGGCCACCCACAGCTCGGAGAGGCTGGGCGGCCTGACCAACCCGCGCGTCTACTGCTCGCTGACCGCGCTGTCCCTGCTGCTTATCCTGCCGCTGGCCTCAGGCTCGTCATTCCTGATCCATGTGGCCGTGACGATCTGCGTCTTCGCCGCCCTCGCCTCCGCATGGAACATCATGGGCGGCTTCGCGGGGCAGCTCTCGCTGGGGCATGCCGTGTTCTACGGCATCGGCGGCTACGGCACGGCGCTGCTCATCAAGCATTTCGGCCTCTCGCCCTGGATGGGCATGTGGCCGGCGGCGCTGCTGGCCGCGCTGGTCGGCGCCGCCATCGGCTATCCCTGCTTCCGGCTGCGCGGACCCTTCTTCTCCCTCGCTACCATCGCCTTCCTCCAGGTCACGCGGCTGCTGGCCATCCATTTCGGCGACGTGACGGGGGGTGCGGCGGGGCTGATCGTGCCGCTCAACCCCGGCTGGGCCTGGATGATCTTCTACGAGAAGGACAATTACCTCTACATCGCCTTCGGTTTGCTGCTGCTCGCGCTCGGCGCCTCCTGGTGGATCCGCCGCTCGCGCCTGGGCTACGCGCTGATCGCGGTGCGGGAGCGGGAGGAGGCGGCGCTCGCCGCCGGCATCAACAACAGCGGCGTGAAGCTGCGCGCCGTGATGGCGTCGGCCGGGCTGACGGCGCTGGTGGGCGCCTTCCACGCGATGTACCTCACCTTTCTCGAACCCGAGACGATGTTTTCGCTCACCCTCTCGATCGAGGTCGCGATGTACGCGCTGATCGGCGGTATCGGCACCGTCTCCGGCCCGCTGCTGGGCGCGCTGCTGGTCGTCCCGCTGGCTGAGGCGGCGCGCGGCTGGCTCGGCGGCCAGGCGAGCGGGCTGCACGGCTTCGTCTACGGCGCAGCGCTGGTGGTCATCACCCTCACCATGCCGGCGGGGCTGGTGGGCACCTTCGGCCGCCGCATCGGCGGTTGGATCGACCGCCTGCCGGGCGGCGGCGTGGCGCCGGCGGTCGCGCCTCTCCCTCCGCCTCAGCCGGTGGAGGGGCGTGCCGGGGAGACCGTGCTGGAGGGCCGCAACCTCGTCCGCCGCTTCGGCGGGCTGGTCGCCACGAACGACGTTTCCGTCACGCTCCGCCGTGGCGAGATCCTGGGCATCATCGGGCCCAACGGCGCGGGCAAGACGACGCTGTTCAACCAGCTCTCGGGCTTCCTCGCGCCCAGCTCGGGCACGGTCGCGGTGCGCGGGCCGGACGGCGAGATGGCGGCGCCGCGCAACCCTGACGAGTTCGCGCGGCTCGGGGTTGGCCGCACCTTCCAGATCGTCCAGCCCTTCGGCAAGCTGACCGTGCTGGAGAACATCATGATCGGCGCCTTCCTACGCCATGCCGGAGTGGCCGAGGCCCGCGCCGCGGCGCTGCGGGTCGCGCGGCAGGTGGGGCTGGAGGATCTGGCCGAGGTGGAGGCGCGCAACCTGCCCATCGGCGGGCTGAAGCGGCTGGAGGTGGCGCGCACCCTGGCGACCGAGCCCTCGATCCTTCTGCTCGACGAGGTGATGGCCGGGCAGAGCCAGGCCGACACCCAGCGCATGGTCGCGCTGATCCGCGCCGTGCGCGACAGCGGCGTCAGCGTCATCGCCATCGAGCACAACATGCACGCCATCATGAGCCTGTCGGACCGGATCGTCGTGATCGATTCCGGCCGCGTCATCGCGGAGGGCGAGCCGCGCGCCGTGGTGCAGGACCGCGCGGTGATCGAGGCGTATCTCGGGGAGGACTTCGTCGATGCTCAGGGTCTCTGACCTCTCCGCGGGCTACGGGCGCACCACCATCCTCCAGGGCCTTTCCCTGCGCGTGGAGGCGGGCGAGATCGTGACGCTGATCGGCGCCAACGGCGCGGGCAAGACGACGCTGCTGCGCGCCATCTCCGGCCTGATCCGCCCGACGGCCGGGCGGATTGAGTTGGAGGGCAAGCGCATCGATGTCCTGAGCCCGGCGGAGATCGTCGGCCGCGGCCTGGTCATGGTGCCGGAAGCGCGCCAACTCTTCCCTGTTATGACCGTGCGGGACAACGTGCTGATGGGCTGCTACCACCCCGCTGCGCGCGCGGGCGCCGCGCGGCGGCTGGAGGAGGTGCTGGAGCTCTTTCCGCGCGTGCGGGAGCGCCTCTCCCAGATGGCCGGCTCTCTCTCGGGCGGAGAGCAGCAGATGGTGGCCATCGCGCGCGGGCTGATGGCCAATCCCCGGCTGCTGATGCTGGACGAGCCCTCCCTCGGCCTCGCGCCCATCATCGTGCAACAGATGTTCGGCATCGTGGAGCGGATCGCCGCGATGGGCACCACCGTGCTGCTGGTGGAGCAGAAGGCCTTCCACGCGCTGAAGATCGCCGCCCGGGCCTATGTCATCGAGAACGGGCAGATCTGCGCGGAGAACACTGGCCCAGCCCTGCTGGCCGACCCGCATGTGAAGACCGCCTATCTTGGCCTGTGAGGGCGCGGCGATGACGGAGATCACCGGGCACACGCGCGTCTGGAGCATCCTGGCGGACCCCATCCAGCAGGTGAAGACGCCGCAGGGACTCAACGCGATCATGCGCGAGCGCGGCGTGGACGGGGTGATGGTGCCGGTGCACGTGGCCGCCGCCGACCTGCGGGCGGTGGTGGACGGGCTGCGCCGCCAGCGGAACTTTCACGGCTTCATCGCCACCGTGCCGCACAAGACGGCGGTGCTGGACCTCTGCGACGAGGTCAGCGAGGCCGCGCGCGGGATCGGCGCCGTCAACGCCGTGCGGCAGGAAGGGGGGCGGCTGATCGGCACCATGCTGGACGGGGCGGGGTTCGTGGCCGGGCTGCGCGCCGCGGGGATCGAGCCGGCGGGGATGCGCGCCTATCTGGCCGGGGCCGGCGGCGCGGCGAACGCGATCGCCTTCGCGCTGGCGGAGGCGGGCGTCGCACATCTCACCATCGTCAACCGCACGCGGGGGCGGGCGGAGGCGCTGCGCGACCGCTTGGCCGCGGGACATCCGGGTCTCCCTGTCGCCCTGGGTGATGCGGAGCCCGCCGGGCACCACCTCTTGGTGAACGCCACCTCGCTCGGCCTTGCCGAGGGCGATCCGCTGCCCTTCTCCGTGGCGCGGCTGGGGGGAGGGGAGATCGTCGCCGAGATCATCATGCAGCCCGAGGTGACGCCGGTCCTGGCCGCCGCTGCGGCGCGCGGCTGCCGCACCCATCCTGGCCGCCCCATGCTGGACGGGCAGTTGCGGCTCATGGCCGATTTCCTCGGCATGACGGCCTGACCCCCGCATGCAGGGCCCGATGGAGAGCTTCGACTACGTAATCGTCGGCGGCGGCACCGCGGGCTGCGTGCTGGCGAACCGGCTGAGCGAGGACCCGCGCCGCACCGTGCTGCTGCTGGAGGCGGGCGGCCGCGACAACGGCTTTTGGGTGCCGATCCCCGCCGGCTTCAGCAAGCTGCTGGTGAGCGGCCGCTACAACTGGCGCTTCGAGACGGAGCCGGAGCCGAACACGCATGGCCGCCGCATCGTGGTGCCGCGCGGCAAGGGCCTGGGAGGCTCCACGCTGATAAACGGCATGATCTTCGTGCGCGGCCAGGCGCTGGACTTCGACGGCTGGGCGCAGATGGGCAACCGCGGCTGGAGCTTCGCCGACGTGCTGCCCTATTTCCGCAAGCTGGAGCGCTTCGAGGACGGCGCGAGCGAGTGGCGCGGCGGCGACGGCCCGATGAACGTCATCCGCGTCAGCGAGCGCAATCCCGTCGCCGACGCCTTCATCGAGGCGGGCGTGGAGGCCGGCTTCCCGCGCAATCCCGACTACAACGGCCCGGACCAGGAAGGCTTCGGCTACTACCAGGTGAACCAGAGGAACGGCCGGCGCTGGAGCGCGGCGGAGGCCTATCTGCGCCCCGTGCTGTCCCGCCCCAACCTCGCGGTCCGGACGGATGCGCACGCGCTGGGCCTCCTGCTGGAGGAGGGGCGCGTCACCGGCCTGCGCTACCGTCAGGGAAACGACGAGAAGGGGGTTGCCGCCCGCTCCGAGGTGGTGCTGGCGGCGGGGGCCGTGCAGTCGCCGCATCTGCTGGAGCTCTCGGGCATCGGCAACCCGGAGGTGCTGGCGGGTGCCGGCGTGGCGGTGCGGCACCCACTGCCCGGCGTCGGCCGCAACTACCGGGACCACTACGCCACGCGCATGAACTGGCGCGTGACGATGCCGATCACGCTCAACGAGCTGACCCGCGGCTGGGGGCTGGTGAAGGGCGTGGCGCAGTACTTCCTGTCGCGCAAGGGCATCCTCACCCTCGGCACGGGCCTCGCCCACGGCTTCGTCCGCACGCGGCCGGAACTCGCCACACCCGATGTGCAGTACTTCTTCATGCACGCCAGCTACGCCAACGCGGCGGACCGCCGGCTGGACAAGGAGCCGGGCATGACGATCGGCGTGACCCAGCTTCGCCCGGAATCGCGCGGCACCATCCATCTCCGCTCGCCCGATCCGCGCCAGCCGCCCGCCATCCGCCCCAACTTCCTCGCCACGGCCACGGACCAGGAGACGATGGTGCGCGGCATGCAGGTCGCCAGGCGCATCATGGAGCAGGAGGCCATGGCGCCCTATGTGGCGCGCGAGCTGAACCCGGGGCCGGATGTACGGAGCGATGCGGAATGGCTCGACTTCGCCCGCCGTAACGGCCAGACCATTTACCACCCCGTCGGGACCTGCAGCATGGGCCACGGGCCGGAGGCGGTGGTGGACGACAGGCTGCGCCTGCACGGGCTGCGGGGCCTGCGCGTGGTGGACGCATCGGTGATGCCGACGGAGGTGTCCGGGAACACGCAGGCAGCGGTACTGATGATCGCCGAGAAAGGCGCGGACCTGATTCGCGGCGGATGAGAAAAACGGAGGTCACCCATGCCAATAGCGAGCCCACCCGACTTCAACGAACTTGACCCCGAGGGCCTTCGCCAACAAGCTCGACCGGCCCGAGAATTTGCGCCGGCTGCAGGCCGAAGCAGGGGAGCGAACCAGTGCGCGACAGCGAGATGCGGCCCTGTTCCTTCCCATCCACATTCCCGAAGAGGAATGGGAGCCAGTCGGCCATGATCCACTGACCCAGATGAACTGATCGATCCAAGCCGGAAGCAACCGGCAGGACTCCTTGGAGGAAGCGTCATGCACGAATCATCCCCGCTCACCCGCCGCGGCATGCTCGCCGCCGGCTTCGGCTCGATCCTGCTGCCCGGCAGCCTCTCGGCGCAGGCGCCGGCGGGGAAACCGTCCGAGCTGAAGATCGGCATCACGACATTCCTCTCCGGACCTGCCTCCGTCTTCGGCGTGCCCGGCCGCAACGCGGCGGAGATGCTGGCCGAGGAGATCAACCGCGAGGGCGGGATCGGCGGCGTGCCCGTCCGCCTGTTCTTCGTGGATGAGGGGCCGGGGATCGACCACCTCGTGGGCGAGTTCCGCCGCCTCGTGCAGAACGAGCGGGTGGACGTGATGTTCGCTTCCATCTCCTCCGGCTCCTGCCTCGCCTGCACGCCACTGGCCGAGGAGTTGCGGAAGGTGACGGTGCTGTGGGACTGCGGCAGCCAGCGCATCTTCGAGGAGAACTCCTACAAGTACGCCTTCCGCAGCCAGGCGAACTCGACCGGCGAGGTCATGGCCGCGCTGCTCTATCTCCTGAAGCACAAGCCCGACTTCCGCTCGATCGCCGTGGTGAACCAGGACTATGCCTGGGGGCGGGACTCCTGGGAGATCTGGAAGACGGGGATGGACGTGCTCAAGCCCGGCGTGCGCGTCGCGGCGGAGCTCTTCCCCCGTTTCGGCTCCACGGACTTCTCCGCCGAGGTGACGCGGCTGCTGGCGCTGCGCCCGGACATCATCCTCAACACGAGCTGGGGCGGCGACCTCGACACCTTCATCCGCCAGGCGGCGGAGCGGCGGTTGTTCGAGCGCTCGACCTTCGTCATGCCGCTCGCCGAGTCATCGCTGGAGCGCGTCGGCCGGCTGCTCCCGCCGGGGCACATCGTCGGCAGTCGCGGGGACCACTGGCACCAGCACCCCAGGCCCGCGAACCCGCAGGCCCTGCAGCGCTTCGTGGAGAACTACCGGCGCCGCTTCAACGCCTATCCGATCTACCCGACCTACCACATGGCGCAGGCCTTCAGCGCGCTGCGCGCCGCCTATGCCAAGGCCATCGCCGGGAACGGCGGCAACTGGCCGTCCGACCTCCAACTCGCCGGCGCCTTCCCCGGGCTTGAGTTCGACAGCCCCACGGCCAGGCTCCGCATCCGCGAGGACGGGCAGGGGATGGAGCCGCAGCTCATCGGCACGACGGTGCAGGACGACCGCTTCCCCTTCCCGGTGATGGACCGGATGGTGATCTTCCCGCCCGAGATGGTCATGCCGCCGGTGGGGGAGAAGAGCCTGCCCTGGATCCGCACCCTGACGGCCGATGCGGTGGCGCGCGTGCCGGACCCCGTCCGCCCGGCCGGCTGACGGGGGCCCGGCACATGGGTGAATGGTTCGAACAGAATGGCGCGCTCCTCGGCCTCGCCCTGCTGGACGGCATCGCAAGCGCCGCGCTGATCTTCATGGTGGCCGTCGGGCTCAACCTCGTCTTCGGGGTGCTGCGGGTGCTCAACGTCGCGCATGGCAGCTTCTTCGCCATCGGCGCCTATGCGGCGGCCTCGCTGGGCCTCCTCCTGGCCTCGGCGGGCCTGCCCGCCTGGGCCTCGCTCCTGGCCATCCTCCTGGCCGCCGTGCTGACGGGGCTGACCCTGGGCCCGTTGATCGAGCGCTTCCTCCTCCGCCGCATCTACGCGGAGGAGTCGGTGCTGCAGCTGCTCGTCACCTTCGCGCTGTTCATGATCCTGGAGGATGCCCAGAAGCTCCTCTGGGGCGTCCAGCCCGTCTCCTTCAGCGGGCCCGTGTCCATGATGGGCACGGTGGACGTGCCCTTCGCGGGCGACGTGATCCCCTACAACACCTACCAGGTGATCCTGCTGCCCGCGATCGCGCTGCTCACCCTGGTCGGCCTCGCGCTGTTCCTGCGGCGCACGCTGACGGGGCGGGTCATCGTCGCCGTCACCCTCGACCGCGAGGCTGCGACGGCGATGGGGATCGATGCCGGCCGCATCTATCTCCTCACCTTCGCCTTCGGGGCCGTGCTGGCCGCGCTCGGCGGGGCGCTCTCGGCACCCACCGCCTCCCTCGTACCGGGCGTCGGCGCCTCCACCATCGTGCTCTCCTTCGCCGTGGTGGCGACGGCGGGGCTGGGGCAAATCGAGGGCGCCGCGCTGACCGCGCTGATGATCGGCATCGGCCGCTCCGTCGCAGTGACCTTCGAGCCGGAGCTGGAGGTGGTGGTCCCCTACCTCATCATGGTCACCGTGCTGCTCGTGCGGCCGCAGGGCCTGTTCGGGGTGTTGGAGACGCGACGGATATGACTCTTCGCCGCACCGAGATCCTGCTCGCCCTCCTCCTCGCCGCCGCCATCATCCTTGCCGCCCTCTCGACGCCCTGGCTGCGCTTCGTCCTAACCATCGCGCTGGCCAAGGGCGTCGCCGTGCTGGGCATCCTCCTGCTGCTGCGCGCCGGGCAGGTGAGCTTCGGCCATGCCCTCTACGTCGCGCTCGGTGCCTATGCGGTGGCCTTTCTCGCGCCATCCGTGCCCGAGGCGTCGCTGCTGCTGCCGACCGCGGCTGCCCTGGCCGGTGCCGTCGGCCTGCTGGTCGGGCTCTTCGTCTCGCGCTACCGCGAGATCTTCTTCGGTATGCTGAACCTCGCGCTCAGCATGGTCTTCTACTCTGTGCTGGAGAAGCTCTACCACATCACCAAGGGCACGGACGGCATCCGCGTGCCGGCGATCACCGTGCTCGGCCAGCCGCTGGAGGGCGCGGCTTATGGCTGGACGGTGTTCGGCACCGCGCTCGCGCTCGCCTTTCTCTTCGGCCTCTTCGTCCGCGCCTATCTCGCCTCGCCGATGGGCCAGGCCCTCGCGGCGATCAAGACGCGCGAGACCCGGCTGGACTTCATGGGCGTCTCGCCGCGCCACGTCCTCCTCTCCGCCTATGTCCTCTCCGCGGTCATGGCCGGATGCGCGGGGGCGCTGATCGCGATGGCGACGCGCCACGTCACGCCACTGCTCGCCTATTGGACGGCGTCCGGCGAACTCGTCTTCATCGCCGTGCTCGGCGGCGCGGGCGGCGTGCTCGGTCCCTTCCTCGGCGCCATCACCTTCGAACTGGTGCGCGTCTATGCCGCGGCCACGGTGGCGGATGCGTGGCAGATGATCCTTGGGACGGTGCTGCTGCTGGTCATCCTCTTCGCCCGCGGCGGCATCTGGGGCCTCGTCGCCTCGTGGCTGGGCCGGAGGCGCGCGGCATGAGCACCCTCCTGGAGGCCCGGGGCCTGCGGCTGGCCTTTGGCGGCGTTAAGGCCGCTGATGGCATCGATCTCTCGGTGGCGAAAGGGGAGTTCCTGGCCATCATCGGCCCGAACGGCGCGGGCAAGACCACCTTCATCAACATGACCACCGGCTACCTGCGCCCGCAGGGCGGCCAGATCCTCTATGACGGCGCGGACATCACCGGCCGCCGCCCGCGGGAGATCGTGCGGCGGGGCATCGCCCGCTCCTTTCAGTTGCCGCAGCTCTTCTCCGAGCACACGGTGGAGGAGAACGCGGCGCTCGCGATCGCCGCCCGGGACGGTATCTGGTCGCCCCTCCGGCCCCTGCTCCGCCCGGCCTGGCGGGAGGAAGCGAGGGAGCTTCTGGACCGCTTCGGCCTCCTGCCCGTCGCAGACCGCCGCGCCGACGCGCTGAACGAGGGGACGCGCAAGCTGGCCGACATCGCCATGGCCGTGGCGCTCCGCCCCCGCGTGCTGCTGATGGACGAGCCGACCAGCGGCGTCGCCGCCTCCGAGAAGATGGCCGTGGTGGAGACGCTGGCGCGCGTGCTGCGGGGCGCGGGCGTCACCGCCGTCTTCGTGGAGCACGACATGGACGTGGTGGAGCGCTTCGCCGACCGCGTGGCCGTCTGGGCGCAGGGGCGGATCGCGGCGCTGGGCTCGCCCGCGCAGGTCCTGGCCGACCCGGAGGTGCAGCGCAACGTCATCGGTATCGAGCGGCCAGGCCGCGCCAGGGTGGAGGGGCCTGCCCATGCTTGAGCTCCGCTCCGTCGCCGCCGACATCGCCAGCGCGCCGGTGCTGCGCGGCGTCTCGATGCACCTGCCGCCGGGCGGCCTCGTGGCCCTCATCGGCCGCAACGGCGCGGGGAAGACGACCACGCTGCGCGCCATCATGGGCCTGCTGCCGCTGCGCGGCGGCGCGGTGCTGGTCGGCGGGGAGGAGGTGACCTCCGCTCCCGCCCATCACCGCACCCGCCTCGGAATCGGTTACGCGCCGGAGGAGCGGCGGCTGTTCGGGCCCTTCACCGTGCAGCAGAACCTTCTGCTGCCAGCGGAGGTGCTGCGCCTCTCCCCCGCGGAGATCGCGCGGCGCCTCGACGCCGTCTTCACCTTCCTGCCGGAACTGGCGGCGCTGGCCTCGCGCCGCGCGGCCGGGCTCTCGGGTGGGCAGGGCAAGATGGTGGCGCTCGGGCGCGCACTCATGGTCGGCACGCGCGCGGTGCTGCTGGACGAGCCTTTCCAGGGCCTCGCCCCGGCCCTCGCCCACCGCTACGCGGACGCGCTCCGCGGGCTGCACGCGGCCTTCCCCGGCGTGGCCCTGCTGGTGACGGAGAGCAATCCGCAGCTGCTCGAGCCGCTGGTGGACACGACCTATGTGATCGAACGCGGCGAGATCGTGCCCAGCGCGGCCGCCGCGGCCCCCCCCTGAAGGAGTTGGCGATGGACGCCCTGCCCGAAACCTCCCTGCTGCCCGCCAAGGGCGTGTTCATCGGCAACCGGTGGCGGCCCGCCTCCTCGGGCCGCAGCATCCCCGTGCTCTCCCCGTCGGACGGCCGTGCCTTCGCGGAGATCGCCGCGGGCGGCGCGGAGGACGTCGATGCGGCGGTGCGCGCGGCGCGCTCGGCGATGGAGGGCGCCTGGGGCCGGATGCCGGCCTTCGAGCGCGGCCGCATCCTCTCCCGGCTGTCGCTGCTTGTGGCCGAGCACGAAGACGAGCTCGTGCTGCTGGAGGCGCGCGACACTGGCAAGCCGATGAAGCAGGCGCGCGCCGACATCGTGGCCTGCGCCCGCTACTTCGAGTTCTACGGCGGCGGCGCCGACAAGCTGCACGGGGAGACCATCCCCTTCCTGCCGGGCTTCTTCGTCGCCACCGAGCGCGAGCCACACGGCGTCTGCGGCATCATCATCCCCTGGAACTACCCCGCGCAGATGTTCGGCCGCACGATCGCGCCCTCGCTCGCGGCCGGCAACGCCCTGGTGCTGAAGCCCGCGGAGGAGGCCTGCCTCACGCCGCTGCGTCTGGCCGAGCTGGCGGCGGAGGCGGGCCTGCCCGAGGGCGCGCTGAACGTGGTGCCCGGGCTGGGCGAGGAGGCTGGCTCGGCGCTGGCGGCCCATCCGGGGGTGGACTTCCTCTCCTTCACCGGCAGCCCGGAGGTAGGGACGTTGGTCCAGGCGGCCGCCGCGCGCAACCATATCGGCTGCACGCTGGAACTCGGCGGCAAGTCGCCGCACGTCGTCTTCGCCGATGCGGATCTCGACGCCGCCCTGCCGGTGATCACTAACACCATCGTCCAGAATGCCGGGCAGACCTGCTCCGCCGGCTCCCGCCTGCTCGTGGAGCGCTCGATCTTCGACGCCGTGGCGGAGCGGCTGGTGGAGCGCTTCGGCGCGCTCACGGCCGGCACGCCGGAGGCGGATCGCGACCTCGGCGCGGTGATCAGCGCGAAGCAGAAGGGGCGCATCGAGGGCTACTGCTCCCGCGCCGGGGAGGACGGCATCCGGCTACTGGCGGAGGGGCGCGTGGCCGAGGGATCGCCGGAGGGCGGCTTCTTCGTGCCGCCGCGCCTCTACGGCCCCGTGCCCGGCGAGAACGCCCTGGCGCGGGAGGAGGTGTTCGGCCCCGTCCTCTCCATGATGGCCTTCGAGGGCGAGGCCGGGGCCGTGCACGGCGCCAACGACACGGAGTTCGGCCTGATGGCTGCGGTCTGGTCGCGCGACGGTTCCCGCGCGCTGCGCGTGGCCCGGCGCATCCGGGCCGGGCAGGTCTACATCAACGCCTTCGGCGCGGGCGGCGGCATCGAGCTGCCCTTCGGCGGCATGAAGAGGTCCGGCCACGGGCGGGAGAAGGGTTTTGAGGCGCTGTACGAGTTCACCACGCTCAAGACCATCATCACCAAGCACGGTTAAGGCTGAGGGAAAGAGCATCATGCGTCACGTGGAAGTCCCCCATCGCCACGAGGCCGGGCGGCGCGGGAGGGGCGCATGAGGCGCGTCCGCTCGGCGATCCTCCGCCAGTCGGGCCTGCCGCGCCCCTATGCCGAGAGCCGCCCGCTCGCGATCGAGGAGGTGGAGCTGGGCCCGCCCGGGCGGGACGAGGTTCTCGTCCGCATCGCGGCCGCCGGGCTCTGCCACTCCGACCTCTCCGGCATCAACGGCGACCGCCCGCGTCCGCTGCCGCTGGCGCTCGGCCACGAGGCGGCGGGGGTCGTGGAGGAGCTGGGGCCGGGGGTAACCGACCTCTCGCCCGGTGACCACGTGGTGATGTCCTTCGTGCCCGTCTGCGGCCAGTGCCCGGAATGCGCCGACGGCCGCGCCCAGCTCTGCGAGCCGGGCAACGCGGCCAATGTCGCCGGCACGCTGATGGGCGGCGGCCGGCGGATCCTCTGCGAGGGGGTGGAGATCAACCATCACAGCGGCGTCTCCGCCTTCTCCGAATACGCCGTCATCCACCGCCGCTCAATCGTCCGGATCGACCGCGAGCTGCCGCTCCCCATCGCCGCGCTGTTCGGCTGTGGCGTGATGACCGGGGTGGGCGCAGTGATGAACACCTGCCGCGTCAGGCCGGGGCAGAGCGTTGCGGTGGTCGGCCTCGGCGGCGTCGGCCTCTCCGCGCTGCTCGGCGCGGTGGCCAGCGGGGCGGGGCGCGTGATTGGGATAGACCTGTCGCCCGCCAAGCTCGAGCTGGCGAGGACGCTCGGCGCCACCGACACCTTCCTAGCCAGCGACCACGATGTCGCGGAGGCCGTGCGCGCGGCGACGGGCGGCGGCGTGGACCACGCGCTGGAGATGGCGGGCGCTGTCCCCGCTTTCGATCTCGCCTTCCGCATCACCCGCCGCGGCGGCACCACGGCAACGGCTGGGCTCTCCCGCCCGGGCAGCGAGTTCCGCCTACCCGCCGTCCCCGTCGTGGCGGAGGAGCGGGTGGTGCGCGGCAGCTACATGGGAAGCTGCGTGCCGAGCCGGGACATCCCGCGCTTCATCGCCCTCTACCGGGCGGGGCACCTGCCCGTGGAGAGGCTGCTGTCCTCCACCGGGCCGCTGGAGGAGATCAACGAAGCCTTCGACCGGCTCGACCGGGGCGAGGTCGTCCGCCACGTCATCACGATGTAGCAGCGGCATGGGGCCCGAGCCTGCGACTCCCGGGATCGGACAGGGCCGGGAGACTATCCGATGGAGGGAACAAGCATGAACGGGCTTTCGAGGCGCGCGCTGATGGGCGCCACGGCAGGATCAGTGATCGCCGGCTTGGCGGCCCCCGCGGCGAGGGCCGCGGCACCCTTTCGCAACGACCTGCCGCCGGCCTGGCACCGCTTCCGGATCGGCGAGTTCGAGGCAACGGTGATCTCCGACGGCGCGCTGCCGCTCGGCGACCCGACCCAGGCCTTCCTCGGCGTGGAGGCCGGGGAGATCCGGCGGATGCTCACCGGCTCCTTCCTGCCGCCGGGCGCGGCGACGCTGGCGCAGAACGCGATGGTTCTGAACACCGGCCGCCAGCTCGTCCTGTTCGACACGGGGATGGGCGACAGCATGGGCGAGGCGAGCCGCATGTTCGGCCCAACCACCGGCTACCTGCTGAGGAACATGCGCGCCGCCGGCATCGACCCCGCGCAGATCGACATGGTGATCGCAACCCACGCCCATTGCGACCACATCTGGGCGCTCGTGGACGCGAAGGGGAACCGCAACTTCCCCAACGCCCAGGTCGCGATCTCGGAAGCCGACCTGCGCTACTGGACGGATGATGCCAACAAGCGCGGCCCGGAGTTCATGACGGCCTTCATCGACGGCGCGCGGAAGAACCTGGCGGCCTATCGCGACCGGATGGTGATGGTGCGCGACGGGCAGGAGGTCATCCCCGGCGTGACGGCGGTCGCGAGCCCTGGCCACACGGTCGGCCATCACTGCTACATTATCGCCTCCGGCGACAAGGTCCTGATGTACACCGGCGACCTCGCGCATCATCAGGTGCTACTGCTGCGGCGGCCCGGGCTGGAATTCTCCTTCGACACGGACCCGAAGCTCTCGGCCGCGACGCGGACCCGCCTGCTCGACCGCATCGCGACGGATCGCTACGCCGTCCTCTCCTACCACTTCCCCTGGCCGGGCCTGGGCCATGTCGTGCGAGAGGGCGAGGGGTATGGCTGGCTGCCGAGCCCCATGAACACGACGTTCGTGGAGTAGCGCGGCGGGGTGAGAGGGAGAGGGGCGCGGAGGGAACGGCACGCCGTGCCTCCCCCCGGGCGGCGCGGGGCCTACTCGATCCGGATATTCGCGACGCGGATGACCTCGCCCCATTTCGCGCTCTCGGAGCGCAGCAGGGCGGCCAGCTCCCCGGGCGTGCCGCCATGCACTGTCCCGCCCCCCTCCGCGAGGCTGCGGCGCACCTCCTGGTCCGCCAGCGCGGCCGCGGCGGCCTCGTGCAGGGTCGCGATCCGGTCGGCCGGCGTGCCGGCGGGGACGAAGAGCGCGTACCAGGTGTTCGAGATCACGCCCCGCGCGCCGGCCTGCTCCATGGTGGGCAGGTCGGGCAGGGCGCCGAGCCGCTCCTCCGCCGTGACGGCCAGCGCGGGCAGTGAGCCGCTCCGGATATGCGGGATCACCACGGGAACATCCGCCAGCAGCATGTCGATCGTGCCGCCCAGGAGGTCGGTCACGGCCGGGGCCGCGCCGCGATAGGGGACATGGACGATGTCGATGCCCGTGCGGAGCCGGAACAGCTCCCCGGCCAGGTGTAGGGAGCTGCCATTGCCGGCCGAGCCGTAGCTGAGGCTGCCCGGCCGCCGCCGGGCCAGCGCCACAAGCTCCGCGACCGACCTCACCCCGAGCCTCGGGCTGACGACGAGAACCTGCGGGACGGAGATGACGTGGATGACCGGCTCCAGGTCCTTCGCGGGGTCATAGGCCATGCGCGGCACCAGCTGCGGCAGCACCACCATCGCGCCGGTGGAGGCGAGGACGGTGGTGAGGCCGTCCGGGCGGCTCCTTGCGGCCGCCTCCACGCCCACCATGCCGCCCGCGCCCGAGCGGCTTTCCACCACCACCGGCTGGCGCAGCCTCGTGCCCATCGCCGCGCCGAGGAGCCGCGCGACAAGGTCGGCCGGCCCGCCTGCGGCGAAGGGGACGATCATCCGCACGGGCTGGTCGGGGAAGCGCGGCTGCGCGGGGGCCGGGAGAGAGGGCAGGAGGCCCGCCGCGGCGAGCAAGGACAGGTTCCGGCGTGTCGTGTGCACCGCGATCTCCTCTCCGGCCCGTAGGGGGCCGCTTGGCGGGCGGTTCTGGGGAAAGGGGCTTGCCGGGCTCAACGCCCCTGGAAGACCGGCCTGCGCTTCTCGGCGAAGGCGCGCTGCGCCTCGCGCGTGTCCCCGGTGCGGGCGAGGGCGACGGTCTGGCTCTGCTCGTAGCGGTAGCCGTCGCGGAGCGGCATCTCCTCCGTCAGCCCGAAGGAGCGCTTCGCGGCCTGGACCGCGAGCGGCGCCTTGGCGGCGATCTCGCGCGCGATCGCCGTCGCCTCGTCGACCAGCCGGTCGCGCGGCACGCAGAGGGAAGCGGCGTTCATCCGCAGCAGCTCCGGACCCGTCATGCGGCGGGCGGTGTAGATCATCAGCCGCGCGTCGGACTGGCCGAAGTGGCGCAGCACGTGGCGCACGCCGCCGGCGAGGCCGACATCCACCTCAGTCATGGAGAGGAAGGCCTCCTCCGCCACCACCAGGATGTCGCAGCAGAGCGCGAGCACGCAGCCCGCGCCGATGGCCGCGCCGTTCACCGCGGCGACGACCGGCTTGCCGCACTCCATCACGGCGTCGAAGGAGGCGCGGACGAGGCGGTTGTGGCGGGGATAGCCGCCCGGCTCCCCGGCGAGGTTCGGGCGCTCGCGCAGGTCGGCGCCGGCGGAGAAGGCGCGGCCTTCGCCGGTCAGCACCACGGCGCGCACCTCATCCGTGTCGTGGATCACGTCGAAGACGCGCACGATCTCCTCACGGAAGCGGTGGTCCTGCGCGTTCACCGGCGGCGCGGTGATGGTGACGGTGGCGACGTGCTCCGCGAGTTCCACGCGGAAGCGCTCGAGCCCTTCGAGACCGGGGATCATGGCGGGCCCTCCTTATTCCGCGGCGCGGGCGATGGCGCGGGCGGGCGCGAGCGGCGCCAGGCCGGATTCCGGTGCGGCGAGCACGGGGGCGACGCCGGCGGGCAGCGGGATCTCATGCGCGTTCAGCGTCATGGAGACCATGGTGTAGTAGCCGATCACGGCGGTGAGCTCGACGACGCCGCGCTCGCCCCATCGTTCCCGCACGGCGTCGTAGATGGGGCGCGGCACCTGGCCCGAGAGCTGCAACTCGCGCGCGAACTCGTAGACCAGCGCGTCCTCCGGCTCGTCGAAGGCCGGGGCCTCGCCGTGGTGGATGGCGTCGATCGCGGCCTGGGGGATGCCGGACTCGGCGGCCACGCGGGCATGGACCCACCACTCCACCTGGCTGGACCAGCGGCGGCCGGTGACGACGATGGCCAGCTCGTTCAGCCGCCTGGGCAGGCAGGTGCCGTAGCGCAGGAACTCGCCCAGGGCGGACCAGCGCGCGGCGAGGTCGGGGCTGTGGATCACCGCGCGCAGCGGGCCGATCACCTGCCCCCGCGGGCCGGAGACGACGGCGTCGTGCACGCGGCGCTGCTCGGGCGACATCTCCGCGGGGGAGGGGAGGGGGATGCGGGCCATGCGGCGCCTCCTCAGACCACGCCGCGCGCGGAAAGGCCTGCGACGGCTCTCTCATCCAGTCCCAGCTCCGCCAGCACCTCCGCCGTGTGCTGCCCGAGGGTGGGCGGCGCGCGGTCGAAGCGGAGCGGGTTCTCGGCGAAGCGCAGCGGGCTCACCACCTGCGGCACCGTGCCCGCGACGGGGTGGGGCAGGTCGCGTAGCATCTCCCGGTGGCGGATCTGCGGGTCCTCGAAGACCTGGGGGACCGTGTTGATCGGCGCGCAGGGCACCCCGGCCTCGTCCAGCGCGCGCATCAGCGCAGCGCGCTCGAAGGTCCGGAACCGCCCGGCCAGTAGCGGCGTCAGCTCGGCGTTGTTGCGCACGCGGGCGGCGTTGGTGGCGAAGCGCTCGTCATCCGCCCAGGCCACGCAGCCGGTCGCCGCGCAGAGCTTGCGGAACTGGCTGTCATTGCCGACCGCGAGGACAAAGTCGCCGTTCGCGCAGGCGAAGACGTCCTGCGGCTGGATGTTCGGGTGGCGGTTGCCGCCGCGCTTCGGCGGGCGGCCGGAGAGCAGCCAGTTTGTCGCCTGGTTCGCCAAGAAGGCCGCCTGCACGTCCAGCATGGCGAGGTCGATCGTCTCGCCCACACCGGTCTCGCCGCGGCGCGCGAGGGCGGCGAGGATCGCCACAGCCGCGTACATGCCCGTCATGAGATCAACGATCGGCACGCCCACCTTCTGCGGGCCGCCGCCCGGCGCGTCGTCGCGCTCGCCGGTGATGGACATGAGGCCGCCCATGGCCTGAATGGCGAAGTCATAGGCCGCCTGATCGGCGCGCGGCCCGTCCTGCCCGAAGCCGGTGACCGAGCAGTAGATCAGGCGCGGGTACACGGCGCGGAGCGAGGCGGCGTCCAGCCCGTAGCGCGCCAGCGCGCCGGCCTTGAAGTTCTCCAGCACGATGTCCGCGCCCTCGGCGAGGCGGCGGATGATCTCCTGGCCCTCGGGGCTGGCCATGTCCACGGTCACGCTGCGCTTTCCGCGGTTCACGGCCAGGAAGTAGCCGGCATCCTTCGTCGGGACCCCGTCGCGGTCCTTCAGGAAGGGCGGGCCCCAGCCGCGCGTGTCGTCGCCGGCGCCGGGGCGCTCCACCTTGATAACGTCCGCGCCGAGATCCGCCAGGATCTGCGTGGCCCAGGGCGCGGCCATGATGCGGCTGAGATCGAGCACGCGGATGTGGGAGAGCGGGCCCTGGCGCGGTTCAGTCATCTACCGCCTCCGTCGCGCGGGTGGAGGGACGCGCGCAGAATTCCGCGTGCCAGGCCGCCAGCGCCGGACGCCCCTCGCGCCAGGCCAGGTCGGCGAAGCGGAAGTCGAGATAGGAGAGGGCGCAGCCGATCGCGATGTGCCCGATGTCGAAGGGCAGGGCGGCCATGGCAGGCGCCTCCTGCTCCAGCCGGTCCAGCGTCGCGCGCGTCTTCCCGGCGAAGCTGTCAAGCCATTCCGCCGTCCGCCGCTCCGCGGGCTTGTCGCGCTCGTTGCGGAAGAGGATGAGCAGGTCGAGGAAGCCGTTGCCGAGGGCGTGGCGCGTCAGGGCCTTGAAGCGGGCGGGCGCGGCGGGGAAGAGGCCCCCGCCCGCGATGTGGTCCAGGTACTCGATGATGGTGAGACTGTCGAACAGCGCGCGGCCGTCATCCAGGACGAGCGTCGGGATCTTGCTCAGCGGGTTGTCGGGTAGCAGCGCCTCGTTCGGCTTGCCCATGCGGACCACGGTGCGCACCGTCTCGATGCGGTCCGCGAGGCCCAGCTCATGGGCGGCGATCATCACCTTGCGCACGAAGGGCGAGCGCGGGGACCAGTGCAGCTTCATGCGGCGGGCCGCCCTGAGGCCGGGATGAGCATGGCGTCTCCCCTAAAATTCTTTGAACTAGGTATATGGCCTTTATGGGCCGCGCGGCGCTCCGCGTCCAGCCCCGCCGGGCTATTTCAGCTTGATGTCGATCCGCACGACGTCTCCGCGATAGATACCGTCGGCCACGAGGACCAGCGTGCCCCCGGCATCCACGGCCGCGCGGTGCACGAAGGCCACGGGCGCGTTCAGCGGCAGCTGCAGCGCGTCGGCCGTCTCCACATCTGCCACGCCGATCGTGAGCGTCTGCCGCGCATCCACCACCTGCACGCCCTTCAGGCCGGAGACGAGGCGCAGCGCGGTCTTGGTGGACAGGTCCTCGGCGCTGATGAGGGAAGAGAGGCGCGCATCGAGATACAGGTCGGCGAGCAGGAAGGGCTGCCCGTCGCGCCAGTGGCGGCGGCGGACATGGCGGTAGAAGGGCGCAGGCGTCCCGATGCTGTCGGGGATGGCGGCGCCGGGCATCCCGTCGGCATCGCCCAGGATCTCGATCTCAGCGCCCTCCCGGGAGCGCAGGAGGCCGTTCCAGTCGGCCTCCACGTCGCACCACAGCCGGTTGGCGGGGGTCTTGCGGACGAAGGTGCCCTTGGCGCGAAAGCGCTCGATCAGCCCCTCCGCCTCCAGGTCGTCCAGCGCTTGGCGGATGGTGGCGCGCGCGACGCTGCAGTCCGCCGCCAGCTCGTCCACGGTCGGGATCCTCTGGCCCAGCTTCCAGACGCCCTGCTCGATCCGGCGCCGGAAGAGCGTGGCGAGCTGGATGTAGCGCGGTACGGCGCTGCGGCTGAAGTCGAGCTTGCCGGGAGGGGCGTTCATGGCGCCTTCTCGCACGCGCCGGGGCGGGCGGGCGAGCCCCGCCGGGGTTCAGGCCACAGCATCGAAGAAGGGCTCCCCGGCCCGGAAGGCGGCGATGTCGCGCAGCATGCGCCCGATGATCGCGGCGCGCGTCTCATGCGTCAGGGAGGCGTAGTGGGGCGCCAGCGCCACGTTCTCCAGGGCGAGGAAGCGCGGGTCCAGCCCGGGCTCGCTGGCGAAGACATCCAGCCCCGCGCCGGCGGTCCGGCCCCCTTCCAGCGCCGCCAGCAGCGCCCCCTCGTCCACCACGGAGCCGCGGGCGATGTTGACCAGGAAACCGTGGGGGCCAAGCGCCTCCAGCACCGCCGCGTCCACGAGGTGCCGCGTCCCCGGCCCGCCGGGGGTGGCGAGGATCAGCGCGTCCGCCCATTCCGCCAGGGCGAGGGGGTCGGGCATGAAGGGCCAGGGCGCCTCCGGCTTCGGGCGCGGGCCGGTCCAGGCCACCTCCATGCCGATGGCCTCGGCGCGGCGGGCAATGGCGGCGCCGATGCGGCCGAGTCCGACGATGCCCGCCCGCTTGCGGTGCAGGCTGGTGCCCGGGCTCATCCGCCCATGCAGCCAGCGGCCGGCGCGGACGAAGCGGTCCGCCTCCGCCACGCGGCGGGCGCAAGCGTAGAGGAGGCCGATGGCGAAGTCCGCCACGTCCTCGGTCAGCTCGTCAGGCGTGTGGCTCACGGCGATGCCGCGGGCCTTGGCCGCCGCGAGGTCGATGCGGTCGAGCCCCACCCCCATGGAGGTGATCAGCCGGAGCCCAGGCAGCGCATCCATGGCGGCCGCGTCCGCCCCAACCATGCCCGTGGTCACCGCGATCCGCGCACCCGCTACCGCGGGATCGTCGCGCCCGACAAGGGTGTAGTCCGCCGCCAGCGCCTCGCGCAGGTCCTGGGGGAGGGTGGCGAGGGCGATGATGGTCTCGAGGTTCATGCGCTTTCCTCGGCCTCGGCGCGCGCGCGGGCGAGCTCGGCCATGATCTCCGGCATCCGCGCCGCGGCGGTCTCGCTCAGGCTGCCGTAGAGGCTGTTGCCATGCGCGTCGATGCCGACGGTGAGCGGGCCGAGTCCCTCCACGCGCAGCGTCACGAGGCGGTAGTGCGAGACGAGGTCGTTCCAGTCCACCGAAACGACGGCGCGGATCGCGTCCGAGAGCAGCGGCGCGCCGCCGCCGACGAAGGAGAGATAGACCCCGCCGACCTCCCGCAGCGCCGCCACGCAGGCCGCGTCCAGCCCACCCTTACCGCCCACGGCGCGCAGGCCGAAATGGCGGATCAGCCCGGGCATCAGCAGGTTGAAGCGCGTACTGGTGGTCGGGTTCATGTAGAGAACCTCAAAGCCGCCATCCTCCGTCTCGCGCGAGTAGGAGCCGAGGTGGAAGAGGCTGCCGCCATCCAAATTCCGCGGCGCCTCGCGCCTGCCCTCGGCGACCTCCACGATGCGGTGATGGGTGGGCAGGCCGGCGGTGATGGTGATCTCGCCGTCCAGCAGCACCATGTCGCCGGCGCGGAGCGACAGCGCGTCCCCCTTCGAGAGCGGCATCTGCAGCCGCTGGATTTCTTCCTCCATCGCCGCCTCCTACTCGATCCGCTCCAGCCGCCCGTCGCCGTAGAGGCGGGCGCGGGTGCGGCGGTTGATCCAGCAGTTGAAGGCGACCGCCACGGGGGTGAAGCCGTGCCCGGCCGCGTATTCCACATGCACGCCGAGCGCGGTGGTGTCGCCCCCCGTTCCCATCGGGCCGAAGCCGGTGGCGTTGACGGCGCGCAGCAGCCGCTCCTCCATCGCCGCGAGGATCGGCTCGGGGTTCCTCGTGCCGTACTGGCGCAGCGTCGCGCGGGCCGCGAGCTTCGCGCAGTAGTCGAAGGTGCCGCCGATGCCGACGCCGATATTCACGGGCGGGCAGTGCTGCGATCCCGCCTTCAGCACGCACTCCATCACGTAGCGCTCGATCTGCTCCAGCGTGGGAAAGGTGAAGATCTCCATCGCTGCCCAGCGGCCGGAGCCGAGCGCCTTGGGCTGGCAGGTGATGTCGACGTAGTCCGCGCCGTCGATCAGGTCCCAGGTGACGAGCGGCATTTCCTTGCCGCGGTAGCTGCGCTCGTTCGTCAGGGGGTTGGTTACGTGCTTCAGCAGGGGCGGGTTCGTCGTGGCCACCAGCTCGTCGAAGCCATCGGAGACGGCGCGCTTGATGTCGCCCTCCAGCGGCACGCCCGTGCCGATGCCGATGACGTAGTTCGGCACCCCGGAATCGGAGCAGATGAGGCGGTCCTGCGTCTCCGCCATCTCAGCGCTGCGCAGCAGGATGCCGAGCGTCCGCCGCGCGACCTCGTTGGTCTCCACCTCCCGCGCGCGGCGCAGGGCGTCGAGCGTGTCGTCCGGCACCTTGCGGAGGGACCACTCGTAGAGCTGCGCCGTGGCGCGCTTCATCATGTCGTAGGTGATCGGCACCGCGCTCCCCTCGCGCCCCCTCCTAGTCCTCGAAGAAGGGCGTCTCCTCCTCCACATTGCCGCGGAGATGGATGTCGAAGCGGAAGACGCGCAGCCCCTCCGCCTCGCCTTCCGGCACGGCGACGATCTTCCCGCGGCGCGGCTCCGGTACGAGGTTGAGCATCGGATCGGCCGCGTTCTCCCCGGCAAAGTCGGGGAAGAACACCGTGGTCATCGCGCGCCGCATCAGCCCCGCGCCCATCACGGTGAGGTTGACATGCGGCGCGCGGCGGCCGGCGGGGTCGTCGTAGCCGCCGGGGAGGAGGGTGCGGAACTCGTAACTTCCCTCCGCATCCGTCCAGGCGCGCCCCCAGCCGAGGAAGGCGGGATCGGCCAGGTGCTGCGCGGGGTCCGCCGGGTGGTTAAAGCGTCCCTCCGCATCGGCCTGCCAGGCCTCCAGGATCATGTTGAGGCAGGGAAAGCCGCCCTCCTTCGTCACGCGGCCGCGGAGGAGGACCGTCTCGCCGCGCGTCGTCGGCTGCGCCCCGGCATGGAAGCGCGTGAGGTCGTTGTCGCCCTCGGTGAAGAAGGTGCGGGGGAAGAAGGGGCCGATCGTGTGCTGCGACGTCGGCGCGAGATGGCTCATCGGCTCAGGCCTCCGGCGTGGCGTGGCGGCCGCGCAGCACGATGTCATGGGTGAAGCCGAGCCAGCCGTCGCCCACCTCCGCCGGGTGCGTCTGGCGCGCGATCAGGCGCGTGCGCGCGGCGGGATCGGGGATGGAGTTCAGGATGCGGTCCCACTCGTTCATCGGGTCGCCCGGGAAGTACATCTGCGTCACGAGTCGCGAGAGGGAGGAGGGGCCGAGGATGGAGAAGTGCACGTGCGGCGGCCGCCACCACGTGTCCTTCACCGGCACGGGATAGGCGCCGGGCTTGATGGTGAAGAAGGCGTAGCGGCCTTCCTCATCCGTGCGCACGCGCCCGTTGCCGACGAAGTTCGGGTCCAGTGGCGCATCGCGCTGGTCGATCGGGTGGTAGTAGCGGCCCGCCGCGTTCGCCTGCCACAACTCCACCACCGCCCCGCGCACCGGCCGCCCGTCCTCGTCGAGGATGCGGCCGGACATGTGCATGAGCTGGCCCTGCGCGATGCGGCCGGGGCCGAGCACGGCCAGGTTGCTCTCGTCGCAGGGTAGCTTGCGCCAAAGCTCCAGCGGGCCCGTCGCCTCGGTGCGCGTGACCGGGCGGCGGATCAGGGGCTGGGCCGGGGTGTGCGTCCAGGTGTTGGGATAGCCCTCGATCGGCACCGCCGGCTCTATCCCCGGGGCGAAGGGCTCGAAGCGGTCGGGGAAGGAGGGCGGGGGGAAGTTGGTGTCCACGGGCGGCCTCGATCGGATTTTGGTGGCTTGGCGGCCGTCTCCGGCCTCACTCGTCCGGCCTGAAGCCGGAGGCGGCGACGATCGGGCCCCATGTCGCGGTCTCGCGCGCGATGCGGTCGGCGAAGGCGGCGGGGTCCATGACATAGGGCGCGATGTCGATCCGCGTCAGCGCCTCGCGGATCTCGGGGGTGGCCGCCGCGGCGGTGATCGCCTCGTGCAGGGCCGAGACCGTGGCTGGGGAGGCCCCGGCCGGCAGAAAGGCACCGTACCACTCCTCATGGACAAGGTCGGGGAAACCGGATTCCACGAAGGTCGGCACCTCTTCCAGCCGCGGCAGGCGCTGGACGGAAGAAACGGCCAGCAGGCGCATCTCGCCCGCGCGGTGGAAGGCGGTGAGCTCGCCCAATGGCAGGATCACCGCCTGCAAGGTGCCCGCCAGAAGATCGGCGGCCGCCGGGGCGGAGCCGCGATAGGGGATGTGGTTCATCGGAACGCCGGCCATGCGCGCCAACTCCGTGCCGATGAAGTGCGGCGCGGAACCGGGAACGGGCGCCGCCCACTCCACAGCCGGCCGCGTCTTCCCCCAGGCGACGAATTCGGCCAGCGTTTTCGCAGGGTGCCTGGCCGAAACCGCGAGGCCGAAAGGAAAGATGCAGACCGGTGAGACCGGCGTGAAGTCCTTCAGCGGATCGTAGCGAAGGGTCCTCGTGTAGAGATGCGGGTAGATCGTCAGCATGGAGGACGGCGTGATCACGAAGGTGGAACCGTCCGGCGCGAGCGGCTTGAGGTTCTCCAGCGCGAGGCGCCCGCCGGCGCCGGGGCGGTTGTCTACCACCATCTGCGCCGCACCCCCCGCGCGCAGGCGCTCGACATAGAGGCGCGTCACGCTGTCCGCCGTGCCGCCGGGCGGGAAGCCGACGATGGCGCGGCCAGGGCGGGCCGTCTGCGCGGCGAGCGGGGCCGCGGAGAGGCCCGTGGCGGCCCCCGCCAGTAGGGACAGCGCCGCGCGGCGCGTGATGGGGATCGACATGGGGCGGGTTACCTCCGACGTTCCTCGATGATGATCGGCCCTGTGCATGCCGGGCCGTTTCCGTGGCAGGTTGTCCACCGCAATCCTTTAAGTCAATAGGCTGACCTTTTGACAGCGCCGCTGCCCGCTGGCATCGTCCGGGGGAGAAGGGAGAGGCGGGGGAATGTCGTGAGGCGGCGAATGGCGTTGATGATGCCGGCGATCCTCGCATCTCTCGAGAGGGAGGCGGCGGCGGTGGATCGGAAGCGTCTGGAGCGGGGAAGCAGCGCTATCGAGGTGCTGGCCGAAGGGCAGGGACCGCTGCTCGTGCTGCTGCCCTCCCTCGGGCGTGGACAGGAGGACTTTGACGACCTCGCGTCCCGCCTGGCCGGTGCGGGCCTGCGCGTGCTGCGCCCGGAGCCGCGCGGCATCGGCGGGTCTAGCCCGCTGCCGGCCGGCGCCACGCTGCACGACATGGCGGCGGACGTGGCGGCGGCGATCGAGGCGGAGGGCGGCGGGCCCGCGATCGTCGCGGGCCATGCGGCGGGGAACTGGGTGGCGCGCGTCCTGGCGCATGACCGGCCGGAACTGGTCCGCGCCGTGGCGCTCCTCGCGGCCGTGACGGGCACCGAGGTGGACCCCGGGATCCGCAGCTCCATCACCGCAAGCTTCACCCTCACCCTCTCCGACGAGGAGCGCCTGTCGCATCTGCGCCGCGCCTACTTCGCGCCCGGGAACGATGCGAGCGTCTGGTTGCCGGGCTGGCACCCGGAGGTCTCGATGGCCCAGCGCGCCGCGGCGGCGGCCACCACGGATAAGGCCTGGCTGCGGGCGGCGGAGCGGCACCCGCTGCTCTATGTCGCGGCCGCGGAGGACGCGATCGCGGCGCCGCCCTCGCTGGAGGAACTGCGGGCGAGCCTCGGCCCGCGTGTGACGCGGGTGGTGGTGGAGCGCGCCGGGCACGCGCTGGTGCCGGAGCAGCCGGCGGCAGTGGCGGAAGCGCTGATCGCCTTCGCGCGGGGGCTGGCATGATCCGCCGCCGGGCCCTGCTGGGCGCAGGGCTGGCGCTTCCCGCCCTCCCGGCCCGCGCCGAGTTCCCGGGCCGCAGCATCCGCCTGATCGTCCCCTATCCGCCCGGCGGCATCACCGACCTCGTGGCCCGCCGGGTGGCCGATGGGCTGGGCGCCTTGTGGGAACGGCCCGTGGTGGTGGACAACCGTCCCGGCGCGAGCGGGAACATCGCGGCCACGCTCGCCGCGCGCGCGGCGCCGGACGGCAACACGCTCTACATCGGCTTCGCCGGCACCCATGCGATGAATGTCAGCCTCTACAGGAAGCTCGACTACGATCCCGTGGCGGATTTCACGCCCGTCTCGCTGCTGATCGAATCGCCGCTCGCCCTCACCGTCCATCCCTCGGTCCCGGCGCGGAACCTCGCGGAGCTGACGGCCTATGCGAGGGCGAATCCCGGCAGGCTCGCCTTCGGCTCGTCCGGCAATGGCGGCGCCTCCCACCGCGCGCTCGAGATGTACAAGGCGATGGCGGGGGTGGACATCCTGCACGTGCCCTATCGCGGCGCGGCGCAGTCCAACACCGACCTGCTGGGCGGCAAGATCCAGGGCATGTTCGACACGCTGATCACGGCCGCGCCGAACATCCGCGCCAACGCCGTGCGCGCCCTGGCCGTGACAGGGCGCGGCCGCGCGGCGCTGCTGCCCGACCTGCCCACCCTCGCCGAGGCCGGGCTGCCCGGCTACGCCTTCCTCACCTGGCTCGGTCTGCTGGCGCCGTCCGGGCTCCCGACGGAGATCCGGGACCGCATGAACCGGGACGTGCGGACGGTGCTGGCGGACGAGGGCATGCGGCGCTGGTGCGAGGGGAACGGGCTGGAGCCCGCGCCCTCCTCGCCGGAGGATTTCGCCCGCTACATGGCCGAGGAGACAACCCGTTTCGCCGCCTTCGTGCGCGAGACGGGCATGACGCTGGAATGAGCGGGAGAAGCGGGTTGACCAACGGGACGCAGGTCGTGCGCTTGAACGGCCTTCTCTTTCACCTCCGCCTGGACGGGCCCGAGGGCGCGGCCTGGATGGTGTTCAGCAATTCGCTGGTCACGAACCTCTCCGTCTGGGACGAGCAGGTGGCGGCCCTCGCGGACCGCTATCGCATCCTGCGCTACGACCAGCGCGGCCATGGCGGGACGGAGGTGCCGCCGGAGCCGGCGACGCTCGAGGGGTTGGCCGAGGACGCGGCGGCGCTGATGGCGCATCTCGGCATCCGCGACGCGGTCTTCGCCGGCGTCTCCATGGGCGCCGCCACCGCGCTCCTCCTCGCCGCGCGCCGCCCCGATCTGGTCTCCGCCGTCATCGCCTCGGACGGGCAGGCAGGAACCGCACCGGGCGGCGCCGAGGCCTGGCAGGAGCGGATCGACCTCGCCCGTGCGAGGGGCATGGAGGCTTTCGCCGACGCCACGGTGAAACGTTGGTTCTCCCCCGCGGCGTCCGAGGCGGGGAACCCGGCCATCCCGCGCGTGCGGGAGATGATCGCGACGACGCCCGAGGCCGGCTTCGTCGCCTGCGCCCGCGCCCTGCAATCCTACGACCTCCGCGCCGAGCTTCCGGGCCTGCGCCAGCCCGTGCTGCTGGTCGCCGGGGAGATGGACGGCGCCATGCCGGGGACGATGCGCGGCATGGCCGGGGCGATCCCGGACGCGCGCTTCGTCGAGATCCCCGGCGCCGGCCACATTCCCTGCCTGGAAGCGCCCGGCGCCTTCAACGCGGCAGTGGAGGGCTTCCTCGCGGAGCTCCGAGACAAGGGAGGGCGAGGATGAGCGGCGACGAGGGGCGTGGCGTGATCTCGCATGAGGTGGCCGACGGCTTGGGCGTCATCACGATCAACCGCCCGGAGCGCCGCAATGCCCTCAACCTCCAGGTGAAGGAGGGCATCGCCGGCGCCGTCGAGGCCCTTGCCGCCGACGAGGCCGTGCGGGTCATCGTCCTGACCGGCGCGGGCGGTACCTTCGTCGCCGGCACGGACATCTCCGAGATGGAGAGGATGAGGCCGGCGGACCACGCGGCGCTCGCGACGGACCGGGTGTTCACAGTGCTCCGGGGCTGCCCCAAGGTCGTCGTCGCGGCAGTCGAGGGCTACGCGCTCGGCGGCGGATGCGAGCTGGCGCTCTGCTGCGACCTCATCGTCGCGGGCGAGGGGGCGAAGCTCGGCCAGCCCGAGACTCGCGTGGGCATCATGCCCGGCGCGGGCGGCACGCAGCGGCTCGTGCGGCTGATGGGCCGCTACCGCGCGATGAGGCTCATCCTGATCGGCGAGGCAGTGGGCGCGCGAGAGGCGCTGGCCCTCGGCATGCTCTCCGAGGTGGTGCCGGACGGGACGGCGCTCGACCGGTCGCGGGAGCTCGCTCGGACGGTCGCGGCCATGCCGCCGCTGGCGGTGCGCGCGATCAAGGAGGTCGTCGGGCTCGGCGCGGATCTGCCCCTGGAGGTGGCCCTCTCGCTCGAGCGGAAGGCCTTCATGCTGCTCTTCGACACCGCCGACCAGAAGGAGGGCATGCGCGCCTTCCTGGAGAAGCGCCGCCCGAGCTATTCGGGCCGTTAGCCCTCCGCGCCACCTTCTCTGCCGCGAGAGAGCCCGGTGCGGCGTTCCTGGGTCGGGCACCGCCTCCGCGGCGCTCGCGATGAAGGGGAGGACGGGGTGACCAACATCGGCACGGTCGGGGCCGTCGCGGCCCCACCGGGAAGGGGGCGGGGAAGGGGCCCCCGCCGCTCCACCGGGCCCTCCCGCCGGGGCGCCCTGGCCACGGCAATCCTCCTGCTCGCCCTCGCCGGTTGCGGCGCCCGCCACGCCCTTCCCACCCCCTCGGCGGAGGAGGTGGGGGCCGCCGCCGCCCTCATTGCGCAGGCGCGGCCCCTGGCCCCCAGCACCCGCCCGGCCAGCGAGGACGCGGCGCTGCTGTCCCGGGCCACCGCGCGCGTCACCTCCGCCGCCGAGCCCCTCTGCGCCGCCTATCTCGGCGCGGCCTGCGGCTTCGGGGTCGTGCTGGACGGGAGCGCCGGCGGCACCGGGCGGCTGAGCGCCAAGGCCTCCGGCCGCGGGCGGGTGACGATCAGCGCCGGCATGCTCCGCGTGCTCGACACGGAGGAGGAGGTCGCGGCCGTCCTCGCCCACGAGTTCGGCCACCACCTCGCCGGCCATCTCGGCCGCGGCCTCGCCCGCGGCTCCGCCGCGGGCATCGCGGCCGGAGCCCTGATCGAGGCTATCGTCCCCTTCGGCGGGCTGGCGGGCTGGGCCATCGGGCAAGGGGCGGCCGAGCTGGGCGCCGGCGCCGCGATGCTGGCCTATTCGAAGGAGGAGGAGAGGGAGGCCGACTACCTAGCAGTCTATCTCATCGCCCGGGCGGGATACGACCCCGACCGCGCCGCCCGCATCTGGGTCAGGCTGGCGCCCCCCGGCGCCGGCGCCACGGCCGGCGTCCTCGATGCCCATCCGAGCGACGCGGAACGGCTGGCGGCTTGGTGGCGCAGTACGGGCGAGGCCCGCAGCTCCGCCGGCCTCGTGCCCCGCCTGGCCTCCGGCCCGTGATCCTCCCTGCCCCGGCGCAACGCGGCCCCACGCAGTGCCGGGATCGGGCGCGGCGCAGCCAGGGTCGGCTCAGGCGGCCGCTGCGCCGGACAACTCGCGCAGCATTGCCAGGACCTCGCCGCGCGGGCGGGGCGGGCTGAACAGGACGCCCTGGACCTCCGTGCAGCCGAGGCCGCGCAGTCGTTCCAGCTGGGCCGCGCTCTCCACCCTCCTCGGCATTCATCGTCAGGCCGAGCGTCCTGCCGAGGGTGCTGATCGCGCGCACGGTCGCCGCCGCGCTCTCGGATGCGGCGAGGTCCCGCACGAAGGAGCGGTCGATCTTGATGTTGTCGAGCGGGCGCCTGCGCAGATAGACGGTGGAGGAATATCCCGTGCCGAAGTCGTCGAGCGCGATCCGCACGCCCAGGGCCCGGATCCGCGGCAGGGTGGAGACGACCTGATCGCTCGCCTCCAGCGCCACGGCCTCCGTGATCCCCAACTCCAGCCTCCCCGCGGGCAGGCCGGAGAGGCGCACCGCCTCCGTGACCACGGCGTGCAGGTCGCCTCCCCTGAACTGGACGGCCGACAGGTTCACCGCCACGTGCAGCCCGTCCGGCCGGGACGCCGCCTCGGCGCAGGCGGTGCGGAGCACCCACTCCCCCAGGGGCAGGATGAAGCCGGACTCCTCGGCCATGGCGATGAATTCGCCGGGCGCGACGAGGCCCCGGCGCGGATCCCTCCAGCGCAGATCCCTCCAGCGCAGGAGCGCCTCGAAGCCGGTGACCTGCCCGGCCATCGAGAGCTGCGGCTGGTAGAACAGCTCTATCTCCCCCCCGGCCAGCGCCCTGCGCAGCTCCGCCTCCATGTCCCGCCGGGCCTGGAGCCGGCTGGACATGTCCCAGTCGAAGAAGCGGTGCGTGGTTCGGCCCGCGCCCTTGGCCTCGTAGAGGGCCATGTCCGCGTGGCGGAGCAGCAGGTCCGCCGTCGTGTCGTGCCGGGGGCGAGCGCGATCCCCACGCTCACCCCGACCGAGACGACCTTCCCCTCGAACCCGTAGTCGGCGCCGACATCGCGGACGAGGCGCTCGGCGAGGTCGGAGAGGGCCGCGGCGGTCGCGTTGCCGTCGATCAGCACGGCGAACTCGTCCCCGCCGAGCCGGGCCACGATGTCATGGGGGCGCAGGCAGTTCCGGATGCGCCCGGCCACCGCGCCCAGCAGCTTGTCCCCATGGCGTGGCCTAGGCCGTCATTCACCTCGCTGCAGCGGTCGAGATCGAGGTAGAGGACGGCGAAGGAGGCGCCGGCGGGCAGCCGCGCCACCGCGCCCTCGAGCCGCTCCTGGAACAGGCTCCGGTTCGGCAGCCCCGTCAGCGCGTCGTGCCAGGCCATGTGGCGGACGCGGGATTCGGCCCGGCGCCGCCCGTCACGTCCTCATAGGTCGTCATCCAGCCGCCATCCGGCAGCGCCTCCTGGCAGAGGGCGACGAAGCGCCCATCGGGAAGGTCGAGCACGGCCCGACCGTGCGGGTGCCCGGTCGGCAAGGCCCATGCCTCAGCATCGGGAAGGCCCCTGGCGGGCAGCTCGCGGGCGAGCAGGGGGGCGCTGATCCCGATCGGGGCGGCATCGCGCGAGAGGCCGACCATCTCGCGGAAGCGCACACTGGCCACGCGGAGTCTTCCGTCCGGGTCGAAGAGGGTGAGGCCCTGGCTCATATTCGTCAGCGCCGCGTCGGAGCGGGCGGCCATCGCCGCCATCTTGCGCCGCGCGTCCATCATGCGCCGGACGTCGCGGTGGTGGCGCCGCACAATCGAGCAGAGCGCGATGAAGTAGACGAGCACCTGTGCCGCCTGGGCCAGGTGCCAGAGCCGTTGTACAGCCCGCCCGCGACCTGGGGCAGCAGCAGCACCGAGATTTGCGCCAGGGCGAAGCGGGGCGTAGCGGCGTTGCGGGAAGCGATGCCGCCCACCGTGCCCATGGCGAGCGTCGCAGCGAGAAGCCGGCTCGCCTCGTCGTCCATGGCGGCGTAGCACACGGGTAGAACAGGCCGGTGAGGAGCGCTTAAGCGACGCCGATCGCGAAATTGGGCCGGGACGCGCGTAGCAGCGCCGTGGGCGAGGGATCCCGCCTGCGCCGCACCGCCACGACCACCAGCCCCCGCACGAGGAGCAGCGCGAGGTCCGCCACGAGAAAGAAGAGGGGCCAGCCGGCATCCGTCCGGGTCGCGATGAAGGCGCGGAGGGCGAGCGGCGTCGCATGGGCCACCAGGAGCGAGGAGAGCCGTTCGAAGAGCGGGGCGATGAGATAGGCCGCGTCGTCCTCGTGCAGCCGCTCCCGCCGCGTGGGCGGGTCCCGCCGCCCCTTCACCGCGCCGAGGAGCCGCACGACGAGATCGACTGATCGGCCGCGCACCAAGGCCCTGTTCCTCCTACGGTTCCGACGGGCCGGCGCGCTCGCGCGGCACCGCCGCCCGGCGCTTCCGTGGGAGGCCCTCTCGCCCCGCTGGTGCCAGGGGAACGGCCAAGTAAGACTAGGAGCGCAGTGTGAAGGGAATCTGAACCGCGGCAGGATGCCGGGATGGATTCCAGACTTCTGCATCGTGCGATGGAAGGGATTCGGCCTGGCTCGCCGGTCCTTGATGCACATCAACGCTATCTTAACGTTTTGGCCCCAATAGGGCCGCGACCCGGCCGAATAGGGCCGGATAAAGCCGCCAGCGCCCGGGGAAACTGCCCGAGGGCCTGGCGGCTTTCGTATTCGCGGCGCCCGTTCGCGGGGCAGGCCCTGTGGGTCACTCCCCCGCCGCGTCGCGCGCCGAGTTGCTGGCCAGCGCCATGGTCAGCTCCATCCGCTCGACGCCCCAAGCTGCCGCGACGGCATGGATGATCTGCCGCATCCTCTCCCGCCGCTCGGGCCGCCCCGGGGGAAGGTCCCGGACCAGCTCGTCCGCCTCGAAGGCCGCGCGCGCCTCCGCCAGCGCACCCGCCATCGCCACATCCTCGCTCATGCGCGTCCTCCTCGCCCGGAGGGAAGGGGCATATCCCGCCAGGGCGCCCCCATAAAGAAACCGGGCCGCGTCGGTCTGACGGCGGCCCGGTCCGGAAAGCCCGTCGGGGAGGTCGGCATCCCGTGGGAACGCCGGCCGCTCCGTTCAGACGGAGTAGTACATCTCGAACTCGACGGGGTGCGGCGTGTGCTCGAACTTGTACACGTCCTGCCACTTCAGCTCGATGTAGCTCTCGATCTGGTCCTTCGAGAACACGTCGCCGGCCAGCAAGTACTCGTGGTCGGCCTCAAGGGACTGCAGCGCCTCGCGCAGCGAGCCACAGACCGTCGGGATGCCCTTCAGCTCCTCCGGCGGCAGGTCGTAGAGGTCCTTGTCCATCGCCTCGCCCGGATGGATCTTGTTCTTGATGCCATCGAGGCCGGCCATCAGCATCGCGGCGAAGGCCAGGTAGGGGTTCGCGCCCGGATCCGGGAAGCGCACCTCAACGCGTTTCGCCTTCGGGCTCGTCGCGTAGGGGATGCGGCAGGAGGCGGAGCGGTTGCGGGCCGAGTAGGCCAGCAGCACGGGAGCCTCGAAGCCCGGGATCAGCCGCTTGTAAGAGTTGGTCAGCGGGTTGGTGAAAGCGTTGAGGGACTTGGCGTGCTTGATGATGCCGCCGATGTACCACAGCGCGTAGTCGGACAGGTCCGCATAGCCGTTGCCGGCGAAGAGCGGCTTGCCGTCCTTCCAGATTGACTGGTGCACGTGCATGCCCGAGCCGTTGTCGCCATAGATCGGCTTCGGCATGAACGTCGCGGTTTTCCCGTAGGAATGCGCCACGTTGTGGATGACGTACTTGTAGATCTGCATGTGGTCGGCCTGCGTGATCAGCGGGCCGAACTTTGTGCCGAGCTCGTGCTGGCTCTGCGCCACCTCATGGTGGTGCTTCTCGCCGAGGACGCCCATCTCCATCATCGTCGAGAGCATCTCGGCGCGCAGATCAACCTCGCTGTCGACCGGGTTCACCGGGAAGTAGCCGCCCTTCACGCCGGGGCGGTGGCCCATGTTGCCCTCGGGGAAGTCCTTCATGGACGCGCCCGGGCCCTCGCCGCTCTCGAGCTTGTAGTGGCCGTAGTTGCCGCCCGTGCCGAACTTCACGTCATCGAACACGAAGAACTCGGCCTCGGGGCCGAAGAAGGCCGTGTCACCGATGCCGGAGGCGCGCAGGTACTCCTCGGCCTTCTTCGCCGTGCCGCGGGGGTCGCGGTTGTAGCGCTGGCCGGTGGAGGGGTCGTAGATGTCGCAGAAGACGATGAGCTGCGGCTTGGCGCTGAACGGGTCCATGCAGGCGTTCAGCGTGTCCGGCATCAGGATCATGTCGGACTCGTTGATCGCCTTCCAGCCGGCGATGGACGAGCCGTCGAACATGATGCCCTCGGCGAAGGTGTCCTCCTCGATCGTGGAGACGTGCTGGGCGGTGTGCTGCCACTTGCCCTTCGGATCCGTGAACCGGAAGTCCACGTACTCGACGCTGTTCTCCTTGATCATCTCCATCACGCGGGAGACGCTTTCCTTGTCGTTCGCCATTCGCTGGGTCCTGTTCCCCTGGGTACGCGTTGATGTCGCTAGGCCCCTCGCCGCGCAAGGGGGAGCCCCGCCATGTCCCACCGCGCGCCTCTACGGGGCGCCGCGGCGGGAAACTCTCACACGGCCTCTTCGCCGCGCTCGCCGGTGCGGATGCGGATCACGTCCTGCACGTCGGTGATGAAGATCTTGCCGTCGCCGATGCGGCCCGTGCGCGCGGCGGCGGTGATCGCCTCCACGGCGCGCTCGCAGAGGTCGTCGGAGCAGATCACCTCGATCTTCACCTTCGGCAGGAAGTCCACGACGTACTCCGCGCCGCGGTACAGCTCGGTATGGCCCTTCTGGCGCCCGAAGCCCTTGGCCTCGACCACGGTCAGCCCCTGGAGGCCGATCTCGTGAAGGGCGTCCTTCACCTCGTCCAGCTTGAAGGGCTTGATGATGGCTTCGATCTTCTTCATCGGCTCCGTGTCCCGCGGGGTGCGCGGCACCCCGCTCCTCCCGCGTCTTGGCCGCCCCCCGGAAACGCGGGACGCTGGCGGGCGGACGTTGCACGGCCCGTGCCGGGCGGGCAAGGATGGCGCGGGAGGAATTTCGGGATCCGGATGAAACCGGCGCTTCCGGTGGGGGCAATTGCCCAAACTGCGGGCAGGATGACGACCCGTGATTGCGCCGGGGGGCCCGCGACCCCATCATGGGCGGGCCCGGGCGGGGCCGCCGCCGCGGTGCCACCCCATCCGGAACGTCCCGCGCCCGATCATGAACGCCCCGCTCAAGCCCCCCCTGAAGTCCCAGAACGACCTCCTCTCCGCCACCGGCACGACGGTCTTCACCGTCATGTCGGCGCTCGCCGTGCAGCACGGGGCGATCAACCTCGGCCAGGGCTTTCCCGACCAGGAAGGGCCGGAGGTCGTGGTCCGGGCCGCGGCCGAGGCACTGCTCGACAACCGCAACCAGTACCCGCCCCTGACCGGGGTGCCGGAGCTGCGCAACGCGGTGGCCGGGGCGAATCGGCGCTTCTACGGGCTGGAGATCGATCCCCTCTCGGAGGTCGTCGTCACCTCCGGCGCCACCGAGGCCATCACCGCCTGCCTCATGGCCGTGTTGAACCCCGGCGACGAGTGCGTGCTGATCGAGCCGCTCTACGACACCTATCTGCCGGTGGTGCGGATGCTCGGCGCCGTACCCCGGCTCGTCCGCCTAGCGCCGCCGCGCTGGGAGCTGCCGCGGGCCGAGCTGGCCGCCGCCTTCGGGCCGCGCACCAAGGCTGTCCTGCTGAACTCCCCGATGAACCCCGCCGGTAAGGTCTTCACCGCCGCCGAGCTGGCCTTCGTGGCCGATCTCGTCCAGCGCCACGGCGCCTATGCCGTCTGCGACGAGGTGTACGAGCACCTCACCTTCGACGGCTGGTCCCACATCCCGCTGATGACGCTGCCGGGCATGCGGGAGCGCTGCATGCGGATCGGTAGCGCGGGCAAGACCTTCAGCCTGACGGGCTGGAAGGTGGGCTACATCACGGCCGACCGCTCGCTCGCGCCCAGCATCGCCAAGGCGCACCAGCTCCTCACCTTCACCACCCCGCCCAACCTCCAACGGGCGGTCGCGGTCGGGCTCGGGCTGGACGACGCCTATTTCAACGGCCTCTCCGCCGACCTCCAGGCGAAGCGGGACCGGCTGGCGGCGGGGCTGTCCGCCCTCGGATTCGGGGTGCTGCCCACCCAGGGCTCCTACTTCATCACCGCCGACTTCCGTCCGCTGGCTTTCACCGGAGACGACGTGGCCTTCTGCCGGCACATCACCGAGGCCGCGAAGGTCACCGCCATACCCGTCTCGGCCTTCTATGCCGGGGAGGGAGCCCCGAACCACTACGCCCGCTTCGCGTTCTGCAAGGCGGATTCGGTGCTGGACGAGGCGCTGGCGCGGCTCGGCGCCTGGAAGGCGGCGCGGGCGGACGGCGTCCGCGCCGCGGGATAGCGCCTCTGCGCGGGGTTCTTCGCAGGGATGGTTGACGGAAGGGCCCGGCTCACCCTAAACCGCGCCGCCGGCCGGGTTCTCTCGGATCCGGTGGCCGGAACCCCGGTTTCAGCAACTGGAACCTTGGTTCCAGCGATATGGCGGCCTTAGCTCAGTCGGTAGAGCGCCAGGTTGTGGTCTTGGATGTCACGGGTTCGAATCCCGTAGGTCGCCCATCCTTCCCCCGAAAGCCTCAGCAACACCCAGGCGTGCTCACCCTGGCAGGTTCATGAAGTTCGCCGCCGCGCTCGCCCGGGCGAGCAGGGCGCGCATCGCTGGACTCTCATCTCCGCGCTCGACCGTCAGCGCCTCCATCGGGCAGAAATACTCGTGCGCCTGGGGCATCTGCGTGCGCGCGAACCCGTCGTACTGCCGTGACTTCAGCCCGCAGAGCACCCGCACGTCCCGCACCGGCAGCACGAGCGGGTCCACCTGTTCGGACCGGAGCAGGCGGATGAGTTCCGAGCGCGGCGTGGGGTGGTGCGGCTGGCACGGGGCGAGTAGCCAGGGAACGGGGCAGACTGCCAGCAGCGAGGTGATGGAGGGCGCGAAGCGCGAGCGCTTGTCAGCAAGTTCTGCAAGCTCGAACACGCCTCGATGCAGAGGATGTCCGCATAGGGTCCGCCGGGTCCGGCGAGAAATGCAGCCACAACCCGTCCGGCAGCCTGCGCAGGCGTTTGGGTGCCGGGCAGCTTCAGGAAGGGCTGGTTCGGCGCCTGCGCGTCCCCTGGCCTGGCACGGAGCCAGGTGCCCGGCTGCTGGCCCTGACTGGAGCGCCGGGCGGGTGCTGAAGCCAGTGGCGCAGACGGCGACGGACCTGCTCATCGAGCGAGGGGGGCGGGGCCATCCGCGAAAACATTGCAAGGTTCACGGGAGGAACACCTTCGGTCCACGGCTAAATATAAAGAAACGCAATCACATTAAGTCCCTCAGAAAACGCACCATGAACCATGTGTAGAATGCAAATGAAGGGACTGTTGGCGATAGCCTTTCGCAGCTCCGCAATTTTTAGAAACCAATTACTTTACCTCATGGAGAGATGATTCTCGATTACTATGGCCAGATAATCCCGCAAACATGAAAGAGCCCGCCTCGTCCGAGGCGGGCATTTCAAGGCACGAAAAGGCGAAGAACGGCCCCAGACGGCTGCCCGGCGCCCTTTCCGGGTCAGCCGCGGCCGGAGAGCGGCACGTAGTCCCGGTTCGTCGCGCCGGTATAAACCTGCCGCGGACGACCGATGCGCTGGCCCGGCTCCTCGATCATTTCCTTCCACTGGCTCACCCAGCCCACCGTACGCGCCACGGCGAAGAGAACCGTGAACATGTAGGTGGGGATGCCCATCGCCTTCAGAATGATGCCGGAATAGAAATCGACGTTGGGATAAAGCTTGCGGGAGACGAAGTACTCGTCCTCCAGTGCGATCCGCTCCATCTCCATCGCCATGTCGAGCAGCGGCTCGTCCTTGATGCCGAGCTCGGCCAGCACCTCGTGGCAGGTCTCCTTCATGATCTTCGCGCGGGGGTCGAAGTTCTTGTAGACCCGGTGCCCGAAACCCATGAGCTTCACGCTGCTGTTCTTGTCCTTCACCCGCTCGATGAAGTCCGGGATATTCTCGGGCGTCTTGATCTCGCCAAGCATCTTCAGCACCGCCTCGTTCGCGCCGCCATGCGCCGGGCCCCAGAGCGCCGCGATGCCGGCAGCGATGCAGGCATAGGGGTTGGCGCCGGTGGAGCCGGCGAGGCGGACGGTGGAGGTGGAGGCGTTCTGCTCGTGGTCCGCGTGCAGCACGAGGATCCGGTCCATGGCGCGCGCCAGGATCGGGTTCACCTTGTACTCCTCGGCCGGCACGGCATTGAGCATGTAGAGGAAGTTCTCGGCGTAGCCGAGGTCGTTGCGCGGGTACACGAAGGGCTGGCCGATCGAGTACTTGTAGGCCATCGCCGCGATCGTCGGCACCTTGGCGATTAGGCGGAAGGCCGCGATCTCGCGCTGGCGCGGGTCGGAGATGTCGAGGCTGTCGTGATAGAAGGCCGAGAGCGCGCCGACCACGCCGCAGAGGATCGCCATAGGGTGCGCGTCCCGGCGGAAGCCCTGGAAGAAGTGCCGGATCTGCTCGTGCACCATCGTGTGCATCGTCACGTCATGCGTGAACTGCTTCAGCTGCCCCTCGTTCGGCAACTCGCCGTTGAGCAGGAGGTAGCAGACCTCGGTGAAGTCCGACTTCTCGGCCAACTGCTCGATCGGGTAGCCGCGATAGAGCAGGACGCCCTTGTCGCCGTCGATATAGGTGATCTTGCTCTCGCAGGCCGCGGTCATGCCGAAGCCGGGATCGAAGGTGAATACACCGAGATCCGCGTACAGCTTGCGGATGTCCGCGACCGCCGGGCCAACGCTTGCCTGCACGAGGGGAGCGCTGGTGGACTTGTTGGTGCCGTCGAGCGTGATCGTGACGGAACCCGGGTTGGACGCGTCGCTCATGCGTTGATCCTTGGGCGGGCCGGCTCTCGCCGGCCATGGGTGAAATTCCGGCCCGGGGGTCGGCCGAGCGCCGGTCCCTGCCGATCCCTCGGGCCGATCCCCTCGGGACGCTGCGGCGCAAGATAGGCCCCCCGGCGGCCTTGTCCATCCGGGGAGGGCGGGACCCCGATCGCCCTAGCGGCGGGCCTGCCATGCCCCGGGAGGCCGCGCGCCGCGGGCCCAGAGGCCGACTCCCTCCCTCCGCACCGCTTCCTCCTGCGGCGTGAAATCATCGTCATCGGCCAGCGCCCAGCCGGCGGAGGCGAGGGCGCCGTTCAGCTCCACCCCCTCCGCCTCGCGCTTGATCGTGCTGCACTGGCCGAGGCCGCGGCCGAAGCGGTCCCGCCCGCGGATGCGGCAGGAGACGCCCCGCCCGGCGACCAGCCGGGGCCAGGGCCTCGGCCGACCCGGCGCCGCAGTCGAACTCGCGCCCGCCCGCCTCCTGGCAGGTCTCGCCGCGCGCGGGGGCGGCTAGGCCGCGCAGCCGCACGATGCGGTCGGAGAGGCGGAGCGTGTCGCCGTCCACCACGCGCAGCTCGGCGGGGCCGGCGGCCCAGTCCTACTCGCGTGGGGAGTCGCCGGAGAGCTGCGCGGGCCCGCCGAGCCCGATCAGCCCTGCCGCCACGCCGGCGAGGCCGAGCGCGACGAACGGCCCGCGCCAGGCGCGCAGGGAATTGTGGGCAGGACGGAAGATACGCCGGCGGGGAAGCACTCTCGGAGGCCTAGCAAGCCGCGACGAGCCGGCACAAGCAGGGAGAGGGGCGGGAGCCGCCGCCTCAGCGCGCCATCTCGGGCAGGTCGCTCGGCTGGAGGAAACGCAGCAGCCGCGCCCGCTCCGCCGAGAGAGAGGCCCAGGGCCCGTCCATCTCGAACTCCGCCAGGGCCGCGGTGGGATAGGCCTCGGCCAGCGCCTGCCCGGCGGTGCCGGCATCCGGCCCGGTGAGGTTCAGCGCCAGCTCGTGCAGGCCGGGATTGTGGGCGATGAGCAGCACGCTCCGCACAGAGTCCGGCGCCTCACGCAGGGCGTCCAGCAGGCGCGTCCAGGGGGCCAGGTAGAGGTCGTCCATCGGCTCCACCCGCGCCTCGCCGCCGAGCGAGCCGAGGCCCTCCAGCGTCTGCAGCGTTCGGCGGGAGGAGGAGACGAGGATCAGCTCCGGGCTCAGCCCGAGGCCGCGCATCGCGCCGGCCATCGCGGCGGCGGCGCGGCGCCCGCGGGCATTCAGCGGCCGGGCATGGTCCGACAGGGCGGGATCGTCCCAGGCGGATTTGGCGTGACGCAGCAGAAGCAACTGACGCATGGCCGCAGCCTGCCACAGCCCGCGCCGTCTGTCTCCCGTGCCCCCGGCGGGGGTGCCCTGCGCCCGGTTGCCCGCTCTCGGGGCCGCTCCCCGGAGCCGCCCCGTGGGGCCGCTCTCTGGCGCTGCTGATTGGGGCCACCGCCCAGAGGCCGCGCCCGGGGCCGGTTCCCGCGGCCGCACCCGGGGCCTGTCCCCTGCACCCAACCCCGGCACCCCGCGAGCATCCAGCCCCCGCCCGCGCGTTACAGCGTCTCACGGCCTCCGCCGGGGATTGGAGCGCAGGGAATGACACAGGGATCGGGCGCGGCACGGTGCCGCGGGCGGGCGCGGCGATGAGCGCGGCGGCCTTCATGGCCATGGTGCTGGCGCTGACAGGGCCGCTGCTCGCCGTCGCGCGGCTGGTGGGGCTGCCCACGCCGCTGCTCCTTGTAGGGGCGGGGCTGGCCGTCTCCGCGCTGCCGGGCCTGCCCCCGGAACCGGTCGAGCCGCAACTCCTCATCTCGCTCTTTCTGCCGCCGATCATCTACGCCTCGGCGATCCGGGTCTCGGTCCATCTCTTCCGCTTCACCCTCGGCACGGGAGTGGCGGTCGGGATCGGGCTGGCGGCCGTGACAATTCCGGCCGTGGCCCTCGTCGCGCGCCTCATGCTGCCGGGGCTGGACTGGGCGCCGGCCCTGCTGCTCGGCATCGTCGGCACGCTCTTCGACACCCGCATCTTCCACGAGGCGGAGGGCCGCCCACAGGTGCCGCGCGCGGTCTCGGACGCGCTGAAGGTGCGGGAGATCGTGGCGAGGATCTCGGCCCTCGGGGCGCTCGCGCTCGTCGTGGAAGCGGTGCGGGAGGGGGCGCCGAGCCCCCTCGGCGGGGCCGGCGCCTTCGCCTGGGCGCTGGCGGCAGGCGTCGCGGCCGGATGGGCGCTCGGCCGCGCGGCCCTGTGGCTGCGCAAGCGGGCGGGGCCGGCGCCGGTGGAGATCGCCGTCTCGGTCGCGCTGCCCTATCTCTGCGCCCTGGTGGCGAACGCGCTCGGCCTCTCCCTCTCGGCGACCATCATCGCGGCGGCGCTTACCGTCTCGACCGGCGAGGTGGACCGCGAGACTGGGGAGACGCGCAGCTCCTCCGAGGCGCGGATCTCGGCGACGGCCTTCTGGGAGGAGCTGAGCCTGCTCCTCTCCGCCATGCTCTTCCTCCTTGCCGGCCGCGCGCTGCCCCGGGCGCTGGAGGCGCTGGAAAGCTGGCCGCTCTGGCGGACGGCGGGCACGGCGGCGGCGCTGGCCGCGCTGATCCTCGCGCTGCAGTTCCTCTTCTCCCTCGTCGCCGCCTGCCTGCCGGCCCCGGCCGCCGCGCTGCGGAACCGGGAGAGGGAGGCGGGGAAGGAGGTGACGCGGCTGACGGCGGCGGGGGTGATGGCCTGGGCCTGCACGCCCTCGATCCTCGGCATCGTCGTCGCCCTCTCCGCGCCGCTGGAGATGGGGGACCGGGGACTCACCCTCGTCGTCGCCGCCTTCCTCATCCTTGGCGGGGTGGTGGTGCAGGGGCTGACGCTCGGCGCCGCGGTGCGCGCCGCCTCCCTCGGCGATGAGGAGGAGGAGAAGCGAGAGGGGGAGCTGGCGAAGGGCGCCGCCGCCGAGGCCGCGGAAGGGGAGGAAGGGGGGCACGACGCCGTGCGCCGCGCCCTGCTCCGCCTGCGCGAGGACGACGATATCGGCGACGAGGTGCTGCAGAAGATGCTGCGCGAGACCGATCTCAGCGCCCGCGCCGCAGAGGGACCGGCGGCCGCGCTCCCCGGCGCCGGGCCCCCGAGTCCCTGAGCGTCAGCCCGCCTTCGCGCGCAGCGGCGGCGGCAGGACCTCCGCCGGGATCGGGCACTCATAGGGGCGCCCGCCGCGGCGCTGGGCCAACTCCGCCTTCGCGCGGGCGAGCAGCTCGGGGTCGCGGAAGCCGTCCAGCGCAGTGGCCGCCATCACCTTCGCCGCCTGGGCCATGCCCTTGTGCGCGTGGGCGGACTTCCCCTGGGCCACGGCCTGCCAGGTGTGGAAGGGCGTGCCCACCGCCCAGCAGCCGCCCCAGGCCTGCACCGTCGGGACGATCTGGGACACGTCGCCCACATCGGTGGAGCCGGCCTGGGTCAGCGGCGTGCCGTCGAAGGGCAGCACGCCGTCATGCAGCGCCAATTCCGCCATGGCGGGGTCGGCGCCGAAGCTCGCCACCTCGGAGGCGATGTCGCCGGGGCTGAGGGAGCGGCGAATGCGCGAGGCGAAGCCGAGATCCGCCTCGTCATGCGCGGGCGCGCCGAGGCTCTGGAAGTTGCCGTGCAGCACCGTCTCCAGCGTGCGGTTCTGCAGCAGCTCCGAGCAGGCTTTGTCGATCTCGTAGGACCAGCGCGTGCCGGTCATAATCGCCGCGCCCTCGGCGCAGGCGCGCACCCGCTCGAACAGGGCCTCCGCCTCGGCGACCCTGGGCGCGCGGATGAGGTAGAGCACCTCCGCCTCGGCCTGCACGACATTGGGGGAGACGCCGCCCGAATTGGTGATGGCGTAGTGAACGCGCGCCTCCTGCGGCATGTGCTCGCGCAGATAGTTCACGCCGACATTCATCAGCTCCACCGCGTCCAGCGCCGAGCGGCCGAGATGGGGCGAGCCCGCCGCATGCGCCGCCTTGCCCTGGAAGCGGAAATAGACCTGGTAGTTCGCGAGGTTGCGGACGGACATCACGCCGTTGAAGGCGCCGGGATGCCAGGTGATGGCGGCGTCCAGCTCGTCGAAGGCGCCGGCGCGGGCCATGAAGGTCTTGCCCGAGCCGCCCTCCTCGCCGGGGCAGCCGTAGTAGCGCACGCGGCCGGGGATGCCGGCCTCGCGCAGCGCGTCCCGCGCGGCGACGGCGGCGAGCATCGCCCCCGCGCCGAGCAGATTGTGCCCGCAGCCATGGCCGTTGCCGCCCGCCTCGACGGGGCGGGGCTCCGCGACCCCCGCCTCCTGCGAGAGGCCGGCCAGCGCGTCAAACTCGCCGAGAAAGCCGATCAGCGGCCCGCCCTCGCCGGCCTCGGCCATGAAGGCGGTGGGGATGCCGGCGATGTTGCGGGTGACGCGGAAGCCCTCTGCCTCCAGCTGCGCGATCTGCGCCTCCACCGAGCGATGCTCGACGAAGCGCAGCTCAGGCACGCCCCAGATGCGGTCGGACAGGTCGTAATAGGCGGGCGCCGCTCGCTCCACGGCATCCGAGAGCTGGTCGAGCGCGATGGGGTCGTTCTTCATGCCCGATCTCTACGCCCGCCCGCGCCTCAGGTCACCTCGACGATCAGCTTGCCGAAGTTCCGCCCGGCGAGGAGCCCGGCGAAGGCCTCGGGCGCGTTCTCCAGCCCCTGGACCCGGTCCTCCCGGTATTTCAGCGCCCCCTGCCGCAGCCAGGCGCCGCCAATGCGGGGCCAGTCCGAAGAGGCGCGGGGGTGGTCGCGCACGATGAAGCCCTGGAGCTTCAGCCGCTTGCGGACGAGGGCCATGAGGTTGGGGCCGGGGGCGGGCTCGGCGTCGTTGTACTCCGCGACCATGCCGCAGAAGGCGACGCGGGCGAAGTCGTTCAGTAGGGGGAAGACGGCGCGCTGCACGGCGCCGCCGACATTCTCGAAATAGGAGTCGATCCCCTCCGGGCAGGCGGCGGCGAGGGCTCCGGCGAAGTCGGGCGCGCGGTGGTCCACGCAGTCGGGAAAGCCCAGCTCCTCCCGCACGAAGGCGCATTTCTCCGGCCCGCCGGCGATACCGACGACGCGCGCGCCCATCCGCCCGGCGATCTGCCCGGCCACGCCGCCCACGGCGCCGGAGGCGGCGGAGACGACGAAGGTCTCGCCCGGCCGGGGCGGGGCGATCTCGGTCACGCCCACCCAGGCCGTGGTGCCGGGCATGCCGAGCACGCCGAGCGCGGTGGTGACGGGGGCAGCCCCGGGATCGAGCTTCCGCAGCCCGGCAGCCGGCACGGCGGAGAAGCGCTGCCATCCGGCACCGCCGAGCACCCAGTCCCCGGGTTGGAAGCGGCCGGTGGGGTCCTCCACCACCTGGGCGACGGACTGGCCCTCCATCACCGCCCCGATCTCCACCGGCGCGGAGTAGGACTTCGCCGCGCTCATCCGCCCGCGCATGTAGGGATCGAGCGAGAGGAAGCGGTTCCGCAGCATCGTCTCGCCCGGGCGGGGGGAGGGGGGCGCCTCCTCCACGGTCTCGAAATGCTCCGGCCCGACCCCTCCTTCCGGCCGGGCGCGGAGAAGGATGCGGCGGTTGCTCTCGCTCATGGGCGCCTCCTGGCCTGGGGCGCGCAGGCTGGCACCATCCGCGCGGCGGGTCACGGCTGGCGCCGCGCCATCCCCGGCGCTACAGCCGCCCCATGATCGAGGCCGGTCCCCGCGTCCCCTCCGCCACCCCCCGCCCATGCGCGTGATCGGCCTTGCCGGATGGAGCGGGGCGGGGAAGACGACGCTCCTCGCCGCCCTGATCCCCTGGCTGCGCGGCCAGGGCCTCGCGGTCTCCACGATCAAGCACGCCCACCACGCTTTCGACGTGGACCGGCCGGGGAAGGACAGCCACACACACCGCCAGGCCGGCGCCTCCCAGGTGCTCGTCTCCTCCACGCTGCGCTGGGCGCTGATGACGGAGCTGCGCGGCGCGCCGGAGCCGGAGCTGGCCGCGCTCATCGCCCATCTGGACCCCGTGGACCTCGTGGTGGTGGAGGGCTTCAAGCGCGACGCGCACCCCAAGATCGAGGTCCATCGCAGCGCCAACGGCAAGCCCTGGCTTCACCCCGAGGACCCCGCGATCCGCGCCGTGGCCTCCGATGCGACGCCGCCGGGCGGGCTGCCCCATGCCGGGCTCGAGGACATCCCCGGCATCGGCGCGCTCGTCCTCGCCCATGCGACGCCCTGGCCGGGATAGGCTTCCCGGCGGCGGGTCGACTGGTTGTAGGAATTGGTACATCGCCGGCCGGGCGCGAAGCCCGAGGCCTGATCCCGCTCCGCCATTCACCCCGGCGCAGGAGCACGGCCCCAGGGGCGCAGGGAGCGGGGTGGGCTGACCGTCCTTGGGACGGTCAGACTCTCCGGGCGGCTGGCTGCCCCAGCGCTTCCCGGTGTGCCGCCATCTCCGACACGGCCTGGAGCAGGGCCGCGCCACGGCAGGGCTTCACGATCAGCGGAGCGTCGAGGTGGCGGCCCCTCTCGCAATCCGTCTCGTAGCCCGTCGCGAAGAGGAAGGGCACGCCGATCGCAGCGAGCGCGTCGGCCACGGGCGTGACCCGCTCGCCCTGCAAATTGACGTCGAGCACGGCCGCCGCGATCCCCCCATCCGAGGCGGCGGCCTCGATCAGCGAGACAGCATCGGCCACGGTCGGCACGGGGCCGAGAACTTCCCACCCCGCCGTGCGGAGATCATCGGCGATGTCCTCGGCGATGAACCACTCGTCCTCCACCACGAGCACGCGTCGGGCGAGGGGAGAACCGGGGCTCCGGCCGGCGCGGCTGGATTCCGGTGGATCACCCACGCTCGGCACGAGCGCGAGGTCGGGGAAGGGCAGGTCCATGGGAACGGAACCTACCGGGCCTCCCGCCGCGCTACTGTCCGATAGCGTACGATACGAAAAAAGGACTGGAAACGGACGGCCAACGAGCGATCGGCCGGGGGCGGGGGAGAAAAGAGAGGAGCGTACATCACCGTACAGACGCCTCAGGCGTCCCTCGCCTAAGGGCATGGCGTTCTTCACGTTGTGGTGCCGGCGCTGGTCAGTCTCGCGCACCTCCCTGACCCACGGACGCCGCGCTGTTGCCTCCCCCTTTCCCTCCGCGCAACCGCCTGCTCGCGGCGCTCAGTCCCCAGGAACTCGCCGCCCTGGCGCCGCTCCTCGTCCCGGTGGAACTGAGCATGCGGGCGACGCTGCACCTGCCGGGGCAGCCGATCACCGAGGTGTTCTTCCCCGAGAGCGGCTACGTCTCAATGGTCGCGCATATCGAGGATGGGGACCTCGCCGAGGTCGGCCTCGTCGGCCGCGAGGGCTTCATCGGCCTGCCCATCCTCCTCGGCGCGGACCGCGAGGATATCGAGGCGATGGTGCAAAGCCCCGGAGCGGCGCTCAGGATGGATGCCGCGCGCTTTCGCGACCTGCTCGACGGGGTGCCGGGCCTGCGGGCAATCCTGCTCCGCTACGCCCTCGTCTATCACGGGCAGGTCGCGCGGACGGCGGCGTGCAACGGCCATCACAGCGTCAGCCAGCGCCTCGCCCGCTGGCTGCTCATGGCCCATGACCGCTCGGACGGGAACAGCTTCCCCGTCACCCACGAGCTTCTCTCCCACATGCTCGCCGTGCGCCGTGCGGGGGTGACGGTCGCTGCCGGGCAGCTCCGGACGGCGGGGCTGATCCGCTACGAGGGCGGGCGCATCTACATCACGAATCGCCAAGGCCTGGAGAGCGCGTCCTGTGAGTGCTACGGCATCGTACGCCGCAGCTTCGACGATCTGCTGGACGGGACGGCCAGACGGAAGCCAGGGGGGTCATAGGGGCCGCTCTTCCGCCGCGCGCTCCAGCGCGGCCAGCTCCTCCGGCGTGTTCGCGTTGAGGAAGGGATCGCCTGGCCACTCCACCGCTGCGGCGCCGTGGCGCGCGGCCCATCGGCCCACCTTGCCCTCGCCCCGGAGGAGGGCGGCGCGCAGGTCGTCGCGCAGCGCGACGGACCACAGCGCGACCGGCGGATGCGCCTGCCCGGCCGAGGCGGCATGGGCGACCGGCGCCCCCGCCGCGTGCAGCCGGGCGGCGAGGTCCGGCGGGATCAGCGGCGTGTCGCCCGGCACGGAGAGCACCCATTCCAGGCCGAGCCGCGCGGCGTGCTCCATTCCCGCCAGCACGCCCGCCAGCGGGCCGGGATAGCCGGGAAAGGGGTCCGCCAGCACGGGCATGCCCGGCGCGGCACCGGCGAGGCGGGCCGGGTCGCCGTTCGCGCTGATGGCCAGCGCCGCCACCTGCGGGCCCAGGCGCTCCAGCAGCAGGGCGAGCATCGGCCGCCCACGCAGCAACAGGAGGGTCTTGTCCCCGCCGCCCATTCGCCGCGCCAGCCCGCCCGCGAGGACGAGGCCGAGCGTCGGCGGAAGGTCAGCCCCGTCCACGCAGCGCGAGCGGGCGCATGAGGAAGACCGTGCCCCAGCCCCAGCCCGCGCCCGCCAGCGGCAGCACCCAGGGCGGGATGCCGCGCGGCAGGTGCTGCGGCAGGAGATAGGCGGCCGCCACCCCCGCCGCCGCGCCGATGGCGAGGTCCGGCAGGCGGGTGAGGCGCAGCAGGAGGGCGAGCCCCACCCCGCCCACCGCCCCGGGAAGGGCGAGCCAGACGGTCACGGGCAGCCCGTACGGGCCCGGTGCCATGGAGAAGGCGGCGCGCGGCATCACCCGGGCGAGGTGGTGCAGGAGGAAGAGCGTGGGGTCGCGGAAGAGGAGCACGCCCAGCGCCCCGCAGGGCGCCCCGATGAGGAGCGCCCGCCGGAAGTTCTCGATCACGCCGTGGCGCGTTCCGCCACGCACTCGCGCAGCGCCTCGCCCAGCTTGTCCATGCCCTCGTTCACCAGCGCGTCCGTGGTGGTGAGGGGGCAGAGAAAGCGGATGACATTCGCGCGCACGCCGCAGGAGAGGAGGACGAGCCCCTTCTCCGCGGCCTTGGCCACCAGGGCGCGCGTCAGGTCGGGGTCGGGCCGGTCGGCATTGCCGTCCGCGACGAGCTCCATCGCCACCATCCCGCCGACTTGGCGGATGTCGCCGACGACGCCAGTCAGGCTGTTGCTCGCCTGCAATTCCCGGATGCGGGAGACGATAAGGTCGCCGATGTGGTTGGCGCGCTCGATCAGCCCCTCCTCCTCGATCACGTCGAGCACCGCATTCGCCGCGGCGCAGCCGAGCGGCGAACCGCCATAGGTTCCGCCGAGCCCGCCCGGGCCGGGGCTGTCCATGATGGAGGCGGTGCCGGAGACGGCCGAGAGGGGGAAGCCGCCGGCCAGCGACTTCGCCATGGTCACGAGGTCCGCCTTCACCCCCGTATGCTCCATCGCGAACATCTTGCCCGTGCGCGCGAAGCCCGTCTGCACCTCGTCGGCGATCAGTAGCATGCCGTACTTGTCGCAGATGGCGCGCAGCCCCTGCATCAGCTCCGGCTGCGCCTGGTAGAATCCGCCCTCGCCCTGTACGGGCTCGATGATGATGGCCGCGATTCGGTTGGGATCGATGTCCGCCTTGAACAGCGTCTCGATCGCTTCCAGCGTGTCCGCCACCTCCTTGCCGTGATAGGCCACGGGGAAGGGCAGGTGGTAGATGTCGGCCGGCATCGGGCCGAAGCCCACCTTGTAGGGTACGACCTTGCCGGTGAGCGCCATGCCGAGCAGCGTGCGGCCGTGGAACGCGCCGGAGAAGGCGATCACGCCCGGGCGGCCCGTATGGGCGCGGGCGATCTTCACCGCATTCTCCACCGCCTCGGCGCCTGTCGTGAGGAACACGGTCTTGGCCGGGCCGCGCACGGGGGCGATGGCGTTCAGCCGCTCGGCCAGGCGGACATAGCTCTCATAGGGCGTCACCTGCACGCAGGTGTGGGAGAAGTTCTCCAGCTGCGCCTGCACGGCGGCCTTCACCTTGGGATGCAGGTGGCCCGTGTTCAGCACGGCGATGCCGCCGGCGAAGTCGATGTAGCGCTTGCCCTCGACATCCGTGATCTCGGACCCCTCCGCCCGCGCCGCGAAGACGGGCAGGGAAGAGGAGAGGCCGCGCGGCACGGCGGCCTCCTTGCGCGCCTGGAGCGTGCTGTTGCGCGGGCCCTCCTGGATCGGAGCGGTGGCCTCGCCTGAGATCGTGGTGCCCATGGATGGATGCTCCTCGCGCGATGCCGGGAAGGTGCGCCGGGCGCCGCGCGACGGCAAGGCTCGCACGGGGCGGCGCGCGGTATTTCCTGCCGCATCCCGGGCGGGCGACAGCGTTCCCTGCCGCTCTCCGGCGCCAGGCCCAGGGGCCGCGCCCGCGTGAGAGGGGGCGGCTTGCGGCCCCCCCGTGCCGCGCGCAACCTGCGCCGCCTTTGCCCTGGGGGAGTCGATCGACGTGAATGGCGCGCACAGCCTTGTCCGCACACTGCTGGCATCCGGCGTGGACACCTGCTTCGCGAATCCGGGCACGAGCGAGATGCATTTCGTCGCCGCCCTGGATCAGGTCCCCGGCATGCGCTGCGTGCTCGGCCTGCAGGAGAACGTCGTCACCGGCATGGCGGACGGCTACTGGCGCCTCGCCGGCAAGCCCGCCTGCACGCTGCTCCATTGCGGCCCGGGACTCGCGAATGGCTTGGGCAACCTGCACAACGCGCGCCGCGCGCGCAGCGGCATCGTCAACATCGTGGGCGACCACGCGACCTATCACCGCGCCTTCGACGCGCCGCTGACCGCCGACACCGAGGGCTGGGCCCGCCCGGTCTCCGCCTGGGTGCGGACGAGCGCGCGCGCCGCCGATGTCGGGCGCGATGCCGCGGTGGCGGTGCAGGCCGCCCGCACCGCGCCGGGGGGAGTCGCGACCCTCATCCTCCCCTCCGATTCCTCTTGGGACGAGGGCGGGGAGGAGGCCGCGCCGCTCCCCGTGCCCGGCCCCGTGGCGCCGGACCCCGGCGCGGTCCGCCAGGCGGCACGCGTGCTGCGCGAGGGGCGTCGCGTCCTCATCCTCCTCGGCGGCGCCGCGCTGCGGGAGAGGGGGCAGGCCCTGGCATGGCGGATCGCGCAGGCGACCGGCGCCTCGCTGCTGGCGGAGGGCTCGAACGCCCGGATGACCCGCGGGCGCGGGCTGCCGCAGCTCGACCGCGTGCCCTATGTCGTGAACGTCGCCGTCGAGCGGCTCTCCGGCTTCGACCACATCGTGCTGGTGAACGCGAAGGCGCCGGTCGGCTTCTTCGCCTATCCCGGCAAGCCCTCCGCCCTCTACTCGCCGGAAGCCGGGGTGCATGTGCTGAGCCGCTTCGAGGGCGATGCCGAGGCCGCGCTCGGCGCCTTGGCGGACGAACTCGGCGCGCCGGAGGCCGCCATCCCCGATCCCGGCCCGCGCCCCGAGCCCGCGCGCGGCGCGCCGACGCCCGAGGGGCTGGCCCGCACAGTGGCCGCGCTGATGCCTGAGGGCGCCATCGTCTCCGACGAGAGCGTCTCCTACGGCCGCGGCTTCTTCCCCGAGACCTATGCCGCGCCCCAGCACGACTGGCTGCAGCTCACCGGCGGCGCGATCGGGGACGGGATGCCGGTGGCCACCGGCGCGGCCATCGGCTCGGGCGGTGCCCGGCGGGTGATCAGCCTCCAGGCGGACGGGTCGGCCATGTACTCGCTCCAGTCCCTCTGGACCCAGGCTCGCGAGAAGTTGCCCGTCACGACGGTGATCCTGTCCAATCGGAAGTACCAGATCCTCATCGGCGAGTATGCGGGCGTCGGCGCCAATCCCGGGCCGACGGCCATGAACATGCTCGACCTCGGCAACCCGGACCTCGACTGGGTCAGGCTGGCCGGGGGAATGGGGGTGGAGGCCGCGCGGGCCGAAACCCTGGAAGCCCTGGGCGACCTGCTCACCCAGAGCATGGCCCGGCCCGGCCCCTTCCTGATCGAGCTATCTGTCTGACGGAGACGCACGGCTTCATGTCGAACTACCCCAAGGTCCAGCTCCATATCGACGGCGAGTGGCGCGACGCGCGCTCGGGCAAGACCATCGAGGTGATCAACCCCGCGACGGAGGAGGTGATCGGCACCGTCGCCCATGCCGGCATCCCCGATCTCGACGAGGCGCTGGAGGCCGCGCAGCGCGGATTCGAGACCTGGCGCAAGACCTCGGTCTTCGAGCGCTACCGGCTCATGCGGCGCGCCGCTGACATCCTCCGCTCCCGCGCCGATGCCATCGCCGCCATGATGACGGCCGAGCAGGGCAAGCCGCTGCCCGAGGCGAAGATGGAGACTCTGGCCGCCGGCGACATCATCGAGTGGATGGCCGAGGAAGGCCGCCGCGCTTATGGCCGCGTGGTGCCCGCCCGCGCCGAGGGCGTGTACCAGCTCGTGCTGCGCGAGCCCGTGGGCCCCGTCGCCGCCTTCACGCCCTGGAACTTCCCGATCAACCAGGTGGTCCGCAAGCTCTCGGCCGCGCTGGCCACGGGCTGCTCCATCATCGTCAAGGCGCCGGAGGAGACGCCGGCCTCGCCGGCCGAGCTGATCCGCGCCTTCGTCGATGCGGGTATCCCCAAGGGGGTGATCAACCTCGTCTACGGCGTGCCCGCCGAGATCAGCGCCTACCTCATCCCGCATCCGATCATCCGCAAGATCACCTTCACCGGCTCGACGCCCGTGGGGAAGATGCTGGCGGGGCTGGCCGGGCAGCACATGAAGCGCGCGACGATGGAGCTGGGCGGCCACGCCCCCGCCATCGTCTTCGACGACGCCGACGTGCAGAAGGCGGCGAAGACGCTCGCCGCCTCGAAGTTCCGCAACGCCGGCCAGGTCTGCGTCTCGCCGACCCGCTTCCTCATCCAGGAGCGCAGCTTCGACGAGTTCCTGGAGACCTTCACCACCGCCGCGAAGGCCATCAAGGTCGGCAACGGCATGGATGAGGGCGTGACCATGGGCCCGCTCGCCAATGACCGCCGCGTGCCCACCATCGAGGCGCTCGTGCAGGACGCCGTCGGGCGCGGGGCGAAGCTCCAGACGGGCGGGAACCGGATCGGCAACAAGGGCTACTTCTACGAGCCGACCGTCCTCTCCGACCTGCCGCTCGATTCCCGCGCGATGAACGAGGAGCCCTTCGGCCCGCTGGCCCTGGTGAACCGCTTCTCCGACTTCGACGAGGTGGTTGCGGAATCCAACCGCCTTCCCTTCGGCCTCGCGGCCTATGCCTTTACCGGCTCGGCCACCACGGCCCAGCGCATCGCGGCGGGGGTGGAGACGGGGATGATGACCATCAACCATCTCGGCCTCGCCCTGCCGGAAGTGCCCTTCGGCGGCGTGAAGGACAGCGGCTACGGGTCCGAGGGCGGGTCGGAGGCGCTGGAAGCCTATCTCGTCACGAAGTTCGTGACGCAGGCGGGACTGTAAGGTCCCGCCCCGGCGGGACCTTACAGTCCCGCCGGGGGCCACGACATGCGAAGGAGAGGGCGATGGAGATCGCGCGCGCGGGTTCCCAGCCATCGGGCAAGGGGCCGTCGGACTGGTTCACCGGCACCGTCCGCATCGACCCGCTGTTCAGCCCGCCCGATCCGGCCCGGGTCGCCGGGGCGCTGGTCACCTTCGAGCCGGGCGCCCGGACGGCCTGGCACACGCATCCGCTCGGCCAGACCCTCATCGTGACCACCGGCCTCGGCTGGGTGCAGCGAGAGGGCGGGCCGGTCGAGGAGATCCGCCCGGGCGACGTGGTCTGGTTCCCCCCGGGCGAGAAGCACTGGCACGGCGCCACGCCGACCACGGCCATGAGCCACATCGCCATCCAGGAAAAGCTCAACGGCTCGCCGGTGGACTGGATGGAGAGGGTGAGCGACGAGGAGTACCGGCGCTAGGTTCCCGCGCCCGGCGTCACGCCGGCCATTCGAGCCCGGGTTCGTAGCGCACGGAGACGAAGCAGAGCCCTTCCGCCGGGGCCGTCTGCCCGGCCCGCCGCCGGTCCCGCGAATCGAGCACCTGCCGGGGCCAGGAGACCGGCCGCAGCCCGCGCCCGACCTGCGCGAGCGTCCCCACCATGTTCCGCACCTGATGGTGTAGGAAGGAGCGCGCCTCCACCCTCACCACGATCTCCTCGCCGAGCCGGGAGACGTCGAGCCGGTCGAGGGTCCGCAGCGCGTCGCGCGCCTGGCAGGCGGCGGCGCGGAAGGCGGAGAAGTCGTGATGGCCGAGCAGCCCCTGCGCCGCCTCGTGCATCGCCGCCGCGTCCAGCCGCTGCGGCATGTGCCACACACGCCCGAGGTCCAGCCCCGGCCGCGCCCGGCGATTGAGGATGCGGTAGCGATAGGCGCGGTGGACAGCCGAGAAGCGCGCGTTCCACTCCTCATAGGGCCGCGCGACCGACAGGACGGAGATCGGATGCGGCCGGCTCCGCGTATTCAGCGCCTCCCGCACCCGCTCCACCGGCAGGTCGGCGAGGAGGTCCACCCCCGCCACCTGCCCCTCGGCATGGACGCCCGCATCGGTGCGCCCGGCGGCGCCGACGATCGGCTCCACCCCCCCGTTCAGCGGCGCCGCGGCCTCCTCCAGCACCTGCTGCACGGAGAGCCCGTCCTTCTGCCGCTGCCAGCCGACGAAGGGGGTTCCGTCATACTCAATCAGCAGGGCGTAGCGCGGCATCCTAGCCGAGCACCGTGCCGGGCGGGACGGGCGTGCCGCGCAGGAAGGCCGCGGCCTCCATCGCCCCGCGCCCGGCGCGCTGCACGCGGGTGAGGCGCAGCGCCGTGCCCTCGCCGCAGGCGACCAGCAGGAGGTCGTCCAGCACCGTGCCGGGCGGGGCATCCGGCCCCTCTTTCGGCCATGGCGCGGGCTCGGCGGAGAGGATGCGCAGCGGCTCCCCGTTCAGCGCCGTGAAGGCGCCGGGCCAGGGCGTCATGGCGCGCACGCGCCGGTCCAGCGCCGGGGCGGGGTAGGACCAGTCCAGCCGCCCGTCCTCCTTGCCGAGCTTGGGGGCGTAGGTCGCGCCTTCCCCGGGCTGGGGGGTGGCGGGCGGGTCCTCGGCGAGGGCGCGCAGGATCAGCCGGGCGCCCATTTCGGAGAGGCGGTCGTGCACTTCTACCGTCGTCTCGCGGGGGGCGATCGGCGTGGCCTCGCGCAGCAGCATGGGGCCGGTGTCCAGCCCCTCGTCCATCCGCATGATGGTGATGCCCGTTTCGGCATCGCCCGCCAGCACCGCCGCGTGGATCGGCGCCGCGCCGCGCCAGCGGGGCAGGAGGCTGGCATGGATGTTTAGGCAGCCGCGCCGGGGCGCGTCCAGCATCGCTTTCGGCAGGATCAGCCCGTAGGCGACGACCACCGCCGCATCGAGGTCCAGCGCGGCGAATGCCTCGTGCTCCGCCGTGTCGCGCCGGAGGCGAGCCGGGGTCCGCACGGGGAGGCCCATCTCCAGCGCGGCGGCGTGGACGGGGCAGGGGGTTTCGCGCTGCCCGCGCCCGGCCGGGCGGGGCGGCTGGGCGTAGACGGCCGCGATCTCGTGCCCGGCCGCGTGCAGCGCCCGCAGCGCCGGCACGGAGAAGGCCGGGCTGCCCATGAAGGCCAGCCGGAGGCGCCTGCTCCCGGCCCTCGTCACATCGCCTCCCGCGACTTCAGCTTCTGCTCCTTCAGGAACTTCTTGATGAGCATGTTCCGCTTCAGCGGGCCCAGGCGGTCGGTGAACATCACGCCGTCCAGGTGGTCGATCTCGTGCTGGAGACAGGTGGCCAGCAGGTCGTCCGCCTCCATCTCGCGCCGTGTCCCATCCAGCTCGCGCCAGCGCACCTTTACCCGCGCCGGCCGCTCGACATCGGCGTACTGGCCGGGGATGGAGAGGCAGCCCTCCTCCCGCACCGCGCGCTCCTCGCTAGCCGCCACAATCTCGGGGTTCACCAGCACCATGGGGGAGGGGGTGTCGCCGGGCTGGAGGTCGATCACCACCAGCCGCAGCTTCTCGCCCACCTGCGGGGCGGCGAGGCCGATGCCGGGCGCCTTGTACATCGTGGCCAGCATCCGGGGCGCGAGCGCCCGTACAAGGTCGGCATCGCCCTCGGCCACGGGCCGGGCCTTGGCGCGCAGGATGGGATCGGGATGGAGAAGGATGGGGAGGAGGGGGACGTCGTTCATCGCTCGGCCTGGGGCGGCCCGGGACGGGCACTTCCGGCGGGATGTAGGGCAGAACGCCCGCCGGCGGAACTCGCCGCCACCCTCCCCGGCGCCACCTCCTTGTAACAGGGCGCGGCCTCGCCGATATTCGCTCCGGGCCGGTGCCTCCATGGGTCGGCCCGAGTGGCCTCGCTTCCTAAGGACGCCGCAGCATGACCCGTTCGCCGGTCTTCGGATCGCCGCTGTTCCTCGGCTTCGACCACCTCGAGCAGATGCTCGACCGCGTGCAGAAGTCGTCCGACGGCTATCCGCCCTACAACATCGAGCAGACCGCGGCCGACCGGCTTCGGATCACCCTGGCCGTGGCGGGCTTCGCCATGGAGGACCTCCAGATCACCCAGGAGGACAACCAGCTCGTGATCCGCGGCCGCCAGAAGGATGACTCGGACGGCCGGATCTTCCTGCACCGCGGGATCGCAGCCCGGCAGTTCCAGCGCGCCTTCGTCATCGCCGAGGGCATCGAGATCGAGGGCGCCTGGCTCGACAACGGGCTGCTGCATGTCGAGCTACGTCGCCCGCAGCCCGAGGTGCGGGTGCGGACGATCCAGATCAACGGCAAGACCCGCCCCCTGGTGGACGGCCAGGCCTGAACGATCGGGTGCCCCCGGGCACCCCATCCCATCCCCGCCCGAGAAGCCCCGCCGAACCGGGGGGCGGAACGGGCGTTACAGCTCCGCAGGCCATTCCGGCTGCGGGTGAGGAGATCCCAATGAACCCGACCCCGAGTCCCACCCTCCGCGACCTCTCCGCGCTCGACTGGGCGCGCTTCGGGGCGCAGGAGATGGCCTATATCCGGCCGGTGACCGTGAACGGCACCCAGGCCGTGGCCATCCACGCGGCCGACGGTACCCCCATCGGCGCCGCGCCGAACGCCGCCCTGGCCATCGCCGCCATCCTCCAGCACGAGATGGCGCCGGTCCTCGTTCACTGAGGAGGTCCGGCCCGGGCGGGCCAAGCACCGACGCGCCCGTCGCGGGGAGGTGCCTCCTCCCCGCGCCCGCGCGGCTTCAGGCCCGCGGCGGGTCGATCCAGCCGACATGCCCATCGGCCCGGCGATAGACGACGTTCAGCACGCCTGTCTCGCGGTTGCGAAACATCAGGACGGGGTCCTGGGCGAGATCCAGCCGCATCACCGCCTCCGGCACGGTCAGCCGGCTGATCTCGGTCGGCCGCTCGGCCACCACGGCCCCGTCCGTGTAGGCGGCGGGGCTCACCACCCCGTCCCCCTCCGGCACGGGCTCCGCGCCGGCCTCCTCCGGCTCATCCGCCCTGAGCACGACGTCCCGCGCCATCTCGGTCATCGGGTCGCGCTCCTCGGCCATGCTGCGGGCGTGGTCGTTCACGCGGCGGCGGTAGCGGCGCAGGCGCTTGCCGATATGCTCCGCCGCAATCGCGAAGGCGCGATGGGCATCCGACCCTTCGCCTTCCGCCCGCATGTTCAGGCCGCGCCCGGCGCGCAGGTTGATGTCGCAGGCGAAGAAGGCGCGGTCGCGGCGGAAGGTCACATGCGCGTCGAGCGCGTGGTCGAAATACTTTCGGGTGACGGCCGTCAGCCCGTCCGTCACATGGGTCTTCAGGGCCTCGCCGGTGTCCACGCCCTTGCCGGCGATGGTGATCTGCATGATCGGCACCCCTTCTCACACTTGTAACATAGGTGAGGTTGAGCCGGTCCCGGGCGGGTTGGAAGAGCCCTTTCAGAGAACGGGCGCAGATTTCTCGCGCTTGCGCTGGACCGAGGAGGGAATGCGCAGCGCATCCCTGTACTTGGCGACCGTGCGCCGGGCGATGTCCACGCCCTCGGCCCGCAGCCGCTCCACGATGGCGTCGTCCGAGAGGATGCTCTCCGCCCGCTCGGCATCCACCATGTGCCGGATGCGGTGGCGGATAGCCTCCGCGGAGAAGCTCTCCCCGCCGTGCGTGCCGGCGATGGCGGTGGTGAAGAAGTACTTCAGCTCCAGCGTGCCGCGCGGGGTAGCGATGTACTTGTTCGCCGTCACGCGGGAGACGGTGCTCTCATGCATGCCCAGCTCGTCCGCCACGTCCCGCAGGATGAGGGGGCGGAGGTGGCCGACCCCGTAGCGAAAGAACCCCTCCTGCCGCCGCACGATCTCGGCGGCGACGCGGAGGATGGTGTTGGCCCGCTGCTCCAGGCTCCTGACGAGCCAGTTCGCCGCCTGCAGCTTCTCCGCCAGGAAGGCGCGGTCCTCCTTGCTGCGCACGCCCGTCTGGGCCGTGGCGTGGAAGCCGCGGTTCACCAGCACGCGGGGCAGCGTCCCCGGGTTCAGCTCCAGCAGCCAAGTGCTGTCGGGCAGGCGGCGCATCAGCACGTCGGGCACGACGAGCGGGGCCTGCTCGCCATCGGTCAGGGCGCCGGGCTTGGGGTTCAGGCGGCGGATCTCGGCCACCATCCCCGAGAGATCCTCCGAATCCACCCCGCAGACGCGCAGCAGCCCGGCCATGTCGCGCCGGGCGAGCATGTCCAGGTTGTCGAGCAGGGCCTGCATCGCGGGGTCGAGTCGGTTCAGCTCGGCGAGCTGCACGCCCAGGCATTCCCGGAGGTCGGCGCAGAACAGGCCCGTGGGATCGAAGCGCTGCATCCGGGCGCGCACCCCGGAGACGAGGGCCGGGTCGCAGCCCAGCGCCTCGGCGATGGCCGAATCCGCGATCGCCAGCCGCCCGGCGGGGTCCAGCAGCGCGATCATCTGCCCCGCGATCAGCCGCTCCTTCGGGTCGCTGAAGGCCAGCCGCGCCTGTTCGGCCAGCAGCTCGCGCAAGGAGCGCGGGCGCTCCCCCGCGATCTCCTCCAGGCTCCGCCCGTCGTCGTCCCAGGAATCCGAGCGGGCGCCGCGCGACGCCGGGAGAAGGGCCTCGCCGCTCTCATAGCCCGCGGACCAGTCCGCCTCAATCGGCGTGGCACCCTCGGTGGGAAGATTGGGGGAGAGGGCCGCCTCGAAACAGTCGGGCTCGGAGATGACGGGCGCGGCCGGGGCGCTGCCCTCCTCCCGCTCCAGCATCGGGTTGCGCTCCAGCTCTTCCTCGACGAAGGCGGTAACCTCGAGGTTGCTGGACTGGAGCAGCTTGATGGCCTGCCGCAGCTGCGGCGTCATCACCAGCTGCTGCGTCTGTCGGAAATCCAGCCGCGGGGCGAGGCTCACCATCGCGGCGCAACCGCCGCGTCGGCATCGCGCGGCGCAACCGCCGCGTCGGCATCGCGCGGCGCAACCGCCGCGTCGGCATCGCGCGGCGCAACCGCCGCGTCGGCATCGCGCGGCGCAACCACCGCGCCGGGGTGATGCGGCGCCCTCGCCATGCGGCGGAGGCGCGGTCCCGGCCCCTCGGTGCGAAAGGCGCCGGCCGCATTCACAGGTGGAAGGTCTCCCCGAGATAGACGCGCCGCACGGCCTCGTTCGCCACGATCTCCTGGGGATCGCCCTCCATCAGCACCTGCCCGTCATGGAGGATGTAGGCGCGGTCGATGATGGCGAGCGTCTCGCGCACGTTGTGCTCGGTGATGAGCACGCCGATGCCGCGGTTCTTCAGGTGCTTCACGAGGTCGCGGATCTCGCCCACCGCGATGGGGTCGATGCCGGCCAGCGGCTCGTCCAGCAGGATGTAGGCGGGGTGGGTGGCCAGGGCGCGGGCGATCTCGCAGCGCCGCCGCTCGCCGCCCGAGAGGGCCAGCGCCGGGGCGCGGCGGAGATGGGAGATGCCGAACTCGGCCAGGAGGGAATCGAGCATCCCGTCCCGCCGCTCGCGGCTGGGCTCCACCACCTCCAGCGCGGCGCGGATGTTGTCTTCCACCGAGAGGCCGCGGAAGATCGAGGCCTCCTGCGGCAGGTAGCCCAGGCCGAGCCGCGCGCGGCGGTACATCGGCAGCATCGTCACGTCGTGGCCGTCGAGGAAGACCTGCCCCTCGTCCGGGCGGACGAGGCCGGTCATCATGTAGAAGGTGGTGGTCTTGCCCGCCCCGTTCGGCCCGAGCAGCCCCACCGCCTCCCCGCGCCTGAGGGAGAGGGACACGCCCTTCACCACCGGCCGCTTCTTGTAGCGCTTGCCGAGGGAGCGCGCGACGAGGCCGGAATCGGCGGGCAGGGAGCGCACGGCCTCGCTCATCGCGGGCGTCCTCCGCCCGCGGGAGCCTGCGCGGGGGCCGGGTTCGGCGCCGGGCGGCCCGCGGCCGGCGCGTTTTCCCCCCCCGAGGAGGGCAGGACAAGGCCCTGCACGCGCCCCCCCGGCGCGGAGACGAGGCGCGAGACGCCGGTGCGGAGGTTCACGATGGCTTCCTGCCCCTGCAACTGGTTCTGGCCGCGCGTGATGCGGACGTTGCCCAGCACCCGCGCCATGCCCGAGACCGGGCTGTAGACGGCGCGGTCCCCGCGCACGACCTCGGCCTCCGTGCGGATCTCGACGTTGCCGAACACCTCCACCCGGTCGAGCTTCGAGCCCTCGCCGGGCACCCGGCGCGGCGCGGACCCGGCCGGGGCGCCGGGAGCGGGGGGCCGGGCGGCGGCGGGCTGCACCGCCGGGGCTTGCTCCAGGAAGTAGCCGACCAGCGTGTCCGCGGTGATCTGGCGGTTGTCGCCCGTCACAACCTTTGCCGCGCCGCGCGCCACGGCCATGCGGCGGGCGGACCAGTATTCCAGGCTGTCGCGGGCGGTGATCGTGTCGTTCGGCGTGGTCAGGCTGAGGTCCCGGCCGGTGAGGACCATCACGGCCTGGTCCATGTCGTAGACGGCGCGGTCGCCCTTGGCGGTGTCGGTGGCGCTGCTGATCCGGACGTTGCCCTCCGCCTCCAGCCGCCAGATCTCCCCACCCGATAGCGGGCTGTCCCCACCGCCGGCGCCCTCGGCCGGGCGGTTGCCGGCGCGCGGGCGGTAGCGCGCGATGAGGCGGGCGGCATCCACCGTCACCCCCTCGCGCACCGCCTTGGCGTTGCCGCGCGCGACGACGACCTGCTCGTTCTGCCGCCACTCGATCCCGTCGGTCGCCGTTACCTCCACTGGGCCGCCACCGGAGAGGTCGAGCGGCTGGGCCTGAGTGGGGATCGGCAGCGCGAGGGCGAGCAGCGCCGCGAGGGCAGGGAGGCGCGGGCTCACCGGCCGCCCTCCAGCACCGCGCGGGCATTCCCGGTGAAGACCACCACCGCCCCGCGGTCGCGCAGGCGGAAGCCCTCGCCAGTCACGGTGCCGAAGCTTCCCTGGGCCGCAATGGGGCGGTCGCCCTCCGCATTCCCGCCCCTCACATCCACCCTCGCCTCCTGGGTCTCGATCAAGGTCCCGTCGTCCTGCCAGATCGTCACGTCTCCCCGGAGGTCGAGGATGTTGTTGTCCCGGTCGAAGCGGCCGGCCCGGCTCTCCAGCAGCATCCAGCCGCCGCCCGAGAGCATCAGGTCGCCCTTCGGCGTCTCGAGGTCCACGATATTGGTGCTGCCTTGCTGCGAAGCGGTGAAGGCCGTCACGTTGTAGGGCCGGCCCTGCTCGTCGATGCCCTGGTAGCGGGGGTCCACCACCCGCACGGATTCGGGCGTCGCGCGGCTGAGGCGGCGGAAGGAGAGGCGGGCATTCTCGCCCGTCCGCTCGAATTCGGGCCAGAGGACGATGGCGCTGAGCAGCGCGAGCGCACCCACGGGCAGCAGCACCTTCAGCAGCCGGATCGCCACGCGGCGCCGGATGATCGCCCCGCGCGTGTAGCTGCGGCGCGCGCGGGAGGGCACGGGCCGCTCCCGCCAGTCCGCGCCGCCCTCGCGGGGCAGGGAGGGGGAAAGGCCCGGCGCGGGCGCCGGCGGGTGCTCGCCGGCGGCGGGTCCGGTGCCGGAAACGGCCTCGCCACGGCCCGTTGGGCCGGCGGGCACGGCGTCGGCAGGCAATTGGGCTCGGGCGCTCACGCCCCCTGTATGGAGTGCCGGCGCGAGACGGTCAACGCGGTTGAAGGTAGCGCTTATCAAGAATCATGCCACGCTCGGGCGAGCCAGTGGTCGAACCCCGAGGCAGCTCAATGAGCGAAAATGTCGGGCTCCGTATAGCCCAGGAGGTCGAGGGCGGCGCGATGGGGCAGGAAGCGGAAGCAGGCCTCGGCCAGCTCCAGCCTCTCCTCGCGCCGCAGCAGCCCTTCCAGCCTGTCCCACAGCGCGTGCAGGTGCAGCACGTCCGAGGCGGCGTAGGCGAGCTGCTCGGGCGTCAGCTCCGCTGCGCCCCAGTCGCTCGTCTGCTGCTGCTTGGAGATCTCGACGCCGAGCAGCTCCCGGCAGAGATCGCGCAGCCCGTGGCGGTCGGTGAAGGTGCGGACGAGCTTCGCCGCCACCTTCGTGCAGCGCACCGGCGCCGCATCGACGCCGAGGGCATGGCGCAGGATGGCGAGGTCGAAGCGCGCGAAGTGGAAAAGCTTCACTGTGCCGGGATCGGCGAGCAGGGCGCGCAGCCTGGGGCAGTCCGCGCCGGTTCCGCCCAGCCGGGGCGGGACGATCTGCACGAGATGCGCCGTGCCGTCCCCGGCCGAGAGCTGCACGAGGCAGAGGCGGTCCCGGTGCGGGTTGAGGCCCATCGTCTCAGTGTCCACGGCCACGACGGGGCCGAGAGACAGCCCCTCCGGCAGGTCGCCGCGGTGCAGATGGATTCTCGCATTCGGCATGAAGAGGGTGGTTCCCAAGAGGGGGCGCTCCACCGGAATGACGCCCCCGGCAACCGGCCGGGAGATGGTGCCCAGGAAAGGACTCGAACCTTCACAACCTTGCGGTCACAGGTACCTGAAACCTGCGCGTCTACCAATTCCGCCACCTGGGCAAGGGGGCCGGGCGCCTCCGTCTTCGCGGCGGCGTGGGCGGGCTTCTATGAGGGCGCGGGGTGCCCGTCAAGGCGCCTTCGCCGGATTTCGAGGGGATGATTTGCGCCCCTCGCCAGGGGGCCTAAGTTTCGGGGGGACTCAAGGCAAGGAAGTGGTCATGACGCGTCGTGTGGCGGTGGTGTTCGGCGGGACGGGGTTCATCGGCCGCTATGTCGTGCAGCGGCTCGCGCATGCCGACCATGTGGTGCGGGTCGTCACCCGCGCGCCGGAGGCGGCGCGGCCGCTGATGACTCAGGGCCTGGTCGGCCAGATCGTGCCATTCCAGTCCGGCCCGCTCGACGACGCGCATGTCGCGGCCGCCGTCGCGAGCGCCACGGTGGTGGTCAACGCGATCGGCATCCTGGCTGAGCGGCGCGAGGGAGACTTCGCGCGGATCCAGGGCGCGCTTCCCGGCCGGATCGGCCGCGCCGCCACCGTGGCCGGAGTGCAGCGCGTCGTCCACATCTCGGCCATCGGCGCCGATCCCGCCTCGCCCAGCCTCTATGCCCGCAGCAAGGCGGAGGGGGAGGCCGCCCTGCGCTCGGCCTTCCCCGGCGCGACGGTCCTGCGCCCCTCCATCGTCTTCGGGCCGGAGGACGGGTTCTTCAACCGCTTCGCCGGCATGGCGCGCCTGCTGCCCTTCCTGCCCGTGGTCGGGGGAGGGACGCGGTTCCAGCCCGTCTATGTCGGGGACGTGGCGGATGCGGTGCTCGCCGCGCTCGAACGTGGCGAGGCCGCGGGCGGCACCTATGAGCTGGGCGGCCCGCGCGCCGTGACCTTCCGGGCCCTCATGGAGGAGATGCTGGACATTATCGGCCGTCGCCGCCGGGTTGTGGAACTCCCGGAGGGGCTCGCGCGCTTCCAGGCCAAGCTCACCTCCTGGATGCCCAACCCCCCGCTGACCGAGGACCAGCTCTTGCTCCTCAAGCGGGACAACGTGGTGTCCGAGGGCGCACGGGGCCTGCGGGATCTCGGCGTGGAGCCGACGACGATGGAGGCGATCCTTCCCGCCTATCTCGGGCGGTTCCGGCGGGGCGGGCAGCGCCAGATCTCGGTTCCGACCAGCTAGGTCCGAATCGGACCTTCCTGTGGCCGGTTGAAAACTTTTCTTAACAGGCCCCGGAAGGATCCATTGGTAAATGGGTCAGTAGTTCTGTCATAACGACTACTTTGTACTCGCGCGACCCCCGGACCCATGGCAAAACGCCGCCGGAATGGGGTGGTCTCGCACCGTCGCCTCAAGGGGCTCAGTCCCGCCAAGCCCCGCCGAGCTCAAGGATCGCGCCATGGCCGAGCGCATGCTCCAATTCGTTCGCCTCTCCCAGCAGACGCCGGAGAAGCGCGCGGCGACCATCCGCCGCGAGGATTTCGACGAGATCTACCAGCGCTTCGACCCCGCGCGCGCCTCCGAGCAGGCCAGCCGCTGCTCCCAGTGCGGCGTGCCCTTCTGCTCCGTCCACTGCCCGCTGCAGCAGAACATCCCGGACTGGCTGAAGCTGACGGCCGAGGGGCGGCTGGAGGAGGCCTATGAGGTCAACTCCGCCACCAACACCTTCCCCGAGATCTGCGGCCGGGTCTGCCCGCAGGACCGGCTCTGCGAGGGCAACTGCGTCATCGAGAAAGGCTTCGAGGCCGTCACGATCGGCGCGGTGGAGCGCTACATCAACGACACCGCTTGGGAGAAGGGCTGGGTCAAGCCGCCCCGGCCCGTGCGCGAGCTGGAGCATTCGGTGGGCATCGTCGGCGCCGGCCCGGCCGGGCTCGCGGCCGCGGAGCGCCTGCGCAGCCAGGGCTGGCAGGTCCATGTCTACGACCGCTACGACCGCGCGGGCGGGCTGCTGATCTACGGCATTCCCAACTTCAAGCTCGAGAAGGACGTCATCACGCGCCGCACCGCCCAGTTCGAGGAGGGCGGCATCGTTTTCCACCTGAACTGCGAGGTGGGCCGCGACGTGACGATCACCGAGCTGCGCGAGAAGCACGACGCCGTGCTGATCGCGACCGGCGTCTACAAGGCGCGCGACATCGCCGTGCCCGGCACGGAGCTGGAAGGCGTGGTTCCCGCCATGACCTTCCTCACCGCCTCCAACCGCAAGGGGCTGGGCGATGCCGTGCCCGAGTTCGACAGCGGCGCGCTGAGCGCCGAGGGCAAGCGCGTCGTCGTCATCGGCGGCGGCGACACGGCGATGGACTGCCTCCGCACCTCCATCCGCCAGGGCGCGGCCTCCGTCACCTGCCTCTACCGGCGCGACAAGGCGAACATGCCGGGCTCCATGCGCGAGGTGCACAACGCTGAGGAGGAGGGCGTGCGCTTCTCCTGGCTTACCGCGCCCGAGGGTTTCGAGGGCGAGAGGCGCGTCGCCGGCGTGCGCGTCACGAAGATGCATCTCGGCCTGCCTGACGCCACCGGGCGCCAGCAGGTTGAGCCCATCCCCGGCAGCTCCTTCGTCGAGCCCGCGGACCTCGTCATCAAGGCGCTCGGCTTCGATCCCGAGGACCTGCCCTCGATGTTCAACGAGCCCGCGCTGAAGGTCTCCCGTTGGGGGACGCTGGCGGTGGACCGGCGCACCATGATGACGAACCTGCCCGGCGTCTTCGCCGCAGGCGACATCGTGCGCGGCGCCTCGCTTGTGGTGTGGGGCATCCGCGACGGCCGCGACGTGGCCGAGCGCATCGCCGATTACGTGAAGGCGCGCGAGACCGTGCCGCAGGCCGCCGAGTGAGCGGGGGGACGACGATGAGCGACTACGTTTCCGAGCATCTCCGCAACGCGGCCACCCTGCGCGACGCGGCCCATGTCGACATCACCGAGCACGATGCCTGCGGCGTCGGCCTCGTCGCGGCGCTCGACGGCGTCGCGCGCCGCGAGGTGGTACAGGCTGGCATCGACGCGCTGAAGGCCGTCTGGCACCGCGGCGCCGTGGACGCCGACGGGAAGACGGGCGACGGCGCGGGCATTCATGTGGAAATCCCGCAGGACTTCTTCGCCGAGGTCGTGGCCCATGGCGGCGACCGGCTGCGCCCGGGCCGCATCGGCGTCGGCATGGTCTTCATGCCCAAGTCCGACCTCGGCGCGCAGGAACGCTGCCGCTCCATCGTCGAGACCGAGATCCTGGCGGCGGGCTACGGCATTTACGGCTGGCGCCAGGTGCCGATCGACGTCGCCTGCATCGGCGAGAAGGCGAACGCGACGCGCCCCGAGATCGAGCAGATCCTCATCTACGACCCCGAGGGGCGCGAGGAGGACCTGTACGAGCGCGACCTCTACGTCATCCGCCGCCGGATCGAGAAGCAGGCCATCGCCGCGCAGATCCCCGACCTCTATCTCTGCACGCTGTCCTGCCGCTCGATCATCTACAAGGGCATGTTCCTGGCCGAGAGCCTGACGGTCTTCTATCCCGACCTGCTGGACCCCCGCTTCGTCAGCCGCTTCGCGATCTACCACCAGCGCTACAGCACCAACACCTTCCCGACCTGGCGCCTGGCCCAGCCCTTCCGCGTGCTCGCCCATAACGGCGAGATCAACACGGTCCATGGCAACGTGAACTGGATGAAGAGCCACGAGACCCGGCTCTCCCACGCGCTGCTCGATTCCTACATGGACGACATCAAGCCGGTGGTGCAGGCCGGCAACTCCGACACGGCCTCGCTGGACAACGTGTTCGAGCTGCTGGTGCGCGCCGGCCGCGACGCGCCCATGGCGAAGGCGATGTTGATCCCCGAGAGCATCGGCAGCAACGCGACCATGCCCGAGGCGCATCGCGACCTCTTCCTCTACTGCAACGCCGTGATGGAGCCCTGGGACGGCCCGGCCGCCATCGCGGCCACCGATGGCCGCTGGGTCGTCGCCGGCCTCGACCGCAACGGGCTGCGCCCCATGCGCTACACCATCACGGCCGACCGCATGCTCGTGGTGGGCAGCGAGACGGGCATGGTCCGCGTGCCGGAGGACATGATCATCGCGCGCGGCCGCCTCGGGCCGGGCCAGTGCATCGGCGTGGACCTGCAGGACGCCCGATTCTACGACGACGCCGCGCTGAAGGACACGCTTGCCTTCCGTAAGCCCTGGGGCGACTGGACGCGCCGCACCACGCGCATCGACGAGATCGTCAAGGCCGACGCGCAGGAGACGGCGACGCTGGAGGGCGAGGCGCTGCGCCGCCGCCAGCTCTCCATGGGCTACACGCTGGAGGACCTGGAGGCCATCCTGCACCCGATGGTGGAGGAGGGCGCCGAGGCAATCGGCAGCATGGGTGACGACACGCCCATCGCCGTGCTCTCCCGCCAGTACCGGGGCCTGCACCACTACTTCCGCCAAGCTTTCGCGCAGGTGACGAACCCGCCGATCGACAGCCTGCGCGAGACGCGGGTGATGACGATCAAGACGCGGCTGGGCAATCTCGGGAACATCCTCGACGAGGACCCGAGCCAGTGCGACATGCTCATGCTGGACAGCCCCGTGCTGTCCAACGCCGAGTTCGCCGCCATGCGCGCCTATATGGGCCGCACCGCCGCCGAGGTGGACGCGACCTTCCCTGTCGCCGAGGGCGAGCCCGGCCTGCGCCGCGCCATCGAGCGCATCCGGCGCGAGTCCGAGGAGGCCGTGCGCTCCGGGCACGCCCATGTCATCCTCTCCGATGAGGCGCAGGGGCCCGAGCGCGCCGCGATCCCGATGATCCTCGCGGTCGGCGCGGTGCACACGCATCTCGTGAAGCACTCGCTCCGCACCTTTACCAGCCTCAACATCCGCTCGGCCGAGTGCATGGACGTGCACTACTTCGCCGTGTTGATCGGCGCGGGCGCGACGACGGTGAACGCCTATCTCGCGCAGGAGAGCATCGCGGACCGGCACCGGCGCGGCCTCTTCCCCGGCCTCAGCCTGGAGGAGTGCGTCGCCAAGTACCGCAAGGCGATCGACAAGGGCCTGCTCAAGACGATGTCGAAGATCGGCATCGGCGTGCTCTCCTCCTATCGCGGCGGCATGAACTTCGAAGCGATCGGGCTCTCCCGCGCGCTCGTGGCGGAGTTCTTCCCGGGTACGCAGTCCCGCATCTCCGGCATCGGCCTCTCCGGCATCGCGCGGCGCGTGCTCGATATGCACCGGGCGGCCTGGGATGCGAGCACGGTCGTGCTTCCCGTCGGCGGCCTCTACAAGCTGCGCCGCCGCGGCGAGGCGCACGCCTTCGAGGGCAGCCTCATCCACCTCCTGCAGAAGGCGGTGGACACGGACAGCTACGAGACCTTCAAGCGCTACAGCCATGCCGTGCGGCAGCAGCCCGCGGTCGCGCTGCGCGACCTGCTGGACTTCCGCGACGGTGTGGCCAAGCCCATCGCGCTGGAGGAGGTCGAGAGCATCACGGAGATCCGCAAGCGCCTGCTCGCGCCCGGTATCTCCCTCGGCGCGCTCAGCCCCGAGGCGCACGAGACGCTCTCCATCGCCATGAACCGCATCGGCGCGCGCAGCGACAGCGGCGAGGGCGGCGAGGATCCCGAGCGGGCGAAGCCGCGCTCGAACGGGGATAACGCCAACTCCTCGATCAAGCAGATCGCCTCCGGCCGCTTCGGCGTGACGGCGGAGTATCTGAACAACTGCCGCGAGATCGAGATCAAGGTGGCCCAGGGCGCGAAGCCGGGCGAGGGCGGGCAGCTCCCGGGCTTCAAGGTCACGGGGCTGATCGCCAGGCTCCGCCACTCCACCCCCGGCGTGACCCTCATCTCGCCTCCGCCGCACCATGACATCTACTCGATTGAGGATCTGGCGCAGCTCATCTACGACCTGAAGCAGATCAACCCGGACGCGACCGTTTGCGTGAAGCTCGTCTCGCGCTCGGGCATCGGCACGATCGCGGCGGGCGTCGCCAAGGCGAAGGCGGACGCCATCCTCGTCTCCGGCCATTCCGGCGGCACGGGCGCGTCCCCGGTCACCTCGATCAAGTATGCGGGCCTGCCCTGGGAGATGGGCCTGTCCGAGACGCATCAGGTGCTGCTGCTCAACCGCCTGCGGCACCGGGTCAAGCTGCGGACCGACGGCGGCATCAAGACCGGCCGCGACGTGGTGGTGGCCGCCATGCTTGGCGCCGAGGAGTTCGGCATCGGCACGGCTTCCCTCGTCGCTATGGGCTGTATCATGGTGCGGCAGTGCCACTCCAACACCTGCCCCGTCGGCGTCTGCACGCAGGACGAGGCGCTACGCGCGAAATTCGAGGGCAGCCCGGAGAAGGTGATCTCCCTCTTCTCCTTCGTGGCGGAGGAGGTGCGCGAGATCCTGGCCTCGCTCGGCTTCCGCAAGCTCGAGGACATCATCGGCCGCACCGACCTGCTGCGGCAGGTCTCCCGCGGCGCGGAGGACCTCGACGACCTCGACCTGAACCCGCTGCTGGTCCAGGCCGATGCCGGCGGCCATCCGCCCTTCTGCACGCTGGAGGGCCGCAACGAAGTGCCGGAGACGCTGGATGCGGACATGATCCGCGACGCCCGGCCGCTCTTCACCCGCGGCGAGAAGATGCAGCTCCAGTACAACATCCAGAACACCCATCGCGCGATCGGTACGAAGACGAGCTCGATGATCGTGCGGCAGTACGGGATGAAGGGGCTCCAGCCCGGCCACCTGACGGTGCGGCTGCGCGGCTCGGCCGGCCAGTCGCTGGGCGCCTTCGGCGTGCAGGGGCTGAAGCTGGAGGTGCTGGGCGACGCCAACGACTATGTCGGCAAAGGCCTTTCCGGCGCGACCATTGTCGTCCGCCCCGGCCCCTCGGCCAACTTCGTTTGGGAGGAGAACACCATCGTCGGCAACACCGTGCTCTACGGCGCGACGGCGGGCGAGCTCTTCGCGGCGGGGCAGGGGGGGGAGCGCTTTGCCGTCCGCAACTCCGGCGCCAACTGCGTGGTCGAGGGCATCGGCGCCAATGGCTGCGAGTACATGACGGGCGGCACGGTGGTGATCCTCGGCGCGGTCGGCGACAATTTCGGCGCCGGCTTCACCGGGGGGCAGGCCTTCGTCTGGGATGCGGACAACACCTTCGAGCGCCGCCTGAACCGCGACACGCTGCTCTGGGCGCGGCTGGGATCGGCGCATTGGGAGGGCGTGCTGCGCGACCTCATCGCCCGCCACGCGAAGGAGACGGGCTCGCGCCTCGCGGCCCGCATCCTGAACGACTGGGCGGAGGAGCGCGGCTCCTTTTGGCACGTCGTGCCGAAGGACTACGCCAAGCTGCTGCCGCGGCCCATGAACGACCAGCTCATGGCCGCCGAATAGGCCCGGCGGGGGCCGGCGAGACCATCCGGTCCCAGTCATGAACTCTCTGTAACGGGGGCGTAAACACCGTAGCAACAAGGGGATGGCGACCTTTCTTCACCTTTTCCCTCCCTTGCGGCGCGGCGCCCTGGGTGGCAAAGAGCGGCCACCGTGCGCATCCTCCATCACCTCCCTCTCTCCCCCGCCTGCCGCAAGGTGCGCCTCGCCCTGAACGAGAAGCGCATTCCTTATGAGATGCGCGTCGAGCGGGTCTGGGACAGGCGGGAGGAGTTCCTGGCGATGAACCCGGCCGGCACCGTGCCCGTGCTGGAGGAGGAGAACGGCCTCGTCGTCGCCGACAGCTATGCCATCTGCGAGTATCTCGACGAAGCCTATCCCGACACGCCGCTCCTCGGCCGCACCCATGCCGAGCGGGCCGAGGTGCGCCGCCTCGTCGCTTGGTTCGACGTGAAGTTCGACCGCGAGGTGACGCGCAATCTCTATTTCGAGCGGCAGCTCAAGCGGAATCTCGGTTTCGGCAATCCCGATGGCGGGGCGCTGCGCGCAGGCTACGCGAATCTCAAGCCGCATGTGGAGTATATCGGCTGGCTCGCCGAGACGCGGGCTTGGCTCTCGGGAAGCCAGATCTCGCTGGCCGATCTCGCGGCGGCCGCGCATCTCTCCTGCCTCGACTATGTCGGCGACATCGACTGGTCGCTGAACGACGCGGTGAAGGACTGGTATGCTAGGGTGAAGTCCCGCCCGGCCTTCCGGCCCATCCTGGCCGATCGGGTGAGCGGGCTGACGCCCCCGCAGCACTACGCCGACCTCGACTTCTAGCGCCGCCTCCGCCCGGGCGGTTCCGCCGGGCCGGGCCCGCCCTCAGCGCCGCGCCGGGCCCGCCGCGTTCAGCGCAAGGTTCTGCTCCGCCAGGTCGGCGGCCGCGCTGTCCGGGCTGCTCGCCACCACGCTCTCCCAATCCGCCCGTGCCCCGGCCGTGTCGCCCTGGATCTGGCGGAGGATGCCGCGCTCCAGCAGCGCCTCGGGGCTGCCGGGTTCGAGCGCCAGGGCCCGCTCCACGTCCCGCATCGCTTCCTGCACGCGGTCGAGCTGGCGGAGGGCTGCGGCGTGGTACACCAGGGCCTCGACCCGCGTCCCGTCCACGGCCAGGGCCCGCTCCGTATCGGCCAGGGAGTCGGCGAGGCGGCCGAGAATGCCGGCCGCGATCGCCCGGTCCACCAGCAGCTCGGGATCGGCGGGGGCGAGCGCCAGGGCGAGGGTGAAGGCGCCGTGCGCCCGCACCGCCTGCCCCGCGACCATCCAGGCCTGGCCGGCCTGGCCGAACACGGCCGCACGGGCCGTGGGGCCCACCGCCGCCCGCCCGGCCAGGGATTCCAGCCGAGCCGCCGCCCGCTCCGGCTCGCCCAGCGCCAGCATGGCGAGCGCCGAGCAGTGGCGCGCCCCGTCCCCACCACCGCGCGCCTCCCAGGCCTCGGCGACGCGGAGCGCCCCCTGGGCGTCGTCGCGGAGCTGGGCGAGGCAGGCCTCGTAATCCGGGCTGTCCGCCACGCGCGGCGGCTCGGGCGGCAGGGGCAGGATCTCCTCCGCGGCCTCGGGCACGGCGGCGGGCGCGGGCGGCCCGGCCTCTATCCACCACCAGCCGCCGCCCAGCACGGCCGCCGCCAGCAGGGCGGCGAGGGGGCCTGTCAGCGGATTGCGGCGGGTGGTTCGCATCCGGCCCAATCTAGCCCTCCGCCGCGGGACCCGCCATGGATGCGGGATGGACCGGCACCTCCTCGTCATCGGCCTCGGCTTCAGCGGCGCCGCCATCGCGCGGGCGGGCGCCTCGGCGGGGTGGAGCGTGGCCGCTACCGCGCGGGACCCGGCGCGGGCGGAGGCACCGGAGGGCGTGAGGATCATCCCCTTCGCGGAGGCGGGGCCGGCGATCGCGCGCGCGAGCCATCTCGTCGTCACCGCCCCGCCGGGGGAGGAAGGAGACCCGGTGATCGCCGCCCACCGCCCGGCGCTGGAGGCGGCACCGCTACGCTGGATCGGCTATCTCTCCACCACCGGCGTCTATGGCGACCGCGGCGGCGCATGGGTGGACGAGGGCACCGAGCCGGCTCCCACCCAGCCTCGCTCTATCCGGCGCCTCGCGGCCGAGCGGGAATGGGGGCGCTTCGCGGACCGCGCAGCGGTGGACCTCTTCCGATGCGCCGGCATCTACGGCCCCGGCCGCAGCGTGCTCGACGATCTCCGCGCCGGCAACGCGCGCCGTACCCTCAGGCCGGGCCATGCCTTCGGCCGCATCCACCGGGACGACATCGCCCGCGCCGTGCTGGTCGCCGCCGCCGCCCCGCCCCCGCCGGGCCAGCGGGTGCTGCACCTCGCCGATGACGAGCCGGCCGAGAGCGCGGTGGTGACGGAGGGCGCGGCCCGGATGCTCGGGATCGAGCCGCCTCCCGGCATTCCCTTCGAGAGGGCGCGGGCCGGCATGTCGCCCATGGCGCTCTCCTTCTGGTCAGAGAACCGCCGCGTCGCGAACGCGCGGACCAAGGCGGCCCTCGGGATCGAGTGGCGCTATCCGAGCTGGCGGGAAGGGCTGGCCGCGATCCTGGCCGAGGGCGGCTGACGCCGCGGGCCCGTCAGCCCGGTGGCTGGCAAGCCGAGGCGGCGAGGAGCGCGGCGCGCATCCGGTCCAGCTCCGCGCGAAGCCTCTCGGCGCCGGCGGCATCCAGTCCCGTCGCGCCGAGGAGGCAGCGCGGGATGTCGCGCGCCCGCTCGCGCAGCGCAGCGCCTGCCGAGGTGAGGCGGGCGCGCACCACGCGCTCGTCCGCCGCGTCGCGGCTCCGCGCGATTAGCCCGGCCGCCTCCAGCCGCTTCAGCAGCGGCGTGATCGTGCTCGACTCCAGGAGTAGCCGGTCCCCGATCCCGCCCACCGTCTGACCGTCCTCGTCCCAGAGGGAGAGCATGACGAGGTACTGGGGGTAGGTCAGGCCCAGCGGCTCCAGTAGCGGCTTGTAGATGCGGCCGAGCGCGTGGCTGGCAGCGTAGAGGGAGAAGCAGAGGAGCTCCGCGGGCCGCGGAAGCGGAGGGGGCATGGGCACGCCAGACCGTGAAGGAAACCGCTCCTATGTGGGGCAGGGAGCCACGCCGCTCAAGCCGATGCGAGGCCGCCACGGCAGAAAAATGCTCGCGCGCGACCAAATCGGGTGGTGTGGTGCTACGGTGGCGCCCCGCGCGCCGGGACCTGCCTGAGGAGAGCCAGAACCATGTCCGTGAATGTCCTCTACCGCACCAGCGCCACCGCCATGGACGGCCGCGACGGCTAGGCCCGCACCGCCGACGGCGCGCTCGAGGTCCGCCTCTCCACCCCGCGCGAGCTGGGCGGGGCGGGCGGCCCCGAGGTGCCGGAGGGGACGAGCGTGACGGCCGAGATGGGGATCGGTCCCCGCTCGGCGGGCGGGTTCGGGCTGGAGATCGCGCTCACCATCGCCTTGCCGGGCCTTCCGCGCGAGGCGGCCGAGGCGCTGGTGGCGGCGGCGCACGAGGTCTGCCCCTACTCCAACGCCACGCGGAACAATGTCGAGGTGGCGCTGAACATCGCCTGAGCGACGGCGGCCCGGCCGGCCCCGGGGGGAAACCCCCCTCGCGGGCGGGCGTTGGCCGTACAAACCAGCCAGGAAGCCCCCTCGCCATGCGCCTCGACGGACCGGAAAGCCAGAATGTGGAGGACCGGCGCGGGAGCGGTGGCTTCGGTGGCGGATTCGGCGGGGGGCGTGGGGGCGGCATCGCGGTCGGCGGGATCGGTGGCGTGGTGCTGCTGGTCGTCGCCCTGCTCTTCGGCGTCGATCCCTCCGTGATTCTCGGCGGCGGTATGGACCCTGCGCCGCAGCCCGCCCCGCAGGAGCGGCGCTTCGACCCCGGTCCGGGTGGCCAGGCGCGCGCGCCGGGCGGGGAGGACGCTGGGCGGCGCTTCGTTGGCCAGGTGCTCGGCGAGACGGAGCGCGTCTGGAACGCGCAGTTCGCCCAACTCGGCCGCCGCTACGAGGAGCCGGTCCTCGTCCTCTTCTCCGGCGCCACCCAGTCCGGCTGTGGCGCGGCCCAGGCGCAGACGGGCCCCTTTTACTGCCCGGCCGACCGGCGCGTTTACATCGACCTCGAATTCATGGCCCGGCTTCAGCGCCAGCTCGGCGCAACGGGGGACTTCGCGGCCGCCTACATCATTGCCCACGAGGTCGGGCACCACGTGCAGAACCTGCTCGGCGTGCTGCCCCAGGTGCAGCGCGCCCAGGCGCAGTCCGACAGCACCGAGCGCAACCAACTCCAGGTGCGGGTGGAGCTCCAGGCGGACTGCCTCGCCGGCATCTGGGCGAACCAGGCCGACCGCGCGCGGGGCATCCTAGAGCGCGGCGACATCGAGGAGGGTCTGAACGCCGCCGCCGCCGTGGGCGACGACCGCGTGACCGGCGGGCGCATCCGGCCCGAGAGCTTCACCCATGGCAGCTCCCAGCAGCGTACCCGCTGGTTCCGCCGCGGGCTGGAGAGTGGCGACATCCGGCAGTGCGACACGTTCCAGGGCTGAACGGCCAGAGCTGGGGGCCGCGATGGCGGTCTGGGTGATCGCCCAGGGCTGACCGCTCGCGCCGGCCAGCGGCCCCTGCGCTGCCTGCCGCACGCAATATCGCGCGAGGCGGCCACGCAGCCCTGCCCGACGTCTCGACATCCCCTTTCGCCGCGTGGGAGGAATCGCCCGTTACGAGACGAGCGGGACAACCGGGGCGCGGCATGCAGTTCGACCATATCGGCGTGGTGGTGAAGACCCTTCGGCACGGGCGGACCATGCTCGGCCCGGCACTGCAAATCACGGAGTGGACCCGCGAGTGGGAGGACCCCGTGAACAAGGTCTTCGTCCAGTTCGGCTATGACCGCTCGGGCGTCTGCTACGAGCTGATCGCACCGTTGGGGGAGGGGAGCCCCGTTGCGCTGGCGCTGAAGACGAAGTCCCGGCTCCTGAACCACGTGGCCTACCTCGTGGAGGACCTCGCCGGCGAGGGTGAGCGGATGCGCGAGAGCCGCTGCTTCCCCATCGCCGAGCCGTCCCCGGCCATCGCCTATGGCGGGCGCAACATCCAGTTCTTCATGAGCCCGGCCAACATCATCATCGAGCTGATCGAGGCCGCCGGGCACAAGCACGAGATCCTGCCGGCCGAGGAGCCCGCGACCGCCTGACCGGGGGCCGCGGCCCTAGCTGTTCGCCTCGATCATGGCGCGGACCTTCGGATAGACCTCGCCCGCCCAGCGGCGCCCGCTGAACACGCCGTAATGCCCCACCCCGGTCTGGAGGTGGTGGTGGCGGTTGGCGAGCGGGATGTTCGGGCAGAGGTCGAGGGCCGCCATGGTCTGCCCGATCGAGCAGATATCGTCCCGCTCCCCCTCCACGGTCATCAGCGCGGTGCGCCGGATGGCCTCCGGCCGCACCTTGCGGCCGCGATGCATCAGCTCGCCCCGGGGGAGGTCGTGGTCCTGGAAGATGCGCTGCACGGTCTGGAGATAGTAGTCGGCCGGTAGGTCCATCACGGCGAAGTACTCGTCGTAGAAGCGGCGATGGGCGGCCGCGGCCTCCAGGTTGCCGGCGACGAGATTGTCGAAATGGGTGCGGTGCGCCTTCATGTGCCGGTCCATGTTCATGGACATGAAGGCCTGGAGCTGCACCGCCCCGGGATAGACGCGGCGCCCGGCGCCGGCGTAGCGGGGGGGCACGGTGCCGATGAGGTTGCGCTCGAACCAATCGATCGGCTTGGACTGGGCCAGCTCGTTCACCGCGGTCGGGCTCACCCGCGTGTCGATGGGCCCGGCCATCAGCGTCATGGTGGCGGGGGTGGCGCGGTTTCGGTCCTCGGCCATGAGCGCGACGGCGGCCAGCGTCGCGGGCGCCGGCTGGCAGACGGCGAGCACGTGGCTCCCCGGCCCCATCACCTCCAGGAACCGGATGATGTGGTCCGTGAAGTCGTCAAAGCCGAAGTTGCCAGCCGAGAGCGGGACGTCCCGGGCGTTGATCCAGTCCGTGATGTAGACGTCGTGGTCCGGCAACAGCACCTCCACCGTGCCGCGCAGCAGGGTGGAGAAGTGGCCGGACATCGGCGCCACCACGAGGATGCGCGGCTGCTGGACGGGGGTGTCCTTGGCGAAGCGCAGCAGCGTGCTGAAGGGGGTGGAGTGGATCGCCTCCTCCGTTACCTCCACCTCCCGGTTCCCTACGCGGACGGTGGTGAAGCCGTAATCGGGGCGGGTGTGGGTGGTGCGGGAATTGGCGATGAGATCGAAGGTTGCGCCCATCCGCCGGAAGAAGGGGGCGGCGAGGGGGATCGCGGCCGTGAGGGGTTCCCACTGGCGGAGGATGCGGCCCGCGCTCTCGGCGAAGGCCCGGGCGGGGAACTGTGCGTCCTGCTGCGCCTGCCAGAGCTGGTAGATCATGCCGTCCGGGACGTGAGGAGCAGGTGCATGAGCTCTGAACGGCCCAAAAGGCTTGCAGGTTCGATCACGAGATCGATAGTGGGTACTCGGGGGGCCGGGGTCAACGGGCAGAACACCCGCGTGTGGGAAGCTGTGTCGCTTGTAACCTTTGCGCCAGCGCAAGGCCGTGCTGGAACGGTTCTGGCAAGGCATGAGGGAAGCGACAGCTCCCCCGGAGCCGCAAGAGATGCCGGGGCGGGAAGGAAAGAGGACGCGATGGATCGGGCTAGGCTTGTCATCAGCAGCCGCAACTACTCCTCCTGGTCCCTCCGGGGCTTTCTCCTCGCTCGGATGGCCGGGCTGGACTTCGTGGTGGAGCGCGTGAACCTGGACGACCCCGCGGCGCGGGCGGAACTACTCCTCCAGGCCTCCTCGATCCGGATCCCCTGCCTGTTTCATGACGGACTGCGCATCTGGGACACTATGGCCATCGCCGAGCACCTGAACGAGATCCGCCCGGAGGCGGGGATGCTGCCGGCGGACCGGGAGGCGCGGGCGCGCTGCCGCTCCATCTCGGGGGAGATGCATTCGGGCTTCCACGCCCTTCGCGCCTCCCTGCCGATGAACCTGCGCGCCCACCGCCCGGGCTTCCGCCTCTGGTCCGGGCCGCGGGCCGATATCGACCGCATCCTCTTCATTTGGGAGCGGTGCCTCGGGCGCTGGGGCGGGCCCTGGCTCTTCGGCGAGCGGCCCTGCATGGCGGATGCCATGTACGCCCCGGTCGTGACGCGCTTCCTCACCTATGACGTGAGGCTGATCGGGGGCTGCGCCGCTTACGCGCAAAGGGTGATGGAATGGGCACCCATGGCCGAATGGGTGGCGGCGGCCCAGGAGGAGCCGGAGCCGCCGATCCACGAGCTGGAGGTCGAGGCGGAGTTCTAGCCGGGACGCCGCCGCCGGCGCGCAACCCCCGAGCCAGGTGGGCGGGGCTGCGGGGCGGGCCGGACGGGATCCCCTTGTTCTCGCGGCATCGGCCAGGGTGGCGGTGCCCGTAGCATCGGCCCCCTCCCAGTGTGGCGCCGGGCTGCGTTGCTGCCTGGCGAGCGGTCGTACGTCCGCAATGCGGGACGGCACGGCAAGCCGACCACCGCCCAGCTCGCCACCATCATCGGCGACCAGTTGCGAATCGCGCCTGTATCAGCCCTAGGCGTTTATCTCGCTGATCAACCGGTTCTCATCGTTCTCCATATCCCGGAAGGCGGAAAACCCCTTCCCGTAACCAACATCCGATGCGAGGCGGGTTGCGGCCTTGGCAAACAAGTGGCCTAGCTCTGAATCCCACTCGTGGTTGAGCGCGCGATGGGACCCGGGCGCGGGCGTGATCTCGCCGAACACGATGTCGGTTTCGGAAATAAGGAAATCTGAGCGTACGAAAGGGGCCGGGATCTCCAGGCTGACCGACCTGGCAAGTTCTGCTACCTTCGCGGAATTACCTTTTTCCGCGAAACTCGCATTCTCATATTTCCCGGTCGCCACGAGCCGAAAATTCTAGTCATACCAGCAGCGCTTGCGCTCGGGCAGCCGCTGGGTTTCCAGCACAAGTCCGATCTCGCCGTAGAACATGTAGAATTTGATATCGCGAGCGATGCCTGTCTCACCGCCGAACAGTTCCTCCGATAGCCAGGAATTTGCGCGAACCCGACCTTTTTCCAGAAGATCGGCCGCATAGGCACGCGCCTCGGCCGCGCTTGCGAAAATAAGGTTATTATCCAGGTAGCATATGCGGCCGTCCTGATGGGCGATGAACACGCCGCGCGCTGTCCTGATCCAGCGGCTTGGTCACCGTACCGGGCCGGAAATCGATCGCTTCCAAGGGAACCTTGACGCCGTGCACCTTCGGCACGCGCAGCTTCAGAGCTTGCGCGAATCGATAGGCCAGGATTTTTGAACCCAGTGCATAAACCCATGGCGCCGCCCGGCTTCCCGGCTTGCCTGCGCCGCGTGCTGGACAGCGATGAGGCACTTGGAAAACGAGACTGTCCGTAGTTCGCGCAGCTGGCTCTCGGTCAGGCTGGTCATCGGAGAGAGAGGGGCGTTCATCCTGTTTCTCGCGAGGCTGTAAGCTGGGTAGGCAACGGGGAAGGGTCTCGATTCAATGATTTGAGGCCGTGTTCCTGGGAGAGCTTCCCGCGATAGATCGCCGCAGGATGGGCCTGCTGGAGCTCGGAAGTCGGTCCCATGGCTCTTGCACGGCTTATAGCAAGGGCAGCCAGGTTTTCACGAATGCGGCCTCGACGGCGTGAAAGCCGCGGATACGGGGGCTTGGGTCTCGTCGCTGCGAAAGACCCGCCCGCTTCTCACTATGTCCCGCGGCAGCCGCTGGTTGGAAGGATCTCGGACCGCTCCTAGTCCAGCTTCGCCCCGGCCGCCTGCACCACCGCCTTCCACTTGGCGTTCTCGGCGGCGATGTACCGGTCGAACTCCGCCGGGCCGAGGGGGCGGGGGTTGCTGCCGATCTCGCGCAGCTTCTCGGCCACGGCGGGCTCGGCCAGCAGCCCCGTCACCGTGGAGGCGAGCTTCTCGATCACCGGGCGCGGCGTGCGCGCGGGGGCCTGGAAGCCGAACCAGGCGACGGCCTCGAAGCCCTCCACCCCGGATTCGGCCACCGTCGGCACCTCGGGCAGAGAGAACCAGCGCTGGCCGGAGGTCACGGCGAGGCAGCGCATCCGTCCCTCCTTCAGATGGGGCAGGTAGCCCGGCAGGTTGTCCACTGCCACGTCCACCCTCCCGCCCAGGATGTCCGGGATAATCTGGGAGGTGCCGCGATAGGGGATGTGCGTCAGGTTAACCCCGGCGCGGGACTTCAGGAACTCACCGCAGAGATGGCCGGAGGTGCCGTTGCCGGGGGTGCCGTAGTTCAGCTCGCCCGGCCGCGCTTTCGCCGCCGCCAGCAGGTCCCTCAGCGTGCGGAGCGGCGAGTTAGCCGCCACCACGATCCCGTTCGCCACCTCGTTGACGAGGGCGACGCTCGCCAGGTCCCTGGTGGGATCATAGGGCAGGCGGGAGTAGAGGAACTGGTTGATGCTCGCCGTGCCGATCGTGCAGGTGAGCAGGGTGTAGCCGTCCGGCTCCGCCTTCGCGACGGCGTCGCTGCCGAGGTTGCCGCCGGCGCCAGGGCGGTTGTCGATCACCACGGGCTGGCCGAGCAGCGCCGCCATCCGCTCCCCAGCCACCCGCGCTGTCAGGTCCGTCGCCCCGCCCGCGGGGAAGGGGACGATCATGCGGATCGGCCGGCTGGGCCAGGGCGCGCCCTGCGCCCGGGCCGCGGCGGGCGCAGCAAGGGCGGGCAGGGCGAGCAGCGCCGAGCGGCGGGTGAGGGGGAAGGAACTCATTCTGTCTACTCCACGCTCGCCCCGGACTTGCGCACCACCTCGCCCCATCGCGCAATCTCGGAGCGGACGAAGGCGGTGAAGGCCGCGGGGGCGGTGCCGCCGTCCGGCGTCAGGTCAGGCTTCATGCCACCGAGATCGGCGAGCCGCGCCCAGGTGGCGGGCTCCTTCACGATCGCGTCGATCTCGGCCCCCAGCCGCTCCACGATCGGGCGCGGCGTGCGGGCGGGGGCCTGGATGCCGAACCAGCCGGTGGCCTCCACCCCGGGCAGGCCGGCCTCGGCGGTGGTCGGGACATCGGGCAGGGCAGGAGTGCGCTCCCGCGTGGTAACGGCCAGCGCCCGCAAGCGCCCGTCCCGGATATGGCCGATGGCGGAGGGCAAGTTGTCCACCGCCACCTCCACCCGGCCCGCCATCACCTCGGCCATCATCGGCCCGGCGCCGCGGAAGGGCACATGGGCCATGGAGATGCCCGCCTCCATCTTCAGCAGCTCCCCCGTGACATGGAGGGAGGTGCCGGCGCCGGAGGAGCCGATGTTCAGCCGGTTTGGATTCGCCTTCGCATAGGCCACCAATTCGCCCAGCGTCCGCACGGGCAGGGAGTTGGTGACGAAGATCACGTTGGGCACGCGGATCAGCAGCCCGACCTCCGTCAGCTCCTCCGGCCGGTAGGGCATGCGGTCGCCGTAGAGGGTGTAGTTGATGGCCCCGCTGGAGATCGTCTGCATCAGCAGCGTGTAGCCATCGGGCTCGGCCTTGGCGACGACGTCCGAGCCGATGTTGCCGCCCGCGCCGGCGCGGTTCTCGATGGTGAAAGGCTGGCCCATCCGCGACTGCAGCCGCTCGGCCAGGATGCGAGCCGCGACATCGGTGGTCCCGGCCGGGGCGAAGGGCACGACGACGCGGACGGGGCGCGCGGGATATCCGCCCGCTCCCTGGCCTCCCCCCTGGCTCCAGGAGGGCCTGGGCAGCAAGGCGAGCGCGGGCGCGGCGAGGGCGGCGCGGCGGGAGAGGGTCAATCGGCGGGCCATGGACATTATCCTCCGGCGGGCGGGCGGGGTTCCGTGCCCCGTTCCTGAGTCGCCGCCCCTGCCGCAAGACGTGCCGCGCCCGCCCCGTCCTTGCAAGAGCCGCGCGACCCACGCCCGCAAGGGCTGCGTGACCTGCCCTTGCAAGGGCCGCGCGAAGGGTGTGCCCTCTCCTGCATCCTCGCCCGCCATTGGGGCGTTGCGGGTGCAGGCAGGTCAGGTTGCGGAAATTGGGGGATCGGAACGGCATGGGCTTTCTTCAGACCTATGCGCGCGTGCTCGGGCTTCTGGCGCCCGACAAATGGGTGGCCATCGGCCTTTCCCTCGCTGCCCTCGCGCTGGCGGGGCTCCAATTCCTGGAGCCCGTGCTCTTCGGCCGGGTGGTGGACGTGCTCTCGGGCGCGGACCGACGGACGGAGAGCGAGGTCTGGGCGCAGGCCATCTCCCTCCTCGTCGTCTGGGCGGCGGTGGGGCTGACGGGGATCGCGGCCAATGTCGCGGTCTCCCTCCTGGCGGACCGCATGGCGCACCGGAACCGCCTGACCGTCATGCACCGCTACTTTCAGCACGTCCTGGCCATGCCGCTCTCCTTCCACGGGGACACGGCTTCGGGGCGGCTGATGAAGATCATGCTGGTGGGGACGGACCACCTCTTCGGCATATGGCTCTCCTTCTTCCGGGAGCACCTCGTCACCTTCATCACCACCCTCGTCCTGCTGCCGCTGACCTTCCTGATGAACTGGCGGCTGGCGCTGGTGCTGCTGGTCCTTGTGGTGGTGTTCTGCGCCGTCGCGACCTTCGTGGTCAGCCGCACGCAGGAGGCCCAGGAGCACGTCGAGAACTACCAGAGCCAGCTCGCCGGCAGCGCGCAGGACGCACTCTCCAACGTGATCGTCGTGCAGTCCTTCACCCGCCTCTCCTCCGAGGCGAAGCTCTTCGGGGACATCATCCGGCAGGTGCTGGACCACCAGTTCCCCGTGCTGAACTGGTGGGCGGTGGTCTCCGTCCTTACGCGCTCGGCCAGCACGATCAGCGTCATCACCATCTTCATGCTCGGAACCTGGCTGCACATGGAGGGTATGGCGACGGTGGGCGAAATCGTCTCCTTCATGGGCTTCGCCACCATGCTCATCGGCCGGCTGGAGAGCGCGGTGGGCTTCGTCTCGGGCCTGCTGATGAGGGTACCCGGGCTGCGCGAGGTGTTCAGCGTGCTCGATGCTCGCAGCTCCGTGCCGGAGAAGCCGAACGCGATCGACCTGCCCCGCGTGAAGGGAGCCGTGCGCTTCGAGAAGGTCGCCTTCGGCTATCCCGGCGGCGGGCGTATCCTGAACGACGTGAGTTTCGAGGCCGCGCCAGGCCGGACGGTGGCGCTGGTCGGCCAGACGGGCGCAGGCAAGTCCACCGCCATGTCCCTTCTCCAGAGGCTCTGGGACCCGATCGAGGGCAGCGTAAGCATCGACGGCCACGATATCCGCGACATCTCGCTGGAGAGTCTGCGACGCAACATCGGCGTGGTGTTCCAGGACGCGATGCTGTTCAATCGCACGATCCGGGAGAACCTCCTTGTCGGCCGCCCCGGCGCGACGCAGGAGGATCTGGAGAGAGCCTGCCGCATGGCCGAGGCGCACGACTTCATCACTCGTCAGCCCCAGGGCTACGACACGATGGTGGGCGAGCGCGGCACCACCCTCTCGGGAGGGCAGAAGCAGCGCCTCTCCATCGCCCGCGCCCTGCTAAAGGATCCGCCCATCCTCATCCTGGACGAGGCGACGAGCGCGCTCGACGCCGCTACCGAGGCGCGGGTGCAGAAGGCGTTGAAGGTGCTGATGGAGGGGCGCACCACCTTCATCATCGCCCACCGCCTCTCGACCATCCGCGACGCCGACGAGATCCTCGTTTTCGAGCAGGGCCGGATCGCCGAGCGCGGAAGCTTCGAGGAGCTGGTGGAGCTGGGCGGGCGCTTCGCCGATCTGGTCCGCACTCAGCTCTCGGGCGCGGAGGCGAAGAAGGCGGCCCCCGTCGCGGCGTGACGTGCGGCCTGGGGCGCGGCCTGGTCCGCGGAGCCTTCACCGCGTTGTGAGCCATGCTGTTTCCGCTTGTGCCGGCCCCCCTTCGGCCTGCCACCATCGTGCAACCGGAAGGCGAGGAGGTGGGCCATGACGGTCTCGGCGATCCTGAGGAACAAGGGGGCGGAGGTGGTGAGCGTCACCCCCGGCATGAGCCTGGGCGAGGTGGCGCGCGTCCTCGTGCAGCACCGCATTGGTGCCGCCCTGGTGCGCGAGGGGGATGACCAGCCCGTCGGCATCATCTCCGAGCGCGACATCGTCCGCGTCTTCGCGCGGGAGGACGGGCGGACGGACAGGCTGACGGCGGCGGAGGCGATGACCCGCGTGCTCTACACCGTCACCCCCGAGACGCCGATCGAGCGGGCGCTGGAGATGATGACGGACCGGCGCGTGCGGCACCTGCCCGTGCTGGCCGACGGCAAGCTCTGCGGCATGGTCTCGATCGGGGACCTCGTGAAGGCGCGGATCGAGGCGGCGGTGGGCGAGGCCGCCGCGCTGCGGGACTACGTGGCGGCGGGCTGAGCCGGCGCGGGGCGCCGTTTCCGGCCTCGGGGTTCACGGGCCCAAGGCCGGGCGGGGGGCTGTTCGCGCCGCGCCCTTGGTGGCAAGGGCTTTCCCGCGCGCGGGGTGTATCCCGCGCCCGACAGCCCACAGGTCCGCATGTCCCACGCCGCCGCCCGGCCCGAGCACGTCCTCACCCTCTCCTGCCCGAACCGCCCGGGCATCGTGGCGGCAGTGGCCACCTGCATCTTTGAGCACGGCGGCAATATCCGTGAGGCCCAGCAGTACGACGACGTGGAGAGCCGCCGCTTCTTCGCGCGCATCACCCTGAACCATCCGGAGGACCGGCTGGACCTGCCCGCCCTGCGCGCCGGGCTGGAGGCGGTGGCCGCGCGCCTCTCCATGCAGTGGATGCTGCGGGACCGCGCCGAGCGTCGGCGGGTGGTCGTCCTCGTCTCCCGGTTCGACCACTGTCTCGCCGATATCCTTTACCGCTGGGGCTGGGCGAGCTGCCGATGGACCTCGTCGGTATCGTCTCGAACCATCCCCGCGAGACGTACCAGCACCTCGACTTCGGCGAGGTCCCCTTCCACCACCTTCCCGTGACGCGGCAGACGAAGCTGGAGCAGGAGGCCGAGGTCTGGCGCGTGATCCGGGAATCCGGGGCCGAGCTGGTGATCCTCGCCCGCTACATGCAGATCCTGTCGGACGGACTGGCGGCGAAGCTGGCGGGGCGCTGCATCAACATCCACCACTCCTTCCTGCCGGGCTTCAAGGGGGCGCACCCTTACCACCAGGCCCATGCGCGCGGGGTGAAGCTGATCGGCGCCACCGCCCATTTCGTGACGGCGGACCTCGACGAGGGCCCGATCATCGAGCAGGACGTGGAGCGCATCTCCCACAACGACACGCCGGACGATCTCATTCGCCAGGGCCGCGACATCGAGCGCCGCGTCCTCTCCCGCGCGCTGCTCTGGCAGCTGGAGGATCGGGTGCTGCTGAACGGGGCGCGGACGGTGGTGTTCCGGGACTGACGGGGCGCCCTGCCGGCCGGGGATGCCTCCGCCGGAGGCCCGGCGGACGGGCCTCCAGGTCCCTCACCGGCCCGGGATGGTCGCGGTGACCGTGATCGCCGCGTACCAAGCGGCGAGGTCCTGGATCTGCTGGTCGGTCAGCGGCTCGGCCACGATGTTCATCTGCTCCTGCAACCGCCCCTTGTCGCGATAGGCGCGGAGCTGCGCCGCGACATAAGCCGCGTTCTGTCCGGCCAAGTTCGGTGCCCCGGGCAGGGTGGCGATGCCGTTCTGCCCGTGGCAGCTCGAGCACACCCCGGCCGCAAGCCGCCGGCCCGCGCGCGGGTCGCCCTCATGCCCCTGCGCGAGGGTGGGAGCGGGGGCGATAGCCGCCCCCGCCAGCAGCACCGCCAGTGCCGCTCCTCGCCGCATCAGCGCCTGCCCCGGTCGTAGGAGATGCGGTAGACGGCGCCCGCCATATCGTCCGAGACGAGCAGCGAGCCGTCGCGCAGCATGGCCACGTCCACGGGGCGGCCGAGATACTCGTTCGTCTCGTCGTCCAGCCATCCCTCTGCGAAGGGCCTGTGCTCCTTCACCGACCCGTCCGGGTTCAGCAGGGTTACCATCACCCGCGCGCCCACGGGCTCCGTGCGATTCCAGGAACCGTGCTGGGCGTTGAAGATGGCGCCGCGATACTCCTCGGGAAACATCCGCCCGGTATAGAAGGTGATACCGAGGTCGGCGGCGTGGTTCTGCGTCTCGACCACGGGGAGGACGGCGTTGGCCGGGGGCTGGCCGTCCGCGTATTCCCGCGTGCGCACGTTGCCGCCGCCGTACCAGGGAAAGCCGAAGTGCTGCCCGGGGCCGGTGATGCGGTTGATCTCGCCGGGCGGGATGTTGTCGCCCATGCCGTCCACCTGGTTGTCGGTGAACCACAGTTCGTTGGAGTCCGGCCGGAAGGCGATGCCCACGGAGTTGCGGATCCCGCGCGCATAGACCTCGCGGTTGCGGCCGTCGCGGTCCATCCGGACGATGCCGGAGATGCCGATCCGGTCGTAGAGTTCCATCTTGGCGGCGGGCGGCACGTTGAAGGGCTGGCCGAGCGAGATGTAGAGCTTGTTGTCGGGCCCGATGCGGCAGACCCTGGCGCCGTGGTTGAAGCTCTCCTCCGCGGCCGGAACGAGCCCGCCCTGGGGCACCACCACCTCCGCCGCGACGTCCGGGCTCTCGTAGAAGAACTCCGCAGCCGGGAAGGCGACGACCCGGTTGTGCTCGACGACGTAGAGGATGCCGTCAGGCGAGAAACACAGACCGTTCGGCACGGAGAAGCCGATCGAGGGGGCGAAAACCTTCACCTCGTCGGCGACCCGGTCGCGGTCGCGGTCCGTCAGCGCCCAGATCCGCGTCTTGCGCGTGCCCACGAAGACCACGCCGGCCGCGCCGACGGCCATGTGCCGCGCGTCCGGCACGACGGCGTAGAGATCGATCCGGAACCCCTCGGGCAGGCGGATGCGCTCGAGATTCCGGCGCAGCGCCTCCGCGCGGCGGCCGTCCTGGGGCACCGTCTCGATCTGCAGGGAGGTGCCGGTGGTGCGGAACTGCTGGAGGCGGTCGAGATTGTCGCCCTGGGCTTGTCCCTGGCTCCGGCCCTGCACGGGGCCCGGCACCGGCGGCCGGACCGAGGGCGGCGTCTCGCCCGGCATGGACCCGCCCGTATTGGCTGGGACTCCCTGGCCCGGAAGGGGCTGCTGAGCCAGCGCCACCGACGCGACAGAGGCCAGCAGCAGGCCGGCCCCGAGCAGAGATGTCCTGTTCTTCACGAGCGTTCCCTCCTTTTTGGTCATCCCCGTGACCAGGTCGGCAGGATGCGCAGGCTGCCGCAGCGGCAGCGATGACATGGGCGTGAGGGAGCCGCCCCATCTGGCCGGGCGGCGGCGCATGGCTAGGCCGCCGCCGCACCCTCCACCAAGGCTCACCGAGCGCCCCAGCCCCGCCGAGGGCGCGCTTGACCTAATCGGAGCCCCCTGCCACCTCTCGCCCCCGTTTTCCCAAGCCCGAGGCCAAGCCCGACCCCATGCCCGCGATCACGCTGCCCGACGGTTCCGTCCGCACCTATGACGGTCCGGTGACGGGCACTACCGTGGCCGCGTCGATCGGCCCAGGGCTGGCCAAGGCGGCGCTGGCCATGGAGGTGGAGGGCGTCCTCCGCGACCTCTCCGTCCCCATCGAGGGCGACGCGCGCCTCCGCTTCATCACCCGTCGCGACCCCGAGGCGCTGGGCATGATCCGGCACGATGCGGCGCATGTCCTGGCGGAAGCCGTGCAGGAGCTGTTCCCGGGCACGCAGGTCACGATCGGCCCAGCCATCGAGAACGGCTTCTACTACGACTTCCACCGAAACGAGCCCTTCACCCCGGAGGACTTCCCGGCGATCGAGGCGAAGATGCGGGAGATCATCGCCCGCAACGCCCCCTTCGTCCGCGAGGAATGGCCGCGCGAGGAAGCGATCGCCTTCTTCGAGAAGCGCGGCGAGCGCTTCAAGGCCGAGCTGATCCAGGACCTGCCGGAGAGCGAGACGATCTCCATCTATCGCCAGGGCGAGTGGCTGGATCTCTGCCGCGGCCCGCACATGCGCGGCACGGGCGATGTCGGCACTGCCTTCAAGCTGCAGAAGGTGGCCGGCGCCTACTGGCGCGGCGACCACCGCAACCCCGTCCTCTCCCGCATCTACGGCACCGCCTGGCGCGACGGGAAGGAGCTGGATGCCCATCTTCACCAGCTGGACGAGGCGGAGAAGCGGGACCATCGCAAGATCGGCCGGGAGATGGACCTCTTCCACCTCCAGGAGGAGGCGACGGGCTCCATCTTCTGGCACCCCAAGGGCTGGCGCCTCTACCGCGCGGTGGAGGACTACATGCGCCGCCGCCTGGATGCCGCCGGCTATGACGAGGTCCGCACCCCCCAGCTCCTCGACCGCAAGCTCTGGATCGAATCCGGCCACTGGGAAAAGTTCCGGGAGAGCATGTTCATCGCCACCGTCGAGGACGAGTCCGAGAAGGACCGCGTCCTCGCGCTGAAGCCGATGAACTGCCCCTGCCACGTGCAGATCTTCAACCAGGGCATCCGCTCCTACCGCCAGCTCCCCCTCCGCATGGCCGAGTTCGGCGCCTGCCACCGCTACGAGCCCTCGGGCGCGCTGCACGGCATCATGCGCGTCCGCGCCTTCACCCAGGACGACGCGCACATCTTCTGCACGAAGGACCAGATTGCCGGGGAGACCGTGCGCTTCGTGGAGCTGCTCTCCTCCATCTACCGCGACTTCGGCTTCAACTCCTTCCGCGTGAAGTTCTCCGACCGCCCGGCCAAGCGCGCCGGCACGGACGAGACCTGGGACCGGGCCGAGGGCGCGCTGCGCGAGGCCTGCGCCACCGCCGGCGTCGAGTACGAGCTGAACCCGGGGGAGGGCGCCTTCTACGGCCCCAAGCTCGAATTCGTCCTGCGCGACGCCATCGGGCGCGACTGGCAGTGCGGCACGCTGCAGGTGGACTTCGTCCTGCCCGAGCGGCTGGACGCCGAGTATGTGGGCGAGGACGGCAACCGGCACCGCCCGGTGATGCTGCACCGCGCCATCCTCGGCTCCTTCGAGCGCTTCCTCGGCATCCTGATCGAGGAGCATGCGGGGCGCTTCCCCCTCTGGCTCGCCCCGACCCAGGTCGTCGTCGCCTCCATCGTGGACGATGCCGCCCCCTATGCCGAGGAGGTGGCCGAGGCCATGCGCGCCGCCGGCCTCGCCGCTTCGGTGGACATCCGCAACGAGAAGATCAACCGCAAGGTCGCCGAGCACATCGACGCCCGCGTGCCAATCCTCGCGGTCGTCGGCCGGCGCGAGGCGGAGGAGCGCAACATCGTGCTCCGCCGCCTGCCCGGGCGCGAGCAGGAGACCCTGCTGCTGGCCGAGGCGATCGCCCGGCTAGCCGCCGAGGCCGCTCCGCCCGACCGCCGCGGGAGCGCCGCGACGACCAACACCGCGGCCTGATCCGTCGCGCGGGCGGTCCGATCGGAAAACCGTCTTGACCTCGCGTCACGACGGTTGCAGACGCCGCCGCCGCGCACCATAACACCCCTGCTGCACCACCATAGGAGACTACCCTGGCCCGAGGCCCCATGCCCAATACCCTCCCGACCCGCGACGGACCGCGGGTGAACGAGGAGATCCGCGCGCCCCAGGTCCGCCTGATCGACCAGGACGGGGAGATGATCGGCGTCATGAGCGCGCGCGACGCCCTCGCGCGGGCTTACGAAGTCGGCATGGACCTGCTGGAGATCAGCCCGAACGCCGAGCCGCCGGTGTGCAAGATCACCGACTTCGGCAAGTTCAAGTACGAGCAGCAGAAGAAGGCCAACGAGGCGCGCAAGCGCCAGAAGGTCGTCGAGATCAAGGAGATCAAGGTTCGTCCGAATATCGACGACCATGACTACGAAGTGAAAATGCGCCAGATGAAGGGCTTCATCGAGGAAGGCGACAAGGTGAAGGTCACCCTGCGCTTCCGCGGTCGTGAGATGGCCCACCAGGACCTCGGCGCGAAGGTGCTGGAGCGCATCCGCAACGAGATGGCAGAGGCCGTGAAGGTGGAATCCATGCCCCGGCTGGAGAACCGCCAGATGATCATGGTGCTGGCGCCGAAATAGGCGCCGCGCCCGCGCGAGGCCCACGCGCGAAACCATGGCCGGCGGTCCTCCTGGGGCCGCCGGTTTTTTGTTTGCGTGTCCTCAAGATTTCGTTACAGGCCGTTCATGCGTGCCGGCCCGCGTAACAGGTCCTTCCGGATGGGCCGGCTGCGAGGAGGACATGTCATGCAAAACGCGCCTTGCCTCTGCTGCGGCGGATCGGTTCGTCTCTCTCCCTTTGGACACCGCGCGCTCGCCGGGCGCTACGCGCCCGTAGGCCGCCGCGCGCTCGGCGGCCTGGCGGCCGGGCTCGCTGCCGCCGCCGTGCTTCCCGGCCGCGCCGCCCTGGCGGCCGACCCCGTTCCCCGCACGAACCTGACCCCCGACCAGGCGCTGGCCCGGATGAAGGAGGGGAACGACGAGTTCCGCACCGACTCCCCCCTCAACTTCGCCCATGGTCGCGAGCGCCGGATGGAGTTGGCCCAGGGTCAGGCGCCCTTCTGCGTGCTCGTCGGCTGTTCCGACAGCCGCGTGCCGCCCGAGCTGCTCTTCGGCCGCGGGCTGGGCGAACTGTTCATCGTCCGCAACGCCGGGAACACGGTGGACACGGCGGCCCTCGGTAGCATCGAGTACGGGGTGGGCGTGCTCGGCTGCCCCCTCATCGTCGTGCTCGGCCATGAGAACTGCGGCGCCGTCGCGGCGGCCGTGGACGTGGTGCAGAAGAACGCCAGCTTCCCCGGCGTGATCGGGGAGATGGTGCAGCCCATCGTCCCCGCCGTTCTCTCCGCGCGAAAAGCAAACGGCGAGATCACGCTAAACGATGCGGTGGTTTCCAACGCCAAGCGCGTCGCCAGCCGCCTCAAGACGCAGAGCTCGGTCACCCAGGAGGCGATGCGGGCGGGCAGGCTGAGGATCGTCGCCGCCCGTTACGACCTGGACGACGGCGACGTGGAGTGGTTCGAGGAGGTCTGAGCCGCGCGGCCCGGGGGTAGAGCGCCCCCGGGCCGGTACCCGCCTAGCGGTTCGCGAGGTCCGTCAGCACCGCCGCCAGCACCCGCGCCCCGGCCGCGAGCTGGCCGGGGGTGGAGTACTCCGCGGGATTGTGGCTCACGCCGTTGCGGCAGGGCACGAAGATCATCCCGGAGGGGCAGAGCGGCACCATGAACTGGGCGTCGTGGAAGGCGCCGCTGGGGATGCGGAGGCTGGAGAGGCCCTGGGCGGTGGCGGCACCCTCTACCGCATCGGTCACCAGCGCGTCGAACTCGACGGGCAGGGCGTGGAAGCGCTCGGTCACCGTCACCTCGCAGTTCTTCACCGCGCTGCGGATCGTCGGCTCGATCGCGTCCCCATTGGCGAGCAGCACGTCCTTGTCGGGGTGGCGAAAGTCGATGGTGAAGCGCACGCGGTCGGCGACCGTGTTGGAGGTGTTGGGAAGCACCTCGATCTGCCCGACGGTGAAGCGCAGCACGTCCGTCGGGTCCGTCATCAGCGCGTTCAGCGCGGTGATCGCCCGAATCATGTCCTGCACGGCGTCCTTGCGGAGGGAGACCGGGGCGGTGCCCGCATGGGCCGTCTCGCCGCGCAGTTCCACCATGAACCAGCGGCTGCCCTGGATGCCGGTGACGACGCCGATATCCACCCCCTCCGCCTCCAGCCGCGGGCCCTGCTCGATATGGGCCTCGACATAGGCGAAGGGCTTGCCGCCGAGGGGGCGGTGGGTGAGGTCGGCCTCGGCCGCGCGGTGCTCGGCCAGCGCCTGGCCGAAGGTAATGCCCTCCGCATCCGCCACGGCGTCCCAGGCATTGGCGGGCTTGTAGTGGGCATAGGCCATGCTGCCCATGCAGCCCGGGGCGAAGCGGCCGCCCTCCTCATTCGTCCAGGCCACGACCTCGATCGGGCGGCGGGTGGCGATCCCGGCCTCGCGGATGGCCTGCACGGCCTCCAGCCCCGCGATCACGCCCCAGATGCCGTCGAAGCGCCCGCCATTGGGCTGGGTGTCCATGTGGCTGCCCGTCAGCACGGGCGCCGCCCCCGCCTCCGTGCCCTCGTGGCGGAGGAAGAGGTTGCCGATCTCGTCCACGCACACGGTGAGGCCGAGGCCCTCCGCCCAGGAGATCACCAGCCGGCGGGCCTCGCGGTCCAGCGGGGTCAGGCAGGCGCGGTTCACGCCGGGCTCGCCATCCGCCCCGGTGATGGCGCCGAGCTTCGCCAGCTCCATCAGCCGGTCCCACTGCCGCGCCTCGCTGACGGCGGCGATGAGGTTGGGGGCGGTGCTGCTCATGGGGTTCCTTTCGGGGCCAGGGCCGGGACGACGCCGGCGCGTCGAGGCGTCGAGGCGTCGAGGCGTCTGCGCCGGGCATTTGCGGTGCCCCGGCCCGGGAGATCAACCCGCGCCTTCCCTATTTCCAGCGGCATGGTTCCGGCACGGCGCGTGCTACATCCGTCGCCGTCGCCGTCGCCGTCGCCGTCGCCGTCGCCGACGCCACCGCCCAACGCCCCAGCCCGGGACCATCCATGCCGGACCAGACCGCCCTGACCCGCCTCGCCGAGGAGGCCCGCCGCCAGCTCGCCCTGCTCGATTATCCCCGCCACCCCTGGGTGCCGTCGCGCGGGGAGGGGGTGCTGGACGTCGCCATCGTCGGCGCGGGGCAGACGGGGCTGGTCACCGCCTTCGGCCTGCTGCGCGAGAGGGTGCAGCGCGTGCGCGCCTTCGATGCGGCCCCCCGCGGCGGCACGGGCGTCTGGACCACCTTCGCCCGGATGCGGACGCTGCGGACGCCCAAGCACGTCACCGGCCCCGATCTTGGCATTCCCGCCCTCACGCCCCGCGCCTATTTCACGGCGCGTGACGGCGAGGCAGCCTGGGAGGCGCTGCACAAGATCGGGCGCGTGGACTGGCAGAGGTACCTCGACTGGCTGGAGGCGACGCTCGACCTGCCCGTGGCGCACGGCCACAAGCTGCTCCGCATCGGACGGACGGCGACGGACGAGCCGCTGCACCTCACCTTCGCGGATGCCGGGGGCGGGGAGGTGGTGGTGCGCGCCCGCAAGCTCGTCCTGGCCACGGGGATGGACGGGATGGGCGGCTGGTCCATCCCCGCGCCCTTCGACCGGTTGCCCGCCGGCCGCGTCTCCCACACCTCCGGCCATGTCGATTTCGCCGCGCTGAAGGGCAGGCGGGTGCTGGTGGTGGGCGCCGGCGCCTCGGCCTTCGACAACTTGGCCACCGCGCTGGAGGAGGGGGCGGCGCACGCCATCATGCTCGTCCGGCGCGCGAGGATGCCGCGGGTGAACCCTTTCCGCTGGATGGAGCAGTCGGGCTTCCTCGGCCAGCTCTACGCCATGCCGGACGCGACGCGCTGGCGCTTCATGCAGCACATCTTCGCCCTCAACCAGCCGCCGCCGCAGGAGAGCTGGAACCGCGTCTGCGACGACCCCCGCTTCGAGTTGCACATGGGCAGCCCCGTGACCGCCGTACGCGAGGAGGGCGGGGAGGTCGTCGTCACCACGCCGCGGGGCGAGCACCGGGCGGACCACGTGATCATCGGCACGGGGACGGCCTTCGACCTCTCGCTGCGGCCGGAACTCGCGCCCCTCGCGGAGAAGATCCTGCTCTGGCGGGATGTCTACACCCCGCCGCCCGGGCTGGAGTTCCCGGCCCTCGGTGCCTGCCCCTATCTGCGCGACGACTTCTCCATGCGCGAGAAGTCGCCGGGCGCCGCGCCCTTCCTGACGCACATCCACATAATCAACTACGGCTCCACCGCCTCCATGGGCCTGTCGGGCGCGACGATCAGCGGGATGAAGTATGGCACGGCGCGGCTGGTGGATGGGCTCTGCCGCCGCTTCTGGCTGGAGGATGCGGACCGGCACCTGGAGAGCCTGCTCAGCTATGCCGAGCACGAGCTGACGAGCGTGATCCCGCAGGAACTGCCCGCGCTGGCCGCCGAATGAAGCCCTCCGCCCTCACCACCCATGTGCTGGACACCGCGAATGGTGTGCCCGCCGTGGGCATGGCGCTCGAGTTCTGGCGTATGGAGCCCGAGCCCGCGCTGATCGCCCGGGCCGTGACGAATGCCGACGGCCGCACCGACGCGCCCCTCCTTCCGCCCAAGGCCTTCCGGCCCGGCCGCTACGAGCTGCGCTTCGACGTGGGCGGCTTCTTCGCCGCGCGCGGGAGGGATGCCGGCTATCTCGGCACGGTGGTCCTGAATGTCGGGCTGAAGGCGGGGGCAGGGCACTACCACGTGCCGCTGCTCTGCTCGCCCTGGTCCTACTCCACCTATCGCGGCAGTTAGCTCAGCGCGCGTAGGGGGAGGGATCGTCGAGGCCGGGCGGCGCCTGCACCGAGGATTCGCGCTCAATCAGCGCGGCGTCGTTCTCCGCCACCTTGTTCGCGCGCTTCGACACAGGCCAGCAGGCCAGCCATTCCGGCGGGCAGGGGCGCAGGAGGTCGAGCAGCGCCCCGAGTTCGGCGGGGTCCTCTCCGAGCCAGGCGCCCCAGGCCTCCCGCGGCAGGATGACGGGCATGCGGTGGTGCAGCGGCGCCTGCTTCGGATTCGCCTCGGTGGTGATGATTGAGTAGGTGCGGAGCCAGTTGCCCTCCGGGTCCTTCCACCCCTCCCAGAGCCCGGCGAAACTCATCGGCTCGCCGCTCGCCAGCGCGACAGCGAAGGGCTGCTTCGGGTCGCGCGAGCGCGTCTTCTCCGCCGCCTCCTTCGGCGAGAGCCACTCGTAGAAGCCGTCCGCGGGCACAATGCAGCGGCGCTTGTGGAAGGCGTCGCGGAAGGAGGGCTTCTCCGCCACCCCGTCCGCGCGCGCGTTGATCAGCCGCGCACCGTCCCGCGCATCCTTCGCCCAGTGCGGCACGAGGCCCCAGCGCAGCAGGTCGATCCGGCGCTCGCCGCTCTCGGGATGGCGGCGCAGCACGACGCCGTCCTGCGTGGGGGCCATGTTCCAGTTCGGCGCGAAGTTGGGCAGCGGAGTGCCGGCGGGCAGCCCGTAGTAGCGGGCGAGGCCGGTCGCGTCCCGCTCAAGGAAGTATCGCCCGCACATGCCGATTCCCGAGCCCCCGTTTCATTGCGTGACACAGCCACTCGCCGCCTGGGGCAACCCCGCCTGCGTCGCCGCGTTCTTAACTCAGAGCAAGAACCGAGGAGAGAACACTATGGCGATCGACAAGGACCGCGTCGAGGGCGCAATGAAGCAGGCCGGCGGCGCCGTGAAGGAAAATGTGGGCGCTGCGCTCGGCGACAAGAAGATGGAGGCCGAGGGTGCGGCGAAGCGCACCGAGGGCAAGGTGCAAAACGCCGCCGGCGGCGTGAAGGACACCGTTCGCGACGCCGCCAACAAGGCCTGATCGTGCACTGATCCGGAAGGGGCGGGCTGCTCTCGGGCGGCCCGCCCCTTCTCGTTCAAGAAGGGCTCGATTCAGAAGGGCAGGATGGCATCGAGCACTTGCTGCCCGTAGCGCGGCGCCTGCACGTCGCTGACTGTGCCGCGCCCGCCATAGGCGATGCGCGCCTCCGCCAGCCGGTCGTGCTGCACCGTGTTGTCGCTCGCGATGTCCTGCGGACGGATGATGCCGGCGATGCTGAGATCGCGCATCTCCTGGTTCACCCGCACCTGCTGCCGCCCGCCGACGACGAGATTCCCGTTTGGCAGGACCTGCGTGACCGTTGCCGCCACGCGCATCGTCACGGCCTCGTTGCGCTGGATGCGGCCGGTTCCCTTGGATGAGTTCTCCGACGACGCCTCGACGAGCTTGCTGGGATCGAGCCCGTTCGGGAGGAAGCGCGCGTAGGAAGCATCCAGTCCGAGAAGGCGTGGGATGCCCATGCTCTCGGAATTGTCGCGGCTGCGATCCGTGGTGTTCGAGAGCTGCGCCGTGTCCTTGATCGAGACGAGGACGGTGATGATGTCACCCACGCTCGCCGCCCGCTGGTCGCGCAGGAAGGTGCGGCTCCCCGGGCGCCATAGGCTGTTGGCGGCCAGGTGACGCCCGTCCTGCGGCGCCGGCATCGGCATCGACACCGGGCGGTAGTCCGGCCCGCGCGTCGGGTCGGCGATCGGCGCCATCTCCGGCGCGTGGCCGATCCGCGACAGGCGCTCGGCCGTGCCGCAGGCGGTAAGGAGAAGGGGAAGGAGCAGGAGGGCGAGACGCATCGTCGTTCCTTTCACCGGATCACCGGCGCGCTGCCGAAAGCCACGCGGACCCGCCCGGGGCCGATGGCCTGGCCCTCGACGATCGAGCGCGAGGCGAGGTTCATCACGGGCACCACTTCCCCCCGCGCGGCTGAGGCCATGGCGCGGCCCTGCGCCGTCATGCTCATGCCCGGCGCCTCCATGACGAGGGTGACGGTCGCGTTCTTCTCGACCACGGCGGGCAGGGAGAGGTCCGCGAGGGCGAAGGCCAGCCCCTCGCCCACGGGGCGCCGCAGCGCCTTGCCCACGACCTGCCCAGGATCGGTCGCGAGACCCGGCCGCACCCGCTCGGCGCGCTGGCGGACGAGGCGCAGGTCGCCCGGCCCCACCACCTCGCCCAGCGCCAGCCGCCGCGCGGCCACGACCACCGCCGCCGTCGCGACGGCGCGTCCGGCCAAGCGCGTCCGCAAGGTCGGCATCCCCTCCGCGATGACCACCAGCGTCGCGGAGAAGCGGTTGGTCGCCGCCTCGAAGGAGGGCTGCTCCAGCGCGAGCTGGGTGAAGGCGGCCAGCGGCACCATCGGCGGCTGGAAGCCTGGCAACTCCAGCTCCGCCTCGGCATCGAGACCCATTCGGCCGAACTCGCCGCGCAGGAGATCGAGCACCTCGTCCCGCGGCACCGCGCGGCCGGGTCGCTCCACCACCACCGTGTCCGCCGCGGTGAGCGGGCGCCAGACGACGCCGTTCGCCCGCGCGATGGCGAGGAGCTGCGCGGGCTCCACCACCACGCGCCGCCCTGGCCCGGGGGCGGGCCCGACGACGCGGCCGGCATTCTGCCCTGCGCCGTCGAAGAGGTCGGAGAGGCGGATGACGGAGTCCTCCACTACCGCGAGCGGGCGCAGCACTGCGAAATCCGCGCGCGCCACCGCCGGCAGCATGGCCGCGAGCAGCGCGAGAAGGGAGAGGAAGCGGCCCATCGCCGTCACCGCAGCCGCGCGACGGTGTTGAGCATCTCGTCGCTCGCGGTGATGACCTTGCTGTTCATCTCATAGGCGCGCTGGGCCGTGATGAGACTCGTGATCTCCTGCACCACGTTCACGTTCGAGGTCTCGACGAAGCCCTGCATCACGTTGCCGAAGCCGGGCGCGCCCGGCGCCCCCTGCTGCGCCGCACCCGACGAGGCGGACGCCATCAGCAGGTTGTCACCGATCGCCTCCAGCCCGCCCTCATTGGCGAAGATGGCGAGCTGAAACTGGCCCACATTCTGCGCGGCCGCCTGACCCGCGATCTTTGCCAGCACCTCGCCGTTTCCGTTGATCGTCACATCGGTCGCATTGGCCGGGATGGTGATGCCGGGGAGCACGGGATAGCCCTCGGCGGTGACGATCGTGCCCTCGGGTGAGAGGCCGAGCGTGCCGTCGCGGGTATAGGCCGTCTCGCCCGAGGGAAGCGTGACCTGGAGGAATCCGTTGCCCTTGATGGCGACGTCGAACTTGTTCTCCGTCTGCTGCAGGCTGCCCTGCTCGTGGATGCGGTACACGCCGGCGGTGCGCACGCCGAGGCCCACCTGCGCGCCGGAAGGCAGCGTCGTGCCGGTGTCGGAGGACTGCGAGCCGACGCGCCGCATATTCTGGTACATCAGGTCCTGGAACTCCGCGCGGCGGCGCTTGAATCCCGTGGTGCTCATATTGGCGATGTTGTTCGAGATGACCTCGACGTTCGTCTGCTGGGCCATCATGCCCGTGCCGGCCGTCCAGAGTGCGCGCATGTCAGTCTTCCTTCGCCGGCGCGGGCCGGAGGGTTGTCGTCGGGGAATAACGAAGGGGGGAGGGGGCGCTCATCAGCCGCGCTTGCGCAGAATGCGCTCGACGGCGCCGGAGATGCGCTCGCCCTCCTTCTCCGCGAACTGGGCCATGAACTGGAACTCCCGCATCTCCGCGGTCAGCCGCGTCAGCTCGACCACCGGGCGGACATTACTGCCCTCCAGGGCGCCCTGGACGAGGGCAGGACGCTCGATCGCCTCGGGCGCCTGCCCCTCGCCGGCGGCGAAGATCCGGTCGCCCTCGGCCACGAGGCGCTGCGGCTGGGCGAAGCGGGAGACCCGGATTTTCCCGATCTCGCCGTTCTCGCTCAGCAGCGTGCCGTCGCTGCGAATCGTCAGCCGCGTGTCATTCGGCGCCACGCGCAGCGGGTTGCCCCCGGTGTCGAGGAGCGCGTTGCCCTCCGCGTCCACCACCGTGCCCTCCGGGCCGAGCGAGAAGCGGCCGGCGCGCGTGTAGCGCTCGCCGCGCGGGGTCTGGACGGAGAAAAGGCCCTCGCCGGAGATGGCGATGTCCAGCGGGTTGCCCGTGGTTTGCACCGCGCCCGGCGAATCATCCCGCCAGGTCGCGCGGTCCTGGGCGAAGTGGAGCGACTCGCCTCCCGGTGCCGTCCGCGCCTGGCGCTGGCGCTCGAGATGGTCTGCGAAGACGGGACGGGAGGCGCGGAACCCCGGGGTTTCGGCATTCGCCATGTTGTGGGCCAGTACCGCCGTCGCGCGGTTCTGCGCGACGAGCCTGGAGAGAGCGATATAGCCGGGGTTGTCCATCCGCGCCGTCCGCCTTTTGCCATCCGGGAGCGCGATGATGCGTCACCGGGGTTGCGGAATGGTTTGCGCAACATCGGTGCCAGCGATTCAGCGGGGCGGTCGGGGCCCGCGCTGCCGGGAGGCGGCAGGATCTGCCGGGTATCGGGCGTTTTCGCCGGGGTTAAGGGCTTTGTTAACGGTGAATCGGCCAGGATCGGGGCATCGGAACGGCAGGAAGCACCCGAGACCCCATGGCCCAGGCGGCTGCACCCACGGCGGACGAAGCGGCGGAAACCCCGAAAGGCGGCGGCAAGAAGAGGCTCGTCCTCATCGCGCTTCCGGTGCTCCTCGCCGCCATCGGCGCGGGGCTCTGGTTCAGCGGGCTGCTCCCTTTCGGCAAGTCCTCCGCCGCGCATGATGAGCACGCACCGCCCGCCGCGCATGGCGAGGCGGCCGGGCACGGCGAAGCGAAGGGCCCCACCGCGGCCGCGCCCTCGGTGCCCTCCAAACCACCGGTCTACTTCGACATGCCGGAGATCCTGACGAACCTCAATGTTCCCGGCCGGCGGGCGACCTTCATCCGGCTGCGGGCGAAGCTCGAAGTGGCGGGGGAGAACGACGCCGCAGCGATCCAGGCCGCCATGCCGCGCCTGCAGGACCTCTTCCAGACCTATCTGCGGGAGATGCGGCCGGAGGAGCTGCGCGGGAGCCAGGGCACCTACCGCCTGCGCGAGGAGCTTCGCAACCGGGCCTCCCTGGCCGCCAGCCCGGCCCGTGTCCTCGATGTCCTCTTCGTCGAGATGATCGTCCAGTGAGCACGGAGGAAGAGGATCTCGCCGCCGCCTGGGGCGCCTCTCTCGGGGAGGACAAGGCGCCCGCCGGCGGCGCGGATTCGGCACGCGTCCTGAACCAGGCCGAGATCGACAGCCTTCTCGGCTTCGACCAGGAGCAGGTCGGCGAGGCGAAGTCCGGCATCGAGCAGATCATCAGCAGCGGACTCGTCTCCTACGAGCGCCTGCCGATGCTCGAGATTGTGTTCGACCGCCTCGTGCGGCTGATGAGCACGACGCTACGCAACTTCACCTCCGACAACGTCGAGGTGTCGATCGACGGCATCACCTCGCTGCGCTTCGGCGACTACCTCAACTCCATCCCGCTGCCGGCGATGCTTGCCGTTACCAAGGCGCGGGAGTGGGACAATTACGGGCTGATGGTGGTCGATTCGGCCATGATCTACTCCGTCGTGGACGTGCTGCTCGGCGGCCGTCGCGGCACGGCGGCGATGCGGATCGAGGGGCGGCCCTACACCACGATCGAGCGCACATTGGTCGAGCGCCTGATCGGCGTCATCCTGCGCGACGTCTCCGCCGCGTTCGAGCCGCTCTGCCCCGTGGAGTTTCAGTTCGAGCGGCTGGAGGTGAACCCGCGCTTCGCCGCCATCTCGCGCCTCTCGAACGCCTGCATCCTCGTGAAGCTGCGGGTGGAGATGGAGGACCGCGGCGGGAAGGTGGAGCTGCTGCTTCCCTACGCCACGCTGGAGCCGGTACGCGAGCTGCTCCTGCAGCAGTTCATGGGCGAGAAGTTTGGCCGCGACTCCATCTGGGAGAACCACCTCGCGGACGAGCTGCGCCACACCGAGGTGTCGCTGGACGTGGTGCTGGACGAGCAGCCCCTGCCGCTCTCGACCGTAGTGAACCTCAAGGCCGGGGACCGGCTGATGCTAAATGTCGGCCCGGGCGCGCCGGTGCGGCTGCGCTGCGGCGAGGTGTCGCTGTTCGAGGCGACCCTGGGACGGCGGGAGAACCGCTTGGCCGTGCGAATCGATCGTGAGCTGAAGCGTGCAGGCGCGGAGGGAGAGGGATGAGCGCGCTGGAATGGACCCTACAGGGAGTGCTGCTGTTGCTGTTGCTGGCGGCGCTGCCCTTCGCCCTGCGGCTTGAGCGCGGACTGGCCGCCCTGCGGCAGGACCGCGCCGCCCTCGTCGACGGGGCGAGCGGCTTCGAGACAGCGACGCGGGAGGCCCAGGCCGCGCTCGCAGGGCTGCGCAGCGCCCTTGAGACCCAGGCGCGGCAGACCGCGAATGCCGAATCCCTCCGCGAGGACCTGCGCTTCATGCTGGACCGCGGCGAGGCCCTGGCCGATCGCCTGGAACTCCTGGTAAGGCAGGGCCGGCCCGCCCTCGGCGGCGCTGCCCCGGTGGCCGCCCCGGTGGCCGAGGAGGCCGCGGTGCCCCGCAGCCAGGCGGAGCGCGATCTCCTCCGGGCGCTGAGGATGGCGCGGTGACGAAGCTCCTGGACAAGGTGCGCAAGCGCGTGCCCGGCCGTCCCCGGCTGCTCCCCGCCATTCTTTTCGCCTGCGGGGGGCTGGCGCTGGTGAAGGCCCATGCTCTCTGGCAGGCGCTTCCGGGCGAGGGGGGGATTGTCGCGAGCGCGGCTGCCTCCGCCCCGCCGCCGGCGCCGGCGCCGGCTCCCGCCCAGTCCGCGCCCCCGCCGGCGCCCGTTTCCCCGCCGCCTGACCCGGTGGATCAGGCCGAGCGCGCCCTACTAGGGCGGCTGCGCGAGCGCCGCACCGAGATCGAGGCACGGGAGGCCGCGCTCGCGGCGCGCGAGGCCGTGCTGGCCGCTGCGGAGCGCCGGTTGACCGCACGCCTGGAAGAGATGGCGGCGCTGAAGACGCGGCTGGAGGAGCTGGACCGGGGCCGGGGCGAGCGGGAGGAGGCCGGCTGGCGCGGCCTGGTCAAGACCTACGAAACGATGCGCCCGCGCGATGCGGCCACCGTCTTCGACGATTTGGAAATGCCTGTGCTCGTACAGATCGTGAATCGGATGCGGGAGGCGAAAGCCGCCCCGGTGATCGGGGCGATGCGTCCCGACCGGGCCCGCAGCCTGACAGCGGAGTTGGCCCGGCTCCGTGCCACCGAAAACCGGACGGATTGAAAGGAGAGTTACCGCGATGGACAAGAACACCAACGTGCTGATCGTCGACGACTACAAGACGATGCTTCGGATCATTCGGAACCTGTTGAAGCAGCTCGACTTCAACAACGTCGATGAGGCGACCGACGGTCAGGAGGCCCTCGCGAAGCTGCGTGCCGGCAACTACGGACTGGTCATCTCCGACTGGAACATGGAGCCGATGACGGGCCTGGACCTGCTGAAGGAGGTGCGGGCCGACGCGCGGCTGAAGTCCACGCCCTTCATCATGATCACCGCGGAGAGCAAGACGGAGAACGTCGTCGCCGCGCGGGCCGCGGGCGTCTCGAACTACATCGTCAAGCCCTTCAATGCGGAGACGCTTCGCGAGAAGATCGAGAAGGTGATGGCTCATGCCTAAGGTAGACCGCGCTGAGATCGCACTCCAGGTAATGTCGGGCTTGAACAAGACGGAAGCGGCGCTCCTCCAGGAGCTGGAATCGCTGGGCCGCATGGTCGCCGCCGCGAAGGAGGAGATCGCGGCGATGCGCGTGGAGAACGTGGACGCCACGCATCTCCCCGCCGCAACCGACGAACTGGACGAGGTGGTGAAGAGCACGGCCAGCGCCGCCAACGAGATCCTGGACGTCTGCGAGACGCTCGAGAACCTGCAGCCGAACCTTCCGGCCGAGGCTGCCGACACGGTAGGCGTGTGCGTCACCCGCATCTACGAGGCCTGCGCTTTCCAGGACATCACAGGCCAGCGGATCGGCAAGGTGGTGAATGCACTGAAGCAGATCGAGCAGCGCGTGCGGGAGACCACGGGGCGTTACGCGCCGTCGACGCCGCTCCCGGCGCGCACCGTCCCGGCGCGGACCGAGGGCGAGCGGCTGGCGAACGGCCCGCAGCCCACCTCGGCCGCCTCGTCGCAGGCGGAGATCGACGCGCTGCTGGCGAGCTTCGACTGATGCGCGGCGCGGCGATCCTCGCGATCTGTGGATCGCTCCTCCTCGGCTCACACGCCATGGCGGAGCGGACGACCATCCGGGTGGGTGACCATCCTGGCCTTGGGCGGATCGTGCTGGACCTCACCGCGCCGGGCGCCCCCTACTCCGTGGAGGAAGTGCAGGATGGGCTGATCCTGCGCCTCGCCCAGGGGCTGGAGCCGGATCTTTCCCTGGCGCGTCGGCTCCCGCGCAATCTTGTCGCGATGGAACCGGCGCCGGACGGGCTGCGCCTGACCCTCCGCACCGGTGCCCGCCTCCGCCATTACCGGCTGGGAACCTACCTCGTTCTTGACCTGCACGACGGTCCGGCGCCGCGCGCCACGCCTGCCGCGGAGCCGCGCGTCCAGCCCGCATCCCGAGCTGCAGCGGGGCGCCAGGCGCGCGGGCAGGGGACTGTGCCCCCGGTACCTGCACCGGCCACCTCTGCCCCACCCGCTCTGCCAGTGGCCGCGCCGGTTGCGGATAGCCCGCCCGCTCCTGTCCGGGAGGCTGCCCCGGCACCTGCCGTGCCCGCGCCAGTGGCTGCCGGCCTGCCCCTGCACAGCATCGCCGGACAGGAGGGGCGCGTGCTGGTTCTTCCGCTTCCCGCCGAGACGGGCCTCGCCATCCTGCGACGGGGCGACACCCTCCTTGTCGTGCTGGACCAGCCGCATGCCTTCGATACGAGCGCGCTCCGGGACGATCCGGTTTTCGGCCGGTTGGGTGCCGAAACCTTCCCCGAAGCGACGGTCCTGCGGCTTCCCGTCACTCAGCCAGCGATGCTGCGCGCCCGGCGGGACGGCGAGCGCTGGCTCCTCTCGGCGCTTCCGGAGTTGAGCCGCGAGAGATCCATCCTCGCCGAACCCGGGGAGGGACGGGTGGTGCTCAGGGCCGCGGCGCCCGGGCGCCCCGTGCCAATCAGCGATCCCGAGACCGGCTTCCCCATCCTTGTCGGAACGGTGCGGGAGGCGGGGCAGGGCGTGCCGACAGCCAGGAGCCTCGCCCAGGTCGACTTCTTGCCGACGCAGCTCGGCGTCGCGGCGCTCGCGCGGGCGGATACGGTGGCACTGCGGCGCGTGGGGGACCGTTTCGTCCTGTCCGGCATCGCCGGGGTGGCGGCCTCCGATCCCAATGCCGAGGCGGGAAGTATGACCCGCATCATGGAGGTGCCCTCAATCGAGGCGGCCGCCATTCAGGAGAGATTGCGCTCCCTGCAGGCGAATATCGCGGCGGCCCCCCCGCTCGCGCGCCTGCCCCTCCGCCGCGAGGCCGCTGAAGCCTTGCTCGCCCTGGGGCTGCCCCAGGAGGCGCAAGCCATGCTCCGCCTTGCTTTCCAGGAGGATCCCCGCGCCTCGACCGACCCTCGCAGCCTTGTCGCTCATGGCGCCGCCGCATTGCTGGCGAACCGGACTTTCGACGCACAGGGCCTGACCGCCGCGAATTTGCCCGGCAGTGACGAGGTCACTCTCTGGCGCGCGGCGCTGGCCGCGGCGAATGGTGACGCGGCGGCCGCCTCGCCCGGCTTCGCCGCCACGATTCCGCTGCTCGTCAGCTATCCCGAGTTGCTGAAGGCCCGGCTGCTGCCGGTCGCCGCCGAGGCCTTGGTCGAGGGGGGCGATCTCGCCGCCGCGAGCCGGCTGCTGCGCGGCGTGGGGGCGCGTCCCGACCTCGCCTATGCCCGCGGCCGGCTGGCGGAAGCCGAGGGCCGCGCGGCGGAGGCGCTCAGCCTTTACGCGGGTGTGGCGGCGGGGCGGGACCGTCTGGCCCGGGCGAAGGCACTGCGCCGCTCGGTCGAACTGCGCCTCGCGACCGGTGCCCTGGATGCGGCTGCTGGCGCGGCGGCTCTTGAGGCCGGCCTCTTCGCCTGGCGCGGTGACTCGGAAGAACTGGGGACCCGGTTGCGCATCGCGGCGCTCCGCCAGGCGGCAGGCGATCCGCGCGGCGCGCTCGAGATGCTGAAGGAAACGGGAGGGATCTTCCCTGACCACGCAGCGCAGATCCGCCCAACCCAGGAAGCCGCGCTTTTCCAGGCGCTTGCCCAGGAGCCGCCGACTCTCGCCGTTGCCATGTCCGAAGCCTATGCCGCACTCCTGCCGCGGGACGGGCGGGGTGCTGAGGCCCTGGCGCTGCTGGCCGAGCGCCTCGCGGCAATGGACCTCCCGGAACGCGGGGCCGCCCTGGCGCAGCAGGCGCTAGACCGCGCGGCACCGGGTCAGCGTGCCGGCCTCACTACCCGCCTCGCCACGCTGCGGCTGGCGGCAGGGGACGCGCCCGGCGCTCTCGCCGCGCTCCAGGCAGCGCCGTCCGACCCGGCCGAGATGATCGCCCGCGGCCGGCTGACCGCTCAGGCCAAGGCGGCCCTGGGGGCGCGGGACGAGGCGGCCGCGGTGCTCCGTGGGCTCGGGCCCGCCGGCCTGCCCGCGCTCGCTGTGCTGCTCGCCGAGCAGCAGGACTGGGCTGGAGCGTCGGATGCGCTTCTCTCCCTCGCCACCGCGCGCCCCGATGACCCGGCGACCCCGCGGGAAGTCCTCCGTGCCGCCGCCTTTGCTGCCCTTGGGGGCGATAATGCCCGTCTCGGCGCCATCCGGGCCGCTTGGCTGGGGCGGCTGGCCCCGGGGCCCCTGGCCGATGCACTGGCGGCTCTGACCGCGGATCCCGTCCGCGGCCTCTCCGACCTGCCGAGGCTCCAGCGCGAACTGGACCTTTTCCGGGGATTCCCGAAGCGGCTGGAGGCCTTCCGGACCGCGGCGCGAAATCCCGGATGAGCCACGCGTCGGACGCGGGGGGGAGCCGCGTTTTTTTCGGCCTGTCCGGTTCTATTTCTCTTGCGACCCGGGTCCGCTTGCCCCATATGCCGCCGCCGTTGACCTGATCGAATCACCGATCGCCCTGGTCATCGCCGGTCGAGGAATGGGGGCCCGCAAATGGACTTTCTTGTTGCTCCGCTGGGGATGGTTTCGGATGAAAGCCCGAGCGAAGCCCAGTTCACTGAAGAGGCGAAGGACTACTTCGTCGAGAAGAACGGCGTCCGCTTCGCCGGGACTCACCTGATTATCGATCTCTGGGGTGCGACGAACCTCGACGATCCCGCGCATATCGACGAGGTGCTGCGCGAGGCCGCGATCGAGACCGGCGCGACGATCCTGCACGGTCATTTCCACCACTTCCAGCCGAATGGCGGCGTGAGCGGTGTGCTGGTGCTGGCGGAAAGCCATGTGTCGATCCACACCTGGCCCGAGAAGGCCTATGCCGCTCTCGACATCTTCGTCTGCGGCGTGTGCGACCCGTATCTGGCGATCCCCGTGCTGAAGCGCGGCTTCCTGCCCGAGCGCGTCCAACTCGCCGAGCACCGCCGCGGCATGCAGGCCTGAAACACGGACGTCACGAGACGAGACCAGGGGGCGGGCCCTAGGGTCCGCCCCCTTCTTCTGTCCGGAGGATGAGATGACCACCGATTCCTGGGTGAACGAGACGCTCTATCCCGCCTGGGGTCAGCGCTTCCGCGTGGTTCGCGAGCTGGCCCGGGTGAAGTCCGAGTTCCAGGACATCATGGTATTCGAGTCCGAGACGCATGGCCGCGTCATGCTGCTCGACGGCGTCGTGCAGATCACGGAGATGGACGAGTTCGTCTATCAGGAGATGCTGACCCATGTGCCGCTCCTGGCGCATGGCGATGCGAAGCGCGTCCTGATCATCGGTGCCGGTGACGGCGGCGTCCTCCGCCGCGTGCTGGAGCACCGGAACGTCGAGAAGGCCGTGATGGTCGAGATCGACGGTGAGGTTATCCGCCTCGCCAAGGAGCACATGCCGGGAATCGCGGGCGATGCCTGGAACGACACTCGCGCCGAGGTGCTGGTGGCGGACGGCATAGACTATGTCCGCAACGCCGAAGCCGGCAGCTTCGATGTGGTGATCGTCGACAGCACGGACCCCATCGGCGTCGGCGAGGTTCTTTTTACCGACGAGTTCTACGCCAATGCGGCCCGCCTGCTCTCGGACCGCGGGCTGATCGTGAACCAGTGCGGCGTGCCGGCGATGCAGGCCGAGGAGCTGGCAGAGACCTCCGTCCGGCGCGGGAAGGCCTTCCCCGATATTTGGGCCTATGTGGCCGCGGTGCCCACCTATGTCGGCGGCTACATGACGCTTGGCTGGGCGGCGAAGGATGCCACGATGCGCGCCGTGGGCGTCGAGGAGATCCGGACCCGGGCCGAGCGGGCGGGGATCCTCGGCAAGACCGGCTACTGGACGCCGGAGATCCACGCGGCCGCTTTCCACCTGCCGCCTTACATCGCGAGGCACCTGCCGCGTAAGGGCTGAGGCGGGTTCGGCCGCCGCGCCTCACCGGTTCCCGCTTTGCCGTCGCCCGCTGCACAGCGTCGCAGCGCGCGGTGACGGATTGGGAACACGGGAGCGCGGCGGCCGCTTCTCCCTCGGCTACTGGCCGGAGAAGCCCTGCACGAGGCTCGCCGAGACCAGCCGCCATCCGTCGACCATGACGAAGAAGATGATCTTGAACGGCAGGGCGACGACGCTCGGCGGCAGCATCATCATGCCGAGCGACATCAGCAGCGATGCCGCGACGAGGTCAATGACGAGGAAGGGCAGGAACATCAGGAAGCCGATCTCGAAGCCGCGCTTCAGCTCGCTGACCATGAAGGCCGGCACCAGGGCGCGCCAGGGCGTCTGATCCGCGCTGGCCGGCGCCGGAAGGCGCGCGAGATCGAGGAACAGGGCTAGGTCGGAGTCGCGCGCGTTGGCGACCATGAAGCGGCGGAACGGCTCTGCCGAGGCTGCCAGCCCGTCCAACTCCGCCACCTGCCCCGCAAGCATCGGCTGCAGCCCCTGGGTCCAGGATGCCTCGACCACCGGCTGCATGACGAAGAAGGTGAGGAAGAGGGCGAGGCCGATCAGCACCGGGTTCGGCGGGATGCCCTGCGCGCCGATCGCGCTGCGCAGGAGCGAGAGCACGATCACGATCCGCGCGAAGGCAGTGGCCATCACCAGCAGTGATGGCGCGAGGGAGAGCAGCCCGATGAGGGCGGTGAGCTGCACCAGCTTCGCGGTGCTCCCCGAGCCCGTGCTCCCGAGATCGAGCGACAGGGACTGGGCCAAGGCGGCGGAGGGTGCGAGCAGGAGTAGCGCCGCGGCGGTCAGAGCCAGCCGATGAAACTGTCGCTCGGGCCGCCGATGACGAGCAGCGCTTCCCGACCGTCCACCTGCAGGATCACCGCCCGGCGGCGCGAGTCGATCGGCGTCGCCTCGACCACGCGGACCCTGCGCGCACCGGGACTCGCCAGGCCGCCGCGTCGGGCTAGGCCCGCGAGCATCCAGAGCAGGCCCAGAACCACGGCCAGCGCGCCCGCGGCGGAAACCCACTGCCCCATGCCCTCGCCCATCAATCCGGCTCCTCATGCTGCGCGGCCGGAGATGCGGGCGTGCAGCCCGTCAACCATGGCGAGAAGGGTGGAGAGGGCAGGGCGGGCTGCCCGCGCCTCCTCGGGCGAGAGGTGTTTGATGGCGTCGCAGATCGAGGCGACCTCCACGTCCAACCCCTCAAGTTCGAGTTGCCGCCCTGCGAGCAGGAGGGCCTCGGCGAGGCTCAGCACACCGTGCAGTTCATCGACGGCGGTGAGCACGGCATTTTGCGGCGTGCTGTTCATGGCCGGAGCTTGCGCCCGCTCTCTTGCCGGACGGTTAACGGCGCGCGCCGCGGCATAAAGGAAGGATTAGGGAAGCCGGCGGAAGATGCCGGGCATGACCAGCCCCGGCCCCGTCACAGGCAACCCGATGCAACTCGCCGAAGAGCGACTGCGCTGGCTCGACCGGCGACAGGAGGTGCTGGCGCGCAACATCGCCAATGCCGATACGCCGGGCTACCGCGCCCGGGATCTCTCCCCCTTCGCCCAGCATCTTCGCCGGGCCGGGGACGCCGCCTCCCTCGCGCGAACCGATCTCCGGCACCTGACCGGCAGCGGGGGAAGCGGCCCGGCGGCCCGGCCCGCTCCGGCAGAGGAGGTCTCGCCGGACGGGAATGCCGTGTCGCTGGACGAGCAGGCCATCAAGGTGGCCGACACGGATTCGGCCCACGCGCTGGCGATGGGGCTCCACAAGCGCTGGGCAGGCATGTTCCGAACGGCGCTCGGCCGGAACGGATAGGTAAGAGGAGAGTCGGATGGATCTCGACAAGGCGCTCCGCATCTCCGCCGCTGGGATGGCGGCGCAATCGACGCGGCTCCGCGTGGTCGCGGAGAACTTGGCCAATCGCGACAGCACGGGGGAGAGTCCCGGCGCCGATCCTTACCGGCGCCGGACCGTCAGCTTCGCCGACCGCGTCGACCGCGCGACCGGCGCGCGCACCGTCGGCGTCTCGCGTGTCGGGCAGGCGCCGGGTGAGTTCCCGCGCCGCTACGACCCTGCGCATCCTGCGGCCGACGCCCAGGGCTATGTGAAGACGCCGAATGTCGACAGCCTCATCGAGGTGATGGACATGCGCGAGGCCCAGCGCAGCTACAGCGCGAATCTCTCAGTACTTGAGACCTCGCGCGGGATGCTGACGCGCACGATCGAGGCGCTGCGCTGATGCCCGCCCCGATCGGCGCCGCCGCGGCTGCCTCCGCCTATCGAACCGCATCCGGGCCGGCGCCGGCGGGGGAGGGCTTCGGTGGTGCCCTCAAGCGCGCCATCGAGGGCGCCGTCGAGGCCGGGCGTCAGGCCGATGCGGCGAGCACGGGTGCGATGCTCGGGCAGGTCAGCGTGACGGACACCGTCCTCGCCGTGAGCCGCGCCGAGATGGCGTTGCAGACGGCGGTCGCGGTGCGGGACCGGGTCGTCTCGGCCTACCAGGACGTCATGCGGATGCCGATCTGACGGAGAAGCGGGGTATGGAAACCGACCTCATCGCGCAATCCTTCCGGGATGCCCTCTGGGTGTGCCTGCAGATGTCGGCGCCGCTGCTCGTGGCCTTACTGGTGGTCGGTCTCGCGGTCTCTGTCGTGCAGGCCCTGACCCAGATCCAGGAAGCATCGCTTGCCTTCCTTCCCAAGCTCGCCGTCACGGGAGGCGGGTTGCTCCTGCTCGGCCCTTTCATGGTGGGCGTGCTGCGCGACTGGACCCTGACCCTCTTTGACCGGATGATCACGCTCGGCGGGCTGCCGTGACCGAGGCCGCGCTGCTCGAGGCCCTCCCGGCGCTGGCCTTCCAGGCGGTGCTGATCCTGGCACGGGTTGGCGCGGCGGCGATGATCCTGCCCGGGCTGGGCGAGCAGGACGTGCCCGCGCCGGTGCGCCTCGCCCTCGCTCTCGGGCTCGTGCCGGTTCTGCTTCCCGTCCTCGCGCCGGGGCTTCCGGGGGCGCCGGATTCGGTGCCGGAAACCCTTCGCCTCATTTCTCTGGAGGTGGTGACCGGGCTCTGGATCGGCGGTTTGGCAAGGATTCTCGCGCTCGCTCTCTCCGTTGCCCTGCAGGCCGGCGCAACGCTCCTAGGCCTAGCGGCGATCCTTGTTCCCGATCCGTTGCTGGGCGGCGGGGCTTCTGCCCTGGGCCGGCTGGGGAGCCTCGCGGCGGCGGTGCTGATCCTTTCCACCGGGCTTTACGCTCTGCCGCTGCGTGCCCTTGCGGATTCCTATGCGTTGATGCCGCCGGGCTCCCCCTGGGCAGCGGGAGAGGCAGCGGGGGAGATGGCGGCGGCCGGCGCTTCCATGCTGGCGCTCGCGCTGCGTCTGGCCGGGCCTTTCGTGGTCGCGGCGGTGACGATTAACCTCGCCATGGCCCTCGTCGCACGCGTCGCGCCCTCGCTTCAGGTTTTCTTCGTCGCGGCCCCCGGTCAGATCCTGGCCGGGCTTGCCTTGCTCGCCCTGCTCGCGCCCTCGATCCTGGAGAACTTCCAGTATGCGCTACAGGCGGGCTGGTCCGTGCTACCGGGGCTTCGCTGAGCCGTGGCAAAGGGCGGCGAGGAGGCTGAGGACCGGAACGAGGCCCCGAGTGCCCGGCGCCTCGAACAGGCGCGGCAGGAAGGGCAGGTTCCGAACTCCCGCGAAGCTTCCGCCTTCGCGGCGCTGCTGCTGGCGGTTCTCACCGCCGGCATGACGCTTCCATCGCTCGGCCGCGACCTCCTGCGGGCGCTGCGGGGCATTCTGGAGCGCGGGCATGAGATGACGCCGGCGCAGGCGCTGGAGGTGCTGGCGCCGACGGCGACCCTCCTCGTGCCGGTGCTGGGAGCAGCGGCCTTGGGGGCGGCGGGCACGACGCTGCTGCAGACGCGCGGCCTCGTCTCCGCGAAGGGCTTGGCGCCTCAATTCTCGCGCCTCTCGCCGCTGGCCGGGCTGAAGCGGATCCTCGGCCCGGAGTCATTGGTGGAGTTCCTCAAGACGGTGCTGAAGATAGCGCTCGTCGGGGCGGCCATCTGGCATGCCGGTGCCGCGCCGGAGCTGCTGCAGGCCGTGCTCCACCAGCCCGCCGCGGGTCTCCTGGGCGTCGCCACGGACCAGGGAATGCGACTCGTCGCGGCGACGCTCGCGGCCTTCGCCCTGCTCGCGGCGGCAGACGTGTTTCTCACCCGCTTCCGCCACCTCCGCCGGCTGCGCATGAGCCGGCAGGACATGAAGGAGGAAGCGAAGGATGCGGAGGGCGATCCGCATGTGAAGGGCAAGCAGAAGGCCATTCGCCAGCAGCGGGCGCGGCAGCGCATGATGGCCGCGGTGCCCAAGGCGGCCGTCGTCATCACCAACCCCACCCACTACGCCGTGGCGTTGGGCTATGAGGAGGGTTCCTCGGCCGCGCCGCGCATCCTCGCCAAGGGCGCCGACGAGCTGGCGACGCGCATCCGGGAGAAGGCACGGGAGTCCGGCGTGCCGCTGGTGTCCAACCCGCCGCTCGCCCGTGCCCTGTTCAAGCTGGACGTGGATACGGAGATTCCGGCGGAGCACTATCAGGCCGTAGCCGAAATTATCGCTTTCGTCTGGCGTGCGCGCTCGCGCCGAGTGGGATGATGGACGTGGCGCGCCGGCACGCTAGGCTGCGCCCCATGGCGAACGGCATACGGCAGGCCCTGGGTTTTGGTGCTGCGCGCCGGGTGGACGGTGTCGAGGCCGGGCTTGCGGCGCTGCTCGATGCCCTCCCCCAGGGCGCTGCCCTGCTCGATTCCTCGGACGCGGTGCTGCGCGCGAACGAGCCCTTGAGGACGATGCTCGGCCCGTTGCAGCCGCTGCGTCCTGGTATGGCGGTGCTCTCACTTTTCGATCCCGCCGCGCGGGAGGCCGTGCGCGCCTGGCTGGCGGAGGAGGGGCCGGGGTGGCTCGAAGCGGGCCTCGTCGCGCCGGAGGGACGGGCGCCGGTTCCGGCCTCGCTGCACCTCGCCGCCTTGCCCGAGGGGCGGCGCGTGCTGCTCGTGACCGACCTGTCGGAGCGGCGGCGGCGGCGGGAGGAGGCGGAGGCGGGCGAGAAGCTGCGCGCCATCGGCCAGCTCGCCGGCGGTATCGCGCATGACGTGAACAACCTGCTCGCGATCATCATGGGGGCGATGGACGCGGCCGTCTCCGCCGCGCCGCGTGCCGCCGAGGCCCTCGCCCCCGCCCAGGACGCGGCCGCGCGCGGGGCGGCGCTCGTCCGGCGCCTGCTCGCCTTCGCCCGGCGGCAGCAGCTCGAGCCGCGCGTCCTCGACCTCGACGAGGCGGTCTCGGCCGCCCAGCCCATGCTGCGGAGCCTGCTCGGCTCGCGCATCGCGCTGGAATGGCGGCCGGGCGCGCTCGGGCGGCGGGTGCGCGTCGATCCCGTGCAGCTCGACCAGGTGCTGCTCAATCTCGTCGCCAACGCGCGGGACGCCATGGGCGGGGAGGGAAGGGTGACGATCGCCACCGACACCGCCGTGGCGCTGGGCGAGGAGCCGGGCCTGCCAGACGCGCTGCCCCCCGGCCGCTGGACGGTGCTGGAGGTGACCGATACGGGCCCCGGCATCCCGCCCGAGATCCTCGGCCACATCTTCGAGCCCTTCTTCACCACCCGTGCCGGCCAGGGTGGCACGGGGCTGGGCTTGGCGACGGTGCACGGCGTCGTCCGCCAGTCCGGCGGCGCGCTGCAGGTGGAGAGCCGCCCCGGCCTCACGCGCTTTCGCATCTTCCTGCCCCGGCACGACGGGAAGGCGGGCGAGGAGCCGGCGCCCGCCCTCGCGGCCGCGAGGAACGAGGCGGGGCGCCACATCCTGCTGGTGGATGACGAGGCGCCGCTGCGCCGCCTGACCGCCGTCGCGCTGGAGCGCGCGGGCCACCGCGTCACCCAGGCCGAGGGCGGGGAGGAGGCGCTGGAGCTGATCGAGGAGGGGCTGGAACCCGGCGCGGTCATCTCCGACATCTCGATGCCGGGACTCGACGGCCTCGCCCTCGCCCGCGCCGTGCGGGACCGCCGGCCGGGCCTGCCGGTCGTCCTCGTCAGCGGCTATGCGGAGGCGGCGCTGGGGGAGGATCTCGGCCGGGACGGCATTCTTTTCCTCGCCAAGCCCTTCCGCCCCGCCCAGCTTGTGGAGCTCGTTTCCGGCCTCCCTGCGGGGGAAAGAACTTGATTTCTCCGGACGGGAACATAATATGAACAGCACGGACCGGGGCGGTGTTTGACGCTTGTGCGCAGCCCCCCCGGCCGTTTAACAAGCGCGTGAGGCAGGCAGCCCCAGGGCCGTCAACTCATCCGCCGGCGGCACGCAGGGAACGCGTCCGCCGAACGCCAAGGGGCTACTTCCAGAATGGAAAAGAACAAGGCTCTCGAAGCCGCTCTCTCCCAGATCGAGCGCTCCTTCGGGAAGGGCTCCATCATGCGGATGGGTGGCAAGCAGATGAACGAGGAGGTGGAGGTCATCTCCACCGGCTCGCTCGGGCTCGACCTCGCGCTCGGCATCGGCGGGCTGCCCAAGGGCCGCATCATCGAGATTTACGGCCCGGAATCCTCGGGCAAGACGACGCTCGCCCTACAATGCGTGGCTGAGGCGCAGAAGAAGGGCGGCACCTGCGCCTTCATCGACGCCGAGCACGCGCTCGACCCCGGCTACGCCCGCAAGCTCGGCGTGGACGTGGACAACCTCCTCATCTCCCAGCCCGACGCCGGCGAGCAGGCGCTCGAGATCGCCGACACCCTCGTCCGGTCGGGTGCGATCGACGTGCTGGTGATCGACTCCGTCGCCGCCCTCGTGCCGCGCGCGGAGCTCGAGGGCGAGATGGGCGACAGCCATGTCGGCCTCCACGCCCGCCTCATGTCCCAGGCGCTGCGCAAGCTGACGGGCTCCATCAGCCGCTCCAACTGCATGATGATCTTCCTCAACCAGATCCGGTTGAAGATCGGCGTCATGTTCGGCAACCCCGAGACGACCACGGGCGGCAACGCGCTGAAGTTCTACGCCTCCGTCCGCATGGAGATCCGGCGCATCGGCCAGATCAAGGACCGCGAGGAGGTCACGGGCAACCAGACGCGCGTGAAGGTGGTGAAGAACAAGATGGCCCCGCCGTTCCGGCAGGTCGAGTTCGACATCATGTACGGCGAGGGCGTGTCCAAGGTGGGCGAGCTGATCGACCTCGGCGTGAAGGCCGGCGTGGTCGAGAAGTCCGGCGCCTGGTTCTCCGCCGACAGCCAGCGCATCGGCCAGGGTCGCGAGAATGCCAAGCAGTTCCTGCGCGACAACCCGGCCATGGCCGAGAGCATCGAGCGCCGCATCCGCGAGCAGGCCGGCCAGGTGGCGAACGCCATGATGGTCGCCCCGGACGCCGACGAGGCCGCCGCGGCGGAGTGATCCCCGCGCGGGCGCTGAACGACGAAGGGCCGCACCTCCGGGTGCGGCCCTTTTTCGTTTCGGCCCCTTCCTCGTCTCGCAGGGCTGGGGCAAGGCTCTCCCTGGGCGCGATCCAGGCGGGATGCTAGCGATGGCGCGTTGAGCCGCGAAGACGGACGACTCGGCGATCGGTGCGAGCGGACCGGCGCGGGAAAGGGAGGACAGGGATGAAGACGAGACGTGACCTGCTGAGGGCCGGCGGCATGGCCGCGGGTGCTGCGCTCGCCGCGGGCGGGGCGGGGGCGCAGTCCTTCCCCTTCGCGCCCAACCAGCGCTACCCCGACCCGGCTGTCCAGATCCTCGATCCGACCTTTGCGCGCTACCGGATCTACAGCAGCACGGTCGAGCAGCTCGCCACCGGCATGCGCTGGGCCGAGGGGCCTGCCTATTTCCCCGAGGGCGGTTATCTCCTGTGCAGCGACATCCCGAACAACCGCATCATGAAGTATGACGAGAAGGACGGCAGCTTCACCGTCTTCCGCCATCCCGCGAACTACGCGAACGGCAATGTCCGCGACCGGCAGGGCCGCCTTCTCACCTGCGAGCACTCGGTGACCCGGCGCGTGACCCGCACGGAGAAGGACGGCTCCATCACGGTTCTTGCCGACAGCTTCGAGGGCAAGCGCCTCAACGCACCGAACGATATCGTCGTCCGCTCCGACGACACGATCTGGTTCACCGATCCCCTCTTCGGCATCAACGGGGAGTGGGAGGGAAGCCGCGCGCGGCCGGAACAAGCCACAACGAATGTCTACCGCATCGGCACCGACGGAAAGCTCACCGCCGTCATCACCGACATCATGAACCCCAACGGAGTCGCCTTCTCGCCCGACGAGCGCAAGCTCTACGTCGTGGAGTGGCGGGGCACGCCGAACCGCAGCATCTGGAGCTACGACGTGAGCGTCGACGGCACGGTCGGCAACCGGACGAAGCTGATCGACGCCGCCGACCAGGGCGCACTGGACGGCTTCAAGGTGGACCGGGACGGCAATCTCTGGTGCGGCTGGGGCAGCAATGGGCTGCTGGAAGCCGAGCCCCGCGAGGTCGGGGGGCGGCAGGTCTACGGGCTCCGGGGCAAGCCGGAGGATCTGGACGGGGTTATGGTGTTCAACCCGCAGGGCAAGGCGATCGGTTTTATCCGCCTGCCAGAGCGTTGTGCCAACCTGACCTTCGGCGGGCCGAAGAACAACCGGCTCTACATGACGAGCAGCCACTCCCTCTATGCTCTCTATGTCGAGGCTCACGGGGCGGTCTGACCGGGCGCCCTACCGGTGAGGGGCCAAGCAGCAGCCCCTCGCCGGCAGTGCCGAGGCTCGACAATAGGAATACCTTCCTGTATGCCGGCCCTCGTTTCGAGGGAGGCTCGCCCATGTCCCGCCTCACCGCGCCCGGGCCCTGGTCGCCGCTGACCGGCCTCCAGTGACACGCCCTCGCCCCCTACGTCCTGCCCCGCGCGCCCCAGGGCCGGCGCATCGCCGATCTCCGCCACCGCATGGACGCGATCTTCCACCTCGCCTCCACCCCGGGCGATCCCTGGCGCCTCCTCCCCGAGCGCTACAGCCGCCCCGGGACAGTGGCCCGCTTCTTCCGCCGCCTAACGCACGCCGGCCTCTGGCACCGCCTCCTCGAAGCGCTCGCCGAGTGCGGTCCGGACCACCCCTTGCGCGGGATCGAGTACGCGGTCTGCCGCGCCGCCCGCCTCGGCGGCATGCCCCTCCTGCTCCTGATCCGGAAACTCGGGCTGCGGACGGCGCTGAACGGCCCGCCCTGGCTGCTCCCCGACCCGCTTTTGTCCGAAACCCTTCGCCGGGCGACGATGCCCACGCAGCGCACGACGCTTCAACTCGCCGCGGCCAATACCTATCTCCGGATTATCAAGGCCCTGGCCAGGGCCGCCCTCGGGCGCCGGCGCATCCCCCGCACGGTCCGGCTGGCATGGCCCGGATGCCTGCGCCCCCACCCTCGACGTCCCTGCCCGGGCCGGGCTACACGCCCCGGTCGCGCCCGCGCGAGGAATCGGAACAGAAGCCGCCCCATGACCAGCAGCAACGACGTCCGCGCCACCTTCCTGGACTACTTCGCCCGCAACGGACATTCCGTGGTGGAGAGCAGCCCACTGGTGCCGCGCAACGACCCGACGCTGCTCTTCACCAATTCCGGCATGGTGCAGTTCAAGAACGTCTTCACCGGGGCGGAGAAGCGGCCCTACAGCCGCGCCACCACGGCCCAGAAATGCGTCCGCGCCGGCGGCAAGCACAACGACCTCGACAATGTCGGCTACACCGCGCGCCACCACACCTTCTTTGAGATGCTGGGGAACTTCTCCTTCGGCGACTATTTCAAGGAACAGGCGATTAGCCATGCCTGGACCCTGCTGACGAGGGATTTCGCGCTTCCCAAGGAGAAGCTGCTCGTCACCGTCTATCATGAGGACGAGGACGCGGCGGCGCTTTGGAAGAAGATCGCGGGGCTGCCGGAGGAGAAGATCATCCGGATCGCGACCTCCGACAATTTCTGGCGCATGGGCGACACCGGCCCCTGCGGCCCCTGCTCCGAGATCTTCTACGACCACGGCGACAAGATCCCCGGCGGCCCACCCGGCTCCCCGGACGAGGACGGGGACCGCTTCATCGAGATCTGGAACCTCGTCTTCATGCAGTACGAGGAGGGGCCGCCCGGCACGCGCCGCCCCCTCCCGCGCCCGTCCATCGACACGGGGATGGGCATGGAGCGCTTCACCGCGATTATGCAGGGCGTCCACGACAACTACGACACGGACACCTTCCGCGCGATCATCCTCGCCAGCGCCGAGGCGACGGGGCAGGAGCCCGACGGCTCGTTCAAGGCGAGCCACCGGGTGGTGGCGGACCATCTCCGCTCCGGCGCCTTCCTCATCGCCGAGGGCGTGCTGCCCTCCAATGAGGGGCGGGGCTACGTGCTGCGCCGCATCCTCCGCCGCGCCATGCGCCACGCGCACATGATGGGCGCGCGGGACCCGCTGCTGCCGCGCCTCGTTCCCGTGCTGATCCGCCAGATGGGCGCCGCCTATCCCGAGCTTGTGCGGGCCGAGGCGCTGATTACCGAGACGCTGCGGTTGGAGGAAACACGCTTCCGCTCTCTGCTGGAGCGCGGCCTCGGCCTGCTGGCGGAGGAGACGGGCAAGCTGGGCGAGGGCCAGTCGCTGCCGGGCGAGGTGGCCTTCCGCCTCTACGACACCTTCGGCTTCCCGCTGGACCTGACGCAGGACGCGCTGCGCGCCGAGGGCCGTCCCGTGGACACGGTCGGCTTTGAGACCGCCATGGCCGACCAGCGCCGCCGGGCGCGTGCCGCCTGGTCCGGCACGGGCGATGCCGCGACGGAGACGCTCTGGTTCGACCTGAAGGAGCGGCTGGGCACGGGCACTGAGTTCCAGGGCTACAACACCGAGCGGGCCGAGGCCTCGATCCTTGCCATCGTCGCGAACGGCGCCGAGGTGGATAGCGCCCCCGAGGGGACGGAGGTGGCGGTGGTGCTGAACCAGACGCCCTTCTACGCCGAGAGCGGCGGCCAGGTTGGCGACGCCGGCCTCATCACCGGGGCCGACGGCCTGCAGATCGCGGTACGGGACACGCAGAAGAAGCTCGGGCTGCACGTCCATCTCGGCATCGTCCAGCACGGCACCGCGGGTATGGGCGCCTCCGTGCTGGCCGAGGTGGCGCATCACCGCCGCAGCGCGATCCGCGCCCATCACTCCGCGACGCACCTGCTGCACGAGGCCCTGCGCCGCCGCCTGGGCGAGCATGTCGCGCAGAAGGGCAGCCTCAACTCCCCGGACCGCTTGCGCTTCGATGTCTCCCAGCCCACCCCTATGTCCCCCGAGGACCTGGCCTGGGTCGAGCAGGAGGTGAACAGCCGCATCCGCGAGAACGCCGAGGTGGTCACCCGGCTGATGACGCCCGAAGCCGCCGTCGAGGCCGGGGCCATGGCGCTCTTCGGCGAGAGGTACGGGGACGAGGTCCGCGTCGTCGGCATGGGCTACGACCCCGAGGCCACCTCGCGCCACGGCGTCTACAGCCTGGAGCTCTGCGGCGGCACGCATGTCGGCCGCACCGGCGATATCGGGCTGTTCAAGATCGTGGGGGAGGGGGCCGTCTCTGCCGGCGTGCGCCGTGTGGAGGCCGTGACCGGCCCCGCCGCTCTCGCCGTGGTGGAAGAGGAGGAGCGCCTCCTCCGTGAGGCAGCCTCCGCGCTGAAGGTGCCCGCGCACGAGGTCCCTGCCCGCATCGCCTCCCTGGTGGAGGAGCGGCGCAAGCTGGAGCGGGAGGTGGCTGATCTCCGCCGCAAGCTCGCGACGGGCGGCGCGGCTTCCGAGGTGGAGGAGGTCTCCGGCCTTCGCGTCGCGCTGCGCGACCTCGGCGAGGTGCCCGCGCGCGACCTGAAAGGTCTGGCCGAGGCCATCCTGAAGGGCGGCACGGCGGATGTGGTCGCGCTCGTCTCCTCGGCGGAGGGCAAGGCGAGCATCGTGGTCGCGGTGGGCGAGGCGGCGAAGGGCAGGGCGGATGCCGTGTCGCTCGTGCGGGCCGCCTCCGCCGCGGTGGGCGGCAAGGGTGGCGGCGGACGGCCCGACATGGCCCAGGCCGGCGGCCCGGAAGGCGGTAAGTCCGCCGAGGCGCTCGCGGCGATCCGGGAGGCCCTGGCGGCCTGAGGGTCGCTCAGCTTCCCCGGATGATGCACGAGCGGGTGTGGAAGCGCCGCTGCCGCCCGTTGTCGAGGGAGAACATGCCCTCGCGCCCGGGAACGACGTCGATGACCAGTTCGGGTGCCGCCACGCCTCGAACTGGGCCGCGCGGATGCGGATATAGAAGGGCGCGCCGCCGATCTCTCCGAGCAGCACGTCGCGGTCGCCGAGGATGGAGTCCGACTGCGGGTAGCACATGGGGGAGGAGCCATCGCAGCAGCCGCCGGACCGGTGGAACAGCACGGGGCCGTGCTCCGCCTGGATCTCCGCGATCAGGGCGAGGGCTTCGGGTGTGGCGCTGACGCGGCTCTCTGGTTCCGCCACGACCGGTTCTCCTCCAGCGGGAAGGGGCGGCGAGGGCGCGATGGCCCGCGCCGCCCCGGGGCGGATCAGAAGAAGCCGAGCTTCTTCGGGCTGTAGCTGACGAGCATGTTCTTCGTCTGCTGGTAGTGGTCGAGCATCATGCTGTGCGTCTCGCGCCCGACGCCGGACTGCTTGTAGCCGCCGAAGGCCGCGTGGGCGGGATAAGCATGGTAGCAGTTCGTCCAGACGCGCCCGGCCTGGATGGCGCGGCCGAAGCGGTTGGCGCGGTTCACGTCCCGCATCCAGACGCCGGCGCCGAGGCCTAGAGCGTGTCGTTGGCGATGGACAGCGCCTCGTCATCGTCCTTGAGGGTGGTCACGGAGACGACGGGACCGAAGATCTCTTTCTGGAAGATCCGCATGCGGTTGTTCCCGCGGAAGACGGTGGGCTGCATGTAGGAGCCGCCCGCCAGCTCGCCCGGCAGGAGCTTGCACTCGCCCCCCGTCAGGATCTCGGCTCCCTCCTGCTTGCCGATGTCGATGTGGCTCAGGATCTTCTCGAGCTGCTCGCTGGAAGCCTGGGCGCCGATCATCGTGGCGGGGTGGAGCGGGTCGCCCTGCACGATGGCCTCGACACGCTTGATCGCGCGCTCCATGAAGGGGTCGTAGGGGCTCTCACGGATCAGGGCGCGGGAGGGGCAGGTGCAGACCTCGCCCTGGTTGAGGGCGAACAAGACGAAGCCCTCGATCGCCTTGTCCAGGAAGTCGTCCGCCTCGGCCGCGACGTCATTGCAGAAGATGTTCGGCGACTTGCCGCCGAGCTCCAGCGTCACGGGGATGAAGTTCTGGCTGGCATACTGCATGATCAGCCGGCCCGTCGTCGTCTTGCTGGTGAAGGCGGCCAGGCGGGTAAGCGGCTCCATGCGCTCGCGGGCGAGGCGCAGCTCCGGCTCTGTCAGGTTCCTCGGCGGGCGGTGGTTCTCAAGTCCAGCCCGTAGAGAGCGATGGACCGCCGCCAGGAGGCCGCGATGGCGGAACGGGCGGCCGAGCCGTCCTGCAAGGCCGCGTGGACACGTTCGGCATGGGGCCGCTCCGCTGTCCCGTGCATGTCTCCTCCGTCGGCGGGTGTGGACCCTGCCCGAGTGGACGGGAGGCTGGCACGAGGCGTTGGGAGGGGAGGAAGCGGTTTCCGCCCCCTTCCCGTAGCGGGACTGGCCCGGCCGCCTCAGCCCACCGCTTCGGGGCGGAGCGGCTGCGAGGCGCGCTCCGCCAAGTCGCGCACGACCTGGGCGAGGGCGCTCTCGAGCTGCCGGAGCAGCGTCGAGGCTTCGGCGGCATCGAATTCGGAGACGACGACCTGGTCCGGCATGTCATGGACCAGAACGACACGGCCAGCGATGGCCTGGGCTCGGAAGGTGCTCATGGGGGAAGCCTAGCGAGTCCTTGGCGAGTTTTCACGTATCCGTGATTTTGCACATTTCAGCTGTTGCAACGACGACACAGCGGGGGAGGCCGGTGGGGAAACATGCCCCCACACGCGGCGTTGAAGGTCTTAACAAAGGAAACCCGATGCCGACCGATCCCATTCGATCCGAGCCCGGTCTGGAGCGCCGGGAGTCTGCTGAGGGGAAGACCACGCGGGAGCCGGTCGAGACCATGAGGGGTATCGTCGAAACCACCCTCGAGGATTACGGCTACCCCGTCCGCAGCGTTCACGCGAAGAGCCACGGCTTCCTGCGCGGCGAGATCGAGGTGCTCGGTGGCCTGCCGCCCGCCTATGCCCAGGGGCTGTTCTACCGGCCCGGGCGCCTCCCCGCGATGCGCTTCTCCACCAACCCGGGCGACCTGCTGGAGGACAGCGTCTCCGTTCCCCGCGGACTCGCCCTGAAGGTGGTGGGGGTGGAAGGCGAGCGGCTCCCCGGCGCGGAGGGGCAGGCGACGGAGGACTTCGTCATGGCCAACGCCCCCGCCTTCGCGGCGACGGTCAAGGTCTTCTTCGGCATTGCGCAGATGCTGGCGAAGACGACCGACATGCCGCAGGGCCTCAACAAGGCGGTCTCGGCGGTGCTGCGCGGCACGGAGGCGGCCATCGAGGCGGTGGGCGGCAAGAGCGCGACGGTCATGCAACTCGGCGGCCATCCGAACACGCACGTCCTCAGCGAGACCTTCTACAGCCAGACGCCCTATCGCCACGGCGACTTCATCGCAAAGTACAGCATCGCCCCCGTCTCGCCCGCGCTGGGCGCGCTGACCGGGCGGAAGATGGAGGTTCCCGGCCGTCCCGAGGCGCTGTGCGAGGAGGTGACGGACTTCTTCGCCGCCCATGAGGGCGAGTGGGAACTGCGTGCGCAACTCCTCATCGATCCCGGGGCGATGCCGGTCGAGGACGCGTCCCTGCAGTGGCCGGAGAAAGCGAGTCCCTACCTGGCCCTCGCGAGCATCACCATTCGCCGGCAGCCGGCGTTGAACGAGGAGCGGTCGAGAGCGGTCGATCTCGGCATGTCCTTTAGCCCCTGGCACGGCCTTGCCTCGCACCGCCCGCTCGGCTCCATCAACCGTGCCCGCAAACCCGCCTACGAGATGTCCTCCGGCTTCTGCGCGAGCCACAGTGGCTGCCCTATGCACGAGCCGCGCGTGGCGGAAGATATGCCGATCTAGAGGAGCCGCTCCATGGCCAAGCGTCCCGTGAGCACGAAGCCCTATTCCGGGCCCGCCGGCGGCTGGGGCTCGTTCCGCTCCGTCGAGAGTATCCTCCTGCAGGAGGAGCGCATCGCGACGGGCAATGCGGTGCTGCTGAAGCAGAACAAACCGGGCGGCTATTCCTGCGTCTCGTGCTCCTGGGCGAAGCCGCGCGAGCCGCTGCCCTTCGAGTACTGCGAGAACGGCGCCAAAGCGACGGCCTGGGAGATCACGCGCAAGCGCGTGCCCGAGGGCTTCTTCGAAACCCACAGCCTCACCGACCTTCTCTCCTGGCCCGACCACGATCTCGAGGCGATCGGGCGGCTGACGCATCCGATGCGGCTTGACCGCGCGCGGGACCGCTGGATGCCTGTCGCCTGGGAGGACGCCTTCCGCGAGATCGGGGCGGAGCTGCGCAGCATGGATCCCCGGCGCACGATCTTCTACGCCTCTGGCCGCGCCTCGCTGGAGACCTCCTACATCTACGGCCTCTTCGCGCGGCTCTACGGGCACAACAACCTGCCGGACAGCTCGAACATGTGCCACGAGAGCACATCCGTCGCGCTGCCCCAGGCCATCGGCGCGCCGGTTGGGACGGTGCAACTCGAGGATTTTCGCACCACCGCCTGCATCCTCTCCTTCGGGCAGAATGTCGGCTCCAACTCGCCGCGCATGCTGCACCCCTTGCAGGAAGCGGCGAAGCGGGACGTGCCGATCATCACCTTCAACCCGCTGAAGGAGCGCGGCTGGGAGCGCTTCACCAACCCGCAGTCGCCGCAGGAGATGCTGACGCTGAAGGAGACGCGCATCTCCTCCCAGTACCACCAGCTCCGCGCGGGCGGAGACATCGCGGCGATCGCTGGCATGTGCAAGGCGCTGGTCGAGGCCGATGACAAGGCGATAGCGGCGGGCCGCGCGCCGATTCTCGACCACGCCTTTATCCAGCAGCACACCCACGGCTTCGATTCCTTCGCTGCCTGGTGCCGCGCCCAGGACTGGGCGGAGCTGGAGCGCTGGTCCGGCCTGACGCGGCAGGCGATGATGGATGCGGCGAGCGTCTACGGCGCGGCGCGCTCGGCCATCGGCATCTACGGAATGGGGCTGACGCAGCACAAGAAGGGCGTCGAGAACGTCCGCATGATGGCCAACCTACTGCTGCTGCGCGGCAATATTGGCAAGCCCGGCGCGGGAATCCTGCCCGTGCGCGGCCATTCCAACGTGCAGGGCCAGCGCACCGTGGGCATCACGGAGAAGCCCGAGCTGGTGCCGGTGGACAGGCTGGCCGAGCAGTACGGCTTCGAGCCGCCGCGCGACACCGGCTTGAACACCGTAGAGGCCTGCGAGGCGATCGTGGAGGGGCGCATCCAGGCCTTCCTCGGGCTCGGCGGGAACTTTCTCCGCGCCGTGCCGGAAACGCAGCGCATGGAAGCCGCTTGGCCCGGCATCCGGCTGACAGTGCAGGTGGCGACGAAGCTCAACCGCAACCACCTCATCAACGGGGAGGTCGCCTATCTCCTGCCCTGCCTCGGCCGGCTGGAGGTGGATGCGCAGGCGGGTGGCGAGCAGGCCGTGACCTGCGAGGACACGATGACGCATATTCACGCCTCGCGCGGGACGGTGGCCCCGGCCTCGCCGCACCTGCTCTCGGAGCCGGCCATCGTCGCGGGCATGGCCAAGGCCACGCTGTCGCCCAACCCGCGCGTGCCCTGGGACGAGTGGGTGGCCGATTACGGCCGCATCCGCGACGCGATCGAGGCGAGCTATCCCGAGATCTTCAAGGACTTCAACCGGCGCATGGACGAGCCCGGCGGCTTCGCCCGGCCGCTCGCCGCGCGGCAGCGGGAATGGAAGACCGAGACGGGGAAGGCGAACCTCCTCGTGCCCGCCGGGCTTCGCACGGATCTGAAGACGGATCTCGACGATCCCGGAATTCTCCAGCTCATCACGCTCCGCTCGAACGACCAGTTCAACACGACGATATACGGCTATGACGACCGCTTCCGCGGGATCAGCGGCACGCGGGAGGTGCTGCTGATGAACCGCTCCGACGCATCCCGCCTCGGCCTGAAGGAGGGCGACGTCGTCTCGCTTACCACCGCGGTGGACGACAACGTGCTGCGGCAGGTTCACGGGCTGCGGGTGGTGCCCTACGACATCCCGCAGGGCGCGGTGGGCGGCTACTACCCCGAATGCAACCCCCTCGTCCCGCTCTGGCACTATGCCGAGGGGAGCAAGGTGCCGGCAGCAAAGTCCGTGCCGGTGCGCATCTGCCGACAGGAAGCGCGGATGGCGGCCGAGTAGGCCGCCCGCCGGGAGGGGCGGTGCCTATCCGATGAGGAAGCACCGCCCGATGGAATCACCGAGCCGCTGGTTGCCGGAGATCACCTCGGTGAGCAGCTCGTCCAGCGAACCGTCCATCAGCCGCGCCGGCGTGTGTTCCACGCAGCGGCCGCGAAGCGCGGCGGCGAGGCGGCGGCAGGCAACGCGGTCATCGCCCTCCGACATGGCGAGCACGCTGAGGATATCGTTCACCTCCTCGTAGCAGGCGCTGACGGAGCGGGGGTATTCCGGGCGCATCAGCAGTAGCTCCACCACGCGGATCGGCCGCAGCCTTTCCCGGAACAGGTGCTGGTAGGCGCGCAGGGCGGAAACCGAGCGCAGCAGCCCCTGCCATTGCGCATAGCTGTCCGGGTCGTTCTCCGCTCCCGTGCTGAAGGCGGCGCTGTGGGCGGCGAGCAGCCGCGCGGTGTTGTCCGCGCGCTCCAGCATCGTGCCGAGGCGGACGAAGCGCCAGGCGTCGTCGCGTAGCATCGTGTCCATGGCGGCGCCGTTGAACAGCACCGCGCGGGAGAGCACCCAGTCGTTGAAGCCCATCAGCCGGTCGCCGCCGGCCTCGTGCGGGTCGAGCTTGCGGAGGTCGATCCAGGTGTCGTTCACCGCCTCCCACATGTCCACGGTCAGGGCGGTGCGCACGGCGCGCGCGTTGCGCCGCGCGGCCTCGAAGCAGGAGGCGATGGAGGAGAGGTTGAGCGTGTCCAGGGTGAGCCAGCGCGCCACCTGCTCCGGGGTGGGGTCGCCGTAGAGCTGCTCGTAATGCGCGGCCGTGCCGGTCGCATCCAGCAGCGCGGACCACTCGGCCAGCTCCGTGCCGCGCGGCGCGGCGAGGGAGGCCATGCGCAGCGTCGCGTTCAGCGCGCGCGCAACGTTGCCCGCGCGCTCCATGTAGCGCCCGAGCCAGAAAAGGCTATCCGCCGTACGTGCGAGCATCAGACCCCCTTCCCCAGGCTCTGGGTCATGCCGCCCATGCTCTGCGCCACTCCCTCCGGCCCCATGGACTGGGACATCGGGGGCGGGTCCTGTTCCAGCACCCAGGTATCCTTCGTGCCGCCGCCCTGGGATGAGTTCACGACGAGCGATCCCTCCCGCAGGGCCACGCGCGTCAGCCCGCCCGGGACGATCCGCACCTGGTCGCGGCCGAAGAGGATGAAGGGGCGGAGATCGACGTGGCGCGGGGCCATGCCGCCCTCGCAGAGCGTCGGCACGGTGGAGAGGGCGAGGGTGGGCTGGGCGATGTAGTCGCCCGGCTTCTCGCGGATGCGGGCGGCGAAGTCGGCGCGCTGCTCGGCCGTGCTGTGCGGGCCGACGAGCATGCCGTAGCCGCCCGACCCGCGCGCGAGCTTCACCACCAGCTCCTCCATGTGCTCGAGGACATAGGCGCGGTCCTCCTCATGCTCGCACATGTAGGTTGGCACGTTGCACAGGATCGGCTCCTCGGAGAGGTAGAAGCGGATCATCTCGGGCACGAAGGGATAGACGGCCTTGTCGTCGGCGACGCCCGCGCCTGGAGCGTTGGCGAGCGTCACGCGCCCCGCGCGGTAGGCGGCCATGAGGCCGGGCACGCCGAGCATGGAGTCCGGGCGGAAGACCTGGGGATCGAGGAACTCGTCATCCACGCGGCGGTAGATCACGTCCACGCGCCGCGGGCCGGCGGTGGTGCGCATGAAGACGGTGTCGTCGCGCACGAAGAGGTCGGCGCCCTCGACCAGCTCCACGCCCATCTCGTCGGCGAGGAAGGAGTGCTCGTAATAGGCGGAGTTGAAGGGGCCGGGGGTCAGCACCACCACGGTCGGCTCGCCCTGGCAGGCGGGAGGGGCGAGGGACTTGAGCGTCTCCAGCAGTTCCTCCGGGTAGTGGCTGACGGGCGCGATGCGGTGCGCGGCGCAGAGATTGGGAAGGAGGCGCATCATCGCCTCCCGGTTCTCCAGCATGTAGGAAACGCCAGAGGGAACGCGGCAGTTATCCTCCAGCACGAAGAACTCCTCCGGTCCCGTGCGCACGAGGTCGATCCCGGAGATGACGGTGTAGACGCCGCCCGGGGGCGTGAAGCCCTCCATGATCTCGCGGTAGCCCTCGTTCTTCAGCACCAGCTCGGCCGGGATCAGCCCGGCCTGGAGGATGCGGCGGGGGCCGTAGATGTCGGCGAGGAAGGCGTTGAGGGCCCGCACGCGCTGTTCCAGCCCGCGGCGCAGCGCGTCCCATTCCGCGCGGGCGATGACGCGAGGGATGACGTCGAAGGGGATCAGGCGCTCGGGGTCGCCGCCCTGAGTGTAGACGGCGAAGGTGACGCCGATACGACGGAACAGGACCTCCGCCTCGCGGCGCTTCGACTCCAGCTCACTCCCGCCGGCAGCCTCGAGGTAACGCGCGATCCCGGCATAGGCGGGGCGAATACGGCCCCCCTCATTCATCTCGTCGAAGGCGGGCACCCTGTCCTCCGTATGGCGTGGTCCGGATATGCGGCCAGCTCAGTGGGTTCAGCAAGAGCCGTGCCGGGCGGGGAAGAGGAGCGTTCCGCCCCTGGGCACGCCTCCCTTCCGCAAGACGTTTCAGGGGGGGCGGGTTTCATGACCTGACACGCTAAGGACGCGACGAGGGTGGGTCAGGTTTTCACGGAACGGTGAAGGCTCCGTTCTTGCTCCACAGTTCCTGTTTTGTTCATATCTGGGCATGCGATATCTCCATGCAGCGACCCGCCCGGTCATCCCGAACAACGCATTGCGCGAAGCCATGCTGGCCTTCGTCATCGCCTTCCCCGTCTTGTGGGCGCTGGGCGAGGTGGCCGTCGCGCTGGGCTATTAGGAGCGAACGGCCGGCCCATTGCTGCCCCCAGGGGGTTAGTCATCCCGTCGGGCCGAGGCCGGGCTAGCCGTCATCCTCCGGCTCGGCGCCTGGTCGCCCCGTGGCGTGCCGCCAGTAGTGCCAGAGGAGCCGGGCGGCGAGTGAGCGGAAGGGGCGCCATTCCTCGGCCGCCGCGGTAAGGGCGGCAGGGGTGGGCCGCACGGGCAGGCCCCGCAGCCCGGCCAGGGCGGCGGCGAGGGCCAGGTCGCCTTCGGGAAAGATGTCCGGCCGGTTCTCGGCGAAGAGGAGATGGACCCCGGCGGTCCACCGGCCGAGCCCGCGCACGGCGCAGAGATGGAGGATCGCTTCCTCATCCCCCATGCCGGGCAGGAGATCCAGCCGCAGCCGGCCTTCTAGGATCGCGGCGGCGAGGCTTCGCGCATGCGCCGCCTTCGGGCGCGAGAGCCCGGCCACGCCGCAGAGCGCCGCATCGTCCAGCATCAGCAGCCCCGCAGGATCCAGCGCGCCGGGAAGGGCGCGCAGCCGGGCCCAGATGGCGGCTGCCGCTTGGTTGCTGATCTGCTGGCCGCAGATGGTGCGGAGAAGGCCCGGGAAGCCCGGCGGGCGCCGGCGCCAGGGCAGGGGGCCGCAGCGCGCCGGCACCGAGCCCAGGGCGGGGTCCGACAGGAGAAGGGCGGCAAGGCCGCACTCGGCCCAGCCGGGAGGTGAGGTCATCGCGCGGGGAGGTGGACGGCGGCGGGAGCCGCGACAAGGGGGGATGCAGGTCACCCCGCCGCCGTTCCTGCGACGATGCCCGGGGGATTGGGGGGAGGGCACCGCCGTTGCCTCCTATCTGGGGGATGGGCCCTGTGACTCCAAGCCCGACTCCCGCTCCGTTGAAACGGTGGGCAACGGGAAGGGCGCCCGACATGGATTGTAACAACCGGACCGGCGACACCGGCCGCGGGCGCGCTATGTAACAGGCATGGAACCCGCCCCGCACATCCTGGTCGTCGACGACGACCGCGAGATCCGCGAGTTGCTCGCCCGCTTCCTGGAGAAGCAGGGCTTCCGAGTGACCACGGCGCGGGAGGCGCGGGAGGCCCGGAAGGCTTGGCCGCTCGGCCGCTACCACATCGTCGTCCTCGACCTCATGATGCCCGGCGAGTCCGGCCTCGACTTCGCGCGCTGGCTGCGCGGCCAGTCGGACGTGCCAATCGTGATGCTCACCGCCATGGGGGAGGAGACGGACCGCATCGTCGGGCTGGAGCTCGGGGCCGACGACTACGTGGCCAAGCCCTTCAACCCCCGGGAGCTGCTGGCCCGCATCCGCGCCGTGATGCGCCGCGCCCATGGCGAGGGCACCCGGCGGGACCCGCTGCCCAGCGCCATCCGCTTCGGCGGCTGGACGCTGGAGCCGCAGCGCCGGCGCCTGCTGAACCCTGACGGCGCGGAGGTCTCCCTCACCGGTGGCGAGTACGAATTACTGACCGTGCTGGTGGAGCGCCCCAACCGGGTGCTCACCCGCGACATGCTGATGGACCTCCTGCGCGGCCGGCAGGCCGGGCCCTTCGACCGCGCGATCGATGTTGCCGTCTCCCGGCTTCGGCGCAAGCTGGAGGATGACGGGCGCAACCCGAGCCTCATCAAGACCGTGCGCGGCGGCGGCTACGTCCTCGCCGCCGATGTCGAGCGTGCGGCCTGATGCGCGCACCGCTGTGAGGGATCTCCTGCGCCGCGTCCTGCCGGGCACGCTGGCGGGGCGGACGGCGCTATTCCTGCTGCTCGCGCTGATGGCTGTGCAGGCAGCAGGGCTGACCATCCACGCGCTGGACCGGGTGGACCTGCAGCGCGCGGCGATCGAGCGCGAGGTCTCGGCCCGCATCTTCGGCCTGTGGCGCACCCTCGTCGTCGCCACGCCCGAGCGCCGCGCCTCGATCCTGGGCGACATCGAGCTGCCGCAGGGGCTGGAGGCCTCGCTGGACGAGCAGCCGACGGTGCGGGTGGGGATGCTCCCCGCGCCGCCGCCCGCGATGCGCATGGTGCGGCCGGAGATGCTCATCGGCGGCCCGCCGCGGCTCCGCCCTCGCGAGATCCAGGCGGGGATGCGCTTCGGCACGCTCTACGCCGCGCTGCTGATGCCGGACGGCACGGCCTGGCTCAATGTCAGCATCCACCTGCCGCCGCCGCGCCCCTGGCACTCCCCCACCTTCCTCATCGCTTTCCTGCTGATGACGGTGGCGGCCGCGCTGCTGATCATCTGGGCCACGCGGCGGCTGACGCGCCCCGTGCGGGACCTCGCCCAGGCGGCGAACGCGCTGGGGCGGGACGTGAACGCGCCGCCCCTGCCCGAGGACGGCCCGCGCGAGGTCGCGACCGCCGCTCACGCCTTCAACACCATGGCCGCGCGCATCCGCCGCTTCGTCGGTGACCGGACGCAGATGCTGGCCGCGATCGGCCACGACCTCCGCACCCCCATCACCCGGCTGAAGCTGCGCGCCGAGTTCATGGACGACGACGAGCAGCGCGCGAAGATGCTCGCCGACCTGGAGGAGATGGAGGGGATGATCAACGCCACCCTCGCCTTCGCGCGGGACGACGCGGCCGCCGAGCCTTCCGTCCCGCTGGACCTCGCCGCCCTCTGCCGCACCGTGCTGGACGAGGCGGCCGATGCCCGGCCCGAGGCCGAGGCGGAGAGCTTCTTCTATACCGGGCCGGAGCGGCTGACTGTGCGGGGACGCCCGATCGCGCTCAAGCGCGCGCTGGCCAACCTCGTCGCCAATGCGGCGAATTACGGCGGCACCGCGCGGGTGGTGCTGGAGCCGCCCTCGGGCGGGCAAATCCGGCTGCGCGTGGAGGATGACGGGCCGGGAATCCCGCCCGAGAGCCAGGAGGCGGTGTTCCAGCCCTTCCGCCGGCTGGAGGCGAGCCGCAACCGCGAGACGGGCGGCGTCGGCCTCGGCCTGCCCATCGCACGCAACATCCTGCGCGCCCATGGCGGGGACGTGGTGCTGCGGAACCGCGAAGGCGGCGGGCTGGTGGCGCAGGTGACCCTGCCGGCCTAGCCCGCCGGGCGCCGGCCGAGGGCTCAGCCCGGCTCGAAGTCCCGCGGCCGCAGGCGGGTGAGGTGGGCCTCCCCCGCGCAGTCCCCGATCCGGCCGCGATGGTAGTCGCGCTGCCAGCCCCGGGCCCGCGCCTCGCTGGCCGGCTCCTTCAGCCCGGCAGCGAAGGCCGTGCGGGAGCGGCTCCACTCCCGGTGCGCCGCCTCCAGCGCCGGCTCGGCCGCGATGGGCCGGATGGTCGGGCGGACCCGCGCGATCAGGTCCCGCGGGATGGGGAAGACCGTGCAGACCGGCTCGCCCAGGGCGAAGCGCACGGGATGGTTCGGCCGGGTGAAGCGCCAGTTCATCGTGAGGGTGGCCGGCGACCAGTCCGTCTCCACGATGCCGGTGAGCGGCGCGATGCCGTCCTTCCATGCGTTCACCGGGCCCGAGACCCAGAGGCTCATCCCGGGATCGGTGCGGAAGAGCAGGTCGATGTGGAAGGTGAGGATGCCCGCGCCGAAATGGCTGGTCGGGGTGGGGCCGCCCGGGCGCTCGGTGCGGATGATGATGTCGCCGGCCCCGGGGCGGCCGTTCCACCAGGCCTCGAAGGCGCCCTCGCCGATCACGTCCCAGCCATGGGCGTTGGCGATGGTGAGCGGCAGGCAGCGGTTGGCGAAGCCGGCGGGCGTCGCGTCCATCCAGTCCCGCCGCGCGGGGGAGGGACGCAGGCGGGGCGGGGGCGTGCCGAGGCTATGGGCGGCTAGCCGGATCGGCGCCGGCTCTTCCGCCGCGGGAGGGCTTCCGGCCCTCAGCCCGGCGGGAGTCACTCCCCGGTCCGCGCCGGCTATCCCGGAGCCGGGCGGCTCCACCTCGCCGGCTGGGAGCCCTTCCGCCATGGCGGGCTCAGCGCGCCGTGCAGCGCTTGAGCGGGCTCGGGAACTCGGCGCAGTCGGGGAAGACGATCTCGTTCGGCCCGCGCCGCTCCACTCGCAGGTTGTTCGGGTTGGCGCAGCCGAAGGCGCTGTCCGGCGGCAGCCGGCCGCCGAGCGGGGCTACGGAGGCGGCGGCGGGGGCGAGGCGGAACTCCACGGAGTCCGGCCCGCCGGCCACCGTCTCGATCAGGCGCTGGCGGTAGGGTACCTCCAGCAGGGAAACGCGCATGATGACGTCGCGCGTGATGATGACGGTGGGCTGGGCGGCGCAGGCCGCGCCCTCCGTCTCGGTGGCGGGGAAGATGCCGCCCGTCCAGGAGCCGAATAGCCAGGCATGGGGCGCGGCTTGGGGCGCAGCCTGGGCCTGGGGCTGCTGCGCATCCGCAGCAGCCAGCGGGGCGGCCAGCGCCGCGACCAAGATCCACTTCGCCCAGCCCTGCCGCATGACCCCACTCCTTGACCGCGAACCGGCGGCAGAAAAGGGGAGGACGCGCCGCCTGTCCACCCCAACGCCGGGGGATCAGGCCGTCGCCGGCTTGGGCAGCGGCGCGGGCTCCCGCACGGGGAGGTGGATGAGGGCCGCGAAGACCCCGGCCGCGACCGAGATGAGCCACATGGCATCGTAGCTGCCGGTCCGGTCGAAGATGAGGCCGGGCAGCCAGGCGCCGAGAAAGCCCCCGATCTGGTGGCCGAGGAAGACGAGGCCGAAGATGGTGGCCAGCCAGCGCGTCCCGAAGAGCCGGGCGCAGAGCGCGACGGTCGGCGGCACGGTCGAGAGCCAGAGCACCCCCATCAGTGCGGAGAAGACGAGGACGGAGCCGGTGGTCTTCTCGGCGGCGAGAAAGAACACGGCCATGACGAGGGCGCGCAGCGCGTAGATCGCCACCAGCAGCTCCCGCCGGCGCCAGCGCTGGGTCAGCTCCCCCGCGCCGAGCGAGCCGATGACGTTGAACAGCCCGATGAGCGAGATCGCCCAGGCGCCGACCTGGAGCGGCAGGTGGCAGAGCGCGACGAAGCCCGGCAGGTGGACGGCCAGGAAGGAGACGTGCAGCCCGCAGACGAAGAAGCCGAAGAAGAGGCACCAGAACATGCGCGAGCCCAGCGCGCGGGAGAGGGCGGCGCGCGCCGTCTCTTCCGGCTCGGCGCTCGCGGCCTTTGGCGCGGGGCGGCCGGCGAGCGGCATGGCGAGCGGCACCATCAGCAGCGCGGCGCCCGCCATGGCGAGCAGCGCGGCCTGCCAGCCGAAGCCTGAGAGGGCCGCGCCCGAGAGCGGCACGACGAGGAACTGGCCGAGGGAGGATCCCGCCGTCCCCAGCGCCGCCGCCCGCCCGCGCATGGATTCCGGGAGCTGGCGGGTGAGGGAGGCCACGATCACGGGCATCCCCGCCGCCGAGACGGCGACGCCCAGCACCAGCCCGGCGAAGAAGGTGAAGAGGCCCAGCCCGGGGGAGAGCGCCATGCCGGCGATGCCGGCGGCGTAGAGCACCGCGCCGCCGATCACCACCACGCGCCCGCCGAAGCGGTCCGCGAGCTGGCCGACCAGCGGCTGACTGAAGCCGTTGACGAGCACCTGCACGGCGATGGCGAGCGCGAAGCCGCTGGCGGACCAGCCCATGGCGGCCGTCATGGGCGCGAGATAGAGGCCGAAGGACTGGCGCAGCCCCATGGCCAGGGCGGCGCAGCCGACGGCGAGCGTCAGGAGAATGGCGAGTGACCGGCCCTGCATGACGCTTCGCTCCCGTCCCTTTACGGCCAAGGCTAAACCCGGCACCGGCGGGGGTCCATCGCGGCGCGTGCGGGGCAGGGGCGCGCGGCCGACGCCGGGGAGGGTTGTTACCGGCTCACGCTGACCCGATCAGGCAGCCCCGAGCAGCAGCCCCGCATGCTCCGCCGGCTTCACCTTGCGCCAGATCGCCTCGACCGTGCCCTCGGCCGAGATGAGGAATGTGCTGCGCTCCATGCCCATGTACTTCCGCCCGTACATCGATTTCTCGACCCAGGCGTCATAGGCGGTGGCGAGGGACTGATCGGCGTCGGACGCCAGGGGGAATGTCAGGCCGTACTTTCTCGCGAAAGCGTCCAGCTTCCTCACGGGATCCGGCGAGACGCCGATGACGGTGATCCCGGCCGTCCCCAGCGCCTCCAGGCTCTCCTGCACGCCCTGGGCCTGGACGGTGCAGCCTGAGGTGTCGGCCTTGGGATAGAAGTAGAGGGCGTAGCGCCTGCCGCGCAGCAGAGCGGCGCCGACGCGGCCGCCTCCCGCCGCCGGCAGGTCGAATTCCGGCGCCTTGTCCCCCACGGCGATCATGCGGACCCCTTCAGCGGCAGCGGCCCGATGCGGCGCTCGAAGGATTCGCGCACGCCGGCCGCGATCCCGCGCATCTGCGCGCGGAGGGCCGAGAGGTCAACGGCCCGCGTGCCGCTTGCGACGCCGAGCCCGTGCAGCACGGCATCCGCGGCGGCAGGGGGTAGCTCCTCGGTCCGCACGCGCCCGACCGTCAGGCGCAGGAGGGATTGCAGCGTGCGCCAGAAGCGCTCCGCCCGGATGAGGGAGGCCGCCTCCTCCTCCTCCAGCAGGCCCACGCGGGCGAGGTTGGCCAGGGCGTCGCGCGTGGCCGGGGCAAGGATCCGGGGGTGCTCCGCGGCATGGGCGCATTGCAGGGCCTGAGCGATGAACTCCACCTCTACCAGCCCGCCGGGCATGGCCTTCACGTCCCAGGGCCCGTCGGGCGGCAGGTCGCGCAGCATGCGGGCGCGCATGGAGCGCGCATCTTCGATCGCGCCGGGACCGGAGTGGAGGGCCAGCGCCTCGCGGCAGCACTCGGCGATGCGCCGGCGCAGCGCGGGCGGGCCGGCCACGGGCCGGGCGCGGGTGAGGGCCATGCGCTCCCAGGTCCAGGCCTGGCCGCCATCCCCGAGCTTGGGGCCGTGATAGCGCTCGAAGGCGGCGATGCTGGCGGCCACCGGGCCTTTGTTCCCGGAGGGGCGCAGCCGCATGTCCACCTCATAGGGCTTGCCCTCGGCCCCCGGCGCGGTGAGGGCCGCCACGAACTGGGTGGCGAGGCGGGAGAAATAGGCCGAAGGCGCCAGCGGCTTCGGCCCGTCGCTCTCGGTCACGTCCTCCGCATGGTCGTAGATGAGGACGAGGTCGAGATCCGAACCCGGCAGCATCTCCCGCCCGCCGAGCTTGCCCATGGCCACCACCGCCATGGCCCCGCCCGGCACCTTGCCGTGGCGGGAGGCGAAGTCCTTCGCGACCTGGGGGAGAAGGCAGGAGATAGCCGCATCCGCCAGCTCGCTCCGGGCGATGCCGGCGGCATCCACGTCCAGCAAGCCCTCCAGCGCCGCGACGTCGATCTCGAACCGCCCCTCGGTCACGATGCGGCGAACGGATTCAAGCGCCTCCTCATAGTGCCGCGCCGCGCCGACCAGGGCGGGGAGGGAGGCTGCGGCCGTGCCGCTGCCTCCCGTGAGCAGCCCCTCCAGCGCCGCGGGGTCGCGGGCGAGGTGGTCGGCCAGGGCGGGCGCGGCGCCGAGCACCCCGGCCACGCGGTCCAGCAGCGCCGGGTTGCGGTGGAAGAGGGAGAGAACCTGAACCCCCGCGGGCAGACGCTCTAGCAGCGTGTCGAACCGGGCGAGGGCCGCGTCCGGGTCGCGCTGGCGGGCGAAGGCGGCGATGAGGGCGGGCATCAGTGCCGTCAGCAGCTCCCGCGCCCTCTCGCTGCGGGTCGCGCGCCGGCTGCCGGCGTGCCAGCTGCGCACGAGGGCGGAGGCCCCGTCGGGATTGGCGTAGCCGAGGCCGGAAAGGGTGCCAAGCGTCGCGGGATCGTGCTCTGCCCCGGTGAAGACGAGGTTGCCCCCCTCGATGCCCTCGCCGCCGGACAGGCTGAGCGGGGGCGCGGCCTCGAACTGGCGGGAATACTGGCCCGCTACGCGGCGGAGGTGGGCGGTGAGGACGGCGGCGAAGGATTCGGTGTCCGAATAGCCCATGAAGGAGGCGATGCGGGCCAGCCCCTCCGGGTCCTCGGGCAGGCGGTGAGTCTGGCGGTCCGCCACCATCTGGAGGCGGTGCTCGACGTCGCGGAGGAAAACATAGGCATCGGCTAGATCGGCAGCTGCCCGCCTGTCGATCCGCCCGGCCCCGGCGAGGGCGACGAGGGCGCCGAGGGTGGTGGGGTCCCGCAGCGCGGGGTCGCGCCCGCCCCAGATGAGTTGGGCGACCTGGGCGGTGAACTCGATCTCGCGTATGCCTCCCCGGCCGAGCTTCACGTCGTGGCCGGCCACCGCGATCTCGGCCCCCGCGCCGCGCTTGCTCCCGTGGACGGCGTGGATCTGGCGCTTGATCGAATGGATGTCGGCGATCATCGCGAAGTCGAGATGGCGCCGCCAGACGAAGGGGCGGATCTCCGCCAGGAAGGAGTCGCCCAGGGCGCGGTCGCCGGCCACCGGGCGCGCCTTCACCATCGCCGCCCGCTCCCAGTTCTGGCCAAAGCTTTCGTAATAGGCGATGGCGGCAGGGACGGAGACGGCGAGCGGGGTTGCCGCGGGATCAGGGCGGAGGCGCAGATCGGTTCGGAAGACGTATCCTTCCGCCGTGCGTTCCTCGAGCAGCCGCACGAGGTCGCGCGCCAGGCGGACAAAGACCGACTGCGCGCGGTCGGGATCCGTCGCGGCCGTGGGATCGAAGAGGACCATCAGATCGACGTCGGAGGAATAGTTCAGCTCGCGCCCGCCGAGCTTGCCCATGCCGAGGACGACGAGGCCCGAGCCCTTGCTCGCGGCCTTCGGGTCGCGCTTCGCGGCATTGGGCATGGCGATGTCGCCGCGCCCGCAGGCTTCCCGCAGGAGATGGGCGCAGGCGAGGTCGATGCAGGACTCCGCGAGGGTGGAGAGCGCCCCCGTCACCCCGTCGAGCGTCCACTCCCCCGTGAGGTCCGCCGCCGCGACGATGAGCGCCGCCTGCCGCCGGGCCTGCCGCAGGGCGGCGCCGAGCTGGGCGGAGCTGGCCGAGGGGTCGGCGCGGCCGAGCGGGTCCAGCGCCGCGGCGAAGGCGGCATCCGCGCCGCGTTCCGAGAGCCGAAACAGCGTCGTCGCCTCGCGCAGGGCGAGATCGGCGAGGAAGGGGCTGTGGCCGCCCAGCGCGCCCAGCAGCGCGGCGCCCGCGGGCGAGCCGGCGAAGGCGGCCTCGGCCGCGCCCTTGGTCGTGAAGTCCTCGACCAGCCGCCCCGCGGCAGCCGGATCATAGGGGGTGGGCGGGCGGCGGCGGGTTGGCTCGGCGTCGGACATGCCGGGGAAGGCAACGCGTGAGGCGCCTGCCCGGTCAAGTGGGGCGTCGACTGCTTCAAGGAGTTTCCTTCCTCCTTCGCCTCGCCATGCTCCTCCTCCTGATCGCCGGGGCGGGGCTGGCGGCGCTGGGCTGGCGCCTCGCCCAGGGGCCGATGCCCATTCCATCCATCCGTGCGGTGAACGAGGCGGTGGCCGAGCGCCTGACCGGGCTGGCGCCGGGGCTGCGGATCGGCTTCGGCCAGGCCTGGGTCGCCTGGGCCGGGTGGAAGGAGGGCGCGCCCGAGCCGATCCTCCTGCGGCTGGACGGGCTGCGCGCGGTGGACGGGGCGGGGATCACCCGCGCCTCCCTCACCTCCGTCGAAATGTCAGTTGCGGTGCCGCCGCTTCTGCGTGGCGTGGTGGCGCCGGTGCGCATGTCCCTTCGCGACCCCGTTGCGCTGCTCCGCCGGGATGCGGAGGGGGAGCTCTCCCTCGATCTCGGCGTCTCCTCCGGCCCGGTCGCTCCCGCCACGGAGGCGGAGGGGACGGGCGACCCCGAGGCGACGAGCGAGGCGCTGGCCCGGCTGCTGCGCCCGGCCGGGCCGGATTCCCCCCTGACCGCGCTGCGCGAGATCCGCGTCGAGGGCGGCGTGGTGCAGGTGCGGGACGACGCGCTGCGCTTCGCCTGGGCCATCCACCGCGTCGCCCTCTCCCTCCGCCGCGCGGAGGACGGGACGACAACCATGTCCGGCTCGGGCGGGCTGCGGCTGGCCGGGCAGGAGATCCCCGTCCGCATCGCCGGCCATGCCGAGGGCGAGCCGCCGGTCGCGGAGGCCTCGTTGGAGCTGGACGCGGTCAGCCCCGCCGCCTTGGCCACTGCCCTCGCCTCCCTCCGCCCGCTCTCGCTTCTCGAATCGGAGGTGAATGCCCGGTTCAGCGGCCGCTTCGAGTTCGCGACGGAGGCCTTCGCGGGCCGGGCCGAGCTGCGCGCCGCGCCCGGGCTGATCCGGCTGGGGCGGGAGAGCCTGCCCTTCGACGGGGTGAGCGCCGTCCTTGCCGGGGACGGGCGGCGGCTGGAGGTGGAGCGCCTGGCCATCGACCTTCCCGCCGGTCGGCCGGGCCTCCCCGCCCCGCGCATCACCGCCGCCGCCCGGGCAGACCGGTGGGAGAACCTGTGGCGCGGGCGGCTGGAACTCGGGATCAACGCGATCGCGGCGCCCGACATCGCCCGCTACTGGCCGGCGGGCATCGCCGACAACGCGCGCCGCTGGGTGGCGGAGAACCTGACCTCCGGCACGGCGCGGGACGGGACCTGGGTGCTGGAGGGCGAGGCGCAGCCCGACCTCTCCTCTGGCCGGCTGACGCGCGCGAGCGGCAAGGTACGGGCCGAGGACGCGACGGTCCACTGGCTGCGCCCGATCCCGCCGATGGAGGGGGTGGAGGGGATGGTCGAGTTCTCCGAGAAGGAGCTCGTCATCAAGGCCCGCGCGACCCGCCAGTCCGGCACGGCGCTAACGGTGCCCGAGGCGCGGGTCCGCATCTTCGACCTCGGCATCCCCGAGCCGGAGAACGAGAAGCTGGAGGTGGACGGGCGCGTTACGGGCCCGCTGAGCGACGTGCTCACCCTCGTCCGCCACCCCCGGCTGAAGCTCTTCGAGAAGCGCCCGCTCACGCTCGGCCCCGCGGCGGGGAGCGTGGATGCGCGGCTCTCCGTCGGGCTGCCCCTGGTGAGCAACCTGCCTGAGAATGCGCTGCGTATCAGCGCGCAGGGGCGGGTGGAGAATGGGCGGGTGGAGAATGCGGTGGCCGGCCGCACGCTCGACCGGGGGCAGCTGGAGGTGTCCGTGGACCCCCGCGGCATGCGCCTCTCCGGCACGGCGGCCCTGGCCACTATCCCCGGCCGGGTGCAGGCGGAGCTCGACTTCACCAACGGCCCGCCGGGCCAAGTGACCGAGCGTGTGCGGGCCGAGGGCCGGGCCGATGCCGCGAGCCTGCCCCGCATCGGGGTGGAGGCCGGGCCCTATCTCCGGGGGGCCTTCAACTACACCCTGGCCGTGGAGCGCCGCCGCTCGGGCGAGACGCGGCTGGAGGTGAAGGCGGACCTGCGGGATGCCCGCATCACCATCAACCCCTTCGGCTACCTCAAGCCGCCGGGCGCCGCCGCCCGCGGCGAGGGCGTGGTCCGCTTCCGCGGCGATGACCTCGTGGCGCTGGAGGCCCTGCGGGTGGAGGGGCCGAACCTCGCCATGCGCGGGGAGGTCGCTTTCGGCCGCCCCGGCACGGGATGGCGCGCGGAGGTGCCGGATGCCCGGATCGGCGGGAGCCGCCTCTCCGGCCGCGCCGCCTCGCCGAGCGGGCCGGGCGTGCCCTGGAACCTCTTCGCCCGCGGCCCCGTGCTGGAGATCCGGCCCCTGCTGCGCGAGTTCGGCCTGGACGGGAGCGGCAACGACCCGGACGGCAAGCCCGGCGAGGCCACGCCCATCCGCCTCGACGCCGCCTTCGACCGCGTGCTGCTGGATGGCGGGCGGGAGATGGGGCCCGCCAGCATCACCCTGTTCAGCGACGCCCGCGGGGTGCTGCGTGAGATGAACGCCTCCGGCCGCGGCCTCCGGGGCGGCGGCTTCGACGCGGTGGTGGTGCCGCGCGGCGCCGGGCGCGGGATGGAGGTGAAGGCGACGGGGTTCGGCACGCTCCTGCGGGACTTCGGCCTTTTCGAGCCGCTGGACGACGGGGCCTTTCACATATCCGGCACCTGGCCGGACAACACGCCGGATGCGGCGCTGACCGGCGTGGCCGAGCTGCGCGACTTCGGGGTGCGGGAGGCCGCCTCGATCGGGAAGATCCTCCAGGCCCTCTCGATCTACGGCATCGCTGAGGCCGTGCGCGGCCCCGGGCTGCGCTTCACCCTGGCCAACGCCCCCTTCACCCTCACGCGGGAGGCGCTGACCCTGCGTGAGGCGCGGGCCGTCTCCGCCTCGCTCGGCATCACCGCCGAGGGGCGGATCCTGCGGCGGGCCGAGCGCTACGACCTCCGCGGGACGATCGTGCCCTCCTACGCCCTGAACAGCGCGCTAGGCCGCATCCCTGGCATCGGCCAGCTCTTCACCGCCGAGCGCAACGGCGGGCTCTTCGCCGCGAACTTCCGGATAACTGGGAAGCTGGACGACCCCGATATCCGCATCGACCCCCTCTCCATCCTCGCCCCCGGCGCGCTGAGAGGGCTCCTGACGCGGCCGGAGGGGCGCTAGGCTGCGCCGACGGGGCCTGTGGGGCGGGCCGGGGTGCGGCTCAGGCGACCCGGCGCTGCGTGCCGGCCGCCGGCAGCTTGCCCGGCCGGGCGAAGAGGTAGCCTTGGGCGAGCTCCACCCCCAGCCCCGCCATCACCGCCGCGTGCTCCTCCGTCTCCACCTGCTCGGCGATCACCCGCGCCCCGACGGCGAGGCTGAGGTCCACCATGCTGGCGACGAAGGACCGGTCCCGCTCCGTCCGCACGGCGCTCTGCACGTAGGAGCCGTCCACCTTCACCCAGTCCACCGTGAAGTTGCGGAGGTAGCGGAAGGCGGCCGCACCCGCCCCGAAATCGTCGATGCAGAGGGTGACGCCGCGAGAGCGCAGCATGTCGATTGTCGCCCGCGCCTCCGCCTCGTCCTCCACCTCCACGGACTCGGTCAGCTCCACCATCAGGCGGGAGGTGAGGCCCGCGCGGGCGTCCAGCCGCTCGACCAGCGCGCGGCGGAAGCGGGCGCTCTGCATGGACAGGCCGGAGATGTTCAGCGCAATCCGCACCCCTGGGTTAAAGCGCAGGGCATCAAGCACCTGGTCGGTGACGACGAGGTCCAGCTCCTCTGTCAGCCCCACCGTCTCGGCGCAGCGCACCACGGCCTCCACATCCTGCCCTTCCGGTCGTAGCAGCGCCTCGTAGTGATGCACCCGCCGGTCCTTCAGATGCACGATCGGCTGGTAGAGGAGGCCGAACCGCCGCTCCGCGATCGCGCGGCGGACGGTGCCGGCCTGGGACGAGATCTGGCTCAGAGCCCCGGTCAGCCCGCCTTCGGCCAGGGCGGCCGTGCCGCGCGCGGCGAAGTTGGACAGGGCATGGCGCAGGGCGCGGCTGGCCTGCACCGGCGTCAGCCCTTCGGGTGCGAGGGGGAGGCTGCTGGTCGAGACCTCCACGGGCAGGCCGTGGGTGAGCAGCACCGCTTCCATCCGCTCGGCGAGCCCAGGAAGGTCCGCGGGGTCGCGCCCGACGAGCAGCCCGTAGCGCCCTGCTGCCAGCCGGCCCGCCAGCCCGGTGCCGGCCCCGGCCATCAGCGCGGCGTCCAACTCCTCCTGGATGCCAGGATGCTTGCTGAGGATGCGGCGAATCTCGTCGGGCAGGTCGATCAGGGCGAGGGAGGCATTCGGCGGTCCGCCGAGCATGCCGCTGACCGCCCGGCCAAAGGCCACGCTGCCCGCGAGGGTCGCCTCCCGCGGCGGGGCGGGGAGGGGGCCGAGGGTGAGGCAGAAGCGCCCGGTGGGGCCGGCCGGGGCGAGGCCGGCGAGGGAGAAGGCGGTTCGCCTGGTGTCGTTCAGCCGGATGGCCGTGGGCGGCAGGCGGCCGCGCGCGGCGAGCAACTGCATGGCGATGCCGAGCGCCGGCCGTTCCTCTGTGGCGATCAACCTGTCCAGCGGGCCGCCGACGAAGGCCTCCGGCGGCTCGCCGAGATGGTGCCGGAACGCGCCGGCGGCGAAGGTGATGGTGGCGTCCGGGCCTGTTTCCACCAGCATGTCGGCCGCAGCGAAGGCGAAGGTGAGGAACCGGTCTCGCGAGCCGAGGCCCGGCGTCCTCGGGGCGCTCTGCTTCGGCGGGGTCGGGTCCGGGCTGTCCATGGTGCGTAGAGTGCCGGTGCGGGATTGAAACAGGGTTAAGCGCCCGCACGAACCATCCGGCGCGGCGCGCGGCCTGCCAATTGCTTCCACTTCCCGCTGGTACCAAACTCGCCCGCCCCGTGCCGGAGCGGGCCGGGGGCCGCGTGGCCCCGCGGGGGCGCCTTCCGCACCCCTGGCGGGGTGCAGGGCGACGAGGGAGAGCACGGATGCCGCAGAGCCTGCCTGACCGTCGCGTCGCCCCGCGCTCGGCGGCCCTCCTGCCCGCCGGCCGCCGCCTCGCCAGCGACGGCTATCCTGCTAGGGCCTCGCGGCGGGTCACGCTCGGTGGCGGCCGGTGGGGTGACAAGCCCGCCGAAGTGAACCAGGACGTGACCGACATCATTGCGGGCTGATCCATGCTTGTCGTGAAATCCGAGGGGCTGCGCTCGCAGCAGGAGTGGTGCGAGCACCTCACGCGCTTCTCGCCCGGGCTCGTCGTGCGCCCGCACGACGCGCCGGGGCTGCGGGAGGAGGAGGTGTGCTACGTCCTCGCCTGGGACCCGCCGCCGGGCTGGCTCGCGCGGCTGCCGGGACTGCGGGTCATCTTCTCCATCGGGGCGGGGGTGGACCACATCACGCGCGACCCTTCCTGGCCGCGCCACGTGCCGCTCGTGCGGATGGGCGGGGAGGAGGTCGGGCAGCGCATGGGCGAGTACGTCGCCTACGCCTGCCTCCACCTCCTCCGCAACGGGCGCGGCTTCGCGCAGCAGCAGGCCGAGCGGCGCTGGCGCTGGAGCGCGGTGGAGAACACGGCGCGAGACCTCACGGTCGGTATCATGGGGCTCGGCACGCTCGGCGCCGCGGCGGTGCCGATGCTGCGCGCGCTCGGCTACGGCGTGGCCGGCTGGTCCCGCAGCCGCAAGGCGGTGGAGGGCGTGGAGAGCTTCGCGGGAGAGGTGGAGCTGGACGCCTTCCTCGCGCGCAGCGACGTGCTCGTCTGCCTCCTGCCCTCGACGCCGGAGACAAGGGGCATCATCGACGCCCGCCTCCTCTCGCGCCTTCCCCCCGGCGCCGCGGTGGTGAACGCCGCGCGCGGGACGCATCTCGTCGTGCCGGACCTGCTCGCGGCGCTCGATGCCGGGCACCTCTCGGGCGCGGTGCTCGACGTCTTCGACACCGAGCCGCTGCCGGAGGGCAGCCCGCTCTGGACCCATCCGAAGGTCACGGTCACGCCCCATATCGCCAGCATCGCGCGCCGGCGGGAGCGGGCGCGCTTCGTCGCCAGGGCGATCGCAGACTTCGAGGCCGGGCGGCCGCTGCCCAATCTCTACGACCCCGAGCGGGGCTACTGACATGCCCCTGCCTCCGCCGCCCGTCCGCCCGGACCCGGACCACCTGCCGAGCGAGGCCGAGCTACGGCGCGACCTCGCCGCCGCCTATCGCCTGATCGCGCTCTTTGGGATGACGGACCTCGTCTTCACTCATGTCTCCGTGCGCGTGCCCGGCCCGCCGGGGGACCCCTCGCACCGCTTCCTCGTCAATCCCTACGGCCTGCTCTTCGAGGAGATCACCGCCTCCTCCCTCGTGCTCGTGGACGCGGCGGGGGAGCCGGCGCAGCCGACGGCCTGGCCGGTGAACCCGGCCGGCTTCGTCATCCATTCCGCCCTGCATCTCGGGGCGCCCGGGGCGCAATGCGTGATGCACACGCACACGCTGGCGGGCATGGCCATCGCCGCCCAGGCGGGCGGGCTGCTGCCGCTGAACCAGATCAGCGCCGAGTTCCACGAGCGCGTGGCTATCCACGACTACGAGGGCGTGGCGGCCGAGGACAATCTCGGCGAGCGCAAGCGGCTTGTGCGCGACATGGGCGACAAGCCTTGCATGATCCTGCGCCACCACGGGCTGCTGACCACCGGCCGCACCGTCGCCGAGGCCTTTTACTGGATGTACTATCTCGAGCAGTCCTGCCGCATCCAGCTCGCCGCCCAGGCAAGCGGCGCGCCTCTCATCATCCCACCCGAGCCCGTTGTGCGGCGGGCGCGGGACCAGGTGGAGGAGGGGCCGCTGCGCGGCTGGCTTCCCTGGCAGGCGCTCCGCCGCAAGCTCGACCGCGAGCAGCCGGACTACGCGACGTGAGCGCCGCCGGCCATGCCCTCTCCCTGCAGGGGGTGACGAAGCGCTACGGCGAGTTCGCCGCCGTGCGCCGCGCCTCGCTGGAGGTGGCGAGCGGGCAATTCCTGACGCTGCTCGGCCCCTCCGGCTCGGGCAAGACCACGATCCTGATGATGATCGCGGGCTTCGTCGAGCCGAGCGAGGGGCGCATCCTCCTGGACGGGCGCGACATCACCGCGCTCCCGCCGGAGCGGCGCGACTTCGGCATGGTGTTCCAGGGCTACGCGCTCTTCCCGCACATGACGGTTGCCGAGAACATCGCCTTCCCCCTGCGCGTGCGCCGCATGGGCCGCGCGGAGCGCGAGGCGAAGGTGAGGGCCACGCTCGACCTCGTGCAACTCGAGAATTTCGCCGACCGCCGGCCCGCCCAGCTCTCCGGCGGGCAGCAGCAGCGCGTGGCGCTCGCGCGCGCCCTCGTCTTTGATCCCGCGCTGCTGCTCCTGGACGAGCCGCTCTCCGCGCTCGACAAGAAGCTGCGCGCGGAGCTGCAGGAGGAGCTGAAGGCGCTGCACCGCCGGATCGGTCGCAGCTTCATCAACGTCACCCACGACCAGGAGGAGGCGCTGAGCCTCTCCGACCGCGTCGCCATCCTCAACCGCGGCGACCTCGTGCAGGTCGGCACGCCGGAAGCGCTGTACGAGCGCCCGGCGACGCGCTTCGTGGCGGACTTTCTGGGCAAGTCGAACTTCGTCGAAGGCGAGGCAGAGACGGACGCGGAGGGCATCGTCCTGCGGCGCGGCGGGACGCGGGTGCTGGCGCGCGGCGCGGCGCCGGGCGGGCGGGCGCTGCTCTCCCTCCGGCCGGAGAAGATCGCGCTGCTCTCCGGGGAGGCCGCCGAGGACAACGTGGTGGAGGGGCGCATCGCGGCCTGGTCCTATCTCGGCACGGGCTATGCGCTGACGGTCGAGACGCCCGATCTCGGCCCGCTGCGCGTCCATCTCCCGGCCTGGCGCTCGCCGGTGGCGCCCGCGGACGGCTTGCCCGTGCGGCTCGGATGGTCGCGGGACGCGGCGGTGGCCGTGGCGGAGGACGCGGCGTGACGCGCTGGCGCCGTGCCCGCGGTGCTGCCGGGCGGGATGACGGAACTGCCTCCCTTGCAGTGCGCTGCGGCGCGATCCCCTGATGAGCAGCCGGAAGGCCGGACAGGAAGCCCCATGACCGAGAAGCACCCCGTCACCGCCCGCAAGGGCATGGTGGTGACCAACCACCCCCTGGCCTCGGGGGCAGGGGCGGAGATGCTGCTCGCCGGGGGCAATGCGGTGGACGCCGCGATCGCCGCGCTCTTCACGCTCACGGTGGTCGAGCCGATGATGGTGGGCATCCTCGGCGGCGGGATCGCGCATCTGCGCCTGCCGGACGGGCAGCACCTCGTGGTGGACGGGCTGGCCACCGCCCCGGGCTCGGCCCGGACGGACATGTACCGCACGGTCTCCGACACCCTGCCCGACTACCAGGAGACGGAGGGGCGGGCGAACCACTACGGGCCGCTCGCCATGGCCGTGCCGGGCGCACTCCGCGCCTGGTGCCACACCCTCGCGCGCTACGGCACGATGCGGCTGGCCGATGTGCTGGACCCCGCGATCCGCTGCGCCGCCCGCGGCTGGCGCGCGACACCCTATCTCGCCGATGCCGTGGGCGACAACGCCGCCGAGCTCGCCCGGGACGACGGGCTGGCTGCCATCTTTCTCCCGGACGGGATGCCGCTCCGCGCCGGGGAGCGGGTGGTGCGGGCCGACTATGCGGACACGCTCCGCCTGATCGCGGCCGACGGCCCGGACGCGCTGCATGACGGGCAGCTCGGCGACGTCCTGGCCGCGCATATGCGCGCCGCGGGCGGGCTGATCACTGCCGCCGACCTGCGCGGCGTCTCCCCCATTGAGCGCGAGCCGATCCGCGCGAGCTATCGCGGGCACGAGGTGATCGGACCGCCGCCGCCCTCATCGGCCGGCGTCCACATCGCGCAGATGCTGAACGTGCTGGAAGGCTTCGACATCCGCGGCCTCGGCGCCGGCACGCCGGACGCTGCGCATCTCCTGGCGGAGGTGCTGAAGATGGCCTTCGCCGACCGTGCCGTGGCGACGGCGGATCCCGCCTTCATCCCCGTGCCGGTCGCGCGGCTCACCTCCCGCGACTACGCTGCCCTCCGGCGCGGGGAGATCGACATGGCCCGCGCGCGGGAATGGTCGCCCGGGCCCGGGCTGCTGGAATCGCCCAACACCACGCATGTCACGGTCGCGGACGGGGAGGGCACGGTCATCGCGACGACGCAGACGATCAACAGCCTCTTCGGCGCGCGCTTCACCGTGCCCGGCACGGGGATGATCGCGAATAACTACATGTACAACTTCGACCCCCATCCCGGCCGCGCGCTCTCCGTCGCGCCGGGGAAGCGGGTCTTCACCTCCATGGCGCCGATGATCGTGCTGAGGGATGGCGCGCCGGTGCTGGCGCTGGGCCTGCCCGGCGGGCTGCGGATCTTCGGCTCCGCCATGCAGGCGATGATCAACGTCATCGACCACGGCATGAGCCTCCAGGAGGCGGTGGAAGCGCCGCGCGTCTGGAGCCAGGGCCACCTGCTGGAGCTGGAGCCCGGCATCCCCGCCGCGACCGAGGAAGCCCTTCTCGCTCGCGGGCACCGGGTGCTACGCGTGCCGGCGATCGGCGGCGGCACGGGGGCGGTGGCCTTCGGCCCGGGGCAGGCGATGACCGGCGCGGCCTGCTGGCGGGCGGACGGTATGCCCGTGGGCATCGGGGGCGGGCTGGCGAGGCCGGGGGTGCGCTTCGTGCCGGAAACTTCGGCGGGCCGGTCACTTCGCCCTCCGCTAACAGGACAGTTGCCTCAAAACGCGTGACCCGCGGGCCATGAACGGGGTAGTCGTGCTCCAACCGACCCGGCCCTGACTTGTCGTCTCGATCGAGGATCTTTCGTTCTGTTATGCCTTCCGTCGAATTTCAGATCGTCGATCATCTTTAACGCTCGCTACTAGGCCGCCCGCCAGACGAGGCGAGCGCAGAGAATTGCATCGCCTATCTGGCCGGAGGCGGAACGGTAGATGACCTGCGGCGGATGTTCGTCACGTCGGAGGAGTACAAGCTTCGGCAACCTTCCCGGAGTGACCCACATCGACGCGGTCTGGAATGACGAGAATATTTCCTTTTTCACCCATCGCGGGCGGTACCGGCCGCTGAGCCTCACGGTCGAGACGGTGAACATCTGCAACAACGACTCCGTCAACTGTCCCTACTCCGCCCAGACCCGGCGGAAGCAGACCATGCCGCTCGAGCTCTTCGCGCGCATCATCGACCAGTACACGGAAATCGGCGGCGGGCCGCTGGGACTGACCCCTATGGTGGGCGAGGTACTTCTGGACAAGCTGCTGCTCGAGAGGCTGCGCCTGCTAAAGGCGGCCCCGGCCATCCACCGAGATCTCCGCTATCAGCAACGCCAGCATGGCCGATCTCTATTCCGACGCGGAGCTCGCGGCGATCCTGTCGCATTTCCACCGGCTGGCTATTTCAATCTATGGTCTGGACGAGGAGGAATTTCGTCTGATGGCCCGCAAGGAAGGCTATGCCCGCTTCCGCGCAGGGCTGGTCCGTATCCTTTCCATCATGGGGCCGGAGAAAGTGACGCTTGGCGCACGCCAGCTACGCCGCCGGCCGAAGGCGGAAGTGGAGGCCTGGGGCGAGGCATTGGCGCGTGATGCGCAGGTGGATCCAACGAAGGTCAAGGTTCATACGACCAGCACCTACTCGAATTGGGACTTTTTCGACACATCGAAGCCCCCGCCGCTGGATGCGGAATGGCTCCCGGCACGGGAGAACACCGCTCAATGCGCGCTTCCGCTGGTTAGCCTCCAAGTGCTTTCCGACGGTACGGCCTCCTGCGGTTGTGCGGAGTTCGACGGACAATCCGAGTTGAATTTGGGCAATGTGCGCAAGGCCTCGCTCCGCGGGATACTGGCGAGCGATCGGGTGAGGCAGCTTTGGGACTGGGGCATTTGTGGCATCCCCAATTCTTGCCACAACTGCAGCTTTCACATGCCGGTTGATGCGCTTGCGGGCCTGCCGTCGACCTTTCCGGAGCCGCTGCGAACCTTCGGCGGATAAGGCGGCCGAACCTCAGACGACCAGCAGCGGCGAGACGGCGTCGCGAAGCGCCTGGGGCAGGGGGGTGGGCCGGGTCTGCGTCTCCCGGTCCACATAAACGTGGACGAAGTGCCCCTCCGCGCTCGCCTCCTCCTCGGCATTGCGGAAGATGCCGATCTCGTAGCGGATCGAGGTGTTGCCGATCCGCGAGACGCGCAGACCGGCCGTGACGAGGTCGGGGAAGGAGATCGGGGCGAGGTAGCGGCAGCCCGTCTCCACCACCACCCCGATGACCGCGGAGGTTCTGAGGTCGATCACGCCGGATGCCAGCAGGAAGCGCGAGACCACCGTATCGAAGAACGAGTAGTAAACGACGTTGTTCACATGGGCATATGCGTCGTTGTCGCCCCAGCGCGTCGGGATCTCGAGGAAATGCCGGAAATCCGCCCGCCGGGGGCGTGTGCGCTCGCTCATCGGTTCGCTCTGTCCCCATGTCCGGCTGTGGCACCCATGCCGCGCCGCAGCCTCCCCGCACGGGAAAGCGCGCGCAAGGCTTCGCCTGCCGCTCGCTTCCCTGTAATGTGAGCCCAGAGCCCGCCCACAGGAATCCGCACGCCCGTATGTCCTCCCCCGCGTCAGAAGCCCGATTGGAGCCGTTCCGGCTGCGCGGGGCGAATTTCAACCTGCTGGTGCTGCGGCTGCTCGATCCCAGGGTCGAGGTCATCGTCCCCGCCCTGGCCGACCAGTTCCGCCGCGCCCCGGGCTTCCTGCGGAACGCCCCGATCGTCCTCGGGCTGGACGACCTGGACCCTGTCGCGGCCCCTGATTTCAACGACTTGACGGCCCAGCTCCGCGCCGTCCAGATCGCCCCGATCGGCACCACGGGCGGCGGGCCGGAACTGCGCGCGGCCGCCCAGGCGGCGGGGCTGCCGCCGCTCCGCGCGGCGGGCGGCGAGGCCCCCCAGCCGATCGCCGAGCCCGCCCCGGTCGCGATCCCCGAGCCGCTCCCGCCCTCCGGCTGGCAGCCGACGCTCGTCGTGGACCAGGCGGTGCGGGCGGGGCAGCGCATCTGGGCCCAGGGCGGCGACCTCGTTGTGCGCGGCACGGTCAATCCGGGGGCCGAGGTGATCGCGGACGGCAACGTCCATGTCTACGGCACGCTGCGCGGGCGGGCGATCGCGGGTGGGGCGGACAACCTGAACGCCCGCATTTTCGCCCTGAACTTCGAGCCCGAGCTCGTTTCCATCGCCGGCTACTACGCCGTGCGGGACGGGCTGGGCGATGCACCGCTCGGCCGGCCCGTGCAGGTCTGCCTCATCGGCGAGAGCATGCGGTTCGACCGGCTGGGCTAAGATTTAGGTTGAGGAAAGGCGGCCTTCCCCTTTGCAGGGGAGCGGCCCGGCATGCGAAGGAAGAACGTTCCGCCGGGCGGGCTGCGGGATCGAGGGGGTTGGAGAGCGGCGCATGGCGCAAGTAGTGGTAGTAACCTCGGGCAAGGGCGGGGTCGGCAAAACGACGTCATCCGCGGCCTTCGCGACCGGGCTCGCGCAGGCCGGCAAGAAGACGGTGGTGATCGACTTCGATGTGGGGCTGCGCAACCTCGACCTGATCATGGGGGTCGAGCGCCGGGTGGTGTTCGACATCGTGAACGTGATCAGCGGCGAGGCGAAGCTCAACCAGGCGCTGATCCGGGACAAGCGGGTAGACACCCTCTCCATCCTCCCGGCCAGCCAGACGCGGGACAAGGACGCCCTGACCAAGGAGGGCGTCGCGACCATCATCGAGGAGCTGTCGAAGGACTTCGACTTCATCCTCTGCGACAGCCCCGCCGGCATCGAGAAGGGTGCCATGCTCGCCCTCTACTTCGCCGACCAAGCGGTCGTGGTCACGAACCCCGAGGTCTCCTCCGTCCGCGACAGCGACCGGATCCTCGGCGTGCTCCAGTCCAAGTCCAAGCGGGCCGAGGAGAAGAAGGATCCCGTCAAGGAGCACCTTCTGGTCACCCGCTACGACCCGGCGCGCGTCGAGCGGGGCGAGATGCTGAAGCTGGAGGACGTGCAGGATATCCTGCGCATCCCCCTGCTGGGCGTCATCCCGGAGAGCGAGAGCGTCCTCAAGGCCTCCAACACCGGCAATCCCGTGATCCTGGACGGCGAGTCCCAGGCCGGGCAGGCCTATAAGGACGCAGTATCCCGCTTCCTCGGCGAAGACCGGCCGATGCGCTTCACCGAGGCGGAGAGGAGAGGCTTCTTCTCGCGCCTGTTCGGTGGGAGGGCGGCATGAGCTGGCTGAGTTTCTTCCGCGGCAAGCAAGAGGAGGTTCCGCCAACCGCCTCCGCCGCCAAGGAGCGCCTGCAGATCGTGCTGGCGCATGAGCGGATTTCCCGCAAGGGCGAGGACTTCCTGCCCAAGCTCCAGAAGGAGATTGTGGAGCTGATCGCCAAGCACGTGGCGATCGAGGCGGAGCGGGTGAACGTCTCGCTCGAGCGGGGCGGGGATATGTCCACCCTGGCCATCGCGGTGGAGATCCCGGGGCCGGAGCCGGCGCGACGCGCCTCCTGAGGGGGCGCGCTTAACCCTTGCTCAAGCCGCCCGCCGCATCATCCGGCCCGAATGGATCGGAATCGGCGGATGATCGGGCGGTTCTTGCCGCGCAACGGGCTGCGGTCGCGGATGGTCTTCCTCTCGGCCGCGCCCTCGCTCCTTTGTCTGCTGGCGACGGCGGCAGTCGTCGCCTGGTTCGTGCGCGGCCTGCAGGTCGACATGGACGCGCGCGCGCTCCAGGCGGCCGGCACCCGCTTCGAGACGCGCATGGCGGAGCTGCGGGGCCGCCTCGACGCCCTCTCCCTGCTGCTGCCGCGGCACGAGGCCCTGTCGGGCGCCATCTCCGCTGAGGGTGCGGCAGGCCGCCTCCGTCCCCTCCTGGCCGAGCTGCAGGCCGCCGATCCATCGATCCAGGCCATCGAGCTTCGCGCGCCCGGTGGCGGGCGCCCGGACCGTGTGTACCGCCTGGCCGATGGCTGCGCCTCCCTCCCCACGGCGCGCTGCGAGGTGGGCGGCCCGCCCCTGGCGGAGAGTGTCACCGCGATCGACATGCCGGACGGCGCCCGGGCCGAGGTCCGCATCTCGGCCTTCATGAGCCAGGAACTCGCCGAGACCCTCGCCTTTGGCGAGAAGGGCGCGCTGATGCTGCTGACGGAGAGGGTGGTCGGTGTCAGCACCCTTCCCGTGCCGGCATCGCCTCTGGCCGACTGGGCGCCCTCCTGGCTGGTCGATGCCATGGCCGCCAACCGCGTCGGGACGGGCAGCCTCTCGCTGGACGAGCGGGTCTGGCAGGTCCGGGTCGCGCCCCTGGAGGGTGGGGCGGCGCAGGATCCATCGCGGCCGCGCTCCTTCATCGTGCTCCTCCTGCCGGCGGGCGCCGGGGCCGATGCGCTGGACCGCACGGTCGGGGCCGTCGTGGCGGCGCTGGCGGCGATGCTTGCGGTGGGTATCGCCCTTGCCGCGATCGCGGCCGGGCGCCTGGGAAACATGCTCTCCGCCCTCACCGAGGCGCTGCGGCGCCTTGGGCGAGGGGATCTCGCCGTCTCCATCCCCGCCCTGCCGTCGGGCGCCCCGCGCGAGCTGGTCGAGCTGACCAACGCCTGCACGCTGTTCCGGGACGCCTCGGCGGAGCGCAGCCGCCTCTCCGAGCGGCTGCGCTGGCTCGCCAATTTCGATGCGCTGACCGGCCTGCCGAACCGGGCGCTGCTGGGCGACAGGCTCGACCTCGCCTTCGCGAGCGCGCGCCGCGACGGGACGGGGCTCGTGGTCTTCGCCCTCGACCTCGACCATTTCAAGGAGGTGAACGACACACTGGGCCATGCCATGGGGGACGAGGTCCTGCGCGTCGTCGCCTCGCGGCTGCGCTCCCGCCTGCGCATCACGGACACGCTCGCGCGGACGGGCGGGGACGAGTTCGTGCTGGTCGCCCCCGGCCTGGAGGAGCCAGCCGAGCTGGAGGGATTCGCCAACCGCCTGCTCGCCGCGATGGAGGACCCGGTTCCGATCGGGTCGGAGTACCGGTCGATCGGCCTCTCCATCGGCGCGGCGGTGCTCGCCCCCGGCGGCTTCGACGGCAAGCCCGAGGCCATGCTGCAGGACGCGGACCTCGCCCTCTACCAGGCCAAGGCGGAGGGCGGCTCCTGCCTGCGCATCTTCGAGCCCGCGATGAACGACCGGCTGCGGACCCGCCGGGCCCTGGTGGCCGATCTGCGCGTCGCCATGGCGCGGCAGGAGCTGACGATCCTCTTCCAGCCCCAGGTCTCGACAGCGACGCGCCGGATAAAGGGGGCGGAGGCGCTGCTGCGCTGGCACCACCCGACGCGCGGCATGATCGGCCCGGACGTGTTCATCCCCCTGGCGGAGGAGACCGGCTTGATCGTTCCGATTGGCGCCTGGGTGCTCGAGGAAGCCTGCCACCTAGCCCGGCGATGGGGCGGGCTAAGCCTCGCCGTGAACGTCTCGGCGCATCAGGTCAGCCAGGCGAGCTTCGTGGACACGGTGGAACGCGCCCTGTCCCGCTCGGGCCTGCCCGCCCGGTGCCTGGAGCTGGAGATCACCGAGGCCGCGATGCTCGCCAACAGCGCCGAGACGCTCGGCATCCTCTCGCGCCTCCGCTCGCTCGGCGTCCGGCTGGCGATGGATGACTTCGGGACGGGCTATTCCTCCCTCGCCACGCTGCAGCGCTTCCGCTTTGACAAGATCAAGGTAGACCGCTCCTTCGTGCGCCATCTCGTCCATGACGCCCGGGCGGTCGCGCTGCTCCGGGCCGTGATCGCCCTCGGCAGCGCGCTGGACGTGACCACCAATGCGGAGGGGGTCGAGGACGAGGGCCAGCTCTCCCTCCTGCAGGCCGAGGGCTGCGACGAGGCTCAGGGCTATCTTTTCGGCCGCCCGATGTCGGCCGCCGAATTCGAGGCGCAGCTGGGAACGCGGAACTCCAGCGCAGCCTGAACCGCGCTCACCGCCGGAAGCGCAGGTCCAGCCCCGCGGCCTTCCAGGCCGCCTCGGTCGCCTCCATGTCGAGCACCCCCGAGGGACTGGCCTTCCGGGGCTGGCGGTCGAGATAGGGTGCGCGGTCCCGCCGCCAGATCGCCAGGAGGCGGGACATCTCCTCCAGCGGGTCGGAGTGGTCGTCCACCCGGATGTCGAGGTCGGGGAAGTCCTCGGTGGTGACGAGGCGCATGGCGGCGGATTGCCGGCCGCGGCGGTCGCCCCCCGCGGCCTCGCCGGCCCGCAGGGCGAGGGCCAGCCGTTCCGGCAGGGGCTGGTCGGCGCTCACGGCGAAGGCCGCGAAGGTGTCGTGCAGCACGGCCGGGCCCGCCAGCATGTTTCCCGCGACGGAGACGCCCGGCGTCGCCCGGTCGCCCGCCCATTCCACGCAGTGCTGGCCGGTGAAGGCGGCGGAGCGGCCGAACCGGTCCACGGCATGGATCTGGCGGACATGGCGCCCTTCGTCACCGGCCAGGGCGCCCTCGATCGCGGCGGCGGGCGGCAGGCCGCGCGCCATGCCGTCGAGCACCGCCGGCCCGAGATAGCGGTTGGTGAAGGACTGGGTGGAGACCGCCCCCACCCCCGCGCGGACATGCGGGCAGGACGCGCCGACGGCGAAGTTGCAGGTTGTGACGGCGACGGCGAAGGCGCCGCTCGCGGGGTCATGCGCCACGATGGACCAGGTCATGGGCGGGGTCTCCCTTGCGGGGTTGGCACCGGCCTCGCGCAGGTACGGGCAGAGGCCGGCGAGGGGGGCAGTTCTTGCGGGCGAGAAGGAGCTGCCAGGCGGCTTGCCGAGGCCCGGCCGCCTCACCCGCCTCCTCCAGCAGCGCCGCGGCCGGCGCGTCGGGAAGCAGGCCGGCGGGCGGTGCGTCCGAATAGGCACGCCAGGCATCGAGCGAATGCCCCTCCAGCCGCAAAGGCAGCAGCCCGGCCGCCTGCGCCGCCCCGCGCAGGGCCGCGGCAGAGAGGCCGGGCGTCGCGGCTGGGCGCCCGAGCGCCGCGGCGAGGCGTCGGCCGAGGGAGTCCGCGTTCTCGGCGACGGCGAGGACGAGGCCGCCCGGGCGGAGGAGGCGCGCGGCCTCGGCCAGATCCCGCGCCGGCGGCTCCGCCGCGGCGAGGACGAGGGCGAAGTCGAAACAGGCCGGCGGGAGCTGCGGGCCCTCGGCCGAGAGGAGGGCGGAAGGGGGCAGGGCGGCCGCGGCCAGGGCCTGTGAGTGGCCGATCGCCGCGACCCTCCGCCCGGCCGTCTCGCCCAGCAGGAGGGCGATCCGCGCCGGCAGCCCGCCCCAGCCGGCAGCGCCCCGCGCGGGAGCGACGGCGGCGTTGCTCGGCGGCGATTGCGGCTGTGGCACGGGGGCCGGCGGCGCGGCGATGCGCGGCGTCTCGGGCGGGAGGGTGGCCTTTGGGATCTCGGGCGCGCGCGGGGGCGCGGAGGGCATGATGGTCGCCTCGGGCGGCAAGGCGCTTCCGGGAGCCCTGGCCTTGGCGGCGCCCGGTCCCGCGAAGGGCGGCGGGGCGGAGCCCGATGCCGTGACATCGGCCAGCGCGCGTACCGGGGCCGTGTTGCGGAGGTCTGCCAGGCCGAAAGTTAGGCGCCGGGCGAGGACTACGCAGCCCTCATTGGCGTAGACAGGCGTCGTCTCGGCAAGGAGACGCCGCAGCAGGGCACCGGGCAGGGAGCCGGCCTCGGTGGTCGCCACCACCGCCCAGTCCGGAAGCAGGGCGGGATCAGTCGGCGTGAGGGGGCCGGTCACGGCTTCGGATTCCAAGGGAGCGATCACCGCCTGACCGGGCGGGATGCGCCCTTCCAGGAAACGGGCGGTTCCGGTCCGGGCCGGGTTGGCGGGTGGTCGTCGCCGGGAGAGGTGTCGGGCATGGCGCCAGGGTTAAAGTCTTGGACGGCCGGATCAAGCGGGGCCGTGCGGGAAGCGCGCCGTGGTGGCAACGATGCCGCAGCGGGCCCTGCGTTGGGTCGGCGCGAAAACAGGCCGCGTCCCGCACGTTACGCCTGCTGAACCGGAAACCCCGGGCCCGGTCCTGCCGGCATCCAGCATCGCCGGCCAGGGGGGCCGGCACCGCTTTTCCGAGAAAGCAGAGGCCCGGCACCCCCACCCGCGCGCGAGACGCGGCGCATCCCGATAAAGCCCCGGTTCTGCTGGAGGAGGGGCGCCCCTCGGGCTCTCCAGCGCGTGGCCTCCGCCCCCACGGCCCATCGCTCACGCGGAGGAAGGGAAGGGCGGCCGGAGCGACTGGTGGGCCCTCGCGAAGGCGGTGCTGATCGGCGCCGCTGCGGTGATGCTGATCGGCTGAGTCATCTCGGGCTAGCGCCCCGCTTTCGGCTTTGCAGCGCGCGGCGCCGGGAGCTATGCCTGCGCGCATGCGACGAAGAGACGCTCTCTCAAGCCTCATGGCGTGCCTGATCCCCGCCATCTGCCATGGCCAGCCCTTGGCGTCCGAGGGCGGGTCCGAGGCGGCACCCGCGGTTTCCGCCGGGCCGGGCCCGCAGAGCTGGGATTCCGTGTTCCGCCTAGCCGCGCGCCTCCGGCGCCTCGGCGCCGAGGGGCTGGACCCGGCCTCCTATTCAATTCCCCCGGATGCGATCGGCAGCACGGACCCCGCCGCCTTCCATGCGGGCGTCTATCACGCGGCCAATGCGGCGCTGGGCGACCTCGTCCTCGGGCGGCTGCGCCAGGTGCCGGGGCGGGGGGACATCCTGCGCGATCCCGTCGCCGCCGATTTCGCGCGCTGGCAGGCCGAGCTGGTCGGGGCGCCCGAGCCCGCGCGGCTGATCGACCGCGCCGCGAACCTGCCCGAGGACGCCGCGGCTCTGCGCGCCGAGCTGGCCCGCGCCAACAGCCAGGCGGCGGCCGGCTGGCCGAGCATCCCGGCCGGCGCCGCGATGCTCGAGCCCGGCACCGTGGACCCGCTCCGCATCCCCGCGCTCCGCGCCCGGCTGCGAGTGGAGGACGCCGTGCTGGCGGCCGCGCGGGGCGGCGATGGCGCCACCTTCGACGCCCCGCTTGAGGCAGCTGTGCGCCGCTGGCAGGCCGCGAACGGGCTGGAGGTGGACGGCAAGGTCGGCCCGATCACCCAGGGCCTCCTCAACCGCCCGGCCTCGGCGCGGGCGGCGCAGATCCGCGCGGCGCTCGACACGCGCCGTAACGCCGTGAAACCCGGGGACGAGCGCCGCATCGAGGTGAACATCCCTGACTACCTCCTCACCGTGCAGGAGGGGGAGCGGGTGCTACTGCGTATGGGCGTTATCGTCGGCAAGCCGGCGCGCGCAACGCCGACGATGCGCGCGCGCCTCACCACCGTCCAGTTCAATCCGACCTGGGGGGTCCCCGAGCGCAACGCGCGGGAGGATCTCCTGCCCCGCTTCCGCCGCGACCCGGCGGGCATGGCCGCCAAGGGCTTCCGCCTCTACAGCGTCGTGGGCGGGGAGCGGGTGGAGGTCAGCCCGACGGGCGTGGACTGGTCGAGCGTGAGCGCCGACCGCTTTCCCTACCTCATCCGACAGGATGCCGGCGACGGCAACGCCCTCGGACGGATCAAGTTCATCATGCCCAATTCCGACGATATCTACCTTCACGACACGCCGGACCGCAGCCTCTTCTCCCGGCCGGATCGAGCCTTCTCGTCGGGCTGCATTCGCCTCTCCCAGCCGGACGCGCTGCTGACGGTCGCGCTGGACGGCCTGGGATGGGACGCCGCCCGGATCGGGCGCGCCTATGACGCCAAGCAGACGGTGACGATCGCCCTGCGCCGCAGCCTTCCCGTGCGGCTGCACTACACCACCGTGACGGTCGAGGGCTCGCGCGTGCGGGTGCGCCCCGACATCTACGGGCTGGACGCCGCCTATGCGCGCGAGATGGAGCGCGGGCCGCGGATCGCTTCCGCAGGGGGAGTGGTGCGTTGATCCGCGTGCTCTCGGGAAACCGGCCCCATGAGCCGGAATGCCCGTGCTGCGCCGACCGGCGCCTCGGCCGCCGCTCGCTCGTGGCGACGGGGCTGGGCCTGCTGGCCTCCACCGCGGGCAGCCGCGTGGAGGCGCAGGCGGCGCGCGGGACGCGGCGGCTGAGCGTGCGCCGCGCCTTCACCGACGATTCCTTCTCTGGCGTCTACTTCCAGGACGGCCAGCACGTGGCCGAGGCGCTTCGTCAGCTCGATTGGGTCTTCCGCGACCTGTCGCGGGAGGAGGTGACGCCGATGGACCCGCGTCTCTTCGACGTGATGCACGCCGTCGCCGCTCGCATGGAAGCCACCGAGCCCTTCGAGGTGATCAGCGGCTACCGCTCCCCCGAGACGAATGCGGGGATCGTCCGGCAGACGAGCCGGGCTTCCACCGCCTCGCTGCACATGTCGGGCATGGCAGGCGACATGCGGATCCCCGGCCGGGACTCCTTCGGCATGGCCCGGCTGGCGGCGACCATGGGGCTGGGCGGCGTCGGCCTCTACCGCCGCGACGGCTTCGTCCATCTGGACTGCGGACAGTCCCGCCGCTGGTAGGCGCGGGCGGCCACCGCGCCCCGGGAGGAACGGGGCGCGGCGCCGGCCTCTTCAGGACGTGGCGCGGAGGGGGTGGGTGAGCAGCAGCCCTGCCCGGCGCATCACCATGCCGAGGGCGAGCGCGGGCCCGAGCGCCGCATAGGCCGCGGCGGGCGGGGCGAGGCGGAGGAAGGCGGCCAGCGCCTCCCGCCGGGTTCCGCGCTGCGCGAGGCCGAGCCCCATTAGCAGGGCGCCCTCGGCCCCAGTGATCCGATGGCAGAGGCGGCATCCGAGGGCGGATGGCGAGGCGAGCGCGCGCAGCAGCGCGTCCAGCGCGGGGGCGGCTTCCTCGATTCCTTCCGTCACCAGGGGCAGGCGGATGGCCGGGAGCGCGGCGCCGCCGGCGCGGGTCGCCTCCGCCCAGGCACGGATGGCATCGAGCAGCAGGTTCTCCGCCGGGGGCAGGTCCTCGGGCGTCGCGTCATGCCAGGGCCAGGTGCGAAGGCCGCGAGTAGCCATGCGTCGTGTCTCCGGATCGGTCCGCCCAGAAGGTTGCCTGGAATGATAATCGTTCGCAAGTACTTTCACGAAATGGTGGGAGCTGTGGCGGAGCCGTGCCCGCGGGAGGGGCTTCCCATCCGCCCTGACGCGGCGCAGCAAGGCCCGGCGCTGCGATGAAAGAAACCATGCCTATCTGGCTCCCCCTGCTGCTCGGCTTCCTGACGGCGATCAACCCGATCTCGACCGACATGTACCTGCCCGGCTTTCCCATGATGGAGGCCGAGTTCGGCAGCGGCACCGGCGGGGCACAGGTTACCCTAGCGACCTGGTTCCTCGGCCTTGCCGTGGGGCAGGTAACGCAAGGCGGGTTGTCCGACCGCTTCGGACGCCGCGGGCCGCTGATGGTGGGGACGGTGCTCTACACCCTGGCCACGATCGGCTGCGCCCTGGCACCGAGCATGGGGTGGCTCGCGGCCTTCCGCTTCCTGGAGGCCTTCGGCGCCTCAGCCAGCTCGGTCATCCCGCGCGCCATCGTGCGGGACAAGGTGACGGGGCTGGAGGCGGCGCGGATCATGTCCCGTCTCATCCTCGTGATGGGGGCGGCGCCGATCCTGGCGCCCTCACTCGGCGGGCTGCTGCTGGGGGTGGCGGGCTGGCGGTCCATCTTCTGGGTGATGGCGGCTTATGGCGCGCTCTCGGGGCTGCTCGTCTGGTGGCTGCTCCCAGACACGCTGCCGCCGGAGCGGCGGCTGAGGCACGGCCCCGCGGCACTTCTCAGCAACTACATCACGGTGCTGACGGAGCCGATCTTTCTCACCCACGCGCTGCTGGGCGCGGCGGTGATGTTCTGCATGTTCGCCTATATCAGCGGGGCGCCCGCCATCTACATCGAGCATTTCGGCATCTCGCCGGGCTCCTTCGCGATCCTCTTCGGCTGCGCGGCGGCCGGCTTCATCGCGGGCGCGCAGGTCAATCCCTGGCTGGTCGGGCGCATCGGTGCAGGGAGGGTGCTGACGGCCGCCTCTCTGGCCCTGCTCGGCTGCGCGTCGGTGCTGGCCCTGGTGAGCTGGACGGGCTGGGGCGGGATCTGGGGCTTCTTCCCGCCCATCGTGCTGATGCTGACGGCCAGCAGCCTCATCATGCCCAACTCGGCCGTCGGCAGCCTCGCCCGCCACGGGCAGAGGGCGGGCACTGCCTCGGCCCTGATGGGAACGCTGCAATTCACCGTCGCCGCGCTGGGGAGCACGGCGGTGGGCGCGCTCGCGAACGGCACGCCGGGGCCGGTGGCGGGGGTGATCCTCTTCGGGGCGGTGGTCACCGTCATGCTGAACGGCCTGCGGCGCCGCTACGGCTAAGGTCCTTGTTGCGCCGGGCGCGCGGGGACGCCAGATAGCGGCCATGGATCAGACGACCCCCATCGAGGCCCTGGCGGCCGCTGGTACGGCGCCCGGCAACGTCGCGCCCACGGGCGCGTCGGGCAACGTCGCGCGGGAGGCCTCGCGGCGCCGGGCTTTCGCCATCATCGCCCACCCCGACGCGGGCAAGACGACGCTGACGGAGAAGCTGTTGCTGCGCGGCGGCGCCATCCAGCTCGCCGGTCAGGTGCGCGCCAAGGGCGACCGGCGCCGCACCCGCTCGGACTGGATGAAGATCGAGCAGGACCGCGGCATCTCGGTAGCCACCTCCGTGATGACCTTCGAGCGCGACGGCGTCGTGTTCAACCTCCTGGACACGCCGGGCCACGAAGACTTCTCGGAGGACACCTACCGCACGCTCACCGCCGTGGACGCGGCGGTAATGGTGATCGACGCGGCCAAGGGGATCGAGGCGCAGACGCGCAAGCTCTTCGAGGTCTGCCGCCTGCGGGACATCCCGATCATCACCTTCATCAACAAGATGGACCGCGAGAGCCGCGACGTCTTCGAGCTGCTGGACGAGATCGAGAAGACCCTCGCCCTCGACGTAACCCCGGCCGCCTGGCCCGTGGGCTCCGGCCGCGGCTTCCTCGGCACCTACGACATGCTCGAGCCGGCGCTGCACCTGATGGCCGAGGGCTCCGAGCCCGTGCGGCTCTCCGGGCTCGACGACCCCAAAATCGACGAGCTGGTGCCTGCCGCTGATGCCGAGGTGCTGCGGGAGGGGGCGGAACTGGCAAGCGCCTTCCCCGCCTTCGACCTCGAGGCCTTCCGCCAGGGCACGATGACCCCCGTCTATTTTGGCTCGGCGCTGCGGGACTTCGGCATTGGCCACCTGCTGGAGGGCCTGGCCCGCTTCGCCCCGCATCCCGGCGCCCGCCCGGCCGATACGCGCCGCGTGCAGCCGGAGGAGCCGGCGCTGACGGGCTTCGTCTTCAAAATCCAGGCGAACATGGACCCGAACCACCGGGACCGCGTCGCCTTCCTCCGCATCTGCTCCGGCAGGCTGGAGAAGGGGATGCGCCTGCGCCAGACCCGCACGGGCAAGCAAGTGCCGGTGAACGCGCCCCTCTTCTTCTTCGCCCAGGACCGGCAGGTGGCGCAGGAGGCCTGGCCGGGCGATGTGGTGGGCATCGCCAACCACGGCATTCTGCGGATCGGCGACACGCTGACCGAGGGCGAGCAGATCAACTTCCGGGGCGTGCCGAGCTTCGCCCCCGAGATCCTGCGCCGCGTGATGATCGAGGACGCGATGGTGGGCAAGAAGCTCCGCACCGCGCTGGAGCAGCTCGCCGAAGAAGGAGTGGTGCAGCTCTTCCGCCCGCTGGACGGTACGCCGCCGGTGGTGGGCGTGGTCGGCGCGCTCCAGCTCGACGTGCTGGCCGAGCGGCTGAAGGCGGAATACTCCGTGCCCAGCCGCTACGAGAGCACGCCCTGGGGCATGATGCGCTGGGTCGTATCGGACGATAAGGCGGAGATGGAGAAGTTCCGCCAGTCCGCGCCGCATGACACGGCGGAGGATCATGACGGGGCGCTGGTCGCCTTCTTCACCTCCGACTGGCGCCGCAACCGCGCGGAGGAGGAATGGCCGATGCTGAAGTTTCTGAAGCTGCGCGAGCAGCACGCGGCGGCGTGAACCTCTTCCTCGATCTCGATGGCGTCCTCGCCGATTTCGACCGCGGCGTGAAGGTGGTGACCGGCAAGCGGCCAGAGGAGCTGCCGTTGAAGAGGATGTGGGCGGCACTTGCCAAGGCGCCCGCCTTCTTCGACACGCTGGACTTCATGCACGACGCGGAGGCGCTTTGGCGCTTCTGCGAGCCGCACCACCCCACTATCCTCACCGGCCTGCCGCTGGGGTCCTGGGCGCCGGCGCAGAAGAAGCAGTGGGTGGGGCGGATGCTCGGCGCCCATGTGCCCGTCATTACCTGCATGAGTCGGGAGAAGCCGCGCTGGTCCGGGCCGGGCCATGTGCTGGTGGACGACCGCGCCTCGGCCCGGGAAGGCTGGGAGGCCAAGGGCGGCGTCTTCGTCCATCACACCTCCGCCGAGCGCTCCATCGCGGCCCTCAGGAAGCTCGGCTTCACCGGCCCGGCGGACTGAGCGCTACATCCCCGAGCCGAAGATCGCCGGCTCCAGCCGGATCGGGCGCGGTGGGTTCAGCGCCTTCCAGCCATGTTTGGCGATCACGGCGTTGCTCTCCACCGGCTTTCTGCCGGGGCCGAGCGACCAGGTGACATGGAAGGTCGAGCCGTCGAAGCGGTCCGTCGTGCCGCCGATCGAGATGATGAGGGCCTGCACGCCCGTGCCACCATCCGCGACGCCGACGACCACTCCTTCTTCCTCCTGCGGGAGCGGGTGCCCGGGGCGCACGCCGGGCTTCAGCGTGACGTGATGCGCGACCACCCTGGCATAGCGGGGCGGGACGAGGGCGAGCAGGGGCCCTCTCTCGCCGGGCGGAAGCAGCCAGCCGAGCACCAACCCCGTCATCTCTCCGTCCTCATCCCGCCGTGGCGAGCGCCGCCTGCACGGCCGAACGGAATTCCCGCCGGTGCAGTTCCCTCACCACCCAGAGGGAAGCGAGGACGAGCGCGACGGGATGGAGCATCCAGGCGAGCACGGCTAGGCCGAAGTAGTAGGCCCGAAGCCCTGTGTTGAAATGGCGCGCCGCGCGGTTCACCACTTGCGCCGCGATCTCCGCCGCGGGGATGGCGGCCGGCGTCCGCCCGTAGCCGCCGATAAGGATGGAGCCGTAGTTGAACTGCCGCAGCGCCCAGGTCAGCTCGAAGAAGGCGCGCACGAAGATGAGCAGGAGAAGGAGGATCCGCGCCTCCCAGGCGCCGTCCGTCATGGGCGCCTGCACATAGGGTACGGCGTTCAGCACGCGCCGCCCGACATCGGGCGCGGCGAGCAGCGCCATGGCGCCGCCGATGATGAAAATGCAGGTGTTGGCGAGGAAGGAGGTGGAGGACATGAGGTTGCCGACGATGGCCACGTCCGCGATCCGGTTCTCCTTCGGGATGGAGGCCAGCAGCCAGCGCCGGCGGTGCTCGTCCATCGCGTGGATCACGCTGCGCCGGCGGATGGAGGGCACGCGGTCCACCACGGTCGAGTAGCCGATCCAGCAGAGAAGGAAGACGGCGAGCGCCGCGAGATCGAGCGCGGTGAGGAAGCCGGGCATGGGATCGGTCCGCGATAAAAGAGAGGGGCGGGGCCTCTCGGCGCCCGCCCCCTAAAGCTTGCAACCGCCCTGCCAGCAGCAGGGCAGTGCGAGGGATCAGCCCCGCGCCTTCTGCAGGTTCTCGTCCAGCTTGGCGAGGAAGGCCTGGGTGTTCAGCCAGGGCTGGTCCTTGCCGATGAGGATGGCGAGATCCTTCGTCATGTGGCCGCTCTCGACGGTCTCGACGCAGACCTTCTCCAGCGCGTTGGCGAAGTCGACCACATCCGGCGTGTCGTCGAACTTGCCGCGATAGGCGAGGCCGCGCGTCCAGGCGAAGATGGAGGCGATCGGGTTCGTCGAGGTCTCGCGGCCCTTCTGGTGCTCGCGGTAGTGGCGCGTCACCGTGCCGTGCGCGGCCTCGGACTCCACCGTGTTGCCGTCCGGGGAGAGCAGCACGGAGGTCATCAGGCCAAGTGAGCCGAAGCCCTGGGCCACGATGTCGGACTGCACGTCGCCGTCGTAGTTCTTGCAGGCCCAGATGTAGCCGCCCTCCCACTTCAGCGCGGAGGCGACCATGTCGTCGATCAGCCGGTCCTCGTAGGTCAGGCCGCGCTTCTCGTACTCGGCCTTGAACTCCTCGTCGTAGATCTTGCGAAAGATGTCCTTGAAGGAACCGTCATAGGCCTTCAGGATCGTGTTCTTGTGACTGAAATAGACGGAGTAGTTGCGGGCCAGGCCGTAGTTGAAGGAGGCCCGCGCGAAGCCCTCAATCGACTTGTTGAGGTTGTGGATCATCATCGCGACGCCGCCGGTGGTCGGCATCGGGAACTCGCCGATCTCCTGCGGCTGCCCGCCCTCGGGGGTGAAGGTCATCTTCACCGTGCCGGCGCCCGGCACCTTCATCTCGACCGAGCGGTAGATGTCGCCATAGGCGTGGCGGCCGACGACGATCGGCTTGGACCAGTGCGGCACGAGGCGCGGCACGTTCTGGCAGATGATGGGCTCGCGGAAGATCGTGCCGTCCAGAATGTTGCGGATGGTCCCGTTCGGGGACTTCCACATCCTCTTAAGGCCGAACTCGCGCACGCGCGCCTCGTCCGGGGTGATCGTCGCGCACTTCACGCCCACGCCGTACTGCTTGGTGGCGTTAGCCGCGTCCACCGTGACCTGGTCGTCCGTCTGGTCGCGGTACTCGATGCCGAGGTCGTAGTACTTCAGGTCGATGTCGAGATAGGGGAGGATCAGCTTCTCCTTGATGAAGCCCCAGATGATCCGGGTCATCTCATCCCCGTCCATCTCGACGACTGGGGTCTTCACCTTGATCTTGGCCATTGCCGATCCTCGTGGGCTTCTAGGGCGGGGCCTTCCCCGCCATGCGGAAACTGGGCCGGGGAGGGAGCCCCCCTCGCGGCGGGCCGGACATTCGCACCGGGGGCGGCACCGTTCAAGGCGGGGCCTGGCATTTCGGCCCCGCCCGCCCTTCTCCCGGGCCCGATCGCCCCCAGATCCCCGGGAGGCCTGGAGAGGGCGCGATGGAACCGATCCGCGAATGCCCGCATTGTGGGGAACCGACTGTGCCGAACCGGCTGGCGGACGGCCATGTCGTCTGCTCCTGCGCGGCCGAGCGGGAGTTGCCCGGCCCGCGGGTGGTGCCGCCTCAGTCCGGCAGGATGGCCGTCGCCTCGATCTCCAGCCGCGCCTCCGGCTCGGCGAGCGCCGAGATGCCGAGCAGCGCCATGGCCGGGAAGTTGCGGCCCATCACGGAGCGGTAGGCGCGGCCGAGCTCGGGCAGGCAGGCCCGGTACTCCGCCATATCCACCACGTACCAGGTGAGGCGCCCGATATGCTCCGGCCCCCCGCCGGCCTCGGCCAGCACGGCGAGAATGTTGCGCAGCGCCCTCTCGGCCTGGGCGACGAATCCCTCGGCGAAGCGCCCGCTCTCATCCCAGCCGATCTGCCCGCCGACGAGCACCACGCGCCCCCGCCCGGCGACGCCGTTGGCATAGCCCCGCGGCGCCGGCCATCCCGGAGGCTGGAGGATCTCGAGTTCGTTGCTCATTCGGGGCCTCCTTCGACGCCGCACTCGGCCCTGTAGCGCAGCAGCGCGGCGCGGAGGTCGGGCGGTACCGGCACGCTACGGCGCGCGGCAAGGTTGGTGGTGGCGGTGACGAGGTCCAGCCGCGCCAGCTCCTCCTCCCCGCGATGGATGTGCAGGTCGATGGCGTAGGAGGCGCCGCCGACGCGGCGGATGAGCGGGGTGAGCGACACCTCGTCCCCCATGAACCCCGGCCGCATGAAGGTCGCGGCGGCGTGGACATAGCCCGTGCCGATCCCGCGCGCCCCGTGCAGCTCGTGGTAGTCGATGCCGAGCCTCTCCCGGAACAGGTCCTCCATCGCCCCGTTCGCCAGGACGAACCAGTTGGCGAAGAATACGATCCCCGCGGGGTCGCAATGGCCGAACCGGATGCGCCCCGCGGCGCGGAACGCCGCCGCGGGCAGGGCGGAGGCGGGGAGGGGCGCGGGGCGCGGTGCCCCGCCGCGTTCGGCTCCGTCCGGGGCCAAGTGTTGGCCCGGGGTCATGGATTGGCCATCCGCCGCAGGGCGAAGCGCTGGAGCTTGCCGGACTCGGTGCGCGGAAGGGCTTCAAGGAACTCGATCACCCGGGGATACTTGTAGGGCGCGATCTCGGCCTTCACATGTTCCTGCAGGGCCTTCGCGAGCGCCTCGCCCGGCTCGTGATCCGGCCGCAGCGCGACATAGGCCTTTACCAGCACTCCGCCCTTGCCGTCTGGCGCGCCGACGACGCCGCACTCGCGCACCGCGGGGTGGGTGAGGAGCGCGCTCTCCACCTCGGGCCCGGCGATGTTGTAGCCAGCGGCCACGATCATGTCGTCGCCCCGGCCCTGGTAGCGGAAATAGTCGTCCTCGTCCTGAATGTAGACGTCGCCGGTGATGTTCCAGCCGCCGCGGACGTAGTCGGCCTGCCGGGGATCGTCGAGGTAGCGGCAGCCGATCGGGCCGCGCACGGCGAGCCAGCCCGGCGTGCCGCGCGGCACCTCCCGCCCGTCGCCATCCACGACCCGCGCCTGGTAGCCGGGCACGGGAAGGCCGGTGCAGCCGGGGCGCAAGGAGTCCTCCGGCGCGGCGATGAAGATGTGCAGCATCTCCGTCCCGCCGATGCCGTCCATCAGCCGGATGCCCGTCGCCCTCTCCCACGCGTCGAAAATGGCGCGCGGCAGGGTCTCCCCAGCCGAGACGCATTTGCGGAGGGAGGAGAGGTCGAAGCCCCCCGCCTTGCCCGCCATCGCGCGATAGGCGGTCGGGGCGGTGAAGACGATGGTAGCCCGGTACCTCTCGATAGCGGACAGCAGCTCGTCCGGCCCGGCCCGCTCCAGCAGGATGCCCGTGGCGCCCACGCGGAAGGGGAAGAGCACCAAGCCGCCGAGGCCGAAGGTGAAGGCCAGCGGCGCCGAGCCGATGAAGCGGTCATCCGGCCCCGGGCGCAGGACGTGGCGGGAATAGCCGTCGCAGATCGCCAGCATATCCCGGTGAAAGTGCATGGTGCCCTTGGGTAGGCCGGTGGTGCCCGAGGTGAAGCCGATGAGGCACACGTCGTCGGCTGCGGTGCCGCAGGCGGTGAACTCCGCCGGCTGGGCCGCGCAGCGGGATTCGAGATCGCCGTCTCCCCAGAAGGCGAGATGGCGGAGATGCCCCGACGCCGCGGCGGCGTTGTCCATCTCCTCGCGCAGCTTCACGTCACATAGGGCGTGGCTGACCTGCGCCTTCTCCAGCATCTGTCCCAGCTCCTTCGCGCGAAGCAGAGGCATGGTGGCCACGACTACACCGCCCGCCTTCAGCACGGCGAGATAGGTCGCCGTCATCCAGGCGTTGTTCGCGCTGCGGAGCATCACGCGGTTGCCCGGCACCATGCCGAGCTCGCGCGTCAGCACGTTGCAGATCCTGTTCACGCGCTCCTGCAACTGCCGGTAGGTGAGCGTCTCCTCTGGTGTGATGATGGCGGGGTGGTCGCCGCGGCCCCTCTCGACATTGCGGTCCAGCAGCTCGGCCGCGCAGTTCAGGCGAGTGGGGTAGCGATAGTCGTCGAGGTCGAAGAGAAGCTCGGGCCATTGCTCGCGCGGGGGCAGGTTGTCGCGCGGGAAGCTGTCAAGATGGGCGCTTGGCGCGAAGTCCGGCGTCGCGCCCGACCAAGCGGCGATCATGGTGTCGGTTTGCATCGTGCCGCCTCCTCGGCCCGCGCACGTTCCGCACGGGCGATGATGATCCGCTGCACTTCGCTGGCGCCCTCGTAGACGCGCAGCGCGCGTACCTCTCGGTACAGCTTCTCCGCCGGGTGATCGCGGACGACGCCGTGACCACCGTGAATTTGCACGCAGCGGTCGGCCACGCGCTGCGCGGCCTCCGTCGCGTGGAGCTTGGCCATGGACGCCTCCCGCGAGACGCGGGGCGCACCCGAGTCCTTCAGCCAGGCCGCGCGATAGACGAGGAGGGCGGAGGTCTCCACATCCACCGCGCTCTCCGCGATGGCGGCCTGGGTCATCTGCTGGTCGAAGAGGGGCCCGCCGAAGAGCTGGCGGCCCGAGGCGCGGGCTACCGTCAGGTCCAGCGCGTGGCGGGCGAAGCCGAGCGCCGCCGCACCTACGGTGGCGCGGAAGACGTCGAGCGTGGCCATGGCCACCTTGAAGCCGTCGCCCGGCGCGCCGAGCCGGTGCGCGTCGGGCACGCGCACCCCCTCGAAGCGCAGGGTTGCCAGCGGATGCGGCGCCGAGACCTCGATCCGCTCGGCGATGGCGAGGCCCGGCGTGCCGGCGGGCACGAGGAAGGCCGTCAGCCCCTTGGCGCCGGGCGCCTCCCCCGTGCGCGCGAAGACAGCATAGGTCGCGGCGATGCCGCCATTGCTGATCCAGGTTTTGCTGCCGTCGATCCGCCAATGGCCGTCGCTCTCGCGCACCGCGGAGGTGGAGAGGGCCGCGACATCCGAGCCCGCCTCGGGCTCGCTCAGCGCGAAGGCGGCGAGGGAGGTCCCGGTGCGCGCCGCGGGAAGCCAGGCCTGGCGCAGCGCGGGGTCGCCGAAGAGCGTCACGGAGCCCGTCCCGAGGCCGGCCATGGCGAAGGCGAAATCCGCAAGGCCGGAGTGGCGGGCAAGGGTCTCCCGCGCGATGCACAGGCTGCGCACGTCGAGCCTGCCATTCTCCGGCACGGCCATGCGGAGCAGCCCTGCCTCGCCCATCGCGCGAGTGAGGTTCCGTACGGCGTCGTCCGTCCCGCCTTCAGAAAGGCGCGCGGCATTCGCCGCTGCCCAGGCCTCGACCTCCTTCGCCCAGTCCCTGTGCCGGGCTTCGAGGAAGGGCCAGAAAAGGAAGTCGCGGTCGGCCATCAGTCGCCCTGGAAAACCGGGCGGCGCTTCGCCGCGAAGGCCTCGTAGGCTCGGCGGAAATCCTTCGTCGTCATGCAGAGCGCCTGGGCGACCGCCTCCGCCTCGATCGCCTGCTCGATCGACATGGCCCATTCCATCGCCAGCATCCGCTTCGTCATGGCATTGGCGAAGCCGGGGCCCTCCGCGATGCTCCGTGCGATCCCGGCGGCGGCCTCCATCAGCGCCTCCGGCTCGACCGTGCGCGAGAAGAAGCCCCAGTCCAGCCCTTCCTGCGCGGACATGGAGCGACCGGTGAAGAGCAACTCGGAGGCGCGCCCCTGGCCGATGATGCGCGGCAGCATCGCACAGGCCCCCATGTCGCAGCCCGCCAGCCCGACGCGGTTGAACAGGAAGGCCACCTTTGCCCGCGGCGTCGCGATGCGAAGGTCGGAGGCCATGGCGATGATCGCACCGGCCCCTGCCGCCACCCCGTCCACTGCCGCGACGATCGGCTGCGGGCAGGCGCGCATGGCCTTGACGAGATCGCCCGTCATTGCCGTGAAGCGCATCAGCCCCTTCGTGTCGTGCTCCAGCAGCTGCGCGATGATCTCGTGCACGTCGCCGCCTGAGCAGAAGTTGCCGCCCGTGCCGGAGATGACGATGGCGCCGGTAGCATCATCCCCGGCGGCGGCGCGGAACAGGGCGACCAGCTCTGCATAGGAATCGAAGGTCAGCGGGTTCTTCCGCTCGGGCCGGTCGAGGAGGATCGTGGCGACGCCGCCCTCCACGCTCAGTCCAACATGCCGCGCGTCGAAACCCCCGAGTGTCATTCCTCGTCCTCCGAGATAACCGCGCGCACGCCACGCCGCGTGCGGTCAAGCAGGCGCAGCAGCGAGGCGCGGTCGGTGTCGGAAAGGCCGCCGAGAAGCTCCGCCACCCAGCCCTCATGCGCCGCCGATTGCCGCGCGAACTCCCGGCGCCCCCCGGGGGTGAGGCGAAGCGTCACGGCGCGGCGGTCCTCCCGCACGGCGCGGCGCTCGATCAGCCCTTCCTCCTCCAGACGGGCGGCGAGGCCGGTCACGTTGCCGCCGGTCACCATCATGCGCCGGCTGATCTCGCCGGGGGTAAGGCCGTCCGGCGCGCGCTCGAGTTGGGCGAGGAGGTCGAAGCGGGGCAGTGTGGTGTCGAAGTTCAGGCGCAGGCGCCGGCGGATCTCAGCCTCGATCAGCCGGGCGCAGGAAAGCAGCCGCAGCCAGAGGCGGAGATCGTCCTTGTGCCCGGCGGGCGCATGGGCGAGCGCGGTTTCCGCATCGACATGGGTGTCGGGCGGGCTCACGGCACCTCGCCCCCGTCCACGGCGAGGGCGCGCCCGTTCACCGCGCCCGCCGCTTCCCCGCAGAGGAAGAGTACGGCGGCGGCGACCTCGTGCGGCTGCACCAGCCGGCCCTGCGGGTTGTGCCGGGCCAGCTCGGCCCGCGCCGCGGCCTCGCCGCGGCCGGTCTTCTCCTTGATCCGGGCGACGCTCTCGGCGACGAGGTCGGTCTCGGTGAAGCCGGGGCAGACCGCGTTCACGGTGACGCCCTTTGTTGCCACCTCTAGCGCGAGGGCCCGGGTCAGGCCGAGCAGCCCGTGCTTCGCGGCGGTGTAAGCGGTGACATAGGGATAGCCACGCAGCGCAGCCGTGGAGGCGATGTTCACCACGCGGCCCCAGCCCTCGGCCAGCATAGCCGGAAGCACGGCGCGCGTGGCGGAAGCGGTGCCGAGCAGGTTCACGCGCAGCATGCGGTCCCAGAGATCGTCGCCGGTCTGCAGGAAGGGCGCGCTCTCCGCCGCACCCGCGGCGTTCACCAGGATGGCGGGTGGGCCGCAGCGGGAGATTGTCGCGGCGAAGGCGCCCTCGGCCGTGACATCGGCGGTCTCGAAGCCAGCCGCATATCCGGCCTCCACCGCGGCGCGGAGCGGGCCCTCGCGGCGGCCGATCGCGGTGACGCGGGCGCCCGCCCCGGTGAGCGCGGCGGCGACGGCCAGGCCGATGCCCGATCCACCTCCCGTCACGATCGCGTGCCGATCCCTCAAGCCGCTCATCCGATGCCGCCTCGATCCTTGAAGCCTAAAATGTTTTCGTCGGCCGCCGCAAGCCTGTTGAACGCCCGAAAAGTTGAAGCCTAAACTATCCCGGGTTCCAGAGAGGAGGCTTCCCCATGCGGATCGCGGTGATCGGCGGCGGCCCTGCCGGCCTCTACTTCGCCATCCTGATGAAGCGCGACCGCCCGGAGGCGCGGGTGACAGTGGTGGAGCGCAACCGCGCGGACGACACCTTCGGCTTCGGCGTCGTGTTCAGCGACCAAACGCTGGAGACCTTTGAGCGCGCGGACCGCCCCTCATACGAGGCGATCACCCGGGCCTTCGCCTACTGGGACGACATCGAGATCGTCACCAACCGCATCGACGGCACGGGCGCCGCCCACCGGATCCGTGGCAACGGCTTCTGCGGCTGCTCCCGCCGCACGCTGCTGATGCTGCTCCAGGACCGCGCGCGCGAGTTGGGCGTGGAGATGGAGTTCGGGCGTGAGGCGACGCCCGAGAACTTCCCCGATGCGGACCTGATCGTGGCCGCGGACGGCATCAACAGCCCTGTCCGCCAGCGCGACAGCCAGCACTTCGCGCCCGAGGTGGATCTCCGCCCGAACCGCTTCGCCTGGACGGGCAGCACCCGCCCCTTCGACGCCTTCACCTTTTTCTTCAAGGAGCGTCCCGAGGGCATCTTCATCGCCCATTGCTACCAATACGAGAAGGGCGCGAGCACCTGGGTGCTGGAGACCGATCCCGCCACCTTTGAGCGCGCGGGCCTCGGCGTGATGGACGAGGCGGCGAGCGCCGCTTTCATGGAGGGGGTCTTCGCCGAGGAGCTGCAGGGGCACCGGCTCATCACGAACCGCAGCATGTGGCGGCAGTTCCCGATGCTGCGCTGCAAGCGCTGGTCCAGGGGCAATGTCGTGCTGCTCGGCGATGCCAAGGCAACGGCGCACTACTCCATCGGCTCGGGCACGAAGCTGGCGATGGAGGACGCGATCGCGCTCCATGCGGCCTTCATGAAAGGCGGCCCAGCAGCCGATGATGTCGAGGCGGTGCTGACGCGCTTCGAATCCGGCCGGCGTGAGGATGTCGAGAAGACCCAGCACGCGGCCGACGTTTCCCTCGTCTGGTTCGAGCATCTCGACCGTTTCTGGGACATGCCGGCGACGCGCTTCGCCTTCGGCGTGATGACGCGGTCCAAGGCGATCACCTGGGACAACCTCGCCCTCCGCGCGCCGGAGTTCGTGGAAGAGTCGCGCGATCTCTTTGAAGAGGAGGTGCGCGCGGCAGGTTTGCCGGCGCAGCGCGGCGCCCCGCCCATGTTCCAGCCGTTTCGCCTGCGCGGGATGACGCTGCCGAACCGCGTCGTCGTCTCGCCCATGTGCCAGTACTCGGCCAGGGACGGCATGCCGGACGACTGGCACCTCATGCATTACGGCGCGCGCGCGACGGGCGGCGCGGGCCTCATCTTCACCGAGATGACCTGCGTCTCCCCGGAAGCGCGGATCACCCCCGGCTGCACGGGTCTCTGGAACGATGCCCAGGAAGCGGCTTGGAAGCGGATCGTCGATTTCGTGCACGCCCATGGGGAAAGCCGCATCGCCCTCCAGCTCGGTCATGCCGGGCAGAAGGGGGCGACGCGGCTGATGTGGGAGGGGATGGACCAGCCGCTGGAGGAGGGGGCCTGGCCCATCGTCTCGGCCAGCGCCCAGCCCTATTTCCCGAACAGTCAGGTCCCGCGTGAGATCACCCGCGCGGAGATGGACAGCGTGCGGGATGACTTCGTGGCCGCGGCGCGTCGGGGCGCGCGGGCGGGGTTCGACATGCTCGAATTCCACTGCGCCCACGGCTACCTGATGGCAAGCTTCCTCTCGCCGCTGACCAACCACCGCACGGACGAGTATGGCGGCAGCCTGGAGAACCGCCTGCGCTACCCGCTGGAGGTCTACCGCGCCCTCCGCGCCGCCTGGCCGGCCGACCGGCCGATAAGCGTGCGCGTCTCCGCGACCGACTGGGCTGAGGGCGGCGTGACGGATGAGGAGACGCTCGCCATCGCCCGCGCCTTCGCCGATGAGGGCTGCGACCTGCTGGACGTCTCCACCGGCCAGACAGTCGCAGGCAGCGCCCCGCATTTCGGGCGCATGTTCCAGGTTCCCTGGTCCGACCTGATCCGCAACGAGGCGAAGGTCGCGACCATCTGCGTCGGCAGCATCACCAGCGCGGACCAGGTGAACACCATCCTGGCGGCGGGCCGGGCCGATCTCGTGGCGCTCGCCCGGCCGCATCTGGTGGATCCCGCCTTCACCCTCCACGCGGCGGCGCGCTACGGCGTGCGCACGGCCTGCCCGCCCCAGTACCGCTGGGGTCAGGAGGCCCTGTTGCGCAACGCGGCGCGGGAAGAGGCGGATCTGGCGGAGTTGCGCAGGAAGGCCCGGCCCAAGCGCCACGCGCTGTAACGGCTCCTTTCCCGGACGATCTGCAACCCCTGGGTGGAACAGCCGTTTTCAAGGCGTTCCACGAAGAGGTTGATATGCCGGACGAGGCCCCCGCCGAGACGGTGATTCCGATCGTGGAAGAGACCCTGCGCGTGGACAAGCGCCTGGTGGAAACCGGGCGCGTGCGCGTTTCCCTCACCACCGAGGTGCAGGAGGAGATCCTGCGCGAGACGCTCCGCACCCGGCATGCCGAGGTGGAGCGAAAGCCGGTCGGGCAGACCGTGACCGAGGTCCCGCGCGTCCGGCAGGAAGGCGACCTGCTGATCATCCCCGTCGTCGAAGAGGTCCTCGTCGTCGAGAAGCGCCTCGTTCTCAGGGAGGAGATCCATCTCCGCGTGGTGAGCGCGGAGATCGAGGTCGAGCAGCCGGCGACACGCCGGGTACAGCACGCGGCCGTGGAGCGGGTGCAGCCCGCCCGGGACGCAACGGGGTCCTGAGACCGGGCCCAAGTTCGAGAACCAGAGTTCCGCCCCGGTGGAAAAAGGAGTTGCCATGACCCGTACGATCACAGGCCTGTTCGATTCGATAAGCGAGGCGCAGGCCGTCGCGACCCATCTCCGCTCCCATGACGGGATTGATCCCGCACGCATCCACATTCACGGCGCGACCGAGGGGCAGTCCACCGCCTCGACGGGCGCGTCCAGCGGTGAGGGCCAGGGCTTCTGGGCCTCGCTGGGCAGCCTCTTCATCCCCGACGAGGACCGCTACTCCTATTCCGAGGGCATCCGCCGCGGCGGCTATGTCGTCTCGGCGGAGGTGGACGACGCGCTGATCGACCACGCTCTCGACGTGTTCGAGGAGCACGGCGCGGTGGACCTGGATACCCGCGAGGCCGAGTGGCGCTCTTCCGGCTGGTCGGGCTACCAGGCAACCGGCACGGATGCCTCCGCCGGCACGGGCATGCCGATGAACAGCTCCGCGGCGGTCGGCGCGGGCACCATGGGCGGCACCTCCACCCCCGCCGTCGGGACAACCGGCATGGGAACAACCGGCATGGGAACGACCGGCATGGGTGAGATGGGCAGCGGCATGGCGGGCGCGGGCATGGCCGGCGCCGGCATGACGGGCGGCACGGTCCAGACCGGCACGACCGAGACAGGCACGACCGAGACAGGCACGACCGAGACCAGAGCGGCCCAGACCGCCTCGATGGCGGGCAGCTCGGTGGCCGGCAAATCCACCGCGGGCACGGCCGGGCGCACGAATGAGGAGCGCATCCCGATCGTCGAGGAGCGGCTCCGCGTCGGCAAGCGCGAGATGGATCGCGGCCGCGTGCGCGTGCGCTCCTATGTCGTCGAGACCCCGGTGAGCGAGACCGTATCGCTGCGCGAAGAGCACGTGCACGTAGAGCGCCGCCCCGTGGACCTGCCGGCCTCCGCCGTGGACGACGCCTTCCGCGAGCGCACCATCGAGGCGGTCGAGCACGCCGAGGAGGCCGTCGTCGCCAAGGAGGCCCGGGTGAAGGAGGAGCTGGTCATCCGCAAGGAGACCGAGCAGCGCGAGCAGACCGTCTCCGACACCGTCCGCCACACCGAGGTGGAGGTCGAGGACGAGCGCACCGCCGGCACCACGGCCACGGACGGCACGATGCCGACGCGCCCCGCTGGCACCTGATCCGGCAGCGAGCAAGGGAAGGGGGGCCGCGGGCAGCCGCGGCCGCCTTTTCTATGGCGCGGCCAGCCCGGCGGTCTCCAGCACGGCACGCGCCGCGGCCTCGCTCGGGCTACCGCCCCCCGGGGGGGCGAGAAGCGACGTCACCCGCGCGAAGCCCTCGCGCTGCGCCGCCGCTTCCGGCCCGCCCGCGAGCAGGCGCTCCAGCACCCCGGCCAGTCGGTCGGGCCGGCAGTCGCCCTGGAGAAGTTCCGGGATCACCGGCGCATCCGCCAGCAGGTTCACGATGCTCGCGTAGCGCACCTTGATGAGCCGCCGGGCGATGGTCGCCGTGACGGGGTTCACACGGTAGCCCACCACCATCGGCACCCCCGCCAGGGCCACCTCCAGCGAGGAGGTGCCGGACTTTATCAGCCCGGCCTCCGCGGCGGCGAAGGCGTCGTGCTTCTCCTCCACGCCGCGCAGGAGGATGGGGCCGGGGGACCAGCCGGCGGCCGCGGTCCGCACCGCCTCCTCCACCGGGCCGGCGAGAGGCACGACGGGGCGCAGGCCCGGCACCCTGGCGGAGAGCAGCCGCAGGGCCTCCCCGAAGATCGGTAGCAGCCGCGCGATCTCCGTCCGCCGACTGCCCGGCATCACCAGCACCACGCGCTCGCCGGGGCGGATTCCGTGGGCCGCGCGGAAGCGGGCCGCATCGCCCCGGTCCGCGCCGCTCTCCAGCACGGGATGCCCGACGAAGGTCACGGGGATGCCCGCACGCTCGAAGAAGGGCGGCTCGAAGGGCAGCAGGGCAAGGATCCGGTCCAGCCGGTGAACCATCTCCTTCACCCGCCCCTGGCGCCAAGCCCAGACCTGCGGCGCGACGTAGTGGATCACCGGGATGCCCATGGGCTTCACCCGCTTCGCCAGGCGCAGGGCGAAGCCCGGGCTGTCGATGGTCACGAGGGCGGCGGGGCGCCGGGCGGCGATGTCGGCAACCGTCTCGTCCATGCGGCGGGCGAGGGAGCGGAGGTTCGGCAGCACCTCCAGCAACCCCATCAGGGCCAGCTCCCGCATGGGGAAGAGGCTCTCCACCCCCTGCTCGGCCAGGCGCTCGCCGCCGATCCCGGCGACGCGGATGCCGGGGCGCATGGCGCGCAGGCGGGCCAGGAGTCGTGCGCCGAGCACGTCGCCCGATGCCTCCCCCGAAACGAGGTAGATCAGCGGCGCGCTGGCATCCCCGGCGGGGCGATGGATTTCCGACATGGGCTGGTGCATAGGCGGATGGCCGGCCGCGCGGAAGAGAAAGCGCGGGCGTAGGGTCTGGGCGAGATGGACGGCGTCGAGTGGCTGGGCGTGGTGGCGGGGATTCTCACCACGGTTTCCTTCGTGCCGCAGGTGCTTCGCACGCACCGCACCCGCTCGGCGCGCGACCTCTCCATGCCGATGCTGCTGCTCTTCAACACCGGCGTGATGCTGTGGCTGGCCTACGGGCTGATAATCGGAAGCCAGGGGCTCATCATCGCCAACGGCGCGACAATGATGCTCTCGGCCTACATCTTGGCGATGAAGCTTCGCTTCGGCTGAGCGGCGCTACATGATCGGGGTGTAGCGCGCCATCTCGACGAAGATGTCACGCACCGCATCCCCGAGCGACCGGCTAAGCTCCTCGGTGTTCGCGACGGCCTCGATGCGGGGCTCGGCGGCTTCCAGCGTCTCGGGCGCGAGGATCAGGGGCAGCAGGCCGGCGGCGCGGCAGAGGCCGATCAGCAGCGCGTCCCGCGGCTCGGGCGCCTCCTCCTCGAATATAACCGCCATCAGCCGCGCCTTCACCTCGCGCTCCTCCCGGCCGGAGATGGCAGGGTAGCGGCGCTCGGGGAAGACCCAGAGGAACCGGCCCTCCTCCTCCCGCAGGATGCCATGGCCGACCAGCCGGGCGAGGACGGCCTCGCGGAACGCGTCCCCCTCGGTGGCCAGGGTCTCGATCCACCACCGGCTGCCCTGGGGGATTTCCGCCTCCTCGGCCGAGGGGGCGGGGTCCCCGGCGATGCGGGCGAGGACGGGGTCCAGCAGCGCGTCGCCGGTGGGCGAGGGATCGGTGACGGAGAGGCGGTCCGGGCCCGTAGCGATCCGCCCGCGCAGGGCCAACTCCGCCAGCACGGCGCCCGCCATGGCGTAGCCCGAGGCGGGGCCGGCGGTGTCGTTCAGCCGGCCGGTGCTGTCGTCGAGCATGAGGAGAACCAGCTCCTCGGGCATGGTGAGCGGCATGGGGACTCCCGCGTTCCGGTGGCGGCGGACAGGAGGCGCCCCCGGTGCCGGGGCGTCAACCGCCCCGGCCGTAGAGCCCCGCCGGGTCCGCCAGCACGGGCTCCAGCGGCGCGACCTCCCCCTCCCGCAGCCCCCAGGAGAAGCAGGAGCGGCGCCCGGTGTGGCAGGCGACGCCGTCCTGCCGCACGGTCGCGAGGAGCGCGTCCCCGTCGCAGTCCAGCCGGAGGTCGATGAGGTGCTGCACTTGGCCCGAGGTCTCGCCCTTGCGCCAGAGCTTGCGCCGGGAGCGGCTGTAATAGGTCACGCGCCCCGTCATCAGGGTCTCCTCCACCGCCTCGGCATTCATCCAGGCGAGCATCAGCACCTCCCCCGTCCCCTCGGCCTGGGCGATGGCTGCGACGAGCCCGTTCGCGTCCGGGCGGAGCGCGGCGAGGAAGCGGGCGCGGGCCTCGGGGGAGGGGGCGTGCCAGGGGGCGAGGTTGGCGGGGCGGTCGGTGCTACCCCCGGGGACATGGTCAGGGGCGCGGTTGGGAGGCGTGGCCATGCGGCCTATATAGGGCGGGCCGGCGCCGGCGTCCTGCGCGCCGCCCTTGAGGACCGGATGCCCCACGGCGAGCACCATCATCACCCGCCTGCGGACAGAGCCGACGTGCTGCGCGAGGCGGAGAGCGCCTGCCTGCGCCGTGGCGCGCAACTCACCCCGCTTCGCCGGCGCGTGCTGGAGATGGTGCTGGAGGCCGGGCAGCCGGTCGGCGCCTACGCCCTGCTGGACCGGTTGCGCGCCGAGCGCCCGGGGGCCGCGCCGCCCACCGTCTATCGCGCGCTGGACTTCCTGCTCGCCCAGGGGCTGATCCACCGGATCGAGCGTCTGAACGCCTTCATCCCCTGCACCGAGGCCGCGCAGGGCCATGACCACGAGCATCCCCACCAGTTCCTGATCTGCCGGAACTGCGGGCGCACCGCGGAGCTCTCGGACGATTCGGTGGCGGCCGCCGTCGCGGCCGCGGCGCGCGCGGCCGGGTTCAGCCCGGCGCGGACCACGGTGGAGGTGGAGGGGACCTGCGAGGCCTGCGCCGCCGCGGCCTGAGCGGTCCGCGCCATGTCGGGTTTCCGGGCCTTCCCATTCGCGCAACACTCCCCATTCGGAAGCAAACAGGGCCGAGGGAGAAGACGCATGAATGCCACCCGCCGAACCGTGCTGGCCGGATTGGGCGGCGGCCTCGCCGCCCTCGCGGCGGGGGACGCCCGGGCGCAGGCTCCCGCGCTTATCCGAAAGCCGATCCCCTCCTCCGGCGAGATGATACCCGTGATCGGCCTCGGTTCCGCCCGCCGCTACGAGGAGGCGCGGACCGAGGCCGACATCGCCCCGCTGCGCGACACCTTCCGCCGCTTCCGCACCCTCGGCGGCACGGTGCTGGACACCGCGCCCTCCTACGGCAATGCCGAGGCCATCATGGGCGGGCTGGTGGCCGACCTGGACATACGGCGCGACCTCTTCGTCTGCACGAAGGTCGGCGCCGACAACAAGGAGGCCGGGCGGGAGCAGATCGAGCAGTCCTTCCGCAACCTGCGGACCGACCGCATCGACCTCCTGGCCGTCCACAACCTGCGCGACATCACAAACCAACTCGCCACGCTGCGCGAGCTGAAGGCCGCCGGGCGCATCCGCTATGTCGGCGCCACCACCTCCTTCGACCGGCAGTACGAGGCCTTCGAGACGATGATGCGGCGCGAGGCGCTGGACGCCATCCAGATTGACTACGCTCTGGACAACCGCAACGCCGCCGAGCGCATCATCCCCCTGGCGAGGGAGCGCGGCATGGCCGTGTTTATCAACCTTCCCTTCGGCCGCGGCAGCGTCTTCCGCGCCACCGATGGCAAGCCCCTGCCGGACTGGGCCGCCGAGATCGACTGCACGAGCTGGGCGCAGTTCATGCTGAAATACCTCGTCTCGCACGAGGCCGTGACCTGCGCCGTGCCCGGCATGGCCCAGCCCCGCTACGTCGACGACAACCTCCGCGCCGCCATGGGCCGCATGCCGGACGCGGCGATGCGCCGGCGGATGGAAGCCCTCATCGATGGCCTCTAACGCAGGGGGCGGGCCGCTGCGCAACGCCCTCGGCCGGCTGATCGACCTCCGCCCGGGCGAGGCGCGGGCGCTGGCCTGGTCCTGGCTCTACGTCTTCGCGCTCTTTCTCGCCTACTACGTGCTCCGCCCCATCCGGGACGAGATGGGCGTGGCCGGCGGGGTGCGTAACCTGCCCTGGCTCTTCACGGGCACGCTGCTGGCGATGCTCGCGGCCAACCCGCTCTTCGCCTTCGCCGTGCGGCGATGGCCGAGGGAGCGCTTCATCGCCATCTCCTACCGGTTCTTCATGCTCAACCTGCTCGGCTTCATGGCACTGCTCGCCGCGGCGCCGCCGGAAGCCCAGGTCTGGATCGGGCGCGCCTTCTTTATCTGGGTCTCCGTCTTCAACCTCTTCGTCGTCTCCGTCTTCTGGTCCTTCGTCGTGGACGTGTTCGACGCGGAGCAGGGCAAGCGCCTCTTCGGCTTCCTCGCTGCCGGGGCCACACTCGGCGGAATCGCGGGCTCGGCCCTCACCTCGGGCTTCGTCGAGCATCTCGGCCAGTACCCGCTGCTTCTCGCCTCGATCCTGCTGCTGGAGGTCGCGGTCTTCGCGTCCCGGCGGCTCTCGCACGTCAGCGATGCCTTCGGTCGCCCAACGAAGGGGGACGACCCGCACAAGGCGGTGGGCGGCGGCATCTTCGCCGGGATGACGCACACCTTCCGCTCCCCCTACCTGCTCGGCATCGGGGTCTTCATCCTCCTCTACGCAGTCACCAACACCTTCCTCTACTTTCAGCAGGCGACGATCGCGGAGGCGAACTTCCCGAGCCGTGCGGCGCGTACGGCCTTCTTCGCGAACATCGACTTCTGGGTGAACGTGCTGACGCTGGCCTTCCAGCTCTTCCTGACGGGGAGGCTGATGGGCTGGATCGGCGTCGCGCTCACCCTCTGCGCCCTGCCCCTGGTCAGCATCGCGGGGTTCACCGCGCTCGCGGCCGCGCCCACGGTGGGCGCCTTTGTCGCGGTGCAGGTCGCGCGCCGAGTGAGCAACTTCGCCCTCGCCCGCCCGGCGCGGGAGGTCCTCTTCACCTCCGTTCCGCGGGAGGACCGCTACAAGGCGAAGAATTTCATCGACACCGTCGTCTATCGCGGCGGGGACCAGGTGGCGAGTTGGGCCTATGCTGGGCTGATCGGGCTGGGGCTGACGATGACGGGGATCTCCATCCTCGCCGTGCCGCTCTCGGTCCTGTGGCTGGGGCTGAGCTTCTGGCTCGGGCGGCGGCAGGAGTGCGCGGAGGCGGCCGCGGTTCCCGGCGCGGAGGAACAGGAGCGGCCCCGGCAGGCTCTCCAGATCGGGTAGGGCAATAGGAAGTTATTTGCCTTCTCGCCGATCCCTGATATCGGCGCGCGGCAACCCATGGACCATCCGTCCTGCATGACCCCGGATCAACGCCTCGACGACCAGGCGGCGCCCCTCCCTGATTTGAGCGTTCCGGAGCTGAATATTCCGGAGCTGAGCATCGTGGCCCCGGCCTATAATGAGGCCGAGGTGCTCTCCTCCTTCCACGCCCGGCTCACCGCCGTGATGGCCGGGCTCGGGGGCTCCTACGAGGTCGTTTACGTCAATGATGGGTCGTGGGACGCGACGCTCTCGACGATGTTCGCCCTCCGCGACGCGGATCCGCGGGTGTCCATCGTCAATCTCAGCCGCAACTTTGGCAAGGAGATCGCGCTGACCGCCGGGCTGGACCATGCCCGGGCGAGCGGCGCCGTGGTGGTCATCGATGCCGATCTTCAGGACCCGCCCGAGGTCATCCCCAAACTCGTGGCCGTCTGGCGCGAGGGGGTGGACGTCGTCTACGCGACGCGCCGGTCCCGCAAGGGGGAGGGTTGGCTCAAGCGCGGCACGGCGAGCCTCTTCTACCGCGTCATCGGCCGAGCGTCCGGACGCATCAACATCCCCGCCGATACCGGGGACTTCCGGCTGATGAGCCGCCGCGCGCTGGACGCCCTCCTGCGCCTGCGGGAGCAGCACCGGTTCATGAAGGGCCTGTTCGCCTGGATCGGCTTTCCCTCGCGCGCCGTGTACTACGACCGCGCGCCGCGCGCCGCGGGGGAGACGAAGTGGAACTACTGGCGGCTCTGGAACCTCTCCATCGAGGGCATCACCTCCTTCACTACCGCGCCTCTCATCGCGGCCACCTACCTCGGCTTCGTCACTGCTGTCCTCGCCATTGTCCTCATGCTCCGGGTAGTGATGAACACCCTCATCAACGGCGATCCGGTGCCGGGCTATCCCAGCCTGATGGCGGTGGTGCTGTTCCTGGGCGGGGTGCAGCTCATCACCCTCGGCATCATGGGCGAGTATCTTGGCCGCATTTTCAACGAGGTGAAGCGGCGCCCACTCTATGTGGTGGAGCGGTATGTCGCGGCCGGGGATGCAGGGGGGTAAGCAGAACTCCCGGCGCAGCCGGAACCGACGCCGGACGGGAACGCGATCCGCTTGGCGCTCATCGTCAGCGTTGCCTCAACCGCATGCTTCGCAGTGCCATGGCGAGGAGGCGGGGATCGGCGCTTATGCCATGCTCACGCGGCGAGGAGGGCGTCTCGAAGCTGAATTCCAGCACGACAGGCCCCTGACCGGCAGGCACATCCAGGTTACGGGAGGACAGTCTCATGTGCGGTATCTCCCATTCAGCAACCGCCTCGCCGTTCGCGCTGATCCTTACGCGTTGCGCCTCGCGGCTCGGCGGCGCGAAACCGACCAGCTGCAACTCCAAACGGAGGGGGTCATCCGCCTCCGTCCTCTGCCGCAACACCAAGCTGGCACGCTGTCCCCTGGACCAAGTCCAGGCTTCCTCAGGCGTGTACCACCCATCCATCAGCGTCTGCAGACCGCTCCCGCCGGCCGCGAAGCTCAACCCCGCTGCGAGGCTCGGCGCCGGGACGATTGGTAGGTCTTCCCCGGGCGAACGGCAGAAGACGACCCGCCCCACCCTGGCGCAATCATGCTGTCTCCCGTGCCCCAGCGCCACCGCCGCGTCGCCGTCCGGTCTGGTAAAGATCCGGACCTCTCCTGACTGCAGCGGCGTTGCCGCAAGGGCGAGATCGTTGCGACAGTCGAGGGGGCGCGGCTGTCTGCCGACATATCCCGTGTTCACCGGCAAAATTCGCTCAGAGACGACTCCGAGTAGTTGAAGAAAGAGTTCGCTATACTGCGCATCCGGTCCGCCACCGCTGCAGTAGTAGGACGGCAGAACGGTCACCACACGCACACTGGGCAGTATTCCGCGGAGTGCCTCCGCCTCCGGCACCAGAGTGGTGTCGGTGCGCACCAATTCGTGCAGACGGACCCGGAGCGGTCCAGCATCCACCCACTGCACCGCCGGAATCAGGAGAAGGGCCGCCACCCACAGAGGCCTTGCCCGAAGACGTGCCAAGATGAGGATACCAGCGAGTGCGAGAGTGTATGCAACGGGCCAGAACAGCCGTCCGCTGGCGCGAAACTGTAAGAGCGCCTGTGGCGGCTGGCCCAGATCGAAGAGAACCTTGCTGCCGAAACCCGCGCGCGTCGTGATTGCGAGGCCGGTGAGGATGACCAGCCCCATGACGAGCCCTGCATGACGATGAAGGGCTCGGGTGACGTCCCTCGGGCGAAGGAGGATGCCGAGAACAACCGAGAGGATCAGCCCTAATCCCAACCAGTTGTAACCTTCGAAACCCGCGGCCGAGCTGATATGGACAAAGTCGGATGGATTCGGCAGCAGTCCCGATAGGAATGGCCAGATGGGAGAGAGGATGTTGAGGCTGTAAATGCCATAACCTTTGTGGCCGGAGCTGTCGCTAATGGACGTCTCGGTGCCGTAATTTTCACTGTATCCAAGAGCGCGGCTGAGAGCAGCCACAGTAGCGAGCACCAGCAGCCCCGACACGATGGACAGGATGCCCGGCCGCCAGCGCTCCCACTGCTTGCCTGCCGAACCGTACGGTGCCCGCTGGGAGAGATCGAAGATCGTGCGCCAGACGAGCGTGGCCGGCGCCGCAATTATAAGCGCTAAGCTCATGGCGAGCAGGTAAGGATGGATGAGCAAGGCGCATAAGACGAGCACGAGGGCGCCTACCCACGCGCGAACCGGCTTCGGGGAGAGGAGCCGGAAGTAGAGGCCAAGGCCGAAAAGCAGGACAAAGTGTCCTGTCAGCGCTGCATGCCCGTAGCGTGCCCACCACGCCGGTATGCTCACCGCCATGACCGCGAAGGCTAGGCAGGGTAGCAGACGGCGCTCGCCAGCGCACCGGATGCAGAAGACCGCGGCTACGGGCTGCAAGATCCAGGCGATCCCGTACCAGAGCCCGATGCCGTGGAATGCCGGTGGAAGAAGCTCTCTTCCAATCTTCAGCAGAATGGCGAGAAGCGGGATGGCATCCATGAACCCGATCGGGACGCCCGGGGGCATCACGTTACGGATCCAGAGAGGCGGCCAATGCCACGGCTCCGCGATGAAGTAGCGCTGGCCGATCGCATGGGTGATCGCGTCACCGGCTAGCACGCTTTGGGGGGCGGGGAAGAGGAAGGAGGCCGGAAAAAGCCAAGCGGCCATCGCGATGCCGGCGAGTGCTGCCAAGCCGTAGGACAGGAGCCCTGTGCCCCAGCACTCGCGCGAACTATTCATCGGAGGGGCTTTCTTGGATGCCCAGGGGGCGACCGCGTTTGGAACATCGTGTCGTCACTAGGGACGGTGATCGGTTTGAGCGGCAGACCGGACGGGCGAGTGCCCCTGTATGTCTGACCCCCATCAGGTCGCTGCTCGCATTAGGCGGCGAGCGGTGGCCCAAGGCCTCGCCGTCGAGCGAACCGCGAGTCCCCGAATTCGGGTACTTCAGGTCTACGCGGGTTCCGCCCTGCTCCCTGGAACAGTTCCCCAAACCATGGCTGTCAGGCCCGCCGCTCGGTTCCAGGGCAGCATCGCTTCCGCGGCACAGACCGCGGCGAAGGCGGTGTTCATCACAGGGCCGAATTCCCGCATCTGGCTCTTTGGCTCGCTCTTACGTCCGAGGAGGCGCTGAGGAAGGCGGCTAGCCATGACGAGCGGCATCAGCAAGCCGTAGAGATAGCGGCCGCCATCCACCCGGAGCCCCGCCCTGGTCAGGACATCGGAGATCTGCCGAAGGTCATAGCGACGAAAGTGCTCGAGGAACTCGTCATGTCCGCTCCAGAGCCACTGGAAGGCCGGGACGGTGATGATGAAGCGCGTACCGGGCCGGGCGGATGCGATGTACTCGCGCGCGAGGCCGACATCGTCCTCGACGTGCTCGAGGACGTCCATCATGAGTACGAGCGAGGCGTCTGAGGCATCGCCCTGGCGCCGGAAGCGCAGCGGCTTGCCCTCATGCGTCCCGTCCCGGTCCTCAGGATAACCGGGGTCGATCAGGGTCGCCCGGTCGGCTCCGCGGGAGAGAAGGATACGGGAAAAGAAGCCCGAGCCCGCGCCGACATCGACGACGTGCCGCAAATCATCGCCGCTGACCCGCAGCATGGCGTTCGCCTTGGCCCGGTAGTACCAGTGCTCGGCGATGCGGTCGCCGAGAATTTCTTCCTCCTTCAAATCCATCGTTACCCGGCGCTCCTTCTGGCAACCTGTTCCGGCCGCGCCCCGGTGCGGAGCAGGCGCCCTGTACAATCTAGACCGGAAGAAGCCAACACCCGGTCCGGTGTCAGTAGGCCGCCCCTTGCGGTGAACGCACCAGTCTCAGCGAGGCAGCCGCTCCAGCGCCTGAGCGAGATCGGCGATCAGATCCGCCGTATCCTCCAGCCCGATATGCAGCCGGATGATCGGCCCGCCGAAGTCGCGCGGGTCGGTCGCGGTGCGGGTGATGGAGGGCGCAGTCGGGAGGGCGAGGCTCTCATACCCGCCCCAGGAGGCGCCGATCCCGAAGAGCGAGAGCGCGTCCACCACGGCCTCGGCATCCGCATCGGTGTAGCGGGGCTGTAGCACCACGCCGAAGAGGCTGCAGGCCCCGGCGAAGTCGCGGGCGTAGAGCGCGTGCTGGGGATGAGAGGGCAGGGCGGGGTGGAGCAGCCGCAGCACCTCAGGCCGCCCCTCCAGCCAGCGGGCAACCTCCAACCCGTTCTCCGCCTGGGCCTTAAGCCGCACGGGTAGGGTGCGTAGGCCGCGCAGGCAGAGCCAGCAGTCGTCTGGGCTGGCGAACTGGCCGAGTTGGTTCGCCGCCCCCTTCACGATGCTCCAGTCCTCCGGCGTGTTCACCGCGACGCTGCCGAGGAGGATGTCCGAGTGCCCTCCCGCATACTTCGTCAGCGCCTGGATGGAGACGTCCACGCCGTGGGCGAAGGGCTGGAAGTTGTGAAAGCCCCATGTGTTGTCCATCAGCACCTTCGCGCCCGCCGCATGGGCGGCGCGGGCGATGGCGGGGATGTCCTGCACCTCGAAGGTGTGGCTGCCCGGGCTCTCGGTATAAACGACTTTCGTGTTCGGGCGGATGAGCGCACGCGTCGCCGCCTCGTCCACCAGCGGATCGTAATAGGTCGTCTCAATCCCAAAGCCCGTCATGAGCCCGTCGGCCAGGTTGCGCGCGGGGCCGTAGACGCTGTCGGGCATGAGGCAGTGGTCCCCTGCCTTCAAATAGGCCAGCAGCGGCACCATCACGGCAGCGAGGCCGGTGCCGACGATCAGGGTGCGCGTGCCGCCCTCGATCTCGGCGATCATGTTCTCGAGCATGTGGTGGGTCGGCCCGCCGGCGGTGCCGTAGGTGAGCACCTGCTCGTAGCGCTGCTTCCCCGCTGCCTTGCGGGACTCGCAGTCCGGGAAGAGCACGGTGGAGCCCCGATGGACGGGCGGGTTGACGAAGCCGTGCACCCGCGCGCCCGCGCGCCCGTGATGGGACATGCGGGTGGCGAAGCCAAGCGTCGTGTCGTCCTGGTCGGCCATCAGGCGGCGCTCCCCGTAGCCTTGGGCGTCTCGGGCCGCAGCGCCCATTCCGTCCAGGAACCGTCATAAACCGAGCCCTCGGGCAGCCCGGCGCGCACCAGCCCGAGGGCGAGCACGCAGGCCGTCACGCCCGAGCCGCAGGAGAGGATGGTGGGCCGTTCCGCCTCCACCCCCGCCCGCTCGAAACGGGTGCGCAGCGCCTCAGGGGGCAGCATTGTGCCGCCGGGCGCCAGCAGGTCGGTGAAGGGGATGTTCGCCGCCCCCGGCATGTGGCCGCTGGGCAGGCCCGCGCGGGGTTCCGGCGCCGTGCCGTCGAAGCGGCCGGCCGAGCGCGCGTCCAGGATCAGCGCCTCGCCCCCGCCCTGGCGGACGATGCGCTTGATGTCGCCGATGCCGCGCAGCCGGTCCGTGCGGAAATCGGGAACGAAGGTGGCGGCGGTCGGCGCGGGCGGCTCGCCGGATTCCACCGGCCGTCCCTCCCGCTTCCACTTGGGCAGCCCGCCATCGAGCACATAGGCGGCCTCATGCCCCATCAGCCGCATCAGCCACCAGCCCCGCGCGGCGGCGCGCAGCCCGTGCGCCTGGTCGTAGAAGACGACGCGGCTTCCGTTGCAGATGCCGAGCGCGCCGGCCAGCCTCGCGAAGCGCGCGGGCGTCGGGACCATGTGCGGCAGGTCCGTGTCGGGATCGGCGAAGAGGTCCACGTCGAAGTAGCGGGCGCTGGGGATGTGGGCGGCGAGGAAGTTCTCCCGCTTGTTGCCGGGCTCGCCGGGCAGGATCAGCGAGCAGTCGAGCACCACGAGGTCAGGCTTGCCCAGCTCCCCCGCCAGCCATTCCGTCGAGACGATTGCGTCCATGGTGTCACTCACGATCAGCCCTCCGCCAGCACGATGTGGATGCGCCGGTTCTGCTTGCCCTTGCTTTCCATCTTTACCACCTCCACGCGCCCGATCTCGCCGGTGCCGCGCACATGCGTGCCGCCGCAGGGCTGGAGGTCCACCGGCGCCTCCTCCGTGCCGATCCGCACCAGCCGTACCTGCCCCGCGCCCCGCGGCGGCTGGACGGAAAGGGTGCGGACGAGGCCGGGATTGGCGTCCAGCTCCGCCTCGCTGATCCAGCGCTCGCCGATCGGGTGGTCCCCGGCGATCAGCTCGTTCAGCCGCTCCGTCACCCAGTCCTTCGCGGGAGGGTCGGGGAGGTCGAAGTCCAGGCGGGACTTCTCGGCGCCGATCTGGTTGCCGGTGGCGAATATGCCGGGCATGGCGGCGCAGAGCAGGTGCAGGGTGGTGTGCATCCGCATGTGCCGGTGGCGCCGGTTCCAGTCCAGCCGTGCGACGACCTGCGCACCCACGGGGGGGAGGGCGGCGCCGGGGGCGGGGAGGTGCAGGGCGGAGCCGTCCGGCGCCTTCACCGTGTCGGCCACCGCCGTCTCGCCGCCGTCCCAGCTAATCGTGCCGGTGTCGCCCGGCTGCCCGCCGGCGCGGGGGTAGAAGACGCTGGCGTCGAGGATCACCCCGGCCTCGGAGGCGTCGAGGACGGTCGCGCGGTTCTCCGCGGCATAGGCGTCCTCCCGGAACAGGGCGCGGCTACGCGTCATGGCGTCCATTCCTTCTTCAGTCGGGCGTGGTTCACCTGGAACCAGAGCAGGGCGAGGGCGGTGGGCGCGTTGCGGATGCGGTTCACGGCGACCATGGCGAAGGCCTCCGCCGCGTCCACAACGCGGACGATGGTCTCCTCCCCCTCACTGGCGAGGCCGCCCGTCCGGTTGCGCGCCCCTTCCAGGGAAACGCGGGCGATGTGGAAATGGACGCGCTCGTCGCAGGAGCCCTGGGCGAGCATGTAGGTCCCGATCGCCTCGATGCGCGAGGCAAGCAGGCCCGTCTCCTCCTCCAGCTCGCGCCGGGCGGTCTCGCGGGGGTCCTCGCCCGGGTCCACCAGCCCGGCCGGCAGCTCCGTCACGCGCGGCTCCTCCCCGGCGGCGAGGGCGGGGAGGCGGAACTGCTCGATGAGGGCGATTCGGTCCGTCACGGGATCCCAGGGCAGGATCACTGTTCCTTGCCCGCGGCGCAGCAGCTCCCAGGTCAGGGGACCCGAAAGGCTGCCGTCCCGCTTGCGGAAGCGGAAGCGCACGCGCTGGACGGGATACCGGCCGTTCCAGACGACCTCATCGGTCTCGGGCTCGTAGAGTGGATGGGGCGGGATGGGCGGGGCCTTGACCGGGCGCCTGGGGAGAGGGATGCGGACCGCGCCGCGCTGCTCGTTCATGCGGGGCCGGACGCTACAGCGGAACGCCCGGCTTGGGTATCGCCCCTAGCCATGGTCCCCGGGCATGGCGGTCCGCACGGAAAAGAAGGCCGCCGAGGGTTGCGGCCGGCCCGCCTCTCCGGAGAATGGCCGCCAGGTCACGCGAAGCCCCGCCCCATGAAGTCCCCGCCCATGCCCGACGAGACGCGCGGCCAGCGCGCCGCGAGGGCCCGCGCCATCGGCTGCGTCACCGCCTCGGCCGGCCTCTTCGCCCTCGCGGCCGCCGCGGTGAAGGGCCTGCAGGGGGCTGTCCCGCTCTCCGAGCTCGTCTTCTTCCGCAACCTCCTCGCCCTGCCGGCCATCCTGGTGCTGGCCGCGCTCACCGCGCCGGGCGGGCTGCGGGCGGCCCTGCGGACGCGCCATCCCGCCCGCCACATCGAGCGGATGGTGGGCGGGCTGATGGGAATGTACGGCTCCTTCTTCGGCTACGCGCACCTGCCGCTGGCGACGGTGACGGCGCTCAACTTCACCATGCCGCTCTTCCTCACCGGCCTTTCCGTCCTCCTTCTGCGGGAGAGGGTGGGGTGGGCGCGGCTGGGGGTGGTGCTGGTCGGCTTCGCCGGGGTGCTGCTGATGGTCCAGCCCGGGGGCGGCGGGCCGCTCCATCCCCTGGCGGTCGGGAGCGTGCTGGCGGGGGCGCTCGGCTGGGCTTATGCGATGGTCTCGATCCGCCGCATGGGCGAGGCGGGGGAGGCGGGCATCACCATCGTGCTCTGGTTCGCCATCGGCGCCGCGCTCGTCTCGGGGTTGGCGGCGTTGCCGGGCTGGGTGCCGCCCACGCCGGGGCAGTGGGGGCTGCTACTGGTCGTCGGCCTCGTCTCCGTCGGGGCGCAGCTGCTGATGACGGCGGCCTACCGCTCCGCGGACACCACGCTCCTCGCGCCCTTCGAGTACTCCGCCATCCTCTGGACCACCTCCATCGGCGTGCTCCTCTGGGGAGAGGTGCCGGATCTCTGGGACCTCGCGGGTTTCCTCCTCCTGGCCGGGGCGGGGCTGGCGCTTTGGCGGATGGAGGTCTCGCGGGCGCCGGCCTGAGGGCCCTCTACCGGCTCTCGCGCAGGACCGCCTGAGCCAGCGCCCGCGCCTCCGTGGCGGCTTGGCTGCGGGGCGCGGATTCGGCGGCCCCGAGGCCCTCGGCGAAGGCGGCGGCGAAGGCGGTGCGGTTGCCGAAGGAGGCGTCGAGCAGGGGCAGCTTTCGGTCCCGCAGCGCCTGGGCGACCTCCTGGGCGGCCTTTCCCTGGGCGGGGACGCGGTTAAGCATGAGGGCCACCGCGCGCCGTTCGGCCGCCGCGACCTCCAGCGTCGCCTCCATCGCCCAGAGGTCGGGCATGGAGGGCTGGAGGGGGATGAGCACGAGGTCCGCCGAGCGCATCGCCACGCGGCTGTCCGTATCAGCGTGGGGTGGCGTGTCCAGCACGACGAAGTCGTGCCGCTCCCGCAGCCGCGCCACCGCCTGGGGAACGCGCCAGCCGGAGGGGCTGGAGAAGTCGAGCCCGCGGGCGGTGGCCGGGCGCAGGGAGTGCCAGCGCGTGAGGCTAGCCTGAGGGTCCGTGTCCAGCAGGGATGTCCGCGCCCCGCTCTCGGCCAGCGCCACGGCCAGGTTGGCCGCGACGGTGGACTTGCCCGCCCCGCCCTTGCGCTGCGCCACCGCCACTACGAAGGCCATGTCACATGCCCCTTGCCGATTCGCTGGGGAGCCTAGACCGGTTTCGGCGCGCGGCGCTGCACCGCGTCACGGGTCTCCTTGAATAGTCTTCGCCGGGATAGCGTTCACGGGGCATGCCCGACCCTTTCCCCGCCCATCGTCGCCACGCCCCGCTCCCTCCGGCTCGCCTTTTCGGCGGGGCGGGCGGCAGGGGCGGCTCGCCCCGGCCTGACTGGCCGCTCGACCTTCTCACCCCCGCCGCGATGGCGCGGGCGGACGCGGCCTCTCCTGTGCCGGTGGCACGGCTGATGGAGGCCGCGGGCAGGGCGGTGGCCCGGGCCGCCATGGCGCGCTTCCGCCCCTGCCGCACGCTGGTCCTGGCGGGGCCGGGCAACAATGGCGGCGACGGGCTGGTCGCGGCGCGGCTGCTGGAAGGGGCGGGGTGGCCGGTCGCCGTCTCCTTCATGGCGGCGCCCGCGCCTGGCGGACCGGCGGCGAAGGCAGCCGCGCGCTGGCGCGGTCCGGTGCTACCCTTCCACCCGGAGGAGGCTGCGCGGGCGGGGTTGGTGATTGATGCGTTGCTCGGTGGCGCCCCATCCCGCCCCCTCGCGACCGGGGCGCTAGAGATGCTGCGAGCCGCGGGCGGCCCCGTGCTGGCCGTGGACGTGCCGAGCGGTCTTGACGGCGCGACCGGGCAGCCGCTGGGGGAGGCGGTCCCGGCCGCGCTGACCGTGACCTTCGCCCGACTGAAGCCCGGGCATCTCCTCCTCCCCGGGCGGCTCCTCTGCGGCGAGCTGCACCTAGCCGATATCGGCCTGCCGGAGGAGGCGCTCGCCGCAGCGCTGGCGGGGGAAGGGGAGCGGAGCTTCCGCAACGCCCCCGGTCTCTGGCACCTGCCGCCCGAGGACCCCGCCGGGCACAAGTACCGGCGCGGCCATGTGGTGGTGGCCGGCGGTGCCATGTCCGGGGCGGCGCGCCTGGCGGCAGGGGCCGCGCGGCGGGCCGGGGCGGGGCTGGTGACGCTGGCCGCCCTCTCGGGCGGGGCGGCGGCGGCCTTCCGCACGGGAGAGCCGGGGGCGATCGTCGCTGACCCACCCGCCGAGGCGCTGCTGGGGGATGCGCGGCGCGCCACCTGGGTCCTCGGTCCCGGCCTGCCGCCCGACGACGCCGCGCGGAACCTCCTGGCCGGCGCGGTGCGGGCCGGGCGCGCGGTGGTGGCCGATGCGGGGGCGCTGGGCGCCTTCGCCGGGGCGCCAGAGGGGCTGCGGGGCGCCGCCATCATCACCCCCCATGCCGGCGAGTTCGCGCGGCTCTTCGGGGAGGCTGGGCCCGACCGGCTGGCCGCCGCCCGCCGCGCCGCCCGCCAGACCGGGGCCGTGACCGTGCTGAAGGGGCCGGACACGGTGATCGCCGCGCCGGACGGGCGGGCAGCGGTGAACCACAACGCCCCGCCCAGCCTCGCCACCGCGGGCACGGGGGACGTGCTGGCCGGCATCGCGGGGGCGATGCTCGCCCAGGGAATGCCGCCCTTCGAGGCGGCCTGCGCCTCCGGGTGGCTCCAGGGAGAGGCGGCGCCGAGGGGGCCGGGCGTGCTGGCCGAGGACGTGATGGAGGGGATTCCCGGGGCCCTCGCACGGGCCGATCGGCCCCGGTGATTTCGCCGGCGCTTGGAAAGGGCGTCCGGTTGCGGTAAGGGCGCCCCCTTCGGCGCCGCGCGAGGCGGGCGTGGTGGAATTGGCAGACACGCTGGATTTAGGTTCCAGTGGCGCAAGCCGTGGGGGTTCGAGTCCCTCCGCCCGCACCAAGCTGCCTGGCGCCGTCCTGAATGTCCTTGATGTGGAACTGAGCAGATGCAGGTGACGGAACTCTCGGCCGAGGGGCTGAAGCGGTCCTTCTCGGTGGTGGTGCCGGCGGCGGAGATCGAGGCGACGCGCGACAAGCGGCTCGCCGCGCTGGGCCGCGACCTGCGGATCCCGGGCTTCCGGCCGGGCAAGGTGCCAATGTCGGTGGTCAAGAAGCGCTACGGCACGGCCGTGACGGGCGAGGTGCTGGAGGAGCAGGTCCAGACCGCGACCCGCGAGCTGCTGAACGACCGCGGCCTGCGCCCGGCGCTGCAGCCGAAGGTCGAGCTCGTCGGCGAGTTCGGCGAGGGCCAGGACCTCTCCTTCAACATCGAGATGGAGGTCCTGCCCGAGATCCCGATGCCCGACTTCTCCGGCATCGAGCTGGAGCGCCCGCGTGCCGAGCCCTCCGAGGAGGAGGTGCAGAAGGCGCTGGACGGGCTGGCCGCGCGCAACGCCAAGCTCGAGGACCTGACGGAGGAACGGCCCGCCGCCAAGGGCGACGTGGTCGTTGCCGATTTCGTCGGCCGCCTCGTCGGCGGCTCCAACCTGCTCCCCGCCGCGGCGGGGAGCGGCCTTCCGGAGAACTGGGGCGGCGCGCTCGGCCTTGAGGTCTCGCTGACCGGCAGCGGCACCGACGCGGAGGGCGTCTGGTTCGACCTGCGCCTCTCCGGCAGCGCGAACGGCGCGCTCTCCCTCGGGCCGGTCGTGCCGGCGAAGACCGGCGACGTGCTACGCCTGACGGCGCGCGCCGCCCTGCAGGAGGGTGGCCTGCCCGAGGGGGGCGGCGTCAGCCTGGATCTCAGCGAGCGCCGTGAGAACGGTGCCCACCTGCGCTCCAATCTGGCCGAGCTGCCGCCGGCGGGTGGCCCGGCCAGCGTGGAGGTGACGGTCGGCGGGGACGGAGCTGAGGGGGTGCGCCCGTTCCTCCAGTTCAACGGCCCCGCTGATGCGAGCCTTGCCGCGACCCTGCGGATCTGGGCCCCCGTCCTCTCGACCGACGCCGTGGGCGAGCCCTTCCCGGGCGGCACCGCCAACGACATGCCGATCGAGGTGGGCGGCGAGGGCTTTATCCCGGGCTTCACCGAGGGGCTGGAAGGCATCCGCCCGGGCGAGACGCGCAAGGTTCGCGTGAGCTTCCCCGAGGGCTACGGCTCGGCCGAGTTGGCCGGCAAGCCCGCGGAGTTCGAGATCACGGCGAAGGCGCTGAAGACCCGTGCCGCCTCCCCGGCCGATGACGAGTTCGCCAAGTCGCTCGGCCTGGAGAGCGCCGAGAAGCTCCGGGAGGAGCTGCGGAAGTCCATCCAGAGCGAGTATGACAGCCTCACCCGCCTGCGGGTGAAGCGCGCCCTCCTCGACCAGCTCGCCGACCGCGCCGACTTCCCCGTGCCAGAGGGCATGGTGGAGGCCGAGTTCGGCCAGATCTGGCCGCGGGTGGAGGAGGACCGCAAGGCGGGCCGCCTGGACCCCGAGGACGCCGGCAAGGACGAGGAGACGCTGCGGGCCGAGTACCGCAAGATCGCCGAGCGGCGGATTCGCCTAGGCCTGCTGCTCTCGGAGATCGGGCGGACGAACAACATCCAGGTCGGTCAGGACGAGCTGTTCCAGGCCATGCGCCGGGAGGCCACCCGCTATCCCGGCCAGGAGAAGCAGGTGTTCGAGTTCTTCCAGAAGAACCCGCAGGCGCTGGAGAACCTCCGCGCCCCGATCTTCGAGGAGAAGGTCGTGGACTTCATGCTGGAGTTGGCCAAGGTGACGGACACCACCGTCGCCCCATCCGACCTCCAGGCCGCCTGAAACACCTGGGAGCTTTCTGGCTCCGGGGTAAATACGCGCCCGCCCCCCTTCCCCGGGGGGGCGGGTTGCCCCATCTTGGGGTTGTATTGCCGGCGAAGGGGCCGGAGGGGCGCCGCGGCATGGCCGGACTCCCGTCCGGGCGGTGCCATCGGGGACGCACCCTTCCGCCGGCGGGGAAGGACAAACGATGACTCGCTCCGTATTCGTCGATCGTGACCCGGTGGATGTCTACAACAACTCCCTCGTCCCCATGGTGGTCGAGCAGAGCGCTCGCGGCGAGCGCGCCTACGATATCTACTCGCGCCTGCTGAAGGAGCGGATCATCTTCCTGACGGGCCAGGTCTTCGACCAGGTTTCGTCCCTGATCTGCGCCCAGCTCCTTTTCCTGGAGAGCGAGAACCCGAATAAGGACATCGCCTTCTACATCAACAGCCCAGGCGGTGTCGTCTCGGCCGGCCTCGCGATGTACGACACGATGCAATACATCCGCAGCCCCGTCTCGACGGTCTGCCTCGGCATGGCGGCGTCCATGGGCTCGCTGCTGCTGACTGCCGGGGAGAAGGGCAAGCGCTTCGCCCTGCCGAACAGCCGGATCATGGTCCACCAGCCCTCCGGCGGCGCCCAGGGCCAGGCGACGGATATCGAAATCCAGGCCCGCGAGATTCTGGACCTCCGCAAGCGCCTCAACCAGATCTATGTATACCACACCGGCCAGCCGGTGGAGGAGATCGAGCGCAAGCTCGAGCGCGACACCTACATGTCCGCCGAGGACGCGCAGGCCTTCGGGCTGATCGACCAGGTCGTGGCGAAGCTGCCCCCCGGGGCGGCGGTCGCGGCGCCGGCGGTCGAGGGTCCCCGCAGCTGATGGCGGCGGTTCGACCGGCCGTGTTCGGGATCTGTTCCGACTGGTGGGGCCGGGTGGCCGTCACAATTTCGTCCCACGCTTCCCCCGAGGGGGGTGGGTGGCTATCCTGCCGATCTGACGCCCCGGGCGCGCCGCCATCCGGCCCGGCCCGGAGCGAGGAGCGCACATGAGCAAGTCCGGCGATTCCAAAAACACCCTCTATTGCTCGTTCTGCGGCAAGTCGCAGCACGAGGTGCGCAAGCTCATCGCCGGCCCGACGGTGTTCATCTGCGACGAATGCGTCGAGCTGTGCATGGACATCATCCGCGAGGAGCACAAGACACACCTCGTGAAGTCCCGCGATGGGGTTCCGACGCCCAAGGAGATCTGCAAGGTCCTCGATGACTATGTCATCGGGCAGGAGCACGCTAAGAAGGTGCTCTCGGTGGCCGTGCACAACCACTACAAGCGGCTGGCCCATGGGGCCAAGACCGGAGAGGTGGAGATCGCCAAGAGCAACATCATGCTCGTTGGCCCTACCGGCTCGGGTAAGACGCTGCTCGCCCAGACCCTCGCCCGCATCTTAGACGTCCCTTTCACCATGGCGGACGCGACGACCCTGACCGAGGCCGGCTATGTCGGCGAGGATGTGGAGAACATCATCCTCAAGCTGCTTCAGGCCGCCGACTACAATGTCGAGCGGGCGCAGCGCGGCATCGTCTATATCGACGAGGTCGACAAGATCAGCCGCAAGTCAGACAACCCCTCGATCACGCGCGACGTGAGCGGCGAGGGCGTCCAGCAGGCGCTGCTGAAGATCATGGAGGGCACGGTGGCCTCCGTCCCGCCCCAAGGCGGCCGGAAGCACCCCCAGCAGGAATTCCTGCAGGTGGACACCTCTAACATCCTCTTCATCGTCGGCGGCGCCTTCGCCGGGCTTGAGAAGATCATCGCGGCTAAGGGGAAGGGCTCCGGTATCGGCTTCGGTGCTGATGTCCGCGGCCCCGACGAGCGCCGCCAGGGCGCCATCCTGCGCGAGGTCGAGCCCGAGGACCTGCTGAAGTTCGGCCTGATCCCCGAGTTCATCGGCCGCCTGCCGGTGATCGCGACGCTCGAGGACCTGGACGACAAGGCGCTGATCGAAATCCTGACCAAGCCGAAGAACGCGCTGCTGAAGCAGTACCAGCGCCTCTTCGAGATGGAGGGGACGAAGCTCACCTTCACCGAGGACGCGCTGAAGTCGGTCGCCGCCCGCGCCATCCAGCGCAAGACCGGCGCCCGCGGCCTGCGCTCCATCATGGAGGGCATCCTGCTCTCCACCATGTTCGACCTGCCCGGGCTGGACGAGGTGGAGGAGGTGGTCGTCAACAAGGAGGTTGCCGAGAACCGGGCCCAGCCCTTGTTCATCTACGGTGAACGACCGGCGGAGCAGACTAGCGCCTGACCAGGGCAGCTCACCGCCCGCTCCCGGTGATCGGGGCGGGTATATTTCTTGCAGGTCCTGACAGTCGGGGCGGCCTTCCCGCCGTTGTGGGAAAGCCGCCCCGACACCACATTAGGGCCCTACCCGTGGTGACGGGGACGTGCCCGATCGGGGCGTTCCCGCGCCGACTGTCCAAGCGAGGTCCCCATGGCGGATTCCGAAGCGGCACTGGTTCGGGGCGAGGCTCTGCCCGTCCTTCCCCTCCGCGATATCGTTGTTTTTCCACATATGATCGTCCCGCTCTTCGTCGGGCGCGAGAAGTCCGTGCGCGCGCTCGAGGCGGTGATGCGGGAGGACAAACAGATCCTCCTCCTGGCCCAGCGCAACGCCGCCCAGGACGACCCGGAGGCCTCGGACCTGTTCGAGGTCGGCACGGTCTCGACCGTGCTGCAGCTCCTCAAGCTCCCGGATGGCACCGTGAAGGTGCTGGTCGAGGGCGGCCGCCGTGCGCGCGTGGTGGGCTGGAAGGAGACTGGCACCCATTTCGAGGCCTTCGCCGAGACGATCGAGGAGGCCAGCCCCGAGCCGCGCGAGGTGGAGGCGCTGAGCCGCTCGGTGGTGAGCCAGTTCGAGGGCTACATCAAGCTCAACAAGAAGATCGCGCCGGAGGTGCTCGTCTCGATCAACCAGATCGAGGAGCCGGCCAAGCTCGCCGACACCGTCGCCGCGCACCTGAACCTCAAGATCGTCGAGAAGCAGGAGCTTCTGGAAACGGTCGGGGTTCCCGCGCGGCTTGAGCGGGTCTTCGCCCATATGGAGAGCGAGATCGGCGTCCTTCAGGTGGAGAAGCGCATCCGGAACCGCGTGAAGCGGCAGATGGAGAAGACCCAGCGCGAGTACTACCTGAACGAGCAGATGAAGGCGATCCAGAAGGAGCTGGGCGAGGGCGAGGAGGGCAAGGACGAGATCGCGGAGCTCGAGGCCAAGATCAAAGCCACCAAGCTTTCCGCCGAGGCACGCGAGAAGGCGATGGGCGAGCTGAAGAAGCTGCGCGGCATGTCGCCTATGTCCGCCGAGGCCACGGTCGTCCGCAACTACCTCGACTGGATTCTGACCATCCCCTGGAAGAAGCGTACGAAGGTGCGGATCGACCTGGAGGAGGCGCAGCGCGTCCTGGATGCCGACCACTTCGGCCTGGAGAAGGTGAAGGAGCGGATCATCGAGTACCTGGCCGTGCAGTCGCGCAGCCAAAAGATCCGCGGCCCGATCCTCTGCCTCGTCGGCCCGCCCGGCGTGGGCAAGACCTCGCTCGGCAAGTCGATCGCCAAGGCGGTGAACCGGAACTTCGTGCGCATGTCGCTCGGCGGCGTGCGGGACGAGGCGGAGGTGCGCGGCCACCGGCGGACCTATATCGGCTCCATGCCCGGCAAGGTCATCCAGGGCATGAAGAAGGCGAAGACGTCCAACCCGCTCTTCCTGCTGGACGAAATCGACAAGCTCGGCGCCGACTGGCGCGGGGATCCGTCCTCGGCGTTGCTGGAGGTGCTGGACCCCGAGCAGAACGGGACCTTCAACGACCACTATCTCGAGGTGGACTACGACCTGTCGGACGTGATGTTCATCACGACCGCCAACTCGCTGAAGATGCCCCAGCCGCTGCTGGACCGCATGGAGATCATCCGCATCCCCGGCTACACCGAGGATGAGAAGATCGGCATCTCCCGCCGCCACCTGATCGGCAAGGTCAGCGAGGCGAACGGGCTGAAGCCCGGCGAGTGGAGCGTGACCGACGAGGCGATTCGCGACCTCGTGCGCTACTACACGCGCGAGGCGGGAGTCCGTAACCTGGAGCGCGAGATCGGCGGGCTGGCCCGTAAGGCCGTGCGCGAGATCGTCTCCGGCAAGGCGAAGTCGGTGGAGATCACCGCCGAGAACCTCGGCAAGTATGCCGGCGTGCGGAAGTTCCGCTACGGCGAGGCCGAGGCCGAGGACATGGTGGGTGCCGTTACCGGCCTTGCCTGGACCGAGGTGGGCGGGGAGATCCTGACGATCGAGTCGGTGCTGCTGCCCGGCAAGGGCCAAGTGAAGCACACGGGCAAGCTCGGCGACGTCATGCAGGAGAGCGTCTCGGCGGCGGTGTCCTATGTCCGCAGCCGCGCGGCGAGCTTCGGCATCAAGCCGACGGTCTTCGAGAAGCGTGACATCCACGTCCACGTTCCCGAGGGTGCGACTCCGAAGGACGGGCCGTCGGCCGGCATCGCCATGGCCACGAGCATTGTCTCGATCCTGACGGGGATCGCGGTCCGCAAGGACGTCGCGATGACCGGCGAGATCACACTACGCGGCCGGGTGCTCCCGATCGGCGGGCTGAAGGAGAAGCTCCTCGCGGCACTCCGCGCCGGGGTGGGGACTGTCTTCATCCCGAAGGAGAACGAGAAGGATCTGGCCGACATCCCGGAAAGCGTGACCAAGGCACTGAAGGTCATCCCGGTATCCCATGTGGACGAGGTGATCTCCCAGGCCCTCGTGCGACGGCCGGAGCCGATCGACTGGATCGAGCCGGAGGAGGTCGCGCCCTCCAAGCCGGCGGCCGGGGATCCAGCGGCGGCGAGCCTGCCGCACTGACGCGGCTGGTCTGAACGACAGGGGGCGCCGTCCTTCGAGGCGGCGCCCATTTTTTGCGAACCCGTTCGGCCACGCGGCCGTTGACGCGGCTGCCGTGGACTGCATAGGGTCCGGCCGCGGCGGGCGCTTAGCTCAGCGGTAGAGCGCCTCGTTTACACCGAGGATGCCGGGGGTTCGAATCCCTCAGCGCCCATTCCCGCCGCCGTCGCCGCCTCGATCATCTCTTTCTTGCGGGGGCGAGCCTTACGCTGCTCACCGTCCGGCGGAAGAACCCGGCATCCGGTGAAGGCGATCGACTGATGATGCTTTGCAGCGCTCTTATCGCGGCGGTGGCCGCCATTTCGCTCGGGGGATGGCTCCAGCAGGGGACCGCCAGCGGGCCGGTCACCGGCGCAGCGGCTGGCGGGACGAGCATCGATGGCACCATCACCCGCTGCGCGGAGTCCCTCGGCACGATCGCGATCGAGGATGGCCGCGAGCAGGCCTGGTAGGGGCCGTTCATCCAGCGCATCCAGATCATGACCATCGAGCCGATGGTCCGGCTGATCGTCCAGCAGTCGAACTGCTTCGGCATCACCACGATGGGCGAAAGTCGTCTCGAGTGCCGGATGCCGGCATGGTCGGTGATATGCGCAACAGCGGCGAGTTCCGTGCCGGCTCGAACATGCAGCGCGGCCAGCGCGTGGCGGCCAACTACTTCATGCGGCCCGCGATTCTCTTCGCGAACCAGGATATGAGCAGGCTCGGCGCTGGAGTCGGCGGCTGGGGCGGGTTCGCGCTCGGCTTGGCCGGTGCCGCCATGTCCACCTCGGGCATGCAGGTCACGCTTTCCGTCTTCAGCATGCGGGCGGGGCTCCTCGACAGCCTCGAACTTCGGCGTCGTCCTGGCCGGCTTCGGCGGGGTCGCGGGAGGCGCGCTCGGCGGCTATCAGCGCACCCCCGCGGGCCAGGCGACCTCGCGACCTTCGTGGATGCCTAGAACAAGATGGTCGTCGCGCTGCAGAACTATCATGCGCAGGGGGTGCGCGGCGGCATGGGCACCGGTGAACGCCTGCGTGTCAATCGATAGGGCGGTGAGCCATCTCCGGAGCACGGCTCTCACGGCCGCGCTCGCCCTGGCCGCCTGTGCCGGGCAGGCGGGCGGCGCTCCCCGCGCGGGTGTCACCGGGTGCCCGCCTGGCCAGCCCTGCCGCGTGCAGCCCGCGGGGTTGCAGACGGCCGTGTACGACGGCGAATCGCCCCGGGGCCTCGTTGCCGCCGCGGAGCGCGGCCTTTCGGACGTCCAGTACCGCCTCGCAACAGCGCTCCTCGGTGGGACGCCGGATACGCCCCGGCAGTCATACGACGCGCTGCAGTGGATGCGGCGCGCGGCAGAGAGCGGCGATGGGGCGGGTCCACATGACCGGTCTCGAGAAGATGGGGCAGGACATCGGCGCGGCGCGGCGCTGGCTCGGGCTGGCCGCCGCGAGCGGGGACCGCTAGGCCCGCGGCGATGTGGCGACCATAGATCACGCGGAGAGGGAGGAGCGCGCCCCGCGGCGCGCCCTTGCCATGAGGCAGGTGGAAACCCGCGTGCTCTGGGTGGTTGTGCTGCCACCCACTGTCTTCTGAGCGGACCGTATTGACAGGAGGGGCGCTAGGTCATACACGCCCCTCACGTCGCGAGCGGGTGTAGCTCAGTCGGTTAGAGCGCCGGCCTGTCACGCCGGAGGTCGCGGGTTCGAGCCCCGTCACTCGCGCCACGCGACGCGAACAAGACGCCGTCCTTCGGGGCGGCGTTTTGCGTTTCCGGGTACCGGCGGGATCCTGGGGCGGCGTTGAGAACGCCTCGCAACAGTTGATTAAGCCGCATTCATTGTGCCAGGATAGGCATCTGCCCCTATGGCGAAGACCCCGCCGGGCCTATATGTAGGCTCCATTGCGTTGCGGCATCGCCGCAGCGCCAATGGACGCATCCGGCGGTCGCGTGAGGCCTCGGGTGCCCCGAAGCTCCGAGGGGCATGATGACCCAGCCGCTGCTGGCCAATTACTTCCCGATCCTGGTTTTTCTCGGCATTGCGGCCGCGATCAGCATCGCCATGGTGGGCGGTTCGGTCCTGGCCGCTCGGCAGAAACCGGATGCGGAGAAGCTCTCGACCTACGAGTGCGGATTTGAGCCCTTCGAAGACACACGGCACCGCTTCGACGTACGATTCTACCTCGTCGCGATCCTGTTCATCATCTTCGACCTTGAGGTTGCCTTCCTCTTTCCCTGGGCGGTCTCGCTCGGCGGGATCGGCTGGCTCGGCTTCCTCTCGATGATGGGCTTCCTGGGCCTGCTGACGGTCGGGTTCGTGTATGAGTGGCGCAAGGGCGCGTTGGACTGGGAATGAGCCGGGCGGCAAGCCTCGGCGAGACGGGCCTCCGGGCCCGCAGGAACATGTCGCGCGACGACGCGCGGAGGACGATGCGATGAGCGGCGTCAGCACGGAACAACTGGCCTGGAACAACCAGGCGCTTCCCCCCGGACCTGAGCAGGACGCGGTTCTGCAAAGCGTGACCGGCGAGGTGGAGGAGAAGGGCTTCGTCGTCGCCAACCTGGACAAGGTGGTGAACTGGGCCCGCACGGGCAGCCTCTGGCCGATGACCTTCGGCCTGGCCTGCTGCGCCGTGCCGATGATCCACGCCTATATGGCGCGCTACGACCTCGACCGGTTCGGCGTGATCCCCCGGGGGTCGCCGCGCCAGTCGGACGTGATGATCGTGGCCGGCACGCTGACCAACAAGATGGCCCCCGCGCTGCGCCGGGTCTACGACCAGATGAGCGAGCCGCGCTGGGTCATCTCCATGGGCAGCTGCGCCAATGGCGGTGGCTACTATCACTGGAGCTACAGCGTGGTGCGCGGCTGCGACCGGATCGTGCCCGTGGATGTCTATGTTCCCGGCTGCCCACCGACGGCGGAGGCGCTGGTTTACGGCATCATGCAGTTGCAGAAGAAGATCCGCCGGACCGGGACGATCCTCCGTGGCTGACCTTTCCGCCCATCTCACCACGCTCGGCGAACAGGTTGCCGCAAGCCTGCCGCCCGGCTCGGTGCTGGACGCCCATGTGGCGCGCGGCGCGGAGCTGGTGATCCGGGTGCGCCGCGATGCGATCCGCACCGTGATGGCGATCCTGCGGGCTGATCCCCGCTTCGCCTTCGAGCAGTGCATGGATATCTGCGGCGTGGACTTCCCCGAGCGCGCGGAGCGCTTCGAGGTGGTGTGGAACCTGCTCTCGCTGACCCACAACCACCGCATCCGCGTTATCACCTCGACCGATGCCGACGCACCCGTGCCGAGCGTCACCGCCATCTGGGCGACCGCGGGCTGGTTTGAGCGCGAGGCCTGGGACATGTACGGCATCGTTTTCGAGGGGAATGTCGACCTGCGCCGGCTCCTGACGGATTACGGCTTCCAGGGGCATCCGCTCCGCAAGGACTTTCCGCTGACCGGCCATGTCGAGGTCCGCTACGATCCCGAGCGTCGCGAGGTGGTCTACGAGCCCGTGAAGCTTCAGCAGGACTTCCGCAACTTCGACTTCCTCTCTCCCTGGGAGGGCATGACCACCCTTCCGGGTGATGAGAAGGTCCACCTGAACCGAATCGCCCCACCGCCCGCATCGCTTCTGGAGAAGCCCGAAGCGGAGAAGCAGCCATGAGCCTGACCACTGGTGCCCTGAACGCCGCTGACGCCCCGACCATGGGCACCGAGTCCGCCGAATCGACGACCCGGCGGGTCGAGGTGGACAGCCACACCCTCAATTTCGGCCCACAGCACCCGGCCGCGCACGGCGTGCTCCGCCTCATCCTGGAGTTGAAGGGGGAGGTGGTGGAGCGCGCCGACCCACATATCGGTCTGCTCCACCGCGGCACCGAGAAGCTCATCGAGTATAAGACCTACATCCAGTCGATGCCGTATTTCGACCGGCTCGATTACGTCTCGCCTATGTGCATGGAGCATGTTTACGCCATCGCGCAGGAGCGGCTTCTCGGCATCGAGGCACCGGAGCGCGCCCAGTACATCCGCGTGATGTTCGCCGAGATCACTCGCATCCTGAACCACCTGCTGAACATCACGACCTACGCGCTGGATTGCGGTGCCATCACCCCGCCGCTCTGGGGCTTCGAGCAGCGCGAGATCCTGTTGGAGTTCTACGAGCAGGCTTCGGGCAGCCACTACCACGCGAACTACTTCCGCCCCGGCGGTGTGAAGATGGACCTGCCCGCCGGGCTCACGGACCGGATCCGCGCCTGGGCGAACGGCTTTCCGAAGTTCATCGACGACCTCGACGGCCTGCTGACGCACAACCGGATCTTCAAGCAGCGCACGGTCGACATCGGCGTCATGACGGCCGAGCAGGCCATGGAATGGGGCTTCTCCGGCCCCTGCCTGCGCGCTTCCGGCGTGGCCTGGGACCTGCGCCGGCAGCAGCCCTACGACGTCTATGACCGGATGGAATTCGAGATCCCGGTCGGCCGCCACGGCGACTGCTACGACCGCTACCTCGTCCGCATGGCCGAGATGCGGGAGAGCCTGAAGATCATTCACCAGTGCCTGGATCAGATGCCGTCCGGCCCGGTGAAGATCCAGGACAACAAGATTACGCCGCCGCGGCGGGGCGAGATGAAGCGCTCGATGGAGTCGCTCATCCACCACTTCAAGCTCTACACCGAGGGCTATCACGTACCGCCGGGCGCTACCTACACGGCCGTCGAGGCGCCCAAAGGCGAGTTCGGCGTCTATCTCGTCGCGGACGGAACCAACCGTCCCTACCGCTGCAAGATCCGTGCGCCCGGCTTCGCACATCTCCAGGCGATGGAGGCGCTGTCGAAGGGGCACATGCTGGCGGATGCGGTGGCCGTGATCGGCAGCCTTGATATCGTGTTCGGGGAGATCGACCGATGACCGAAGGACCTGTCGATCGCCTGGACCCGAACTGGCGCAACAGCCGCGCCGAGCCGGAGAGCTTTGAGTTCGACACCGAGAGCGAGACGCAGATCGCCAAGATCCTCGCCCGCTATCCCGAGGCGAAGAAGGCTTCCGGCGTCATCCCGCTGCTCTATGTCGCGCAGAAGCAGATGGGGCGGCAGACGGGCAGCGCATGGGTGCCGCGGGTCGCGATGGACAAGGTCGCGGAGCGCCTCGGCATGGCCCCCATCCGCGTGTTCGAGGTCGCGACCTTCTACTTTATGTTCAACACCAGGCCGATCGGGCGCTACCACCTGCAGGTCTGCGGCACCACGCCCTGCATGCTGCGGGGGTCGGATGACGTACTGCGCGCCTGCAAGGATGCCGGCAAGCTCAAGGGCTATGGCGATACGAGCGATGATGGGCTCTTCACCCTGAGCGAGGTGGAGTGCCTCGGCGCCTGCGTGAACGCGCCGATCCTGCAGGTAGACGATGACTACTACGAGGATCTGGATTACGACCGCACGGTCCAGCTGATCGAGGCGCTGCGCCGCGGCGAGCGTCCTGCGCCGGGCAGCACCACCGGGCGCCAGACCAGCGCGCCGGAGGGCGGGCCGCTGACGTTGCTCGACGTGCCCATGCTGGAAGAGCGGGGAGGGAACTGAGCATGGCCCTTCAGGATAAGGACCGCATCTTCACTAACCTCTACGGCACCCACCACTGGGGCCTGGAGGCGGCGCGCAAGCGCGGCAACTGGGACGGCACCGGGGGGATCATCGCCAAGGGCCGCGACTGGATCATCGAGGAGGTGAAGCAGTCGGGGCTGCGCGGCCGCGGCGGCGCGGGCTTCCCGACGGGGCTGAAGTGGTCCTTCATGCCGAAGTCAAATCCGGACGGGCGTCCTTCCTACCTCGTTGTGAACTCCGACGAGTCCGAGCCGGGCACCTGCAAGGACCGCGACATCCTGCGCCACGATCCGCACACGCTGATCGAGGGCTGCCTCATCGCCGCCGTCGCAATGAATGCGAGCGCGGGCTACATCTATGTCCGCGGCGAGTACTACAACGAGCACCTCGTGCTGCAGGCCGCGATCGACGAGGCCTATGAGGCCGGGCTGCTCGGGAAGAACGCGGCCGGCTCGGGCTACGACTTCGACCTCTACGTCCATCGCGGGGCAGGGGCCTATATCTGCGGCGAGGAAACGGCGCTCATCGAGTCCCTCGAGGGCAAGAAGGGCATGCCGCGCCTGAAGCCGCCCTTCCCGGCGGCGGTCGGCCTCTATGGCTGCCCAACGACGGTGAACAATGTCGAGACCATTGCGGTGGTGCCGACCATCCTGCGGCGGGGCGCGGCCTGGTTCGCGGGCTTCGGCCGGGCGAAGAACTCGGGCACGAAGATCTTCTGCATCCAGGGTCATGTGAACAAGCCCTGCAACGTGGAGGAGGAGATGAGCATCTCCCTGCGGGAGCTCATCGAGCGCCATGCCGGCGGCGTGCGCGGGGGCTGGGACAACCTGCTCTGCGTCATCCCCGGCGGTTCCTCCACGCCGCTGCTCCCCAAGCATGTCTGTGACGACGTGCTGATGGACTTCGACGCGCTGCGCGAGCACAAGTCGGGCCTCGGCACGGCGGGGGTGATCGTGATGGACAAGTCCACGGACCTGATCCGCGCCATCGCCCGCCTCTCGAAGTTCTACAAGCACGAGAGCTGCGGCCAGTGCACGCCCTGCCGCGAGGGCATGGGCTGGGTCAGCCGCATGATGGACCGCATGGTCGAGGGCCGCGCCGAAATCGACGAGATCGACCTGCTGGAGGACGTGACGAAGCGCATCGAGGGGCACACGATCTGCGCCCTTGCCGATGGCGGCGTCTGGCCGGTGCAGGGCCTCATCCGCCACTTCCGTCCGATGATGGAGGAGCGGATCGCCGAGTATAAGAGGAAGCATGCCGCCCGGGCTTTACCGATGGCGGCGGAGTGAAGCCATGAGCGATGTGAAGCTCATCAAGGTTACGGTGGACGGCCAGGAGGTCGAGGTGCCGCTGGGCGCCACGGCCCTCCAGGCGGCGGAGCAGGCGGGGAAGGAAATTCCTCGCTTCTGCTATCACGAGCGCCTGTCGATCGCCGGCAACTGCCGCATGTGCCTCGTCGAGGTGGAGAAGGCGCCGAAGCCCGTCGCCTCCTGCGCCTTCCCTGTCATGGACGGGATGAAGATCATCACGGACAGCCCGGTGGTGCGGAACGCGCGCCGGGGCGTGATGGAGTTCCTGCTGATCAACCACCCGCTGGACTGCCCGATCTGCGACCAGGGCGGCGAGTGCGACCTGCAGGACCTGGCTATGTCCTATGGCGGCGACCACAGCCGCTACCACGAGCACAAGCGCTCGGTGACGGACAAGTATTTCGGGCCGCTGATCAAGCCGGTGATGACCCGCTGCATCCAGTGCACACGCTGCGTCCGCTTCGCTACCGAGATCGCCGGCGTACCGGAGCTGGGCGCCGTGGGGCGCGGGGAGGCGCTGGAGATCACCACTTATGTGGAGAAGGCGCTCTCCACCGAGCTGTCGGGCAACCTGATCGACCTCTGCCCCGTGGGCGCCCTGACCAGCCGCCCCTACGCCTACATGTACCGTCCGTGGGAACTGGCGAAGACCGACAGCGTGGACGTGCTCGACGCGACGGGCACGAACATCCGCGTGGACAGCCGCGGGCCGGACGTGATCCGCATCCTCCCGCGCGTGCATGAGGAGGTGAACGAGGAGTGGATGGCCGATCGCGGCCGCTTCTCCTTCGACGCGCTCAAGAAGCGCCGCCTGGATCGCCCCTGGGTGAGGCGGGACGGCAAGCTGCGCCCGGTCTCCTGGCCCGAGGCTTTCGCCGCGATCGCGGCCCGGCTGAAGGGCGTGTCCGGGGACCGGATCGGCGCCGTCGCGGGCGGGCTGGCCGATGCGGAGAGCATGGTCGCGCTGAAGGACCTAATGGCCGCGCTGGGCTCCTCGAACCTCGACTGCCGCGAGGACGGCGCCGCGCTCGACGGCTCGGAGCGGGCCTTCTACCTCTTCAACAGCACCATTGCCGGTATCGATCACGCGGATGCGGTTCTCCTGATCGGGGGGAACCCGCGCGCGGAGGCGCCCGTGCTGAACGCGCGCATCCGTCGCCGGGCGATGGCCCGCGTGCCTGTGGGCGTGATCGGGGCAGAGGCGAACCTCACCTATCCCGCCACTCACCTGGGTGACGGGCCGGACGCGCTTCGCGGCGTGCTGGACGGGGCGTTCGGGGACGTGCTCCGCAACGCCAAGCGCCCGCTCATCCTACTCAGCCGCGCCGCACTGGCGCGGCCGGACGGGGCTGCGGTGCTCGCCGCCACTTGGATGCTCGTGCGCTCGCTGGACGCGAGCACCGCGGAGTGGAACGGCTTCAACCTGCTCCACACCCAGGGCGGGCAGGTCGCGGCCCTCGACCTCGGCTTCCTGCCGGGGCAGGGGGACAAGGACCTCGGTGCCATGCTGGGCGGCGGGGTCGACGTGCTGTGGCTTCTGGGCGCGGACGGCTTTGATCCCTCGCTCATCGCGCCGGGGACCTTCGTGATCTACCAGGGTCATCACGGCGACCGTGCGGCGGGGCGCGCCGATGTCATCCTTCCGGGGGCGACCTATCTGGAGAAGGACGGCACCTATGTGAGCACGGAGGGCCGGGTGCAGCGCGGCCGCCGCGCCGTCTTCCCGCCAGGTGAGGCGCGCGAGGACTGGCGCATCCTCCGGGCGGCCAGCGAGCTGCTCGGCCACGCGCTGCCCTATGACGACCTCTTCGCCATTCGCGCGCGGCTGGCCGAGGTGAACCCGGTCTTCTCCCGGGTGGATGAGGTGCCCCAGCCCGCGGCCGTCTCCGCGGCTCCGGCTGGCGACGCCGCGGCGATGGGTTCGGCGGCCTTCGCGCCGGGGATCACGAACTACTGGCAGGCGGACGTGTTCGGCCGGGCGAGCGACGTGATGGCCGAGTGCGCCCGTGCCCAGGCTCCCTCTCCTGCCATGGCGGCCGAGTAATGGTCGACTTCCTCAACACCCCGGTCGGCGTCCTCGCGCTGACGGTCGCGCAGGCCCTGGCCATCCTCGTGCCGTTGCTGATCGGCGTGGCCTACATGACCTGGGCCGAGCGCAAGATCATGGCGGCGATGCAGCTCCGGAAGGGTCCGAACGTCGTCGGCCCCTTCGGCCTGCTGCAGCCCTTCGCCGATGCTGCGAAGATGCTGATGAAGGAGACGATCGTGCCCACGGGCGCGAGCCGTGCCCTCTTCATCATGGCGCCGATGCTCACCTTCGTGCTGGCGATGATCGCCTGGGCGGTGATCCCGGTGAATGAGGGCTGGGCCATTGCCGACATCAATGTCGGCGTGCTCTACCTCTTCGCGATCTCCTCGCTCGGCGTCTACGGAATCATCATCGCGGGCTGGGCGTCGAACTCGAAATACGCCTTCCTCGGCGCGCTGCGCTCGGCGGCGCAGATGGTGTCCTACGAAGTCTCGATGGGCTTCGTGATCGTGACGGTGCTTCTCTGCGTCGGGTCCCTGAACCTGACGGACATCGTACTGGCTCAGAAGGGGCTGTGGTTCTTCATCCCCCTCTTCCCGATGTTCATCATCTTCTTCATCTCCACACTGGCGGAGACGAACCGGGCGCCCTTCGACCTGCCGGAGGGTGAGTCGGAGCTGGTGGCGGGGTTCTTCGTGGAATACTCCGCGATGTCCTTCGCCCTCTTCTTCCTCGGTGAGTACGCGAACATGATCCTCATGTCCTCGCTCACCACTATCCTCTTCCTCGGCGGGTGGCTGCCCCCATTCGACGTGGCGCCGCTGAATTGGGTGCCCGGGCCGATCTGGTTCATCTTGAAGATCTGCCTCTGCCTTTTCACCTTCGTCTGGGTCCGTGCCACTTTCCCCCGCTACCGCTACGACCAGCTCATGCGGCTCGGCTGGAAGGTGTTCCTGCCGATCAGCCTTGTCTGGCTGGTGCTCACGGCGGCGGCGCTGAAGATCTTCGGCTGGCTCCCGGCATGATCCGCCGTAACCTTACTCGCGGAAAGGTCCGCACCTGATGGCGACGCTCGACAAGCTCGCGCGCAGTCTCCTTCTCACGGAGCTCGTCTCCGGCATGGGGCTGACGCTCAAGGCCTTCTTCAGCAAGAAGGCGACCATCTCCTATCCCAGCGAGCGCTCACCGCTGAGCCCCCGCTTCCGTGGGGAGCACGCGCTGCGCCGGTATCCGAATGGTGAGGAGCGCTGCATCGCCTGCAAGCTCTGCGAGGCGGTCTGCCCCGCGCTGGCCATCACGATCGAGGCCGAGCCGCGGGAGGACGGGTCCCGCCGCACCACCCGTTACGACCTCGACATGACGAAGTGCATCTACTGCGGCCTCTGCGAGGAAGCCTGCCCGGTGGATGCAATCGTGGAGGGTCCGAACCTGGAATTCGCGACCGAGACGCGCGAGGAGCTGCTCTACAACAAGCAAAAGCTTCTCGATAATGGCGACCGCTGGGAGCCGATCCTGGCCGCGCGTCTCCAGGCGGATGCACCCTACCGATGATAGCCGGACTCGCTTTCTACGCCTTCGCTGCGGTGCTGATCGCCAGTGCCGTCATGGTGGTGACCAGCCGCAACCCCGTGCACAGCGTGCTGTTCCTGATCCTCGGCTTCTTCAACGCGGCGGCGCTGTTCCTGATCGCGGGGGCCGAGTTCCTAGCGATGATCCTGGTCATCGTCTATGTCGGCGCCGTGGCGGTGCTGTTCCTCTTCGTCGTCATGATGCTGGACATCGACTTCGCGCAGCTTCGCCAGGGCTTCCAGCGCTACGCTCCGATCGGCGCGGTCATCGGCGGCATCCTCTTCCTGGAGCTCGTCTTCGTCCTCGGTGCCTGGCAGTCGAGCGGCCAGTCCGAAGGCCTGCGCCTCCATCCGACGCCGGTCGACATCCAGAACACGGCCGCGATCGGCCGCGTGCTCTACACGGAGTACGTCTTCCTCTTCCAGGCAGCGGGCCTCATCCTGCTCGTGGCGATGATGGGCGCTATCGTCCTCACCCATCGCGACCGCCCGCGGAGCCGTCGCCAGGACATCGACGCCCAGGTGTCCCGCCGCACGCAGCTCGACATGGCAAACGTGCCGGTGGGCGCCTCCATCGGGCAGCTCGGCATCCTTCGCCCGCTGCCGCCCGAACAGCCGAAGCCGAAGGCCGTGACGCAGGACCATGGCGATCATGGGCACGGAGGACACCATTGATGCTCGACATCGGGCTGGGCCACTACCTGACCGTCGGCGCGATCCTCTTCGTCCTCGGCGTTTTCGGCATCTTTCTCAATCGGAAGAACATCATCGTCATCCTGATGTCGGTGGAGCTGATCCTGCTCTCGGTGAACCTGAACCTCGTGGCTTTCTCGGCCCGGCTCGGGGATCTGACGGGGCAGATCTTTGCCATGTTCATCCTGACCGTCGCGGCGGCCGAGGCCGCGATCGGGCTGGCGATCGTCGTCATCTATTTCCGCAACCGCGGCAGCATCGAGGTGGAAGACGTGTCCACCCTGAAGGGATAAGGCGCCATGTTCGTCGGTGCCGTTTTCTTCCCCCTCCTGGGCGCGACCCTTGCCGGCTTCCTCGGGCGCTGGCTGGGCGACCGGCTCTCCATGTGGGTGTCCGTCGGCTGCATGGTGCTGGCCGCCATCTGCGGCGTCTCGGCCTTCGTCGAGGTGGGGCTGCACTCCGCGCCCCGCGTGGTAACCATTGCCGAGTGGATCGACGTCGGCGGTCTGAGCGTGGACTGGGCGCTCCGCTACGACACGTTGAGCGCGATGATGGTCGGGATGGTGACCTTCATCTCGACCCTCATCCATCTCTACAGCGTGGGCTACATGTCCCATGACGAGACCCCGCCGCGCTTCTTCGCCTATCTCGGCCTCTTCACCTTCGCGATGCTGATGCTGGTGACGGCGGACAACCTCGTGCAGCTGTTCTTCGGCTGGGAAGGGGTCGGTCTCGCGAGCTACCTGCTGATCGGCTACTGGTACGACCGGGAGAGCGCTAATCGCGCCTCCATGAAGGCCTTCATCGTGAACCGCGTCGGCGACCTCTTCTTCATGCTCGGCATGGCGCTGACCTTCTGGACCTTCGGCGCGCTCACCTTCGGAGACATCTTCGCGCGGGTCGAGGAAATGCGTGGCGCGACCTTCGCCGGACTTCCTGCCCTGGAGGTCATCTCGGTCCTTCTCTTCCTCGGTGCCTGCGGCAAGTCGGCTCAGCTCGGGCTGCACACCTGGCTGCCGGACGCCATGGAGGGCCCGACGCCGGTCTCCGCGCTGATCCATGCGGCGACGATGGTCACGGCCGGCGTGTTCCTGCTCGCGCGCATGTCGCCCATCTTCGAGTACGCTCCCAACGCGCTCACGCTGGTCACGATCGTCGGCGCCTCGACGGCTTTCTTCGCCGCGACGGTGGGGTGCGTCCAGAATGACATCAAGCGCATCATCGCCTATTCGACCTGCTCGCAGCTCGGCTACATGTTCTTCGCGATCGGGGTCGGCGCTTACCAAGCGGCGGTGTTCCACCTCTTCACCCACGCCTTCTTCAAGGCGCTGCTCTTCCTCTCCGCCGGCTCCGTGATCCACGCCATGTCGGACGAGCAGGACATCAGGAAGATGGGCGGGATCTGGACGAAGATCCCCATCACTTACGCCGTGATGTGGATCGGCAGCCTCGCCCTGGCCGGCATTCCGTTCTTCGCCGGCTACTACTCGAAGGACATGATCCTCGAGAGCGCCTTCGCCGCTCACACGGGGACTGGGATGTACGCCTTCGCCATGGGGCTGATCGCGGCCTTCCTCACCGCCTTCTACTCCTGGCGCCTGCTGATCCTGACATTCCACGGTGCTCCCCGGGCCGACCGCCACGTCATGGAGCACGTGCATGAGAGCCCGGCGGTGATGCTGATCCCGCTTCTCGTCCTCGCCGTCGGTGCCCTGTTCACGGGCGCGACCTTCTATGAGCTGTTCGTCGGCCATTACGAGGGGGAGTTCTGGAACGGCGCGATCTACACGGCGGAGCACAATCACGTCCTCCACGCGGCGCACAGCGTGCCGGAGTGGGTGCCGCTCGCGCCCACGGTGATCGCCGTGGCCGGGATCGCGCTCGCCTATCTCTTCTACATGTTCGCCCCTTCGATCCCCGCTCGCCTGGCGCAGACCTTCCCAGGGATCCATCGGTTCCTGCTGCACAAGTGGTACTTCGACGAACTGTACGACGCGGTCTTTGTCCGTCCGTTCCGGACGCTCGCCCAACTCTTCTGGAAGGTGGGTGACGCGACCATCATCGATGGCCTTCCGAACGGCATCGCGGCCGTGACCTCGGACGCGGCGCGCGGTGTGGCGCGGTTCCAGACGGGCCGCGTGGCGAACTACGCCTTCAGCATGATCGCGGGCCTCGTGGTCTTCGTCTCCGTCATCTTTCTGGGCTTCACGCGATGAACGCCGCCGGCTTTCCGCTGCTCTCCCTGCTCACCTTCCTGCCGCTGGCAGGGGCGGTAGCCATCCTCTGCATCCGGGGTGACGAGGCGACCGTCGCCTCGAATGCCCGCTGGACGGCGCTCTGGACGAGCCTGATCGTCTTCGTCTTGTCTCTCATCCTGTGGTTCCGCTTCGACCCGCGCGTCGCCGACGCGCAGTTCGTGGAGCAGCTCGCTTGGCTGCCAGACTTCGGCGTGAACTACCATATGGGGGTGGACGGCATCTCCGTCCTCTTCGTTCTGCTCTCCACGCTGCTGACGCCGATCTGCATTCTCGCGTCCTGGGAGGGCGTGCAGCACCGGGTGCGCGAGTACATGATCGCGTTCCTCGTGCTCGAGACGATGATGGTCGGCATGTTTTGCGCGCTCGATCTCATCATCTTCTACGTGTTCTTCGAGGGCGTGCTGATCCCGATGTTCCTGATCATCGGGGTCTGGGGCGGGCAGCGCCGCGTCTACGCTGCATTCAAGTTCTTCCTCTACACCCTCCTCGGCTCCGTGCTGATGCTGCTGGCCATCCTCGCGCTCTGGTTCCGCGCGGGGACGACCGACATTGCCGGGCTGATGGACGTGCCGGTGCCGGCCAGCTGGCAGTACTGGATGTTCCTCGCCTTCTTTGCCTCCTTCGCGGTCAAGGTGCCGATGTGGCCCGTCCACACCTGGCTGCCCGACGCGCATGTCGAGGCGCCGACAGCGGGATCGGTGATCCTGGCGGGCGTCTTGCTGAAGATGGGCGGCTACGGCTTCCTGCGCTTCTCCATCCCGCTCTTCCCGGAGGCGTCCGCCTTCTTCGCCCCGCTGATGTTCGCGCTGAGCGTGGTCGCCGTGATCTATACGAGCATCGTCGCCTTCGCCCAGGACGATATGAAGAAGCTCATCGCCTACTCCTCGGTGGCGCATATGGGCATCGTCACCATCGGCCTCTTCACCTTCAACCAGCAGGGCATCTCCGGGGCGATCTTCCAGATGCTCTCCCACGGTGTCGTCTCGGGCGCCCTCTTCCTTTGCGTCGGTGTCCTGTACGATCGCGTGCACTCGCGCGAGATCGCGCGCTACGGCGGCGTTGCCAAGATCATGCCGGCCTACGCGCTGGTCTTCATGCTGTTCACGATGGCCAGCGTGGCGCTGCCGGGCACGGCCGGCTTCCCAGGCGAATTCCTCGTCATCACGGGCGCCTGGCGCTCGAGCGGATGGGTGGCGCTCGGCGCGGGCATGGGGATGATCCTCGGTGCGGCCTACATGCTCTGGCTCTATCGCCGCGTGATCTTCTCCCGCATCACCAAGAACGAGGTGAAGGGCTTGCTGGATCTCTCCCCCCGGGAACTCGCGATCTTCGCGCCCCTTATCCTGCTCACTCTCTGGATGGGGCTCTATCCCTCGTCCTTCACCAATGTCTGGGAGGTCTCGGTCGCGGCGCTGATCGAGCGCCACGAGGCCGCCCTCTCCGTGCCGCGCCTGGCAGGGCTATGAGACGATGAACTGGACCCTTGCCCTTCCCGAGATCCTCCTCGCCGTCGCGGGGCTCATTCTGCTGCTCGTCGGTGTCGGGCCCAAGCGCGACATGACCTTCCCGATCACGATGGGCACGCTCGGCGTGCTGCTCGTGGCGGCGGTGCTCTCCATGGCCACGGCCGACGGCGTGGCCTTCAATGGCCAGTTCATTTCCGACAGCTTCGCCCGCTTTGCCAAGGTGCTGATCCTGCTAGGCGCCGCCTCTGGTCTGATGCTGGCGCTGGACTGGAACGAGAAGCAGGGGATCGCGCGCTTCGAGTTCCCCATCCTCGTCCTGTTCAGCACGATCGGTATGATGGTGATGGTGTCGGCGTCCGACCTCATCACCCTCTATATCGGCCTGGAACTGCTCTCCCTCTCCCTCTACGTGATCGCGTCCTTCGACCGCGACAATGAGCGGTCGGCCGAGGCGGGACTGAAGTACTTCGTGCTCGGCGCGCTGGCCTCCGGCCTGTATCTCTACGGCGCGAGCCTCACTTACGGCTTCTCGGGCTCCACGAACTTCGCTGCCATCGGCAGCGCCGTCTCGGGTGAGGAAGGCGCCTCACTCGGACTGTTGGTCGGTGTGACCTTCGTAATCGCGGCGCTCGCCTTCAAGATCTCCGCCGTGCCGTTCCACATGTGGACGCCCGACGTCTATGAGGGAGCGCCCACCCCGGTGACTGCCTTCTTCGCCTCTGCCCCAAAGGTCGCGGCCGTCTCGCTTCTCGTGCGCGTGCTAGCCGATCCCTTCGCTGATCTCGCCGCCCAGTGGCAGGGCGTGATCTGGCTGGCGTCGATGGGGTCCATGATCCTCGGGTCACTGGCCGCGATCCGGCAGCAGAACATCAAGCGGCTGATGGCCTATTCCTCGATCGGCCATATCGGCTACGCGCTGATGGGGCTGGTCGTCGCGACGGATACGGGCCTCCGCGGCGTCATGCTCTACATGGCGATCTATCTCGTCATGAATGCCGGCGTTTTCGCCGTCCTCGTCTCGATGCGGCGCCAGGGGCGCTCGCTGGAGCGGGTGGAGGATCTTGCGGGGCTCGGCCGGACGGATCCCGCCATGGCCATTGCCATGGTGGTTTTCTGCTTCTCCATGGCGGGAATACCGCCGCTCGCGGGCTTCTTCTCGAAGCTCTACGTCTTCCTCGCCGCCGTCCAGGAGGGCTACTGGGTGCTGGCGACGGTCGGCGTCCTCACCAGCGTGATCGGGGCCTACTACTACCTTCGCATCATCAAGGTGATGTACTTCGACACCCCGGCCGGCGCGCTCGATCCGCGCTCGGCTTCCGCCTCCGTCATCCTGGCCGGCGCCGGGCTGTTCAACTTGCTGTTTTTCTTGTTCCCGGCGCCGGTCGTCGCCGCCGCTGCCGCAGCCGTGGCGGCGTTCGCGGGGTGATTCCAATCCCGGCGGGCTGGAGGGTGCTGGTCCATGACCAACTCCCCAGCACCGCCGACTTCCTCCGTGCCCGTGCGGAGGAGGGGGAGGGGGACCGTCTCGCCGTCCTGGCCCGCAGCCAGACGGCGGGGCGGGGCACGAAGGGGCGGTCCTGGGTGTCGCCGACCGGGAACCTTTATCTCTCCGTGCTGCTTCGCCCTGCGGCACAGGCGCGCGAGGTGCCCGGGTGGGGATTGATCGCGGCCGTGGCGCTCCACGCCGCGCTCGCGCCCTATGCGGGTCCAGGCCTCACGCTGAAATGGCCGAACGACCTGCTCCTGAACGGGGCCAAATGTGCCGGCATCCTCTCCGAGGCAAGCCTTGCGCCATCGGGCGGGCTGGACTGGCTGGCCCTCGGCTTCGGTGTGAACCTGGCCCATGCCCCGGCCCTGACCGACCGGCCCACCGCGGCGCTCCCGGCGCCCGCGCCATTGCCCGATGAGGTCGCTGCGGCCCTGATGGCCTCGCTCGACCACTGGCGCGCCATCCGCGAGCGGGAGGGCTTCGAACCAGTCCTCAGGGCCTGGTTGGAGCGGGGGCATGCCCCGGGGGCGCCGCTCAGCGTGTCCGGTCCGTGCGGTCCGCTCACCGGAACTTTCGCGGGGCTGGACCCCTGGGGCGGATTGCGTCTGTCCACCGCAAACGGCATGGAAACGGTCACCGCCGGGGAGGTTTGTCCCTGATGGGTTCGAGGGAGAAGGTTTGATGCTCCTGGCCATCGATGCCGGCAACACCAATGTCGTCTTCGCCGTGCACGATGGGACCGAGTGGCGCGGCCGCTGGCGCATCGCCACCCGCGCCGACCGGACGAGCGACGAGTACGCCGTGTGGCTGCTCGCCCTCTTCGGGCATCACGGGCTGCCGGCTTCGGCCATCACCCAATGCGCCATCGGAACGGTCGTGCCTGCCGCGCTCTACAGCCTCCGGCGCCTTGCCCGGGAGTGGTTCAACTGCGAGCCCCTGATCGCCCGCGCGGGAAGCGTCGAATGGGGCTTCGACATCCTGGTGGACCGGCCGAAGGAGGTCGGGGCCGACCGGCTCCTGAACTCCCTCGCCGCGCATCACCGCTATCGCGGCCCGCTGATCGTCATCGACTTCGGGACGGCGACCACCTTCGACGTGGTGGGGGAGGGCGGCGCCTATGTGGGCGGCGTGATCGCCCCCGGCATCAATCTCTCTATCGAGGCCCTGCACCGGGCGGCCGCGCGCCTGCCGCGCATCGGGATCGGCCGCCCGCAATCCGTGATCGGGCGGGACACCGTGCCCGCCATGCAGTCCGGGATCTACTGGGGCTATGTCGGCCTGATCGAGGGGCTGGTGGCGCGTATACGGGCGGAGCAGGGTAATACCCTGAAGGTGATCGCCACGGGCGGACTCGCCCCCTTGTTCGCCGAGGGCACCACCGTCATTCAACATACTGATCCCGATATCACCTTGGATGGGCTTCGCCTGTTGGCTGCCCGGAACCCAGCACCCATTTTCCGGAAGACAACGCTCCCCGACTCTCTCAAGAACGAGAACGAATGACCTTCGATACGACCGACGACCTCGCCTTCCTCCCGCTCGGGGGGACGGGGGAGATCGGCATGAACCTCAACGTCTACCGCCTGGACGGGCAGTTGCTCGCGGTGGACTGCGGCATCGGCTTCGGCGGTGCCGACGCGCCCGAGGCCGAAATACTGGTTCCCGACCCGGCCTGGCTCGCCGAGAGGCGGGACAGGCTGGTCGGGCTGGTGATCACCCACGCCCATGAGGACCATCTCGGCGCCGTTGCCTCCCTCTGGCCCCTGCTGCGCTGCCCTCTCTATGCCAGTCCCTTCGCCAGCGCGGTGCTTCGCCGCAAGCTGGGCGAGGCCGGCTTCCTCCATGAAGTCACGCTCCACACCGTCCCGCTCTCTTCGCGGCTGAAGGTGGGGAATTTCGATCTTCAGTTCCTCCGCGTCTCGCATTCCGTGCCCGAGGCGCAGGCCCTGGCCATTCGCACGCGGCACGGCATCGTGCTGCACACCGGCGACTGGAAGCTGGACCCGAAGCCGCTGATCGGCGAGCCCACGGACGAGGCCGCTTTCGCCGCCCTGGGCCAGGAAGGGGTGCTGGCCATGGTCTGCGACAGCACCAATGCCCTGGTGGACGGTCATTCCGGCAGCGAGGCTGACGTGCGGGAGGCGCTGACGGCGCTGATCGCCACGCTGAAGGGTCGCGTCGCCGTCGCCTGCTTCGCCACCAACATCGCGAGGCTGGAATCCATCACTCACGCCGCCATGGCGGCGGGCCGGCGCGTGGCGCTCTTCGGGCGCTCCCTCCGCAATGCGGATGCTGCCGCGCGGGAGACGGGCTACTTCAAGGACCTCCCTCCATTCCTCGATGAGGAGGAGGCGGGCTACCTGCCCGATGACGAGCTGCTGCTTATCTGCACGGGAAGCCAAGGCGAGCCCCGCTCCGCCCTCGCCAAGATCGCGGCCGACACCCATCCCCAGATCTCGCTGGGCGAGGGGGATACGGTGATCTTCTCCTCCCGGATGATTCCCGGGAACGAGAAGGCCATCATGAACGTGGAGGCCGCGCTCTACCGGGCGGGGTGCCGGGTGATCACCCCGGACTCGGAGCATCCTGTCCATGTTTCCGGCCATCCCGCGAAGGAGGAGCTGCGCCGGCTCTACGATCTGGTGAAGCCGCGCCACGCCGTGCCGGTCCACGGAGAGTGGCGCCACCTGCAGGAGCACGCCGCCCTTGCGCGGGAATTCGGCGCCATCCCCCACCTGATCGAGGACGGCGACGTGCTCCGCCTCGGACCTGACCCGGTGGAGGTCTGCGAAACCGTGCAGAGCGGCAAGCTGGCCGTGGACGGGTCGCGCCTACTTCCCTTGGAAGGCGGGGTTCTGGGCGCGCGGCGGCGGATGCTGTTCAACGGGGTCGTTGTCGGCTCGCTCGCCGTCGACGATGCCGGCAGGGTCCGCGGGACGCCGCAGGTCTCCGCTCCCGGCCTGTTCGAGCAGGGGGAGGAGGCCCCGGCGCAGATCGCCGCGGATCTCGCGCGGCTCGTCAACGACCTGCCGGCGCCCCTTCGCCGCGAGGACTCGGCCCTGCGAGAAGCCGCCCGGACGGCGCTCCGCAAGGCCATCGGCCGCCGGCTGCGCAAGCGGCCCCTGGTCGAGCTGCACCTTCTCCGGGTCTGACCTCGCGTGGCTACCGGGATGGGCTGGGTCACGGGGATTGTCGTCTATTTCCTCGTGTGGTGGACGGTGCTCTTCGCCGTCCTCCCGCTCGGGATCAGCCCTGATCCCGAGGCAGAGGCCACGGGCGGTTGGCGAGGCGCTCCCCGGCACGTCCGAGTGCTGCGGGTGGTGCTTCTGACGACCATCCTTTCGATTCTTGTCTGGTTGTTCATCGAATGGCTGGTCCGGGCCGACTGGCTGTCCTTCCGTGAGGGTTGGCTGGCAAAGCCCAATGATTAGGCAAATGCTAACGCCGGGTATCGGATAGATCAAACAATGTGCGTACAGGCGACCCTGTGGCCCATTTTCTGGCCGACTGCCCCGCGATAGAACTTCCTGCCAGGGCGGACACGCCGCATGATTGGGACATGGAAGAGGGCTCTTCCTCTTCCGCCGTGTGACTGGCGTTTCCTCCCTAAACTCGGGCCATCCTTCGGGATGGCCCTTTTTTTGCCCGTGATCCGTCGCCCGCCGCCTTCTTCACCGCGGATTCAGGCGAGGGGGCGATACCGCCACGCGGCGATCCGCTCTAGGTTGCGCGCCTCACGCCGTCCGGAGCCTCTCGCCTTGCGCCTGTCCCGCGCCTTCCTGCCCACCCTGAAGGAGACGCCCGCCGAAGCGCAGATCGTCTCGCACCGGCTGATGCTGCGCGCCGGCCTCATCCGCCAGACCAGCGCCGGCATCTATGCCTGGCTGCCGCTCGGGCTGCGCGTGCTGCGGAAGGTGTCCGAGATCGTGCGGCAGGAGCAGGACCTCGCGGGGGCGCAGGAGATCCTGATGCCGACCGTCCAGCCCGCAGAGCTCTGGCGCGAGAGCGGGCGCTACGACGACTACGGCAAGGAGATGCTCCGCATCACCGACCGGCACGACCGCGAGATGCTCTACGGCCCAACCAACGAGGAAATGGTCACGGACATCTTCAAGAGCTACGCGAAGTCCTACCGGGACCTGCCGCGAAGCCTCTACCACATCCAGTGGAAGTTCCGGGACGAAATCCGCCCCCGCTTCGGCGTGATGCGCGGCCGCGAGTTCCTGATGAAGGACGCCTACTCCTTCGACCTCGACGCCGAGGGCGCGCGGCAGTCCTACCGGCTGATGTTCCGCGCTTATCTCCGAACCTTCGCGCGCATGGGGCTGAAAGCGATCCCGATGCAGGCCGATACGGGCCCGATCGGCGGCGACCTCTCCCACGAGTTCATCATCCTAGCCGACACCGGGGAGAGCGTTGTCTACCTGCACAAGGACCTGCTCGACTTCGACGTGCTCGCCCAGGACCCCACCGGCACGGGCGATCCTTCGCCGGTGGTGGATTTCTGGACCAGCCGCTACGCCGCGACCGACGAGAAGCACAATGAGGCCGCGTGGGACGCGATCCCGGCGGAATCGCAGGTGACGGCGCGCGGGATCGAGGTCGGGCACATCTTCTACTTCGGCACGAAGTACTCGAAGCCCATGGGGCTGACGGTCGCGGGGCCGGATGGCACGCCCGTCGTGCCCGAGATGGGCTCCTACGGCATCGGCGTCTCCCGCCTCCTCGCTGCCATTATCGAGGCCGGGCATGACGAGGACGGCATCATCTGGCCGGACGCGGTTGCGCCCTATGCCTGCGCCATCCTCAACCTCAAGCCCGGCGACGCGGCGGCCGACGCGCTCTGCGAGAAGCTCTACGCCGCCCTCGGCAGCGAGGCGGTGTATGACGACCGGCCCGAGCGCGCAGGTGCCAAGTTCGCCGATGCCGACCTCATCGGCTATCCCTGGCAGGCCATCATCGGCCCGCGCGGCGCCGCGAAGGGCGTGGTGGAGCTGAAGCGCCGCGCCACGGGCGAGCGGCTGGAACTGCCGCTCGACGAGGCGCTAACCCGGATCAGGACGGGCCTCGGGACGATGGGCGCCTGATGTTCTCGCCCTTCGAGCGCGCCATCGCCTTCCGCTACCTGCGCGCCCGCAAGGGCGAGCGCTTCGTCTCCGTCATCGCGATCTTCTCGCTTGTGGGCATCGCGCTCGGCGTGGCGACCCTCATCATCGTCATGTCCGTGATGAACGGCTTCCGGCAGGAACTGCTTGGCCGCATCCTCGGGCTGAACGGCCATCTCGGCGTCTTCTCGCAGGACAATTCCGGCCTGCGCGACTTCGACGACATCGCGGCGCGTATTCGGCAACTCCCCGGCATCGTCTCGGCCACGCCGATCGTCGAGGGGCAGGTGCTCTTCACGAGCGAGAACGGGGGCGCCACGGGCGGCCTCGCCCGGGGCATCCGGCCGGAGGACCTGCGCGCGCGCCCGCTGATCGCGGGCAATATCCGGGCGGGCGACCTCTCTCGCTTCGGGGGTGACGACACGATCGTCATCGGCACGCGGCTCGCGCGCCGGCTCGGGCTGCGGATCGGCGACCGGATCACCCTCGTCTCCCCCCAGGGCCGCGCCACCGTCGTCGGCACCGTGCCGCGGCTGCGCGCCTATGAGGTGGTGGCGATGTTCGAGGCCGGGATGCAGGAGTACGATTCGAGCTACGTCTTCTTGCCCTTCGGCGCCGCCCAGGTCTATTTCCAGCAGCGCGAGGCGGCCACCCAGGTGGAGGTCTTCGTCCAGGACCCTTCCCGCGTGCGGAACTCGACGCGCGCGATCTTCGAGGCGATGGGGGCCCGCCCGGTCCGCGTGCTGGACTGGCAGGACTCCAACTCCTCCTTCTTCAACGCGGTGCAGGTGGAGCGGAACGTCATGTTCCTCATTCTCACCCTCATCATCATCGTCGCGGCCTTCAACATCATCTCGTCCCTCATCATGCTAGTGAAGGACAAGGGTAGGGACATCGCGGTGCTGCGGACGGTGGGCGCCACGCGGGGCGCCATCCTCCGCATCTTCCTCCTCGCCGGCGCCTCCATCGGCGTGGCGGGCACGCTGATCGGCTTCGCCATCGGCCTCGTTTTCTGCCTCAACATCGAGAACATTCGGCAGTTCCTCCAGTCCCTGACCGGCACGGAGCTATTCAGCGCGGAGATCTATTTCCTCACGCGCCTGCCCGCCGTGGTGAACCCCGTGGAGGTGGCGCAGGTCGTCGGGATGGGCCTCGGCCTGTCGCTCCTGGCGACGATCTACCCGTCCTGGCGCGCGGCGCGGCTGGACCCGGTGGAGGGCCTGCGCAATGGCTGAGGCGCCGCTTGCCCTGCGTGGCGTCGAGCGCCGCTACCGCACGGAGGCCGGCGAGCTGCCCGTCCTCCGGGGTGCCGACCTCGACCTGCGCGCGGGGGAGATCGTGGCCCTCGTCGCGCCTTCCGGCACGGGGAAATCCACGCTGCTGCACGTGGCCGGGCTGCTGGAGAAGCCGGATGCCGGCCAAGTGCTGGTGGAGGGGCGGGACAGCGGCAGGCTCGGGGACGACGACCGCACCGCCCTGCGGCGCGGCACGATCGGCTTCGTCTACCAGTTTCACCACCTCCTGCCGGAATTCACGGCGGAGGAGAACGTGGTGCTGCCCCAGCTCGCCGCCTCGCGCGGGCGGCGGGAGGCGGAGGCGCGGGCGAGGGAGCTCCTGTCCGCCTTCGGCCTTGACCACCGGCGCGACCACCGGCCCAGCCGCCTCTCCGGCGGCGAGCAGCAGCGCGTCGCCATCGCACGGGCGCTGGCGAACGGGCCCAAGGTGCTGCTGGCGGACGAGCCGACTGGGAACCTTGACGCCGGCACGGCCGATCTCGTCTTCACCGAGCTGCTGGAAGCCGTCCGCGGGCGGGGCCTCGCCGCGCTGATCGCCACCCATAATCCGGAGCTTGCCGCGCGCATGGACCGCACCATCACGCTCCGGGACGGCCGGCTGGTCGCACCCTAGTCCGGCCGTTCGGCGCCGGGCGGCGGCGTCAGACCGCTTCGCCCTCGGCGGCATCGGCGACGAGGCCGAAGCGCAGCCAGCGCTCCACGATCTCCCGCTCCTCCTCCTCCCCGCACCAGGACGCCCGGCGGCGCACCCCCATGATCCGTGTCCCCGGCCGGTCCACCGCCCGCAGCACGTCCGCCAGCCGGTCCGTCCTCGCGAAGAAGGTCGATGAGGGCGGCCCGGAGAGGGTGTGCAACCTCTCCCACCCCCCGCGGGACCTCAGCAGGAAGGCGCAATAGACCGGTGCTCGTAGATGTCCTTATCCGAGGTGAGGAAGGCGCCCACGCTGGCGGACCCGCTTTCCCTGATATGCCGGTCCAGCGCCGCTACCTCTGCGGTCACCAGGGGGAAGGGCGTCGTGATCTGGAATATTGACTCCGGCCAATCGGCCTGCGGGACGCCGAGGTAGCGGAACCGCTCATATGCTCGGGCTTCACGCCCCGCGGCGCCACCCGCAGCCGGCCCTTCCCGTCGGCGAAGGCGTCTGCCCTGGTGGGCCGGGTCAGGTGGTTCTTGCAGTCCAGCGTGACATAGCCGCGGGTTCGGACGAGCCGGTGCACGTCGAGCTTGAGCCCCTGCTGCCGGCGCCAGCCCTGTCCCGCCCGGGCAATCCCGGAGAAGTCGCTGACCTCTGCGGCATCGACGTAGCGCACCGCCGGCGCCAACGGTCCGTAGGCGGGCAGCACCGTCTCGCGGAACTGAGCCGCGAGGAAGCGGTTCCTCGGATCGTTTCCGATGACGAGAATCGCCCCGCAGGCATCCCTGTCCAGGTAGAGGGCCAGCGAACGCGCCTGGAGGCGGAGGAGCGGCAGGTCGGGTCCGTAGGCCACGGTGACGAAGTCGAGGGTCATCGAATCCCCGGACCGCATGCCCACATGCTATGATGCGCTTCGAGGGCGCCCCATGGAGTTTCGCTTTTTCAGCATGTCCGGCAGCTTCGTCCATCTCCACGTCCATTCCGCTTACTCGCTGGCCGAGGGCGCCATAAAGGCCGACAAGCTCCCCGGCCTCGCCCGCAAGGCCGGGATGCCGGCGCTCGCCCTGACCGACACGGCGACGATGTTCGGCGCGCTTGAGTTCAGTCAGTACGCCACGAAGGAGGGCGTGCAGCCCATCATCGGCTGCCAGCTCTGGCTCGCCCGCGCGCGGGAGGCCGACCGCCCCGAGGCTGCGCGCCTGCCGCCCGATCCCGTCGTGGCGCTGGCCATGGACAAGCCGGGGCTGGAGAACCTCCAGCGCCTCTCCTCCCTCGGCTGGCTCGGCGAGGACCCCTCGGGCAAGCCCGCCATTAACCTGGACCAGCTGCGCGAGAACGGGGCCGGCATCTTTCTCTTGACCGGCGGCACGCACGGCCCGCTCGGCCGGCTGCTGGCGGAAGGGCGGCGCGCTCAGGCGGAGGCGCTGCTCGCCGCCTTGCGGGAGGCCTATGGCGACAACCTCGCCGTGGAGGTCACGCGCCACGGCACGGATCACGACCGCGCGGTGGAGCCGGGCCTTCTCGCCATCGCCGATGCCGCCGCCGTGCCGATCGTCGCGGCCAATGACGTGTACTTCGCCAACACCGCCGCGCATGAGGCGCATGACGCGCTGCTCTGCATCGCCGAGGGACGCACCCTGGCCGAGCCCGACCGGCGCCGGCTGACGGCCGAGCACTGGTTCAAGCCGCCCGCCGCGATGCGCGAGCTGTTCCGCGACCTTCCCGAGGCGTGCGACAACACCCTCGCCATCGCGCGCCGCTGCGCCGTGATGGCGGAGACGAAGAAGCCGGAGCTGCCGGTCTGCCCGAAGGTGCAGCCCGGCATGACCGAGGCCGAAACGGTGCGCGACATGGCCAGGCGCGGCCTGGAGGCGCGGCTGGACGCGCAGGGCACGCCCGAGGAGAAGCGCCCGGAATACCGGGAGCGGCTGGAGTTTGAGCTCTCGGTTATCGAGAAGATGGGCTTCTCCGGCTACTTTCTCATCGTGGCCGACTTCATCCAGTGGGCGAAGGCGCACGGCATCCCCGTCGGCCCCGGCCGCGGATCGGGCGCGGGGTCCGTGGCCGCCTGGGCCCTGACCATCACCGACCTTGACCCCATGCGCTTCGGCCTTCTCTTCGAGCGCTTCCTCAACCCCGAGCGCGTCTCGATGCCCGACTTCGACATCGACTTCTGCCAGGACCGGCGGGAGGAGGTGATCAACTACGTCCGCCAGGAATACGGGCCGGACCGGGTGGGCCAGATCATCACCTTCGGCCGCCTCCAGGCGAAGGCGGTGGTGCGCGACGTCGGCCGCGTGATGGGCATGCCCTTCGGCCAGGTGAACAAGATCGCCGAGCTGATCCCCTTCAACGCCGCCAAGCCGCCCACCCTCCAGGAGGCGCTGGACGGCGAGCCGCGCCTGCGGGAGATGCGCGAGACGGACGAGAACGTGGACCGCCTCATGCAGACGGCGCTCCAGCTCGAAGGCCTCTATCGCAATGCCTCCACCCATGCCGCTGGCGTGGTGATCGGGCGCCGGCCGCTGATCGAGATCGTGCCGCTCTATCGCGACCCGCGTAGCGAGATGCTGGTGACGCAGTACTCCATGAAATACGTGGAGAGTGCGTCGCTCGTGAAGTTCGACTTCCTCGGGCTGAAGACGCTGACGGTGCTGCAGCGCGCGCTCGACATCCTGAAGGGGCAGGGGGTGGAGCTGGACCTCACCACTGTCCCGCTGGACGACGCGAAAACCTACGAGATGCTCGCCCGCGGCGATGCGGCCGGTGTGTTCCAGTTCGAAAGCCAGGGAATGCGGGACGTGCTCCGCATGATGCGCCCCGACCGGTTTGAGGACCTGATCGCCGCCGTCTCGCTCTACCGCCCGGGTCCGATGGCGAATATCCCGGCCTATTGCGCGCGCAAGCACGGCCAGGCCTGGGAACCCGCGCATCCCGCCATGCGCAGCTTGGTGGAGGAGACCTACGGGATTCTCGTCTACCAGGAGCAGGTGATGCAGATCAGCCAGGAGCTGGCTGGCTACTCGCTCGGTGGCGCCGACCTGCTGCGCCGTGCCATGGGCAAGAAGATCCGCTCGGAGATGGAGGCGCAGCGCAAGATCTTCGTGGATGGCGCGACGAAGAACGGCATCCCCGAGGACAAGGCGGGCGAGATCTTCGATCTTATGGAACGCTTCGCGGAGTACGGCTTCAACAAGTCCCACGCCGCCGCCTACGCGCTCGTCTCCTACCAGACGGCCTGGATGAAGGCGAACCATACCGTCGAGTTCCTGGCCGCCATCATGTCCCTCGACATGACCAACACGGACAAGCTCGCCTCTCACCTGCAGGAGGCCTCGCGCCTCGGCATCAAGGTGCTGCCGCCCGACGTGAACCGGAGCGACGCCGAGTTCGCGGTGGAGATCCGGAAGACGGAGGACGGGGCGGAGGTGAAGGACATCCGTTTCGCGCTCGCCGCGGTGAAGCGCGTGGGCCTCACCGCCATGCAGGACCTCGTTCGCGCGCGGAAGGAGGGCGGGCCGTTCAGGTCGCTCACCAACTTCGCCGACCGGGTGGACCCGAAGCTGCTGAACAAGATGCAGGTGGAGAACCTGGCACGCGCCGGCGCATTCGAGTCCCTCGACCCCAACCGCGCCCGCGTGACGGAAGGGGCGGAGGCGATCCTCCGCCGCGCCCAGGCGGCCGCGGAGGACCGGAGCAGCGCCCAGATCGGCCTCTTCGGCGCCCCCGGCTCCTCGGCCGACACGCCGCCGCTGCGGCTGCGCGACATGCCCGACTGGCCGCAGCTCGACCGGCTGGCCCAGGAGGCGGAGGCGATCGGCTTCCACCTCTCTGCCCATCCACTGGACGAGTACAAGGACGTGCTGCGGAAGCTGAATGTCTGCCCCATCGCGCGGATGACCGAGCGCGCCCAGGCCGGGGCGGCGCGGCTGAAGCTCGCCGGCACGGTGATCGGCACGAAGGAGCGCACGACGAAGACGGGCAGCCGCATGGCCTGGGTCCGCATCTCCGATGCGAGCGGCAGCACGGAGGTGACCTGCTTCTCTGAGATCTTGGGCAAGTGCCGGGAGATGCTGGTGGAGGGCAACGCCGTCCTCTTCACTTCCGAGGTCAAGGCCGATGGCGAGGCCGTTCGCCTCACCGCGCTCGATTGCGAACCGCTGGAGCGCGCGGCGCAGTCGGTCGGCGCCGGGCTGCGGATCGAGATCGCGGCGATGGAGGCGCTCACCCCGCTTCGGTCCCTTCTGGAGCGCGAGGGGAAGGGCAGGGGGGAGGTCGTCATCATCCCCCGCACAGGCCCCGGGCAGGAGGTGGAGCTGAGCCTGCCCGGCCGCTGGAACGTCTCGCCCCGGCTAGCGCAGGCGCTGAAGGTGATCCCCGGGGTCGAGGCGGTGGAGGCCGCGTGATCCCCCCGGACTTCGAGAAGGCGAGGCGGGCGCTGGAGGACGGCTTCCTTGCCGGGGCCGAGGGCGGGCCGCCCAGCCATCCCCTTCCGCCGGACCTGCACGACCTGCGCCCGGAAGCCCTCTCCGCCGCCTCCGGCATCACGGACCACGCCCTGCTCGCCCGGCTCGTCGATGCCGGGATCGAGGGGGACACGCTGATCGCCCTCTCCCTCATGCCGCTGGTGGCCGTCGCCTGGGCGGATGGCTCGCTGGACGAGAGGGAGGGCGGGGCCGTGCTTCAGGCCGCGGCGGATTCGGGGCTGGAGCGGGGCGGGGCCGCCTTCACCCTTCTCGAGGAATGGCTCGCCGCCCCGCCCGCCCACGCCCTCATCGACACGTGGCGCGACTACATCCGGGACCGCTCGGCCGCTATGGACCCAGAGGCGCGGCAGGCCCTGCGGATCCACGTGCTCGGCCGCGCCCGTCGCGTCGCCGAGGTGGCGGGCTGCCTCCTCGGCCTTCATCCCCAGGTCTCGCCGGCCGAGGTCGCCATGCTGGAAAGGCTGGAGGCAGCCTTCCGCTCCTGAGGGTCCGCTGGCCCATTGGAACCCGCCCCGGCCGTGCCCAACCTCCTTCAGCCAGGGCGCCCCGATTGCGGGGCGCCTCACCGGAGGAGCGACGATGAGAGGGGACTTCCTGGACGAACGCCGCCGCGCGCTGGAGGAGGCGTTCTTCGCCCGCCACAATGAGGAGCTGATCCGCCGCCTACGGGCGGGAGACCCCGGCCGCACGGAGAAGGAGCGCCTGGCCGAGGTGTCGGGCCTGCATGACGACGCCTTGCTGGAGCGGCTGGTCGCCCTCGGCATCCGTGGGGCCACCTTCGCGGCCCTCTCCCTCGTGCCCCTCATCGCCGTCGCCTGGTCCGACGGCACCCTTGGCGAGCGCGAGCGCGCGGCGATCCTAGGCGCGGCGCGCAGTGCCGGGCTCGGTCCCGAGGGCGAGCGGCTCCTCTCCGGCTGGCTGTCCCGGCCCCCGCCGCCGGAGCTGCTCCCGGCCTGGACCGACTACGTCCACGCCCTCGGCCCGGAGGCCCGGGCGGTGCTGCGCCGGCAGGTGATGGACCGCGCGACGGCGGTGGCCGAATCCGCGAACGGCCTTGTCGGGCTGTTCAACGGCATCTCCCCCAGCGAGCGCGCCGTGCTGGATCGGCTGAACGCCGCCCTCTCAGCCTGATCGCCGCGGCGGTGCGCGCCTGCCCCGGTGCGGAGCAGGTTTGCCTCGGCGCGGGGCGCCCTTGCCCCGCCGTGCCCGCCATGCCATATCGCGCGCGCCGGACGCGGGACGCCCCTGCGGTGCCTTCCCATGTCCGGCAAATCCGCACGCGGCGCGCCCTTCCGAGACAAGCGGCAGGGTCCGGTCCTCCATTCGGGGGCTCAGCGCCGCGGAGGCCCAACCGGATCCCATCGGAAGGAAGGAACCGCCACCATGGCGATGCCCGACGTTACCCTGCGCGGCCTGCTCGAGGCCGGCGTCCACTTCGGCCACCACACCCGTCGGTGGAACCCGAAGATGGCCCCCTATATCTTCGGCGTCCGCAACCAGGTACACATCCTCGACCTGCAGCAGACCGTGCCCCTGCTGGACCGCGCGCTGCGCACGGTCCGCGACGTGGTGGCCGGCGGCGGCCGCGTGCTCTTCGTCGGCACGAAGAAGGCGGCGGCCGACTACGTGGCCGAGGCGGCGACGCGCTGCGGCCAGTACTACGTCAACCACCGCTGGCTGGGCGGCATGCTCACCAACTGGAAGACGATTACCGGCTCCATCAAGCGCCTGAAGCAGATGGACGAGCAACTCGCCGGCAACACCCAGGGCCTCACCAAGAAGGAGATCCTGATGCTGACCCGCGAGCGCGAGAAGCTCGACCGCGCGCTGGGTGGCATCCGCGAGATGGGCGGCCTGCCCGACCTGATCTTCGTGATCGACACGATCAAGGAGAAGCTGGCGATCGAGGAGGCCAACAAGCTCGGCATCCCTGTGATCGCCGTCTGCGACTCCAACGCCGATCCCTCGGGCGTGGCTTTCCCCATCCCGGGCAATGACGACGCGATCCGCGCCATCAACCTCTACTGCGACATGATGGCCGCCGCCGTGTTCGACGGCATCTCGGCCGAGCTGTCCGCCTCCGGCGTCGATGTCGGCGCCCAGGCCGACCTGCCGGTGGATGCGCTGCCGGAGGAAGAGGTGCTTCCCGGCGCCGGCGCTATCCCCGAGACGCTTGGCGGTGCCGAGGTTGCCGACGGCCCCGTTCTCGCCGGCGCCCAGTCCAGCCGCACGGCGGGCCTGGACACGGAGAGCCTGGAGCAGATGGTGCAGAACAACCGCGACGACGGCACCAACGCGGGCTGATCGCCCGCGGGCCGCGCGGGGCTTTCTCGCGCGGCTCGCAAGGACATGAACGCGCCGGGGTGGCCATGCCTCCCCGGCGTGTCGCATACACGGCGCCGGTTCGCCCCTGCGGGCCCGGTGCGCCCAGAAGACGGAAGACGAGAGATGGCCGAGATCACGGCAGCCATGGTCCGCGACCTGCGCGAGAAGACCGGCGCGGGCATGATGGACGTCAAGAAGGCCCTGGTTGAGAGCAATGGCGACGCGGAGGCCGCGATCGACTGGCTGCGCAAGAAGGGCCTGTCCGCCGCCGCCAAGAAGTCCGGCCGTGTGGCCGCCGAGGGGCTGATCGGCGTCGCCTCCACCGGCACGAAGGCCGCCATGGTCGAGGTGAACGCCGAGACCGACTTCGTGGCCCGCAACGAGCAGTTCCAGGGCCTGGTCGAGACGGTGGCGAAGGTCGCCCTTGATGTCGGCGAGGATGTGGAGGCCATCAAAGCCGCCCCCTATCCCGGCGCCGGGCACAGCGTCGCCGAAGAGCTGACGCGCCTTATCGCCACCATCGGCGAGAACATGTCGATCCGCCGCGCGAAGGTGCTCTCCGTCGGCGCCGGCGCGGTGGCCACCTATGTCCACTCGGCCGTAAAGCCGGGGCTGGGCAAAATCGGCGTGCTCGCCGCGCTCGAGGCCGCCGATGGCGGTGATGCCGTGCTGACGCTCGGCCGCCAGATCGGCATGCATGTCGCCGCCGCCCGCCCGGAGGCGCTGGACATCTCCGCCGTGGACTCCTCCGCCCTGGAGCGCGAGCGCGCGGTGCTGACCGAGCAGGCCCAGGCCTCCGGCAAGCCCCCCGCGGTGATCGAGAAGATGGTCGAGGGCCGCATCCGCAAGTACTACGAGGAAGTGGTGCTGCTGGAGCAGGTCTGGGTGCATGACGGCGAGAGCCGGGTGAAGGCCGTGGTCCAGAAGTCCGGCGCGCAGCTGGTGGGCTTCGCCCGCTTCCAGCTCGGCGAGGGCATCGAGAAGGAGTCCTCCGACTTCGCCGCAGAGGTGGCCGCGGCCGCCGGCACCGCGGGCTGATCCCCGCCGCGGGCCCCGCGCCCGCCCCTCATCGCGAGGCCTTGAACGCTGTCGGGCGCCCTTTGCGTCCGACGGCCACGGCCCCTGCCGGCCCGGCTCCTTGCCGGGTCCGGCAGGCGGGTCTACCCTCCACATCGCCCCGGGACCGCCGCCAGAGATGACCAGCCCTCGCTACAAGCGTGTCCTGTTGAAGGTTTCGGGCGAGGCCCTGATGGGCAACGGCTCCTACGGCCTGGACGGCACGACGGTGAACGCCATCGCCGAGGACGTCGCGTCCGTGACCCGCCTCGGCATCCAGGTCAGCCTCGTGATCGGCGGGGGGAACATCTTCCGCGGCGTCTCCGGCGCGGCCGCCGGCATGGACCGGGCCCAGGCCGACGGCATGGGCATGCTGGCTACCGTCATCAACGCGCTCGCCATGCAGAACGCGCTGGAGAAGGCAGGCGTGCCGGTGCGCGTGCAGTCCGCCATCCCCATGGCCGCCCTGTGCGAGCCCTTCATCCGCCGCCGCGCCGAGCGTCATATGGAGAAGGGGCGGGTGGTGATCTTCGCCGCCGGCACGGGAAATCCCTTCTTTACCACCGACACCGCCGCTGCGCTGCGCGCCGCCGAGATGGGCTGCGACGCCCTGCTCAAGGGCACGCAGGTGGACGGCGTCTACAGCGCCGACCCCCGCCGCGACCCCTCGGCCGAGCGCTACGAGACGCTCACCTATCTCGACATGCTGGCGCGCGACCTTGCCGTGATGGATGCCGCCGCTATCTCGCTCGCGCGCGAGAACAAGCTGCCCATCATCGTGTTCAACATCCACGAGCCGGGTGCCTTCACCGCCGTCATGAAGGGTGAGGGCAAGTTCACCACGGTTCACGAGAGCTGAGGCACTGAAATGGCCGCCCCGCCCAACTTTCCCGATCTTCGCAAGGACCTCGTGCGCCGCATGGACGGCGCGCTGGAGACGCTGCGCAAGGAGTTCTCCGGCCTTCGCACCGGCCGGGCCAGCCCCGCGCTGCTGGAGCCGATCCGCGTCGAGGCCTATGGGACGAACCAGCCGCTGAACCAAGTCGCGAACATCTCCGTCGCCGGCCCTGGGCTGCTGTCCGTGCAGGTCTTCGACCGCTCCATCACCAAGCAGGTCGAGGTGGCCATCCGCGATTCCAATCTCGGCCTGAATCCGCAGGCGGAGGGCCAGGTCATCCGCGTGCCCCTTCCGCCGCTGACCCAGGAGCGCCGCAACGAGCTGGCGAAGCAGGCGGCGAAGTATTCCGAGGCGACGAAGGTCTCCGTGCGCGGCGTGCGCCGCGACGGGATGGAGACGATCAAGGGCTGGGAGACGAAGTCCGAGATCTCGAAGGACGACGCCAAGCGCTGGTCCGACGACGTGCAGAAGCTGACGGACGAGTATGTGAAGAAGGTGGACGCGGCGCTCGCCGAGAAGGAGAAGGACATCAAGGCCGTCTGAGCCGCCAGCCATGAGCGCCGCGACACAGCCAGTCCAGAAGACGGGAGGCAGCACGCCTCCCGCCCCCGCCCATGTCGGGATCATCATGGACGGCAACGGACGCTGGGCCGCGGCCCGCGGCGTACCGCGCGCGCTCGGCCACAAGGCCGGGGCGGAGGCGACGCGCCGGGTGGTGGAGGCCGCGGCCGACCAGGGTGTGTCCTGGCTCACCCTCTTCGCCTTCAGCAGCGAGAATTGGCGCCGCCCGGCCGACGAGGTCCGCGACCTCACGGGGCTGATGCGCCACTATCTCCGCCACGAGGTCGGGCAGCTCGTGGAGAAGGGCGTGCGCCTGCGCATCATCGGCGACCGCGCCGCCTTCGGCTCGGGGATGCTGGCCGAGATTAACCGGGCCGAGGCGGCCACGGCCGCGAACCGGCGCATCAACCTGAACGTCGCGCTCTCCTATGGCGGCCGGGCGGAGATCGCGCGCGCCGCGCGGGACCTCGCCCGGCGCGCGGCGGCCGGGGAGATCGACCCCGACGCGATCGACGAGGCCGTGCTCGCTGCCGGGCTGGAGACGGCGGGGATGCCCGATCCCGACCTCATCATCCGCACCTCCGGCGAGCAGCGGATCTCGAACTTCCTGCTCTGGCAGGCCGCCTATGCGGAGTTCGTCTTCCAGCCCGTGCTCTGGCCGGACTACGGGGCGGACCACCTGCGTGACGCCATCGCCGAGTTCCGCCGCCGCGACCGCCGCTTCGGCGCGCGGACCGGCTGATGGCCGCTTCCGCCGCCGCTAAGCCAAGGCCGGGCCGGAACTGGCGGGACCTGCGCAAGCGGTTCCTCTCCGCCCTGGTCCTTGGGCCGGCGGCGCTGCTCTGTGTCTGGCTCGGCGCGAATGCCTACACGCTGCTTCTCGCGCTCGGCGCCGCCATCCTCACCTGGGAGTGGGTGCATCTCTGCGGCCTCAGCACGGCGCGGCTGCCGGGGGCAGGAGTGCCCGTGGCGGTCTTCGCGGCGGGCGCGCTCGCGGTCACGGAGCACCCGGTCGCCTCCTGGCTCGTCCTGATCGCCGGCTTCCTGCTCACCTGGGCCTGGGCGGAGCGGCTTCGCGGGCGGGAGCGGGCAGGGCAGCCCGCGCTCCGCCTCGCGCTGGGGGTGCTCTACATCGGCATCGGCTTCCTATGCCTTATCGAGTTGCGGCACGAGAATGAGGCGGGGCGGGCCAACCTCCTTTTCCTCCTCCTCGTGGTCTGGGCGAGCGACATCGGGGCCTATCTCGCCGGACGCGCCCTCGGCGGGCCGCTGCTCTGGTCGCAGGTCTCGCCGGCCAAGACCTGGTCCGGAGCGGTGGGCGGGTTGATGCTGGCCATGGGGATCGGCAGCCTCGCCGCCGTGCAACTCGCCCCGGGAAGCCCCTGGCGCGCGGCCGCTGCCGCCGCGGTGCTGGCGGTGGCCACCCAGGCGGGCGACCTGCTGGAGTCGGCCATCAAGCGGCACTTCAAGGTGAAGGACACTTCCAGCCTCATCCCCGGCCATGGCGGGCTGCTGGACCGGCTGGACGGGCTGCTCGCCGCCGCGCCCGCCGCCATGCTCCTCGCCCTTCTTCTCGGCTATGGCGGCGCTCTGTGGCGCTGATGCCCTCTCGGCCGCCAGCCCTTCCGGTTCCCCCCTGATGACCCGACGCATCACCATCCTCGGCGCCACCGGCTCGATCGGCCGCAGCACCATCGCGCTGCTGGAGGCCGCGCCGGAGGGTGAGTTCGCCGTAGAGGCGCTCGTGGCCGGGCGCGACGCGGCGAGGCTGGCCGACGCGGCGCGGCGACTGCGGGCGCGGGTCGCCGTCCTCGCCGATCCTGCCGGCCTCCCCGCCCTGCGCGAGGCGCTCGCCGGGACAGGGATCGAGGCGGTGGCGGGGGAGGCGGCGGTGATCGAGGCCGCGTCCCGCCCGGCGGACTGGACCATGGCCGCCATCGTCGGCGCCGCCGGATTGGGCCCGACGCTGTCTGCCATCCGGCGCGGCGGCACGCTGGCCCTGGCCAACAAGGAGGCGCTGGTCTGCGCGGGTGAGATCGTCTTGCGGGAGATTCGGGAATCCGGCGCCACGCTGCTGCCCGTGGATTCCGAGCACAACGCCATCTTCCAGGCCCTCGACGCCCGCGACCCCGCGATGGTGGAGCGCATCGTCCTCACGGCCTCGGGCGGACCGTTCCGCCTGGCCAGCGAGGCCGAGATGCGTGCCGCGACTCCGGAGAAGGCGCTCCGCCACCCCGTCTGGTCCATGGGCGCCAAGATCAGCATCGACAGCGCCACCATGTTCAACAAGGGGCTGGAGGTGATCGAGGCCGCGCGCCTCTTCCCCGTCCCGCCCGAGCGGATCGAGGTGCTGATCCATCCGCAATCCACCGTCCACGGCATGGTGCAGTACGCTGACGGCTCGCTCCTCGCCCAGCTCGGCTCCCCAGACATGCGGACCCCGATCGCCCATGCGCTGGCCTGGCCGCGGCGGATGCGGGCCGATGTGCCGCGCCTCGACCTAGCGGCCCTTGGCAGGCTGGAGTTCTCCGCGCCCGACGAGGCGCGCTTCCCCGCGCTACGCCTCGCGCGGGAGGCCTTGCTGGCCGGGGCGGGCGTGCCCACCATCCTGAACGCGGCGAACGAGGTGGCGGTCGAACGCTTCCTGGCCCGGCGCCTCGGCTTCCTGGACATCGCCCGGGTGGTCGAGGCCACGATGGAGCGCCTCGGCGCGCCCGCCGTGCCGGGGCTGGAGGAGGTGCTGGCCCTCGACGCCGCGGCCCGGACCGAGGCCGGCCGCATCGCCGGCCGGCTCGGACTAGCGGCCTAGATCAGAGCGTCCAGCCCAGAGAGGCGAAGAGAGACCACCGTGGAATTCCTCCCCGATCCCTTCCGCACCATCCTCGCCTTCGTGGTGGTGCTGGGCGTGCTGGTCTTCTTCCATGAGCTCGGCCACTACGCCGCGGCCCGCTGGCGCGGCATTTTTGTGGAGAAGTTCTCCATCGGCTTCGGCCGCCCGCTCCTCGCCTGGACTGACCGGCGGGGCACGGACTGGCAGATCGGGTGGCTGCCCCTGGGCGGCTACGTGAAACTCTACGGGCAGGAGGGCCCCGGCGACGTCACCGATTCGGCGGACGCCCCGCCCGGCCACGACCCCCGCGGCCCGCGCTTCCACGACAAGCCGGTTGCGGACCGGGCGATCGTCGTCGCGGCCGGGCCGATCGCCAATTTCGTCCTCGCCGCCGTGCTCTTCTCCGCGCTCTTCATCGCGGTCGGCCGGCCTGTCGGCACCACGACCGTGGCCTCCGTGGTGGAGGGCGGCGCGGCGCAGCAGGCCGGCATCCTGCCCGGCGACCGGATCCTCTCCCTCGACGACCAGGCCGTGACGCGCTTCGAGCAGGTGCAGGCCCATATCCAGCCCCGCGCGGGACAGCCCGTGCGCGTCCGGCTGCTGCGGGAGGGGCAGGAGCTGACCCTCACCGCTACCCCGGCGGCGCGGCCGGGCCGGGGGGAAGGGGCGCCGCCCGTCGGGATGCTCGGCGTCGGTGGCGGCGCTGCCACCTATGAGCGGACGGACCCGCTCTCGGCGGTCTGGGGCGGCATCACCTACACGGCGGAGGTGACGGCGCAGACGCTCGGCGGCATTTGGCAGATGATCACGGGGCAGCGGGGGTCCGAGGAGATCGGCGGGCCGCTGCGCATCGCTCAGCTCTCGGGGCAGGTGGCCAGCCTCGGCCTTTCCAGCCTCGTCAGCTTCATGGCGATCCTCTCGGTGAACCTGGCGCTGATCAACCTGTTCCCGATCCCCGTGCTGGATGGCGGGCATCTCGTCTTCTACGCGCTGGAGGCGATCCGGGGCCGCCCGTTGCCGCCGCGCGCGGTCGAGTACGGCTTCCGCGCGGGGCTGGCGGTGCTGGCCACGCTCTTCATTTTCGCGACATGGAACGACCTCTCCAGCTTCGGCCTGTTCCGCTGGGTGCACGGGCTCTTCGGCTAGGAGCAGGCCGTTTCCGGGGCTTGCGGCGGAAACCTTCGCGGGGGTGGCAACCGGCGGGGCTTGCGGCTAGGTTGCGCCACCGCGAACCGGAACAGCCGGCACAGGATCACGCCTTGCACGCCTCGCCTTTCTCCCGGGCCCTTCTGCTGGCCGCCACCACCCTCGTGCCCATCACCTCGGCGACGGTGGCGGAGGCGCAGCCTCGCCGCCCCGGCCCGGCGGCGCGCCCCGACGCGCGCCCCGCTTCCGGCACGGTCCGCGCCATAGACGTGCAGGGCAATCAGCGCATCGAGGCGGATACGATCCGCTCCTACATGCTGCTCCAGCCCGGCGACGCCTTCGAGGAGGAGAGGCTCGACCGCTCCCTCCGCACGCTCTTCGCGACCGGGCTGTTCCGGGACGTGCGCGTCGGCCGGCAGGGCGACCGGATCCTCGTGCAGGTCGAGGAGAACCCGATCGTCAACCGTGTCGCCTTCGAGGGGAACAGCAAGCTGGGCGACGACGTGCTGCGCAACGAGGTGCAGCTCCGCTCGCGCTCGGTCTTCACCTCCCAGGCGGCCCAGGCGGACCGCGCCCGGCTGCTGGAGATCTATGCCCGCCGCGGCAGGCTCTCCGCCACGGTCGAGCCGAAGGTCATCCAGCTCGAGCAGAACCGGGTGGACCTCGTCTACGAGATCAACGAGGGACAGGTCGCGCTCATCAGCCGCATCAACTTCGTCGGTAACCGCTCCGTCTCCGACAGCCGGCTGAAGGAGATCGTCGCCACGCGCGAGGCGGCCTGGTACCGCCCCTTCAGCAGCAGCGACACCTACGAGCCCGAGCGCCTGAACTTCGACCGCGAGCTGCTGCGGCGCTACTACCTCCGCCAGGGCTATGCGGACGTGAACGTCACGGGCAGCGCGGCGGAGCTGTCGCCCGACCGCTCCGGCTTTTTCGTGACCTACACGATCGACGAGGGCCGCCGTTACCGCCTGGGCAAGATCGAGACGACCTCGGCGCTGCGCAACGTCACGGCGGACCAGCTCCGCCCGGCGATCGATCTCTCGTCCGGCGACTGGTATGACGGGGAGGCCGTGGAGCGCGCCTCGGAAGCGATGTCCGACCGCGCGAACGCGCTCGGCGCCCCCTTCGTCGAGGTCACGCCGCGCATCGTGCGCAACAATGCCGCGGGTACGGTCGACATCACCTTCGAGGCGAAGGAGGGCAACCGCCTCTACGTCGAGCGCATCGACGTGACCGGCAATGTCCGCACGCAAGACCGGGTGATCCGCCGCGAGTTCCGCATCGCCGAGGGCGACGCCTTTAACGCCGCGCTCGTCCGCCGCTCGCGCCAGCGCATCCGTGACCTCGGCTACTTCAACGACGCGACCATCTCCACCACGCCGGGTTCGGCGCCGGACCGCGTAGTGCTCGGCGCCAATGTCAGCGAGCGCGCGACGGGCGAGGTCTCGATCGGCGGCGGCTACTCCACCGATGCCGGCGCGCTGGCGGATCTCGGCCTGCGCGAGCGCAACCTCCTCGGCACGGGCATCGACGCGCGGCTAAACGGCGTGATCGCCCAGCGCCGCAGCCAGCTCGACCTCTCCGTGACGGACCCGTCCTTCCTCGACCGCAACCTCGCGGTGGGCGCGGACCTGTTCTACATCACGCGCGACCTGCTTAGCTATTCCGGTTACCGCGAGCGCCGCTACGGCTTCGCCGTGCGCGCGGGGTACGAGTTCAACGAGTACCTGCGGCAGTCCTGGGCCTACACCCTCTCCAACCGCAATATTTACGATGTCGATCCCCTCGCCTCGCGCTACATCCAGGAGCAGAAGGGCGAGACGCTGCTCTCGCAGATAGGTCAGACGCTCACCTATGACCGGCGCGACAGCCGCCTCGATCCGCGGAACGGCTACCTCCTGCGGCTGGGGACCGACTTCGCGGGCATCGGCGGTGACGTGCAGTATGTCCGCGGGCGCGTGGACGGCGCCTATTACATCCCCTTCGAGCGCCTGCTCGGCGACCCGAACTACGTCCTCGCGATCCAGGGCTCGGTCGGCTACCTCGAGCCCTTCGGCGGCAGGAACGAGCGCATCGTCGACCGCTTCTTCCTCGGCGGCGAGAACCTCCGGGGCTTCGAGGTGGCGGGTGCCGGCCCGCGCGACCTCTCGACCACCTCGCGGGACAGCCTGGGCGGCCGCTTCCTCTACACCCAGACGACCGAGTTCCGCTTCCCGCTCCCCATCCCGGAGGAGATCGGCATCACTGGCCGCGCCTTCGTCGATGTGGGCGGGCTGAGCGGATCCTCCTCCGGCGTGGGCGTGGTGGACGACTCCTCGCCCCGCGTCGGCTCGGGCGTGGGCGTTTCCTGGCGCAGCCCGTTCGGCCTGATCAACCTCGACTTCGCTCAGGCCGTGGTGAAGAAGGACTACGACCGGACGCAGTTCTTCCGCTTCGGCTTTGGCACGCGGTTCTAGAGACGAGATGACTGGAGTTCGCATGATGACCGCGCGCCCCGCGCTCGCCGCCCTTGCGGCGATTCTGATCCCGGTGGGCTCCGCGCTCGCGCAGTCCGATCCCGGCTTCTTCATTCCGCCCGGCGGCGGCGGGCAGTCCCGCCCGGCGCAGGCCCAGCCGCAACGCCCGGTGCAGCAGCCAGCTCAGCAGCAGAGGCCGCCCCAGGGGGCGCAGCGCCCACCGCAGCCGAACCCCGCCCCGCTGCCCCCGGGCCAGCCGCCGCCGGCCGCCGTGATCGGCATCGTCGACGTGCCCGAGATCCAGCGGAACTCGACCGCCTTCAACAGCGTGCGCGAGGAGATCGAGAAGCGCCGCCAGAAGCTGAATGACGACCTGCAGCGTGAGCAGACCCGCTGGCGCGAGGAGCAGCAGGCCCTCGCCAACCAGCGCGCCACGATGAACCCCGACCAGCTCCGCCAGAAGGAGCGCGAGCTGCAGGAGCGCATCACCGACAGCCAGCGCGTCTTCCGCGACCGCTCCCGCACGATCGAGCAGGTCGCCCAGGGCGCGCTGCAAGAGATCGAGCAGGCGCTCGCCGTGGTGATCCGGCAGGTGGCGGCGAGCCGCAACGTGAACCTTGTGCTGCCGCGCCCGCTGGTGATCTTCAACGACGCGCCCTTCGACCTGACGGACGAGATCAGCCAGCAGGTGAACCGCGTGCTGCGCAACGTCACCCTTCCGCCCGAGGGCCAGGCGCCCGCGGCGGGTGGCGGCCAGGCGCCGGCGCAGCGCCCGGCCGCGGCGCCCGCGCAGCAGCCGCAGCAACGCCGCTAGGCCGTGGCGGCGGATCCCCGCTTCCACCCCGGTGCCGGTCCCCTGCCGCTCGCGCAACTCGCGCAGGCGGCCGGGATCCCGGTGCCGGATGGCCTGGGCGACCGTCTCTTCGCCGGCGTCGCGACGCTCGGGGCTGCGGGGCCGGAGGACGTCTCCTTCCTCGACGCGCGCCGCTGGCTGCCCAGCCTGCGCGAGACCCGCGCCGGGGCGGTGGTGCTGGCGGCGGAGAACGCCCATGCCGTGCCGGAGGGCACGGTGGCGCTCGTCTCCCCCACGCCCGTCCTCGCCTTTGCCCGCATCGCTTCGCTGCTGCACCCGCCGCCGGCCGCGAGCGGCTCGCGGCACCCGACCGCGGTGGTGGGGGAGGCCGCCGTCATCGGCGAGGGAAGTGAGATCGGCGCCTACGCCGTGATCGAGGACGGCGTCGTGCTCGGGCCACGCTGCATCGTGGGGCCGCACGCCCATATCGGGCGTAACTGCGTCTTCGGCGCGGAGTGCCGGATCCTCTCCCATGTCACCGTCACCCACTGCGTCGCGGGGAACCGCGTGACGCTCAACCCCGGCGCGCGGATCGGCAGCGAGGGCTTCGGCTTCGCCACCAGCGCGCGTGGCGAGCACGTCACGGTTCCCCAGCTCGGCCGGGTGATGCTGGGCGACGGGGTGGAGGTCGGGGCGAATGCCTGCATCGACCGGGGATCGGGGAACGACACGGTGATCGGGCCCGGCACCCGGCTGGATAACCTCGTCATGCTCGGGCACAACGTGCGGACCGGGCGCGGCTGCGTCATCGTGGCGCAGGCCGGGATATCCGGCTCCACCACGCTCGGCGACTACGTGGTGGTCGCGGCCCAGGCGGGGATGACCGGGCATCTGACGATCGGCGACAAGGCGCGCATCGGGGCCCAGGCGGGCGTGATGGCGGATGTGGAGCCAGGCATGGATGTGCTTGGCAGCCCCGCCATCCCGGTGCGCGAGGCGATGCGTTCCTTCGCCGCCATGCGCAAGCTGGGCCAGTCGAAGGCGGCGAACAAGGCGGCGGAAGCGAAGACAGGCGATTGAGCATGGCTGACAATGCAGAACAGGCGCCCGGAGCGCCGGCGGAGAGTGCGGGCGAGACGCGCTCCACCCTCGACATCGCGCGGATCATGGAGGCGATTCCCCACCGTTTCCCCTTTCTGCTGGTGGACCGGGTCGTGGACCTCATCCCCGGCGTCAGCGCGGTGGGCGTCAAGAACGTCTCGATCAACGAGCACGTCTTCCAGGGCCACTTCCCGCGCCATCCCGTCTTTCCCGGGGTGATGATCATCGAGAGCATGGCCCAGACCGCAGGCGTGCTGGTCGTCGAGACGCTCGGGCCGGAATCGCGGGGCAAGCTTGTCTACTTCATGTCCGTGGAGGGCGCGAAGTTCCGCAAGCCCGTGGTGCCGGGTGACCAGATGCGCGTGCATGTCACGAAGGAGCGGCAGCGCGGCAACGTGTGGAAGTTCTCCGCCGAGGCGAAGGTGGACGGCGCCGTGGTTGCCGAGGCCACCTACGCCGCCATGATCCTGGATAGTTAGGCGTGGCCGACATCCATCCGACGGCCATCGTGGCGGAGGGCGCGTCCATCGCCGCCTCGGCCACCATCGGCCCCTACGCCACAGTCGGCGCCGATGTGGTGATCGGCGAGGGCGTGCAGGTCGGGGCGCATGCCGTGCTCGACGGCGTCACCTATCTCGCCGAGGGCGTGCAGATCCTGCCCTTCGCCTCCGTCGGCCTGCCGCCGCAGGACCTGAAGTACCGGGGCGAGCCCACGCGGGTGGAGATCGGCCCCCGCAGCATCATCCGCGAGCACGCGACGGTGCATCGCGGCAGCGTGGGCGGGGAGGGCATCACCCGCCTCGGCGCCGAGTGCCTCATCATGTGCGTCGCCCATGTCGGCCATGACTGCCAGCTCGAGGACAGGGTCATCCTCGCCAACAACGTCATGCTCGGCGGGCACGTGCATATCGGCGACAACGTCTTCGTCGGCGGCGGCACGGCGATCCACCAGTCCGTCCGCATCGGGCGGCAGGCGGTGATCGGCGGCATGAGCGGGGTGGAGCGGGACGTGATCCCCTTCGGCTCCTGCATGGGCAACCGCGCGCGGCTGATCGGGCTCAACCTCATCGGCCTCAAGCGCCGCGGCTTCGGGCGGGAGGCGATCAACGCGCTGCGCGCCGCCTATCGCGGGCTCTTTCTCGGGCGCGGCACCTTCGAGAACCGGATGGCGCTCGTCCAACAGGACCACGGGAGCCAGCCCCAGGTGGCGGAGATCCTCTCCTTCATCGAGGCGCCGAGCCGGCGCGGCCTCATGCGGGCCGGGCGCCAGGCGGACGACGCGGCCGAGGCCGAAGCGGCCTGAGCGCGATGAGCGGGGAGCCCGTCGGGATCATCGCCGGCGGCGGCGCCATGCCGCTGCGCGTGGCCGCCGCCTGCCGCGCCATGGGCCGGCCCTTCGTGGCCGTGCTGCTGGAGGGGTTTGCCGATCCTGCCGACTGGGCGGGGGAGAGGTTCATGGTCTTCCGCCTCGGCGCGGCGGGCGGGGCGCTGGACTGGATCCGCGCCTCGGGGGCGAAGCAGATCGTCCTCGTCGGACATGTGCGCCGCCCCTCCATCCTCTCGCTCCGGCCGGATGCGAAGGGCGCCGCCTATATCGCCCGGATCGGCATGCGCGCCTTCGGTGGCGACGACAGCCTGCTCTCCGCCGTCCGCCAGGTCATCCGGGAGGAGGGGTTCGAACCTGTCGGCCCGACACGCTTCCTGCAGGAGGCCCAGTGCCCGCCCGGCCTTCTCACCCGCGCGGCGCCCGATGGCACGGCCATGGCCGACATCGCCCGCGGCGTCGCCGTGGTGCAGTCTCTCGGCCGCGCCGATGTGGGGCAGGGGGCGGTGGTGCAGCAGGGGCTCATTCTCGCCGTGGAAGCGATCGAGGGCACGGACGCCATGCTCGCCCGCGTGGGGGACCTCCGGCGGGAGGGGCCGGGCGGGGTGCTGGTGAAGCTCGTCAAGCCCGGGCAGGACAGGGAGGTGGACATGCCCGCCCTCGGCCCCCGCACAGTGGAGGGCGCGATTTCCGCGGGTCTGGCCGGCATAGCCTTCGAGGCGGATGGCGCGTTGCTGGTGGACCGCGAGACGATGGTGGCCCGGGCGGATGCGGCCGGGCTGTTCCTTCTCGCCATCCGCCCCGGGGAGTTCTCTGGGGCGACAGCAGGAGCCACGACATGAGCGACACCCCGAAGGGCAAGTTCCTCCACACCATGATCCGGGTCGGGGACCTGGAGCGCAGCATCGCTTTCTACACGAAGATGTTCGGAATGCGGGAGCTGCGCCGGAATGACGTGCCCGACGGCAAGTACACCCTCGCCTTCCTCGGCTACGGCGGCAACGCGGCCGGCGAGGGCGAGATTGAGCTGACCTACAACTACGGGGTCGAGAAGTACGAGATCGGCACCGCCTTCGGGCATCTCGCCATCGGCGTGCCCGATGTCTACGCCGCCTGCGAGCGCATCAAGGCCGAGGGGGGCAAGGTAGTGCGCGAGGCCGGGCCGCTGAAGTTCGGGACCACGATCATCGCCTTCGTCGAGGACCCCGACGGCTACAAAATCGAGCTGATCCAGCGCGCCTGAGCCCGGGCGCGTGATCCCGGGCCCCTTCCGCCTCATCACCGACGCCGCCTCCCGCACGGGGGAGGCGGCGCTCGCCCTGGCGGGGCGGGAAAGGCTGAGGCTGGCCGTCACCGGCCTGTCGCGGGCGGGGAAGACGGTATTCCTCACCTCCCTCGTTGCCAATCTCGTGGCGGCCGGGGCGGGGCGGCGCACCTTGCCGGCGCTGGAGGCGACATCGGGCCGCCTGCGCGCCGCGCGCACGGTTCCGCCCGGCGTGGAGGCGACGCCGCGCTTCGATGCGGAGGCTCACCTCGCGGCGCTGGCCGCCAATCCGCCGGAATGGCCGGCGCGGACGGAGGACCTCTCCACCCTCTCCGTCCTGCTGACGCTGCGGCGGCGCGGGATCTACGGCCAGATGCTGCCCGACCGCGAGGTCACGCTCGACCTGCTGGACTATCCCGGCGAGTGGCTGCTCGACCTTCCCATGTTCGCCCAGAATTTCGCCGAGTGGTCGGATGCCACCCTCGCGCGCCTTTCCACGGGCATCCGCGCGGCGCCCGCGGCCGAGTTCTTCGCCTTCGCCCGCGCCCTGCCGGCCAATGCCCCGGCGGAGGACTCCCTCACCCGCCGTGGCCACGCGCTCTACCGCGCCTTCCTGCTGGACGCCCGAGACAGGCTGGGCCTGCGCTTCCTCCAGCCCGGCCGCTTTCTCAACCCCGGGCCCTCCGGCGACGCGCCGCTCCTCTGGTTCTTCCCGTTACCCCCCGCGGCGCGCGATTCACCGCTCGGAAATTTACTCGCCCGGCGGCACGAGGCCTATCTGCGGGATCAGCGCGACCGCTTCCTCGATCCCGTCTTCCGCCGCTTCGACCGGCAGGTCGTGCTGGTGGACGTGCTCGGCGCCCTCCATGGCGGGCGCGAGGCCTTCGAGGACACAGCGGAGGCGCTCTCCGCCATCTCCGCCACGCTGCGCTACGGGCGCGGCTGGCTGGACCTCCTGACCGGCGCCGGCATCGCCCGCGTCGCCTTCGCCGCGACGAAGGCGGACCACGTGCCGGAGGTGAGCCGCGACAGCCTCGCCTCCCTTCTCTCCGACCTCGTAGACGCGCCGCGACGGCGGGCGGAGATCGCGGGCGCCTCCGTTTCCGTCCACCCCGTCGCCGCCATCCGCTGCACGCAGGAGGCGACGGCGGCGCATGAGGGGCGGGTTGCCCCGGCCGTGCGGGGCGTGCTGCTGGAGGGCGGGCGCTGGGCGACGGTGGATCCCGGCCTCGTTCCGGCCCGCCGGCCGCCGGAGAGCTTCTGGAACGCTGCCTATTTCGAGATGCCGGTCTTCCGCCCACCCGCGCTGGAGGCGGGCGGGCGGGCGGGCGTGCCGCATCTCGGCCTCGACGGCCTTCTCTCCACCCTGCTGGGCGACGCGCTGTAATCCAGGGCGGGGCGGGCCATATGCGCCCGGCCATGAGCGAGACCGCCCCCCGACCGCCCCGCGTGATCCTCGAGGAAGAGGCCGGTCCTGCGCGCCTCGACCACGGCTGGGAGGGCGGCACCGAGCCCGCATCCATCCCGTCGGCGGGCTTTTCGACCCTGTCGCTGCTGGCGATCGGCCTCTCGGCCCTGATCCTGGGCTTCGCCGCCCTCGCCGCCGGCAACTACGTCGCGGAGCAGTTCGCGCGCGCGGTCTGGCTCGGCTGGCTCACCCTTCTCGTCGCCCTCGGCGGCTTCGGGACAATCTTCTGGGCCATTCTGCGCGAGTTCCGGGCTCTTCTGCTGCTGCGAGAGGTAGATGCCGCCCGCGCCGCCTTCGCGCGGGGCGACTTCACCGGGGCCAAGGCGCATGTCCTTGCCTGGGCGGAGCCGATCCCGCTCGCCGCCCCCTTCCTACCCTCTCTTCGCGAGGCGCCGGACCTGCCCGCCCTTCGCGCCCTGCTGGAGAGCGGCCCGCTCGCCGCGCTGGACGGCGAATCGCGTCTGCTCGGGCGCCTCGCCGCGGTGCAGGGCTTCGCGGCCACGGCGATCAGCCCCTCTCCCGCCCTCGACGCCCTGGTCGTGGGCTGGCGCGGCCTGCGGCTGGTGCGGCAGGTGGCCGCGCTGCACGGGATGCGCCCGGGGATCGCCGCCACCGCATCCCTCCTGCGCCGCGCCGCCTTCGATGCCGCAACGGTGGCGGCGACGGAGGTGGCGACCGACACGGCCGTGCGGGCTATCGTGAGCAATCCGCTGGTGGGGCATGTGGTAGGCGAGGCCGCTACCGGGGCCGTGGCCGCGCGGCGCCTGATCACCTTGGCGCGAGCGACCTCTTCGGCATGCCGGATTCTTCCAAACCATTGACACGTCCGGCTCCGTAGGGCGGCTATTCAGAGGCAGGTAATTCCCTCCCGGCAGAATGGCTGCATCTGCGAGGAGAGCCTATGCATATCCGTACCCTGTTGCTCGCCGGTGTCACCGCGGTCGCCATCCCGGGCCTCGCTGCCCTTGGCTGGAACTCCTGGCAGGCCTGGTCGGGCTGGGAGAAAGCCGAGCGCGCCACCTATTCCACCCGCGTGCTGAACGGCACCCTGCGCGGCATGGCGGCCTTCGGCGTGGAGAGCGGCGTGCTCAGCGCCGCCGCCCGCAGCGGCACGGGCGATGTGGCCGCCCTGGCAGCCAATGCCCGCGTGACCGACGCGCTGTTGGAAGGGGCCCGTCAGGCCCTGCTCGCCGAGGGAGGGGATGTCGGCCCGATCGATCGCTCGGCGAGCACCCTGAATGCGCTTCGCCGGCGTGTGCTAGAGTTGGTGGCCAAGGGCGGGCGGGAGGCTGACCCGCGACTGGTTGCCCACCTCCTGAACAGCCGCGACGAGATCATGGCTGGAGTGGACGCCGCCGCGCGCAACGCCGAGAAGCAGATCAACGAGGCCGCGCCCGCGATCGCCAGGCTCGCCGAGATCGCCCGCCAGATCACGACGCTCCGCATGGACCTGGGCGCCCGGAGCCTCGTCATCAACGCCTGGCGGGGCGGGCAGCCCGTGACGGCGAGCAGCCTGGGCGATGCCCAGGTGCTCACGGGTCGTGCCGGGGTGACGATGGAGACTGCGCGCCGGCTGACCGCGGAGGTGGGCGATCCCGCCCTGCTGAAGGTCCTGGAGAAGGTGGAGGCCGACTACACCCGTGCCGCCGAGCCCCATTACCGCGCCCAAGTCGAGGCCGCCGCCGTCAGCCTGATCTCCCGCGCCGCGCCGGCCTGGCCCGGTGGCAACGCGGAGTATCAGCGCTGGACGGTGGAGGCGCTGACCCAGATCCTGCCACTGCGCGACGCGGCGCTCGATGCCGCGCTGGAGAGGGGCGATTCCGCCGCCGCTGCCGCCCGCATCCGGCTGCTGGTGAGCCTGCTGCTCGCCGGGGCTGCCCTGCTCGTCGCCCTCGGCGGCATCCAGATCCTGCTGCGCCGGCTGGTGACGCCCGTGCGCGACCTGACGGACGGGGTGGGCCGGATCGCGGCGGGGGAACTGGACATCGCGGTCCCCCATCGCGGCCGCCCGGACGAGGTTGGGGCCATGGCCGAGGCGATCGAGGTGCTTCGCGCCAACTCCGTCGCCCGCCGGAGCCTCGCCGCCGAGGCGGAAGCCGCGCGGGAGGCGCGCGAGGCGCGGGCCGCGGAATTGGAGGGTCTGGTACGCGGCTTCCAGGAACAGGCGGGGGAGATGGCGCGGACCCTCTCCTCCGCCTCCACCGAGCTGGAGGCGACGGCGCGCGGCATGACGGCCACGGCCGAGGGCACCAGCAGCCAGGCCGGCCGCGTGGTCTCCGCCGCCGGGCAGGCAAGCTCGGGCGTCCAGACCGTTGCCTCAGCCGCCGAGCAGCTAACGGCCTCGATCGGCGAGATCAGCCGCCAGGTCTCCCATGCGACGGCCGTTGCCGGCCGCGCCGTGGATGACGCCCGTCGCACAGACGCCACGGTGCAGACCCTGGCCCAGGGCGCGGCGCGGATCGGGGACGTGGTGCGCCTCATCAGCGACATCGCGGGGCAGACGAACCTGCTCGCCCTCAACGCGACCATCGAGGCGGCGCGCGCCGGCGAGGCGGGCCGGGGCTTCGCGGTGGTGGCCTCCGAGGTGAAGACCCTCGCCTCCCAGACGGCCAAGGCCACCGACGAGATCTCCGCCCAGATCGCCGGGATCCAGGCCGCGACAGATCAGGCCGTGGTCGCCATCGGCGGCATCGGCCGCACGATCGAAGAGGTCAGCGGGATCGCGGTCGCGATCGCGGCCGCCGTCGAGGAGCAGGGCGCGGCCACCGGGGAGATAGCCCGCACCGTTCAGGAGACGGCGCGGGCGACTGAGGCGGTGACGGCCAATATCGCCAGTGTCAGCCAGGGCTCGGCCGAGACGGGCGCGGCGGCGGGGGAGGTGCTCTCCGCCGCTTCTGACCTCGCACGGCAGGCCGAGCGGCTGAACGGAACCGTCACCGACTTCGTGGCGCGGGTCCGGGCAGCCTGAGCGGGCGCGGACGGAGGGAGGTCAGCCCCCAACCAGGGTGACGCCTTCCGCCGCGTCGCCGATGCGGGCGAGGCACTCCTCCCGCCCGAGCACGAGGAGGACCGCGTCGATGGGGGGCGATTGCAGGCTGCCGGTCAGCGCGGCCCGCAGGGGCTGGGCCACCACGCCCAGCTTCACGCCCTCCGCCGCGGCGAAGTCGCGCAGCGCGGCGTCCAGCCCCGCGCGGTCCCAGGCCGTTCCCCCCAGCCGCTCCGCGAGGCGGGCGAGGCGGGCCCGCACATCGGGATGGTCGAGCGCCTCCGCGGCCTTAGGCCCGTACTTCAGCGGGCGCTCGGCGAGGGCGAAGCGGGCGCCCTCGGCCATCTCGACGAGGGTGCGGGCGCGGGGCTGGAGGTCCGGGATCAGCGCCTCGACCCGCGCGGTCTGCGCCTGGTCCAGCGCGCCGAGCCAGGGCGCGAGACGCGGTAGGAGGGAGGCGGGATCGGCGGCGCGGATGTACTGGCCGTTGAGATGGGACAGCTTCGCGTAGTCCATGCGGGAGGCTGCGCGGCCAACATCGCCGAGGTCGAACAGCTCGATCGCGCGCTCGCGCGGCACGAACTCCTCGTCCTCATGACCCCAGCCCAGGCGCAGGAGGTAGTTGCACACGGCCTCCGGCAGGAAGCCCTGGTCCCGGAACTCCAGCGCGCCGACAGCGCCGTGCCGCTTGGAGAGCTTGGCGCCGTCCGCGCCGTGGATGAGCGGGATATGGGCGAAGGCCGGCCGCTCCCAGCCCATGGCGTCGTAGACCATGCACTGGCGGAAGGTGTTGGTCAGGTGGTCGTCGCCGCGGATGACATGGGTGATGTCCATGTCATGGTCGTCCACCACCACGGCGTGGAGATAGGTCGGGGTGCCGTCGGAGCGCAGGATGATCATGTCGTCCAGCTCGGTGTTCGCCACGCGCACCTCGCCCTGCACGAGGTCCCGCACCACGGTCTCCCCCTCGCGCGGGGCCTTGATGCGGATTACGGGGGCGATGCCCGCCGGCGCCTCGGCGGGGTCGCGGTCGCGCCAGCTGCCGTCGTAGCGCGGGGGCCGCCCCTCGGCCTGAGCGCGCTCGCGCATGGCGACCAGCTCCTCGGCGGTGTCGTAGGCGAGATAGGCGGCGCTCTTGGCGAGCAGCTCCTTCGCCACCTCGGCGTGCCGCGCCTCGCGCGAGGTCTGCATCACTGGCGGCTCGTCCGGCGAGAGGCCGAGCCAGTCTAGGCTCTCGATGATCTGCTGCACCGCCTCGGGTGTGCTGCGCGCACGGTCCGTATCCTCGATCCGGAGGAGGTACTGCCCCCCGTGGTGCCGCGCGAAGAGGAAGTTGAAGAGCGCGGTCCGGGCCCCGCCGATATGCAGGTAGCCGGTGGGGGAGGGGGCGAAGCGGGTACGGACGGTCATGCGCCCCTGTAACACCGCCGCCCCAGCCTGTTGAACCCTCACTATTTTGTGATGGAATGCGCTAACATGGCGGGAGATCATGTCCGCCCACGCCGCCCGAGGCCCGATCGCCGGCCCTCTCCCCCACTGGCCAAACGGGCCTCCGCGCTCGTCGCGGCGGAGTGGGACCGGTGGCCTCTCTGGCTGCCGGTGGCCATCGGGATCGGGGTGCTTGGCTACTTCGGCCTGACGGTCGAGCCTTCGCCGGCCTGGCTGCTGCTGCTTTTGCCGTTCCTTTGCCTCAGCCTCGCGCTGCGCGCGCCTTCTCCTGGCAGGAGCGGCACTCGCGCTGGCCGGCGCCCTGACCCTCGGCTTCGCCGCGGCGCTGCTGCACGCGTGGCTTGCGCCGCCCCTGCCGGAGCTTCCCCCGCACGGCGGCCATCGGCGCCGGCCGCATAGCCTCGGTGCTCATCCTGCCGGAGGGCCGGCGCGTCACCCTGGACCAACCGCGGGTGACGGCGGGCCGCCTCTCGCGCGCCGGCTCCGCATCCGCCTGCGCCCAACAGATCCGGCGCCTCCAGCACCCGGCGACGGAATCGCCCTGCGGGCCCTAGTGCGTCCGCCCATGGCCTCCCGGCGGGGTTCGGCCGAAGCGATCCTCCTCAGGGCACCGCGCGAGGCGAGCAGGCCCCGGCGCCGCCCGGCACCGCCGCCCGTGATTGCCGAGGCGGGTTGCGGGACGGCGGCGGTGATGCTCTCCCTCGAACCGGTCCGGGGCGGGTGCCGGCAGACCCTGCTAATCGACCGCTTCTCCGTCTGGCGGGACGGCTCACACGCCCTCTGGCTCGGACCGGAGGGGCAGTGATGCTCTCGGACCGCGCCGCGCGCGGTGACTGCCCCTGGGTGCCCCCGTGCCACTGCCCCGCGCCCGGCCCCAGGAGGAGCCCCTGGCGGAACCGGAAGGGGACCGCTGAAACGCGAACGGGCCGGAAGGCATGCTCCCCCGGCCCGCCCGGCCCTCTTCAAGGAGGGGTCAGTGGTAGCGGCGAACGAGGCCGACAAGGCGGCCCTGCACCTTCACCCGGTCCGGCCCGAAGATGCGGGTTTCGTAGCGGGGGTTGGCGGCCTCCAGGGCAATCGAGTTGCCGCGGCGGCGCAGGCGCTTCAGCGTCACCTCGTTCTCATCCACCAGCGCCACGACGATGGCGCCGTTATCGGCCACGTCGCCGCGGCGGATAATGACGGTGTCGCCGTCGAGGATGCCGGCCTCGATCATCGAATCGCCCGAAACCTCCAGCGCGTAGTGCTCGCCCCCGCCGAGCATGGCGGCAGGCACCTCGACGCTCTCGCCCCCGTCGCGCAGCGCCTCGATCGGCAGGCCCGCGGCGATCCGGCCGTAGAGCGGGAGTTGGACGGCGGCGGCATCGTTCGCGGTGCGGACGGCGCCGGGCAGGTTCTGTGCGAAGTTGCCGCGGATAACGTTGGGCGCGAAGGCCGGGGCGGGCGCGGCGGGCTGGGCAGCCGCCGCGGCCTGGGCCCCGCGCGTGGCCAGGCTGTCCGGCAGGCGCAGCACCTCCAGCGCGCGGGCGCGGTGGGCGCGGCGCTTGAGGAAGCCGCGCTCCTCCAAGGCCGTGATCAGGCGGTGGATGCCGGACTTCGACTTGAGGTTCAGCGCCTCCTTCATCTCCTCGAAAGAGGGGGAGAAGCCGGTGTTCCGCAGGTGCCTGTCGATGAAGATGAGCAGCTCGTGCTGCTTCCGGGTGAGCATGGTGCGGGCGTCTCCCAGGGGGGTGGGGCAGTCTCGTGCACGAACAAACGGGCAACCGACCTGGAAGTTCTATGAAAGTTCTCCCGCGTCGGTCAATGCCGCGCTTCACACGCCGAGGGAGGAAAACTCCACAACCGGAACCACTGTCCCCGTCGCCGAGGCCGGCGCATGGGGAGGGCGCACCAGCAATCCCCCGGCATGGGCGAGGACGGAGAGCATGGAACTGTCCTGGACGGGCAGAGGCGTAGCCACCAGTCGGCCGTCCGCATTCTCCGCCAGGGTCGCGCGTAGGTAGTCCTGGCGCCGGTCATTCGCCGCTATGGCGGCCCCGAGAAGGGCGGGGCGGGTCTCCACGGGCCCTGCGGGAAGGCCCGAGAGGCGCCGCAGGGCGGGGAGGAGGAAGAGCACGGCGCAGACGAGCGCCGAGACGGGATTACCGGGCAGGCCGAGCAGCGGGGTTCCGCGCAAATCCCCGAAGATCAGGGGCTTTCCCGGCCTCATTGCTATCTTCCAGAAGTCCAGCTTCAGCCCCATGGGCGCGAGCGCGGCCTGGACGAGGTCATGCTCCCCCACGCTTGCCCCGCCCGTGGTGACGAGCAGGTCGAGGCGCCGCCCCGCCTCGGCAGCCTCGGCGATGGCTTGGCGGTCATCGGCCGCGATGGGCAGGACGAGCGGGTCGCCCCCCGCCGCGCGCACCAGCGCCGCCAGGGCATGGGCGTTGGAGGAAACGATGCCCCCCTCCGGCACGGCCTCGCCGGGAAGCACAATCTCGTCCCCAGTGGCGAGAATGCCGATGCACGGACGGCGATGGACCTGGAGCCAGGGATGGTTGCCCGCCGCGGCAAGGCCGATGTCGCGGGCCGTCAGCCGCCGGCCGGCGGGCATGAGCAGCTCGCCCGCCCGGAAGTCGAGGCCGGCGCGGCGGATGTGGCGGCCGGGGCGGGGTGCCTCGGTCGGAGAGACATGGTCGCCCTCGGCGGTCGCATCCTCCTGCAACAGGATCGTGTCTGCCCCGGACGGCACCGCCCCGCCCGTGAAGATCCGCACGGCCTCGCCCGGCCCCACGTTGCCCGCGAAGGGATGGCCGGCCGGCGAGGCGCCGATCACCCGCAGCCTCGCACCGATCGAGGCGTCGGCGGTACGCAGGGCGTAGCCGTCCATGGCCGAGACGTCGGCCGGCGGCTGGGTCAGCCGGGCTTCCAGAGGGCGGGCGAGAACCCGGTTCCACCCCTCGGGGAGGGCCACGCTCTCTGCAGCTGTGGGGGAGAGGACGGCCAGGATGCGGTCCAGCGCTTCCTCGACCGAGATCATCAGGAAGCCTCGTAAGTGCCGGATTTTCCGCCTGACTTTCGGGTCAGGCGCACGGCCTCGATCCGCATCCCGCGATCGGCAGCCTTCACCATGTCGTAGATGGTGAGGGCCGCGACCGTGACTGCCGTCATGGCCTCCATCTCCACCCCCGTCCGCCCGGCGGTGCGAATCGTCGCCGCGATCTCCACCGCGCCGGGCTCCGCTAGTTCCAGCTCGATCGAGACAGAGGAGAGGGGCAGGGGATGGCAGAGGGGGATGAGGTCCGCGGTGCGCTTGGCCGCCATAATCCCGGCCAGCCGCGCGACGCCGAGCACGTCGCCCTTGCCCGCGCGGCCCTCGGCGATGAGGGCCAGGGTTTCCGGCTGCATGGTGATGCGCCCCCGCGCGGTCGCCTCGCGCACCGTCTCGGCCTTGGCGGAGACATCGACCATGGCCGCCCGGCCGGCCGCGTCGAAATGGGTGAGGGGGCTACTCAAGCGGCCTGCACCAGGAGGCGCGCGGCCTCGCCCGGGTCGGGCTGGCGCAGCAGGTGCTCGCCCACCAGGAGGCAGCGCGCGCCGGCATTCGCCATGCGGCGGACATCCTCGGGCGTGCGGATGCCGCTCTCAGCGACGGGGATCCGGTCGGCCGGGATGAGGGGGGCGAGGCGCTCGGTCACCGCGATGTCGGTCCGCAGCGTGCGGAGATCGCGGTTGTTGACGCCGATCAGCCGCGTCTCCAGCCCCAGCGCCCGTTCCAGCTCCCCCGCGTCATGCACCTCCACCAGCACGCCCATGTCGAGGCCGCGCGCCACGTCCTCGATGGCCGATGCCTCGTCGTCGGTCAGCGCGGCCATGATGATGAGGACCGCGTCCGCCCCCATGGCCCGGGCCTCGAAGACCTGCCAAGGATCGATCATGAAGTCCTTCCGCAGCACGGGAAGCTTCGTCGCCTCCCGCGCTAGGCGAAGGTGCTCGGCGGTGCCCTGGAACCAGGGCTCGTCCGTCAGTACGGAGAGGCAGCAGGCGCCGGCCGCCTCATAGGCGCGGGCGATGCCGGCGGGGTCGAAGGGCTCGCGGATGAGGCCTCCCGAGGGGGAGGCGCGCTTCACCTCGGCGATCAGCCCGATCCGCATCTCCGCCACGGCGTCGCAGAGGGCCTGGGTGAAGGCGCGGGGGCGCCCGCCGTCCCGCGCGCGCCGCTCCATCTCGGAGAGCGGGGTCTCCTGCATGCGCGCCTGCACCTCTACGCGCTTGTCGTCGAGGATGTTGCGGAGCGTGTCCGAGAGGGGCGCGTCCACGGGCGGGAGGGTCTGGTCCATGATGGCCTGTTCCTGGCGCTCTTCCGCCGCGCGCGTCAAGCGGCAGCTCCGGCCGCCCGAATCACGCGGTGGTGGCCGAGCGCAGCCGTTCCAACGCCCGCATGGCCGCGCCGGAGGCAACCGATTCCGCGGCCAGCGCGGCTCCCGCCCGGAGATCCGTCACCCGCCCCGCCACGATCAGCGCCGCGGCGGCGTTCAGCAGCACGCAATCCCGGTAGCCCCCGACCTCGCCCCTGAGCACGCCGAGCAGCGCCTCGGCATTCTCGCCGGGCTCGCCGCCGCGCAAGGACTCGGCAGGGTGGCGGGGCAGGCCCGCCTCTTCCGGCGTGATCTCGAACTCCCGGATCACGCCGTCCTTCAACTCCACGACATCGGAGGGGCCGGCGATTGTCAGCTCGTCCAGCCCTTGCCCATGCACGAGCCAGGCGTGCTCGGTACCGATCCGGGCGAGCGTCTCGGCCATGGGGCGCAGCCATTGCGGGGCGAAGGCGCCGGTCATCTGGCGGCGCACTCGGGCCGGGTTCGTCAGCGGCCCCAGGAGGTTGAAGATGGTCCGCGTCCCCAGCTCCATGCGCGGGCCGGCGGCGTGGCGCAGCGCCGCGTGGTGGCGGGGCGCCATGAGGAAGAGGATGCCGGCCTCCTGGATGACCCGGGGTAGCCGCTCGAAGGGCACGTCCGTGTTCACGCCAAGCGCGGCCAGCACGTCCGAGGCGCCTGCGCGGGAGGAGAGGGCGCGGTTCCCGTGCTTAGCCACAGGCACCCCGCATCCCGCGACCACGAGCGCCGCGGCAGTGGAGATGTTCACCGTGCCCGCCGCGTCCCCGCCCGTGCCGACGAGGTCGATCGCGCCCTCCGGCGCCTCCACCGCCACCATGCGGGCGCGCATGGCGCGTACGGCGCCGGTCATCTCCGCCACCGTCTCGCCGCGCACGCGCATGGCCATCAGCATCCCCGCGATCTGCGCGGGGGTGGCCTCGCCGGCCATGACGGTGCCGAAGGCGGCCTCCGCCTCGCTCTCGGCGAGGCGCTCCCCGGCGGCGAGCCGGGCCAGGACAGGCTTGAGCGACATGTCAGGCGGCCCGGAGAGTCTCGCCCCGCGGCGGCAGGTTGATGCCGGCCATGCGGAGGACATTGGCCAGCATGTCGTGCCCGTGATCGGAGGCGATGCTCTCCGGGTGGAACTGCACGCCCCACACCGGCAGGTCGCGATGGGCAAGGCCCATGATGAGGCCGTCCGCCGTCTCCGCCGTCACCTCCAACCCCTCCGGCAGGTCTTCCCGCCGGACGACGAGGGAGTGGTAGCGCGTGGCGCGCACCGGGCTGGGCAGGCCGGCGAAGACGCTGGACCCGCCGTGATGGATGTCGTGGACCTTGCCGTGGACGGGCTCGGGCGCGCGCACCACCGCACCGCCGAAGGCTTGGCCGATCGCCTGGTGCCCGAGGCAGACGCCGAAGACCGGCACGCCCTTGCGGGAGGCCGCGCCGATGAGGTCGAGGCAGATGCCCGCCTCGTTCGGCGTGCAGGGGCCGGGGGAGAGCACGATGGCGCGCGGCTTCATCTCCAGCGCCTGCTCCACGGAGAGCGCGTCGTTGCGCCAGACCTGCGCTTCCGCGCCCAGGTCCCCGAGGAAGTGGACGAGGTTGAAGGTGAAGCTGTCGTAGTTGTCGATGAGCAGGATCATGGCGCTGTCACTTCGTCCCAGGGGGGCGCCGGGTCAAGCGGGGAGAGGGTGGTCGACGGTGCCGGACGGCACTCCCGCTGGCGCGAGGGCGGGTGCCGCCGTCACCACCGGGGGGAGGTCTGCGTGCGCCCTACTTCCGCACGGCCGCGAAGCGCACGGCCTCCTCGGCGGCGCGGAACAGGGCGCGGGCCTTTTGGCGCGTCTCCTCGTACTCCGCCTCGGGATCGCTGTCGGCCACCACACCGGCCCCGGCCTGGACGGACATCACCCCGTCCTTCACGAGCGCCATGCGGAGCCCGATGCAGGTGTCCATCCCGCCATCGGCGCCGAAATAGCCGAAGCAGCCGGCATAGACGCCGCGGCGGGAGGGCTCGGTCTCCTCGATGATCTCCATCGCCCGCACCTTCGGCGCGCCCGACAGCGTGCCCGCGGGGAAGCCGGCCACCAGCGCGTCGAGGGCAGTGAGGCCCGGGCGCAGGCGCCCCTGGACCTCGCTGCCGATATGCATGACCTGGGAGTAGCGCTCGATCCCGAACTGGGCGGTCACGCGCACGCTGCCGATCTCGGCCACCCGGCCCACGTCATTGCGGCCGAGGTCGAGGAGCATGAGGTGCTCTGCCCGCTCCTTCGGATCGGCCAGCAGCTCCTTCTCCAGCGCCAGGTCCTCTTCCGGCGTCGCGCCGCGCCGGCGGGTGCCGGCGAGCGGGCGGACGGTCACGGTGCCGTCGCGCAGGCGGACGAGGATCTCGGGGCTGGCGCCCACGGCCGCGAAGCCGCCGAAGTCGAAGTGGAAGAGGAAGGGCGCGGGGTTCAGCCGCCGCAGCGCGCGGTAGAGGGCGAAGGGCGGCAGGGCGAAGGGCGCCTGGAAGCGCTGGCTGAGCACGATCTGAAAGGCGTCGCCCGCCGCGATATAGCCCTTCCCGCGCTCCACCGCCTCGATGAAGCCCTCCCTGGTGAAGTTGGAGCCCGGGTTGCCCGGGGCGGGCAAGGCGGCGGGGGGCGCGGGGCGCGGCACGGGGCGGTCGAGCGCCGCCTCCGCCTCGTCCAACCGGGCCTGGGCGGCGTCGTAGGCCGCACGAGCCGTCTCCCCGCGGTCGGCATGGACGGGGGCGCAGAGGGTGAGGATGTCTCGCACATGGTCGAAGACCGCGATCACGGTCGGGCGGGTGAGCAGCGCCTCGGGGATGCCCAGCACGTCGGCGTTCTTGGCCGGCAGCCGCTCCATCTGGCGGACCATGTCGTAGCCGAGATAGCCGAACAGCCCGGCCGCGCAGGGCGGCAGGCCCTGGGGCAGCTCCATGCGGCAGGCTTCGATAAGGGCGCGGAGGCTCTCCAGCGGCGGCGCCTCCTCCGCCACGAAGGCGTGGGGGGCGGAGAGGGCATGGCGGTTGATCTCCGCCCGGCCGTCGCGGCAGCGCCAGACGAGGTCGGGCGCGAGGCCAATGGCTGAGTAGCGGCCGCGGCTCTGCCCGCCCTCCACGCTCTCCAGCAGGAAGGTGTTGGGCCGCCCCTCCGCAAGCTTGAGAAAGGCACCGACGGGCGTGTCGAGATCCGCCACGCGCTCGCGGAAGATCACCTGCCCGCGCCCGGCCTCATGGGCGGCGGCGAAGGCGGCGTAGCTGTCGCTGGCGTTCATCGGGCGGCAACCTGCTCCATCACCGACGGGTTGATCGTGACATTGGCGCGGGCGCGCAGGGCGGCGGCGAACTGGGCTTCCAGGTCGTCCTGCATGGACTGCTCCACCTCGTTCTTCACCCGCGCCAGCCCCTCGGCATCCGCCGCCACATCGGCGGGCACGATCTCGACGAGGCGCGCGACGGCATAGCCGTCGGTGGTCTGGGCCATGGTCACCTCCCCCGGTTTCGCGGCGAAGAGGCCGGGGAGCAGCCCGGCGGGGATGCCGCCGGGAGCTGCGGCCTGCGGGTCGCGGAGGGAGGGGCCCATGCGGACCGGCTCCACCCCGGCCTCGCGCGCGGCCTCGGCGAAGTCCTTGCCGCCCTGGCCCGCTCCTTGGGCAGCGCCGAGCAGGGCGGCGGCCCGCTCTTCCTGGGCGCGTCGGCGGGCGTCCAGCGTCCAGGCGCGGCGCACCTCGGCCTCGACCTCGGCGAAGGGCTTCAGCGCCGCAGGGATGGCGCGGGGCACGTCGAGGGCGAGGAAGCCGTTGCCGGCCTCGGCCACGCGGGTGCCGGCCCCGGCGGGGCTGGCGAAGATCGCCTCCAGCACCCCGGCGCGGGCCGCGGGGCCGCCGGGCAGCTCCACGCGCTGCCCGTCCGGGCCATTGCCGTTGCGGTCCACCGTCACGCGGGTGGCGGCGAGGCCGAAGCGCTGCGCCACCTCCTCGACCGTTGCGCCGCCGCCGAGCGCGTCCTCCAGCTTGTTCGCCTCCTCGAAGGTGAGGTCGGCGGCCTTCTCTCGGGCGAGGAAGTCGCGGGTCTCCGCGCGCAGCTCCTCGATCGGCTTGCCGGCCGCGGCCTGCACGGCCGTCACCTTCATTACGTGCCAGCCGAAGGGGCTCTGGATGGGATCGGTCACGCCGCCCTCGGGAAGAGCAAAGACGGCGGCAGCGATGTTCTCCACCGGCATCTCGCCGCGGCTGACCTGCCCGATCTCCAGCGCGGTGCCGCCGGCGCCCTCGGCCTGGCCGCGGATCGTGGCGAGATCGGCGCCCCCGGCCCAGGCGGCGCGGATGGCCTCGGCGGCCTCCTTTGAGTTCACCAGCGCCTGCTCCACCGTGCGGCGCTCGGGCGTGCCGGTCCGCTCGCGCTGCGCTTCCAGCCCGGCATCGACCTCGGCGTCGCTCACCTGCACGCGCGACAGGAGCGTCTCGGCCGAGAGAAGGGCGAGGGCGGCCTCGCGGTACTCGGGAGAGGAGAACTGCGCCGGGTTGTTCTCGTGGAAGCGGGTGAGCTGGGCCTCGGTGGGCTCGGGCGGCTCGGGGGCGTTGAGGAGGGGAAACTCGGCCACCTCCGCCACGCGTCGCTCTCCGGCGAAGGCGAGGAGCTGGCGGGCCAGGGCCTCCGGTGCCCGCGCGCCGGCGCGCACGGCCCCGACGAGCTGCTGCCGCTCCAGATCCGCCACCACGAGGCGGGTGAAGTCGCCCTCGCTCAGGTCGTTCTGACGAAGAAACTGCTGCAGGATCAAGGGGCTGAACCGCCCATCCGCACCCTGGAAGGCAGGAATGGCGAAGGTGTAGGCGCGCACCGCCTCGACGGAAGCTACAACGCCCATGCGCCGGGCTTCCTGCCTCTGGGCGCGAGAGGCAATCAGGTTCTCCACGGCCTGGCGGGCGACCGCCTGGCGGAAGGCTTCGTTCGCCTCGAAGCGCGGGCCGAGCTGGCGCTGCAGGCGCTGGGTCTCGCGCCGGGCGGCGTCCTGCGCCTCCGTGAGCTCGATCGCCTCCCCGCCGACGCGGGCCACCGCATTGTCCCGCCCGAAGTTGCGGATCACGTCCTCGATTCCCCAGATCGCGAAGGAGAGGACCAGGAGGAGGAACAACCCCTTGGCGAACCAGGTGCCGGCGAGGCGGCGGAACGCGGTGATCATGGCAATGCCCTTGTGGGGAAGGCGGAAGACGCGCAGCCCGTAGCGCACCCCAGCCCGGTTGCCAAACGTCCCCACCGCCGATAGGCGCTCCATACGATCCGTAACGCCAGGAGACCGCATGACCCCCGACGTCCGCCCCCTCATCGCCGGCAACTGGAAGATGAACGGCACGCTGCGCGAGGCAGCCGCCCTGGCAGAGGGCGTGCGCGCGGGGCTGGAGACGGTGAGGGGCGCGGACCTGCTGATCTGCCCGCCCTTCCTCCACCTGCACGTCGCCGCCGCGTCCATGGGCTGGAAGCCGGTGGCGATCGGCGGGCAGGACTGCTCGGCCGAGGCGAACGGCGCCCATACGGGCGACGTCTCCGCCGCGATGCTGGCCGATGCCGGCTGCGGCTACGTCATCCTCGGCCATTCCGAGCGCCGGGCGGACCACGGGGAGAGCAATGAGACGGTGCAGGCGAAGGCACGCGCGGCCATCGCGGCCGGGCTGACCCCCATCGTCTGCGTCGGCGAGACCGAGGCGCAGCGGGACTCGGGGGAGGCGGAGTCGGTCGTCGCCGCCCAGCTCGCCGGTTCCTTGCCCCCCGATTTCACCGGGGCCAAGGGGGTGGTGGCCTACGAGCCCGTCTGGGCCATCGGCACCGGCCGCACGCCGACGAATGACGACATCGCCGCCATGCACGGCCGGATGCGGGCCGAGCTGGCCGCGCGCTTCCCCGGCGGGGGCGAGACGATGCGCCTCCTCTACGGCGGCTCGGTGAAGCCCTCCAACGCCGCGGTCATCCTTGCCCTGCCGAACGTAGACGGTGCGCTGGTCGGGGGCGCCAGCCTGAAGGCCGAGGACTTCCTGGCCATCGCGGCGGCCGTTCCCGCCTGAATCCCTTCCCTCGCATCGCGGAACGGGTCTAGAAGCCGCCCACCATGACCACCGTCCTCCTCGTCCTGCATTTCTTCGTCGCCGCCGCCCTGATCGGGGTGGTGCTGCTGCAGCGCAGCGAGGGCGGGGGGCTGGGCATCGGCTCCTCCCAGGGCATGGGCAGCTTCATGACGGGGCGCGGCACCGCCAACCTGCTGACGCGGGCGACGGCGGTGCTGGCCACGCTCTTCATGGCGCTCGCGCTCGCGCTCGGCCTGCTGAACCAGGGCACGGGGCGGCAGCGCTCCATCTTCGACCAGGCGCCCCCGGCCGCGACCGGCGCCCCCGGCACGGCGCCCGCCGCCCCGGCTGCGCCCGCCCTGCCGTCGGCGCCGAGTGTCCCGACCAACTGATCCCTTCCCGGGCGCGGCGCCCCGCAAGGAGGGGGCCGCGCATGGCTTCCCTGCGTCCGCGCCCCCTGGCCGCGGCGTTCCAACGCGCGCTAAAAGGGCCACCCATGACGCGGTACGTATTCATCACCGGCGGCGTGGTCTCTTCCCTCGGAAAAGGCATTGCCGCCGCATCCCTAGCGGCGCTCCTCCAGGCGCGCGGCCACAAGGTCCGGCTCCGAAAGCTCGACCCCTATCTCAACGTCGATCCGGGCACGATGAGCCCGTATCAGCACGGCGAGGTCTTCGTGACCGATGATGGGGCCGAGACTGACCTCGACCTCGGTCATTACGAGCGCTTTACCGGCGTGCACGCTAACCAGGCTGATGCCTGGACGACGGGGCGCATCTATTCCGACGTGATCGCGAAGGAGCGGCGCGGCGAGTATCTCGGCGGCACCGTTCAGGTGATCCCCCACATCACCGACGCCATCAAGGAGGGCATCACCTCCGGCGTCGAGGACTACGACTTCGTCCTCGTCGAGGTCGGCGGCACGGTGGGCGACATCGAGAGCCTTCCCTTCCTGGAGGCGATGCGCCAGCTCGCCAACGAGCTGGGGCCGCGCAACTCCCTCTTCGTGCACCTGACGCTGGTGCCCTGGATCGCCTCGGCTGGCGAGCTGAAAACGAAGCCGACGCAGCATAGCGTCAAGGAACTGCTAGGCCTCGGAATTCAGCCGCAAATCCTGCTCTGCCGCTGCGACCGACCGATCCCGGAGAATGAGCGGCGCAAGATCGCCAACTTCTGCAATGTGCGGCCTGAGAGCGTGATCCCGGCGCTCGACGCAAATTCGATCTATGCCGTGCCTCTGCAGTATCATGCCGAGGGGCTGGACCGTGAGGTGCTGCGCCACTTCGACATGTCCGTCTATGGCGAGCCGGACCTCTCCCGCTGGCAGCGGATCGTGCAGTCGCTGCAGCAGCCGGAGGGCGAGGTCACCATCGCCGTCGTCGGCAAGTACATGTCCCTGCTCGACGCCTACAAGTCGCTCGGCGAGGCGCTGACCCATGGCGGCATCGCCCACAACGTGAAGGTGCGGCTGGACTGGGTGGACAGCTCCATCTTCGAGGGGGAGGGCGCGACCAAGCGGCTGGAAGGGGTGCACGGCATCCTCGTCCCCGGCGGCTTCGGCGAGCGCGGCTCGGAGGGCAAGATCCGCGCGGTGCAGTTCGCGCGCGAGCGCGGCGTGCCCTTCCTCGGCATCTGCTTCGGCATGCAGATGGCGGTGGTCGAGGCCGCGCGGAACCAGGCGGGGATGCCCGGCGCCTCCTCCACCGAGTTCGGCCCCTGCGACGACCCCGTGGTCGGCCTGCTGACGGAGTGGAAGCGCGGCAACCAGGTTGAGCGTCGCGCCGAGGGCGGGGATCTCGGCGGCACGATGCGGCTGGGCTCCTACCCCTCGCTGCTGGCCGAAGACTCGCTGGTGCGCGAGATCTATGGCGGCCGCGCAGAGATCATGGAGCGCCATCGCCATCGCTACGAGGTGAATGTGAACTACCGCGAGCGGCTGGAGGCCACCGGCCTACGCTTCTCCGGCATGTCGCCCGACGGCGTGCTGCCCGAGATCGTGGAGCGACCGGACCATCCCTGGTTCCTCGGCGTCCAGTACCACCCCGAGCTGAAGTCCAAGCCCTTCGACCCGCACCCCGTTTTCGCCGGCTTCATCGGCGCGGCGGTGCGCCAAGCGCGGCTGGTCTGAGGCAAGTGTCCGAGCCGTCCCCTGCGGGCGGCCCGCTGACGGCTTGTCACTCCGGCCCCGTGAATAACCGTCATTCCCCCCGAGCATTGTCTGCCGGCCCGGCACGGCCATAACTGCCGGGCACGGCCCGCCTCGGCGGCGGGCGGCAGATGAGGGAGTCAGGCGATGGCAAGGGTTCTCGTCCTCTATTACTCCAGCTACGGTCATATCGAGGCGATGGCGCATGCGGTGGCCGAGGGCGCCCGCGCCGTCCCCGGCGTGACTGCCGTTGTGAAGCGCGTGCCCGAGCTGGTGCCGGAGGAAGTCGCCCGGAAGTCCCACTACAAGCTGGACCAGCCGGCCCCGGTGGCCACCGTGAACGAACTGCCAGACTACGACGCCATCATCATCGGCACCCCGACCCGCTACGGGAGCATGGCGTCGCAGATGAAGAACTTTCTGGACCAGACCGGCGGGCTCTGGGCGCGCGGGGCCTTCAACGGGAAGGTCGGGTCCTCCTTCACCTCCACCGCCAGCCTCCATGGCGGGCAGGAGAGCACGATCCTTGCCACCAACAACGTGCTCTACCACCTCGGCATGGTGATCGTGGGCCTGCCCTATTCCTACGGGCCCCTGCAGGACGTGACGAAGGTGCAGGGCGGCACGCCCTATGGCGCGAGCACGGTGGCGGGCGGCGATGGCAGCCTGAAGCCGACGGAGGACGACCTCGGCGCCGCCCGTTTCCAGGGCGAGCACGTGGCGCGGATCGCGGCGAAGCTGGCGGCTTGAGGGGCGGGGCGGGCAGGGGGCTCCCTTGCCTGCCAACCCGCCCGGGCCTATCCGACTTCCGTCCCGATTCGTGGGACGGAGCCGGGAGAGAGTACCGAATGAGCGCCATCGCCGACATCATCGCCCGCGAGGTCCTGGACAGCCGCGGCAACCCGACGGTGGAGGTGGAGGTGGTGCTGGACAGCGGCGCCATCGGCCGCGCCATCGTCCCCTCCGGCGCCTCGACTGGCGCGCATGAGGCGGTGGAGCTGCGCGACGGCGACAAGTCCCGCTACGGCGGTAAGGGCGTCCGCAAGGCGGTGGCCAATGTCGAGGGCGAGATCTTCGACGCCCTCTCCGGCCTCGACTCGACCGACCAGGTGAAGATCGACGAGACGATGATCGAGCTGGACGGCACCCCCAATAAGGGCCGGCTGGGGGCGAACGCCCTTCTCGCCGTCTCGCTGGCGAATGCGAAGGCGGCCGCCGAGCACTACGGGCTGCCGCTCTACCGCTATGTCGGCGGCACCTTCGCCCGCACCCTGCCCGTGCCGATGATGAACATCATCAATGGCGGCCAGCACGCGGACAACCCGATCGACATCCAGGAATTCATGATCATGCCGGTGGCCGCCGGCACGGTGGCGGATGCCGTGCGCATCGGCTCCGAGGTGTTCCAGGCGCTGAAGAAGAAGCTGCACGACGCCGGACACGCCACGAATGTCGGCGACGAGGGCGGCTTCGCGCCTGATCTCAAGAGCGCCGAGGAGGCGCTGGACTTCATCTCCCAGGCCTGCGAGGCGGCCGGCCACCGCGTGGGCGAGGACATCATGTTCGCCCTCGACTGCGCCTCCACCGAGTTCTTCAAGAACGGCACCTACGACATGGAGGGCGAGGGGAAGAAGCTGGATGCGGCGGGGATGGTGGACTACCTCGCCGGACTCTGCGGCAAGTATCCCATCGTCTCCATCGAGGACGGCTGCTCCGAGGATGACTGGGAGGGGTGGAAGCTCCTGACCGAGCGCCTGGGCAAGACCGTCAACCTCGTGGGCGACGACCTGTTCGTGACCAACCCGGAGCGGCTGCGCCAGGGCATCGAGGCCGGGGTCGGCAATGCCATCCTGGTGAAGGTGAACCAGATCGGCACGCTGACCGAGACGCTGGAGGCGGTCGAGACCGCGCATCGGGCCGGCTACAAGGCCGTGATGTCGCACCGCTCCGGCGAGTCCGAGGACGCGACCATCGCTGACCTGGCCGTGGCCACGAACTGCGGGCAGATCAAGACGGGCTCCCTCTCCCGTTCCGACCGCCTGGCCAAGTACAACCAGCTCATCCGCATCGAGCAGGGGCTCGGCCCGGCCGCGCGCTATGCGGGCCGGAGCGTGCTGCCGCGCGGTCGCTAAGGCCTGCCGCCGCGCCGGAGCGCTTCCGGCGCGGCATCGGTGCAACGTCCACAGCTATTTCTGCGCTATCTCCCTGGGACGGCTTGCGCTTTCCGGGCACGCCGATTTTACTCGGGAGCAGGGGATCATTCCGATCGGCCTAAGCTCTTCGGGGGAGGGGCAGTTGGCTTTCTTTAAGGGGGTGAAGCGCCGGGCGCAGGCCTTGGTGCTTCCAGCAATTTTCTTTGCGCTCTGCGCGTACTTTGCGCATCACGCAATGCACGGCACGCGCGGCATCCTGGCGCGCGAGGCCCGCAATGCGGAGATCGCCGCGGCGCGCATCGTTCTCGCCGAAGCCGAGGCCGAGCGGGACAGCATGGAGCGCAAGGTGGCCGGGCTGCGCGCCGAGCACCTGGACCGCGACATGCTGGAGGAACGCGCCCGCGCGCTGCTGAACGTGGTATCGCGGGACGAGATCGTCGTGCCCTATCAGCCGAACCGCCGCCTCTTCTGACGGCCGGTCCTCTTCGAAGTTTTTGCGGCGCGCCGGAACTCCGGCGCGCCGTTTTCCGTCGTTCATGCTGTCACATGGAGGCGACTCGCGAGCCGGGCCGAGCCAGTCTGGGCACCCTTCCGATGGCCGGAGGGCAGGACGCCTCGCGGCACAGATGTTTAACTAAAATCTGGTTAATCGTTCTGTTGCAACGCAACATCAATGACTTAGGCGAGTCTTGTAGCTTGCTGATCGGGAGCGGCGACCGTATTTGCCCGGAGAGGGCGGCCTCCCGGCCGGCTGCAACGCAGGAGCACCCCCCCGATGGCGCTTGGGATGGACAATGCGGCGAAGCGCCGTAGCGGACGCGGCAACGACTCGCCGGCCCAGCCCGGCCACAACCAGGACATCCTGGGCAAGGCCTATCGCGAGATGCTGCTCATCCGTCGCTTCGAGGAGAAGGCGGGCCAGCTCTATGGCATGGGGCTGATCGGTGGCTTCTGCCACCTCTACATCGGCCAGGAAGCCGTCGTCGTCGGCATGCAGATGACGTTGCAGGACGGCGACGAGGTCATCACCTCCTACCGCGACCACGGCCACATGCTGGCGACCGGCATGGAGGCTCGCGGCGTGATGGCGGAGCTGACCGGCCGCATTGGCGGCTACTCCAAGGGCAAGGGCGGGAGCATGCACATGTTCTCGCGCGAGAAGGGCTTCTACGGCGGCCACGGCATCGTGGGCGCGCAGGTCTCGCTCGGCATCGGCCTCGCCTTCGCGAACTGGTACCGCGAGGACGGCAAGGTGGCGCTCGCCTATTTCGGCGAGGGCGCCTCGAACCAGGGCCAGGTCTATGAGAGCTTCAACCTCGCCGCGCTGCTGAAGCTGCCCTGCGTCTTCATCATCGAGAACAACCGCTACGGCATGGGCACCTCCGTCGAGCGCGCCTCGGCCTCGAGGGACCTGTCGAAGAACGGCGCGCCCTGGGGCATCCCGGGCGAGCAGGTGAACGGCATGGATGTGCTGGCGGTGAAGGCGGCCGGCGAGCGCGCGGTGGCCCACTGCCGCGAGGGCAAGGGGCCCTATCTGCTGGAGATGCAGACCTACCGCTACCGCGGCCACTCCATGTCCGACCCCGCGAAGTACCGCACGCGCGAGGAGGTGCAGAAGATGCGCGAGCAGAGCGACTGCATCGAGACCGTGCGCAAGCTGCTGCTGGAGGGGGGCACGAGCGAGGCCGACCTGAAGGCCGTGGACGACGAGGTGAAGGCCATCGTTCAGGACGCGGCGGAGTTCGCCCAGTCCAGCCCCGAGCCCGACGAATCCGAACTCTGGACCGATGTTCTGGTGGAGAGCCGCTGAGATGGGCGCGACGATCCTGATGCCCGCCCTGTCGCCGACGATGACGGAGGGCAAGCTCAGCCGCTGGCTGAAGAAGGAAGGCGACGAGGTGAAGTCCGGCGACGTGCTCGCCGAGATCGAGACCGACAAGGCCACCATGGAGGTGGAGGCTGTGGACGAGGGCAAGATTACGAAGATCCTCGTCCCCGAGGGCACCGAGGGCGTGCAGGTAAACTCCGCCATCGCGGAGCTGGACGGCGGCGATGGCAGCGCCGCCCCGGCGGGCGACACGGCGACTCCTGTGGCGGAGCAGGGCAGCAAGCCCGCCACGCCGCAGGGCCCGGAATCCAACGCCACGCAGCACGGTGGCGAGCTCGGGAAGGTGGCCAAGGCCGCCGAGGATTACGGCCAGGTTTCCGCCCGCGGCGCCGAGCGGCGCGAGGGGGTGGCGGCTGAGGCGAAGTCCACCGCCCAGCCGGAGAAGGACTGGGGCCCGACCAAGCCCACTACCGTGCGCGAGGCGCTGCGCGACGCGATGGCGCTGGAGATGCGCGCCGACAAGGACGTGTTCCTGATGGGCGAGGAGGTCGCTCAGTACCAGGGCGCCTACAAGATCTCGCAAGGGCTGCTGGACGAGTTCGGCCCGAAGCGCGTGCTCGACATGCCGATCACGGAGTACGGCTTCACCGGCATGGCCGTCGGCGCGGCACTGACCGGGCTGAAGCCAATCGTCGAGTTCATGACCTTCAACTTCTCGATGCAGGCCATCGACCACATCATCAACTCGGCGGCGAAGACGCTCTACATGTCGGGCGGCCAGCTCGGCTGCCCTATCGTCTTCCGCGGGCCGAACGGCGCCGCGGCCCGCGTGGCCGCGCAGCACAGCCAGGACTACACCTCCTGGTACGCGCATGTCCCCGGGCTGAAGGTCCTCGCGCCCTGGTCCGCGGCGGATGCCAAGGGCCTGCTCCGCGCCGCCATCCGCGACCCGAACCCGATCGTCTTCCTCGAGAACGAGATCCTCTACGGCCAGACGTTCGAGTGCCCGGTGGATGAGGACTTCATCCTCCCCATCGGCAAGGCGAAGGTGGAGCGCCAGGGCTCGCACGTCACCATCGTCGCCTACTCCATCATGGTGGGGCTTGCGATGCAGGCGGCTGAGGAGCTGGCCAAGGCGGGGATCGAGGCGGAGGTGATCAATCTCCGCAGCATCCGCCCGCTCGATATCGACACCGTGCTGGACTCCGTCCGCAAGACGAACCGGCTGGTGACGGTGGAGGAGGGCTGGGCCTTCGCCAATATCGGCAGCGAGGTCGCGATGCAGGTGATCGAGGGCGCCTTCGACTATCTCGACGCGCCTCCCGCCCGCGTGGCCGGCGCCGACGTGCCGATGCCTTACGCCGCCAATCTCGAGAAGCTGGCGCTGCCGACGGTGGCGCAGGTGGTCGAGGCGGCGCGCAAAGTGACCTACAAGTAAGGGGCGCGGCACATGGCCACCAACATTCTGATGCCCGCCCTCTCTCCGACGATGACGGAGGGGACGCTCGCCCGCTGGCTCAAGAAGGAGGGCGACACGGTCAAGTCCGGCGACGTGATCGCCGAGATCGAGACCGACAAGGCGACGATGGAGTTCGAGGCCGTGGATGAGGGCGTCCTCGGCAAGATTCTCGTGCCCGACGGCACCGAGGGGGTGAAGGTCAACCAGCCCATCGGGGTGATGGTGGAGGAAGGCGAGGCCGTTCCCTCCGGCGTTACGTCCGCCGCCCGTGTGGCGTCCTCCGCTAGCGGCACGGCCGGCGCGGTAGGGCCGGCTCCGTCCCCCTCCGGCAGCGTCGCGATGGAAGGCGTGCAGGCCGCTGGCGGCAAGGTCGCAGGCGCGGCCGAGCAGCCGATCACCCCGCCCCCGCCGACCGGCGGCAACCCCGCGCCGTCGGCCGCGCCGGTCCGGCAGGGGGGGCGCGTCTTCGCCTCTCCGCTCGCGCGCCGAATGGCGGAGCAGGCCGGGATCGACCTCGCCTCGGTGAAGGGCTCCGGCCCGAACGGGCGCGTCGTGAAGTCGGACATCGAGGCGGCCCAGGCCGCGCCGAAGCCGGCCGCCGCGCAGCCCGCCCCGCAGGCCGCGGCTCCCGCCCCGGCATCCGCCGCCCCGGCTCCCGCGCCCAAGCCCGCCGCGCCCGTCATCACGGCGCCGCACAAGGCCGTGCCGCATTCCTCCATGCGCAAGGTCATTGCCCGCCGCCTGTCGGAGAGCAAGCAGACCGTCCCTCACTTCTACGTCTCGATCGACGTGGAGCTGGACGCGCTGATGAAGCTGCGCGCGGACCTGAACGCGCGCTCGCCGAAGGACGGGCCGAACGCCTACAAGCTCTCGGTGAACGACCTCGTCATCAAGGCGACGGCGGCCACGCTGCGCAAGCTGCCCCAGACCAACGCGACCTGGACCGACGACGCGACGATCATCTACGATGACGTAGACATCAGCATCGCCGTCTCCATCCCCGACGGCCTGATCACGCCCATTATCCGCAAGGCCGACCAGAAGGGCCTCGCCACCATCTCCAACGAGATGAAGGACCTCGCCGCCCGCGCGAAGTCCGGCAAGCTGAAACCGGAGGAGTTCCAGGGCGGCGGCTTCTCCATCTCGAACATGGGCATGTTCGGGGTGAAGGAGTTCTCGGCCATCATCAACCCGCCCCAGGCCGGCATCCTCGCCGTCTCGGCGGGCGAGAAGCGGCCGGTGGTGAAGGACGGGCAGCTCGCGGTGGCCACGGTGATGACCGTGACGCTCTCGGTCGATCACCGCGTGATCGACGGCGCGCTGGCGGCGGAGTGGGTCTCCACCTTCAAGTCGATCGTCGAGGACCCGCTGAGCCTCATGCTGTGAGGGGCGCGGCGGCCGGCGCGGGGTGGTGAGAGTGGCAGAGCGCGGGCGGCACGGCGCGCTCGGGGCCGCGCTCGCCTTCCTTCTCTGCCTCGCCGCGCTGCTCGCTGCGGGGTCGCGGGTTCCGCCACGCGACCTCGCCCATTTCGACCAGAAGTTCTACGTGACGACCGCCTGGGATTTGGTGCGCTGGGGCACCTTCTCCGACGGCTTCTTCGACCGGGTGGACAGTTTCAACGAGCCTCCGCCGCCCGGCATGTTCCTCGGCCCCGGCTATCCCGTGCTGCTCGCTGGGTTGATGAGGCTCGATCCCGCGCTGCGGGATTCGGCGGGTTGCGCGGTGCGCCATCTCCCTTCGGGCGATGCCGCCGTGCGTTGCCCCGCCTATCGCGGAATGGTGGGCTGGTTGAATGACGCGCTCGTGGCGGGGGCGCTGGCGCTGCTCCTCCTCGCCGCCCTGCGCGTAACCGGCTGCCCCGCCGTGGCCGTGCTGGCGACGGCTCTCGGGCTCGCGGCCGCGCTAGGCTACGCCAAGCTCTTCAACCTCGCGATGACGGAGAGCCTCGCGCTCTTCCTCTTCTCGGCCGCCACCCTCCTCTTCCTCATGGCATTAGAGGGGAGGAGGCGCTGGGCGGCGCTGGCGGGCGGTGCGGCGCTCGGCTTGCTGATCCTGACCCGTCCCAGCCATGTCGTGCTCGCACCGCTCGCCCTGGCGGCACTGCTTCTCGCCGCGCCGCGGCGCCTGGTGGCCGGCGCGCTCTTCGGCCTCGGTCTGGCCGCGGCGCTGCTGCCCTGGGCTGTCCGGAACGAGCTGGTGCTCGGGCGCTTCGCGCTCACCGCGGGCTACGGTCCTGCCGTGCTGATCGAGCGGATAGCCTATAACGGGATGACGCCGCGCGAGTTCGGCCTGTCCTTCCTCTACTGGCTTCCGGATTTCGGGGACGCGCTCACCACGCGGCTCTTCGGGCCCGAAGCGGCGGCGCGGCTGGATTGGGACCGGCCCGGCAGCCTTTACGACATCGGCCAGCGCCGCCGCCATGCGGCACTGGAGGCGCCGGGCGGGGTGGATGCGGTGCTGCCCGTCCTCTTGCGCGAGGAGGTGCTCGGGAAGCCGCTGGCCTATGCGGGATCGACCCTCTCTCTCGCATGGCGCGGCCTCTGGGTCGGGCGCTACTGGGGCTTCGCGATGATCCTGCTGCTGCCGCTAGGGATTGCCGCGGCGCGGCGGGCGGGCCGGCTCACCCCGCTGCTCATCTATGCCGCGCCTGCCTGGATTATGCTCGCGGTCCATGCGGGTGCCTCCGTAAACCAGGACCGCTACAACCTGGCCCTGATTTTTGGCCTTTCGACCGCCGCTTCCCTGGCGATCGTCTCGCTCGCCTCGCGCCGCTGGCCGGCGCTGGGCGTCGCGGCCGAAGGGGGAAGGCGGGCATGACGATGGGGCAGGGCATAGCAGGAGCGGCTTTCATCCTGCGGGACGCCGAGCCGACAGACCTGCCGGAAATCCTGCGCCTCGTGCGGGAACTCGCGGAGTACGAGCGGCTCGGCCATGCGGCCGTCGCGACGGGGGAGGATTTCGGTCGCCTCCTCTTCGGCCCGGCGCCGCTGCTTCACGCCGTCCTCGCCGAGCGCGAGGGGCGCGTGGTGGGTGGCGCCCTGTGGTACAATAATGTCAGCACCTTCACCGGTCGGCCGGGCATCCATTTAGAGGATGTTTATGTCGAGCCCCGCTATCGCGGCCTCGGCATCGGCCGCGCCTTCTTCCGCCACCTCGCCCGGCTGGCGCTGGACCGGGGCTGGGCGCGGCTGGACTGGCAGGTGCTGGACTGGAACGAGCCCGCGATCCGCTTCTACGAGGGGCTGGGCGCGGCGGCGCTGGATGACTGGCGCGGGCGGCGGGTGAGCGGCGACGCGCTCCGTCGCCTCGCGGAATAAGGAAGGGAGGCCGGCATGGCCGATCAATACGATCTCGTAGTAGTGGGCGGCGGGCCCGGCGGCTATGTGGCGGCCATCCGTGCCGCGCAGCTGAAGATGAAGGTCGCGCTGGTCGAGCGCGAGAATCTCGGCGGCATCTGTCTGAACTGGGGCTGCATCCCGACCAAGGCGCTGCTGCGGGCGAGCGAGATCAACCATCTCCTGCACACGCTGGACGCCTACGGCTTCGCCGCCGACAACATCCGCTTCGACTTCCAGAAGGTGGTGAAGCGCTCCCGCGCCGTTGCCGGCCAGCTCTCGGCGGGTGTGAAGGGGCTGATGAAGAAGAACAAGGTCACGGTGGTCGATGGCACGGCCAAGCTCGCCGGGCCCGGCAGGCTCTCCGTCACGAAGGACGGCAAGCCGGTCGCCGATCTCCAGGCCAAGAACATCATCCTCGCCACCGGCGCCCGCGCCCGCGTGCTGCCGGGGCTGGAGCCTGACGGGAAGCTCGTCTGGTCCTATCGCGAGGCGCTGGTGCCGGACACCATGCCGAAGTCGCTCATCGTCATCGGCTCGGGCGCGATCGGCAGCGAGTTTGCCAGCTTCTTCCTGAACATGGGCGCCCAGGTCACGCTGATCGAGGTGATGGATCGCATTCTGCCCGTGGAGGACGCCGAGATCAGCGCCTTCGTGCAGAAGTCCTTCACGAAGCAGAAAATGAACGTCCTGACCGGCGCGAAGCTCGGCCAGATCACCAAGACGGCCGATTCCGTCACGGTCAGCGTCGAGGCGGGCGGGAAGCAGCAGCAGATCACGGCGGACCGGCTGATCTCGGCGGTGGGCATCGTCGGCAATGTGGAGGATCTCGGCCTTGAGGGCACGAAGGTGAGGGTGGAGCGCACCCACATCGTGACCGACGAGCTGTGCCGTACCGGCGAGCCCGGCCTCTACGCGATCGGCGACGTGGCCGGCGCACCCTGGCTCGCCCACAAGGCCAGCCACGAGGCGATCATCTGCGTCGAGGGCATTGCCGGGATGCACCCGCACCCGCTCGATGCCATGAACATTCCGGGCTGCACCTACTGCCGCCCGCAGGTGGCGAGCGTCGGGCTGACAGAGGCGAAGGCGAAGGAGGCCGGGCACGAGGTGCGGGTCGGGCGCTTCCCCTTCATAGGCAACGGCAAGGCCATCGCGCTCGGTGAGCCGGAAGGGATGATCAAGACCGTGTTCGACGCGAAGACCGGGGAGCTGCTGGGCGCTCATATGGTCGGGCCGGAGGTGACGGAGATGATCCAGGGCTACACCGTGGCCCGGACGCTCGAGACCACCGAGGCCGAGCTGATGCACACCGTCTTCCCGCACCCGACCGTCTCCGAGGCGATGCACGAGGCCGTTCTTGATGCCTACGGCCGGGTGATCCACATCTAGGCCGAACCGCTTCCACCCCCATCGCCGCGCCTCCGCCCCTGGGCCGGGGGCGCGGCCGAGGACTGACCGCATGGCCACCCGCATCCTGGTGGATCACCGCGCCGGCGGCGCCCAGGCTTCCGGCCCCGCGGCGCCGCCCGAGATCGTTGCCCAGCACCTGCCGGCCGCAATCGCGCGGATCGTGCCGAGCGCCGCCGCTGCCCCGCTCCGCCACCCGGAGAAGGCGAACCGGCCGGACAACCCCATCAAGCGCAAGCCGGACTGGATCCGGGTGAAGGCCCCGACCCACCCGATCTACCACGAGACCCGCAACCTTATGCGGGAGAACAAACTCGTCACCGTCTGCGAGGAGGCGGCCTGCCCGAATATCGGGGAGTGCTGGTCCCAGCGCCACGCGACCATGATGATTATGGGCGAGATCTGCACGCGCGCCTGCTCTTTCTGCAACATCACCACTGGCATGCCCAAGGCGCTGGACACTGACGAGCCGCGCCGCGTGGGCGACGCCGTGGCGGCGCTGGGCCTGCGGCACGTCGTTGTCACCTCGGTGGACCGGGACGACCTGAGTGACGGCGGCGCCGAGCACTTCGCGCGCACCATTGCCGCCATCCGCGCCGCCGCGCCGGAGACGACGATCGAGATCCTGACGCCGGACTTCCTTCGCAAGGACGGCGCGCTGGAGGTCGTGGTCGCTGCACGGCCGGACGTGTTCAACCATAATCTGGAGACTGTGCCCCGCCTCTATCCGACGATCCGGCCCGGCGCGCGTTACTTCCACTCGCTGCGTCTGCTCGACGAGGTGAAGCGGCTGGATCCCGGCATCTTCACCAAGTCGGGCGTGATGGTCGGGCTGGGCGAGGCGCGGGGCGAGGTGCTTCAGGTGATGGACGACATGCGCTCGGCCGAGATCGACTTCCTGACCATCGGGCAGTACCTCCAGCCCTCGGTGAAGCACGCGGCGGTGGACCGCTTTGTCGAGCCCGCGGAGTTCGAGGACTATGCCCGCATGGCCCGCGCCAAGGGCTTCCTGCTCGTCTCGGCCACGCCGCTCACCCGCTCCTCCTACCATGCGGACCGCGATTTCGCGGATTTGCGCGCCGCCCGCGACGCCACGCTCGGCCGCGCGCCCGCGGCCGGCCGCGTTCCCGCAACGGCTGCCTGAGGAAGCCCCGGGAATGCCGACGCATGCGGAGACAAAGCGTCTCCCCTACACGCCGGAGCAGATGTTCGACCTGGTGGCCGATGTCAGGCGCTACCCGGAGTTCCTGCCCTGGTGCGTCGGCGCCCAGGTGATCTCTCGCACGGAGGGCGAGCTCATCGCGGACCTGACCATCGGTTTCAAGATGTTCCGCGAGACCTTCCGCAGCCGCGTGACGCTGGAGCGGCCGGAGCACGTGCATGTCGAGTATCTCACCGGTCCCTTCCGCTACCTGAACAATCACTGGAACTTCTCGGCGGTGCCGGGCGGGTCGGAGGTGAAGTTCTTCGTGGATTTCGAGTTCCGCTCCCGCCTGCTCCAGGCAGTGATCGGCACGGTGTTCAACGAGGCCGTGCGATTGATGGTGCGCGCCTTCGAGCGGCGGGCCATGGCGCTCTACGGGCGGGACAGGCCGGGGGCGAAGCTTACCGCGCGGCCGAGTCCCGGCCCGGGCTGACCGCCCCCCGGCCGGCCGCCTCTGGTCGCGGGCCGCCGCCGCTGGCAGAAGCACCGGCAGTCGCCGCGAGAGGTTCCCAATGGTCCACGCCCCCGAGCGCCCCGCCCACGGCGCGCCGCCGATTCGCATCAATCTCTACTCCGATACTCAGACCCGCCCGACCGAAGCGATGAAGGCCGCGATGATGGCGGCCGAGGTCGGGGACGAGCAGCACGGCGACGACCCGACCGTTCATCTTCTCTGCGACCGCATGGCGGCGCTGCTGGGCAAGGAGGCGGCGATGTTCCTGCCCTCCGGCACCATGTGCAACGTCGTCGCCATCAACACCCATTGCCGCCCGGGCGACGAGGTGCTGGCGCATGAGAGCGCTCACATCCTCTCCAGCGAGGGAGGCAGCCACGCGGCGATAGCGGGCGTGCAGATACATCCGCTTCGCGGCGAGCGCGGCATGTTCGACGGGGCCACGCTGCGCGGCGCCATTCGCGGCCGCGGCCGCTACTCCCCGCCGCAGACCTTGCTCGAGATCGAGCAGACCGCGAATATCGGCGGCGGCGCCGTCTGGCCCGTGAACCAGCTCAACGAGCTCTGCGGCATCGCGCGCGAGCAGGGCTGGGCCACCCATATGGACGGCGCCCGGCTGATGAATGCCTGCGTCGCCGCCGCCGTGCCGGCGACGGAGATGTGCGCGGGCTTCGACACCGTCTGGCTCGACTTCACCAAGGGTCTGGGCGCGCCGCTCGGCGCGGTGCTGGCGGGGTCCGAGGAGTTTATCGGCCGCGCCTGGCGCTGGAAGCAGCGGCTCGGCGGCTCCATGCGCCAGGCCGGGATCTGCGCCGCGGCCTGCCTCTACGCGCTGGACCACCATATCGACCGGCTGGCGGAGGACCACGCGAATGCCCGTGCCCTCGCGGCCGGGCTGCGGCAGATCGAGGGGATCGGCGTCGAGGATCCCGACACCAACCTCGTCTACTTCGATCCGGCTGAGGCGGGGATGGGGGCGGAGGCGCTGCAGGCCGCGCTCAGGGCCGAGGGCATCGCCGTCAGCGCCCTGGGCGGGCGCCTGCGCGCCTGCACCCATCTAGACGTCTCCGCCTCCATGATCCCGGAGACGCTGGACGCTATTCGCCGGCTGCTGCGGCCATGAGGCTGGGCTGGGCGAGGGCGGGCTGCTCAAGGGCAGAGGCCATCGCGCCGCGGTCAATGCGGTAGTAGGTCCGCCCGACGACGCGGCCGCCCATGCTGTCATAGAGGCGGCGCGCCGGCAGGTTGAGCGAGTCCGTCGTCCAGTCCAGCGCGCAGAAGCCGCCCTCGCGTGCGAGGCGCACGGCCCCCTGCACCAGGGCCCGTCCTGTTCCCCGGCGGCGGGCCCGGCCGGAGACGAAGAGGTCCCTTATATAGAGGGAGCGCCGCAGCTCGGCGGCCGGTAGCATCACGTTCAGGACGCAGGAGCCGATGGCGGTATCCTCGTCGAAGGCGAGGAGCGTCCGCGGGTTGAAGCCCTCGGCGGGGAGGGAGCAGAGGAGGGTGGCGGATTCCATCGCCTCCGCTTCAGGCACGGGGGCACCGTAATGCGCCTGCATTTCCATGAGGAGCGTGGCTAGGCCCCGAGCATCGCTCGGCCGGGCGGCACGGACGGCCGGCATCACGCGGCGCAGCTCCAGCAACGGGCCACGTCCCCGCACCGTGTGCCGGACCGGTCACCTTCGATCATGTAATCCTCCAACAGCATCCAGCGCGGCTCGCGCATGGCGCGTGATGGACGAGCGAAACACGACCATTCCGGGTTGTCAGCAAGAACTATGCAACGCGTACGAGATAAGTGGACGATTGTGTGATTTCGGTCCAGGCGGCCAGGGTTAACCAGTAAGCAGCGCCTCGGTCGCCAGGGCGAGCGCGGCATCGACGGTCGCGGCCCGAATCGCTGCCCGGTCACCGGAGAACAGGTTGCGCCGCAGGATCGTCTCGCGCCCGAGACAGGCGACGCCGATGTAGACGGTCCCCACAGGCTTCTCGGCGCTTCCTCCACCCGGCCCGGCGATCCCGGTGACGGAGATGCCGAGCCCCGCGCCCGTCGCCCGCAGGAGGCCGGCCGCCATCTCCCGCGCGCAGTCCTCCGACACCGCGCCGACCCGGCGCAGCACCTCTTCCGGCACGCCGAGCAGCGAGGCCTTCATCCCGTTGGAATAGGACACGATCCCGCCGAGAACGACGTCGGAGCAGCCGGGAACCGCGGTGAGAGCTGCGGAGACGAGGCCGCCCGTGCAGGACTCGGCCGTGGCGATGGTGAGCTCGCGGGCGCGGAGGAGGTCGAGCAGCCGGGCAGCAGTGTCAACGGTGGTCATGCTGCCCCCAGGACTGCCTGGAGCAGGAGAAGCGCCGCGCCGGCCAGCAGCCCGGCCAGGATGTCGTCCAGCATCACGCCCAGGCTCCCCTCCATCCGGTCCGCCCAGCCGACGGGACCGGGCTTGAGGATATCGAGGGCGCGGAACAGCGCGAAGCCCGCCAGCACCCAAAGCGCCGAGGCACCGGCGGGCAGGGCGGCGAGGGCGAGGCACTGCCCCGCCGCCTCGTCCGCCACTACCCAGCCCGGGTCCTCCCGCGCCTCGGGCAGCCGCGACACCGCCCAGATGCCGAGGAGGGAGAGGAGGAGGCCGAGCGCCAGGCACCACCAGGGGCCGAGCAGGGCAAGGGGCAGCACGACCGCCGAGGCCCAGGTTCCCGGCGCCGGGCGCATCCGCCCGATGCCGAGAAGGCTCGCCACCGCCATCGCCGTGCGGTGGATCAAGGAATGCGGTCCAGGAATCGGTCCAGCGGCGCGGCCACCCCGGGCTCCTCCAGCGTGGGCGCGTGGCCGGCGCCGGGGAGGGTGACGAGCTCCAGGTCCGGCTTTTCCCTCACCATCGCCCGCACTGTCTCCGCCGCCAGGAACTCGCTCTCCTCGCCCCAGACGAGCATGGCCGGTATAGGGCGCAGCCCCCGGAAGGCGGGGCCGAGATCGGGCGCGCCGCCCCCCGTTTCCATGGCCCGTTGGATGCGCGTGTCCCAGCGGGGGTGCAGCAGCCCGTCGGTGCCGGGCTTGTAGGTGAGGGCGGCGAAGCGGCGCCAAGCCTCCTCGTCCGGCAGCGGCAGGCGGGGCATGACGGTGCGGAGATAGGCCACCGCCTCGTCGAGGCCGGGAAAGCCCGGATCGTGCCCGGCGAAGCCGCCGACGAGCGCGAGGCCGCGGGGGTCGATACGCGGGCCGATGTCGTTCAGCACGGCCGCGCGGAGCAGCCGCGGGCGGAGGACGGAGAGCACCATCGCCATGATGCCGCCGAAGGAGGTGCCGACCACCACGGCGCGCGGCAGGTGTAGCGCTGCGCAGGCGTCCAGCACGTCTCCCGCAGCGCGCTCCGGCCGATAGCGGGCGATGTCGGGCGCGCGCGCGCTGTCGCCGTGGCCCATGTAGTCGAGCGCGACGACCCGGCGCTTGCCCGCATGGCGCTCGGCCAGCAGGGCGTAGTCCCAGGCGGTGCGGCAGATGCCAGGCAGGAGGAGCAGCGGCGTGCGCGCCTCGTCGCCTGCCCATTCCAGCGCGTGCAGCGCCAGCCCGTCCCGCGCCGCGATGCGGCGGCTGACGGGCATCAAGGCCCGGCCATCCAGGGCTTCAGGGGATGGGCCAGCCCTGCCGTGGCAGCATCCCGCGCGCGGTAGACCACCACGTTCTCCACCACACGCTGCACGTAGTTCCTCGTCTCGGAGAAAGGAATCAGCTCGATCCAGTCAATCACGTCCATGCCGCCCTCGCCGGGCGTCCCATAGGTGCCGAGCCATTCCTGCACCCGCGCCGGCCCGGCGTTGTAAGCGGCCGCGGCCAGGGCGAGGTTGCCCCCGAAGCGCCCGAGCTGGTCGGCCAGGTATTGCGACCCCAGGCGCAGGTTATGGGCGGGGTTCGTCGTCAGCCAGCCCTGCTGGTGAGGGAGGCCGAGCCGCCGCGCAACCCCCGCGGCCGTCGCGGGGAGGAGCTGCATCAGCCCCCGCGCATTCGCCCCCGAGACGGCCTCGGGATCGAAGTTGCTCTCCTGCCGCGCGATGGCGTTGACCAAGGCGGGCTCCAACACGCCGGGGGGGATAGGGTAGGGGGTCGGCCAGCCCTCGGGCAGGAGCATCACCCCGTCCGCTCCGGCGCGGCGCGCAATCCAGACGGCGTGGTCGGACCGGCCGAGGGCATTGCCCAGCCGCGCGATGAGCACGCGGTCCGCCGCATCGGGCGAGAGCTCCTCCATGCGGAGGAGGAAGAGGCGGGCGCGCCGGTGGTCGCCGAGATCGGCCAGGGCAACTGTGGCCGCGACCAGCTCGCGCCCGGCGAAGAGGCGCGCGGCCTCCTCCGTCGGCTGCGGCGGCGCGATGCCGCGGATGCGGGCGGCGAGGCGCGCCTCGTCCTCGCCCAGGGCGAGAGCGCCGAGCTGGCCGTAGAAGGCGGTGCCGAGCAGCGCCGCCTCGCCGTAGCGCGCCTTCGCGCGCGCCGAATCGGTCCGCTCCGCCGCGCGCCCCTGCCAGTAGGCGGCCCGGGCGCGCGTGATGATGCTCGCGCTGTTGTCCCCGAGAAGCGAGAAGTGGCGCGCGGCGAGGTCGGGCTGGTCCAGGCGGCGCAGCGCGATCCAGCCCGCCAGGAACTCCGCCTCCAGCCGTCCCTCGCCCTCCTCCTGCCCGTGCTGGGCCACGACCTGGTAGGCCAGCGCCGGCTGGTTCAGCCGGATAAGCTTGCGCGCGAGGACCTGCCGCTCCGCCCAGATCGCCTTCGCGGCCTCGGGCGGGAGGCCCTTCTGCAGCGGGGCCGCCCTGGCCCAAAGCGCGGCCGCCTCCGCGTCGCGCTCGCCCCGGCGCAGCAGCCGGGCGCCCGCGGCAAGGATGCCGAGATCATCCCCGCCCGCCACGGGCTCGGCGCGCTCACCCGCGACGGCCAGCCGCGTATCGGCCACCGCCCGGCGGGAAGGGTCCAGCCAGGCGGCGGCGCGCGCGGCATCGCCGAGATCGCGGGCGAGGAAGGCGCGGTCGAAGCGGCGCCAGCGGTCCTCGGCGGTCAGGATGGCGGCGTTGCGATCAGCGAAGCCGGGCTCGGCGGCGGCGTCCCCGAAGCCTCCGGCCCAGGCGGCGCGGAGAAGGGAGGCCGCCCGCGCGCCCTCCCCGCTGCGCGAGAGGGCGTCGGCATGGCGTTGCGCCCCGGCGAGGGTGGTGGCGGGGTTGCGCGCGAAATGATCGAGGACGAGCGCGTCGTCGGGCTCCGCGGCCAGGGCCTCCTCCGCGCGGAGGCGCAGGGTGTTGGGCAGGGGCCAGTCGGGGTTCGCGGCGATCCAGGCGGCCAGCTCCGCCCCGCCCGCCTCTCCGCGCGCCTGCAGCCGGAGCCAAAGGACCACCTTCTGCATCAGCCGGTCCGCCTGGGCGGCGGCGGCACCCGCCTCGGCGTGGCGGCCCGAGCCCGCGAGGGCGAGCGCGGTGCGGGCGGCGGCGCGCGCGTCCTCGCTCGCCCAGGGCTGGGCGGCGGCCGGGCTGGCGAGGGGGACGAGAGGCGGCCCGGCCAGGGGCGCGGCCAGCCCCAGCGCCAGGGTGAGGCGGGCGGCGAGCCGGAGGGAGCGGGCCGTCAGGGGCATGGGAGGGCTCGGTCGGTGGCGGTGCAGAGTCACGCCCCGCCACGGCGCTGGCAAGGGCCGGAACACGGGTTTGCGAGCGACCGGCCCATCATCGCGCCCGATCGTGGCGCGGGGGCACCGTGCCAGAGCGCGGGGCAGGAGCGCGAGCGCCCTTGTGACGGCAGGTCGCGGCGCGTAATCCGGAACCGCTGGCGCAGGGCGCGCCGGCATCCCATATCCGCCCCCCGCTGTCAGGAACCGCTGCCCCATGTTCAAGGGTTCGCTCGTCGCCCTCATCACGCCCATGGCCCTGGACGGGACGCTGGACGAGCGCGCCTTTCAGGACTTCGTCTCCTGGCAGGTGGAGGAGGGCGCGCAGGGCCTCGTCCCAGTCGGCACCACCGGCGAGAGCCCGACCCTCTCCCATGCGGAGCACGAGCGCATCGTCGAACTCTGCGTCGAGGCCGCGGGCGGGCGCGTGCCGGTGATCGCGGGCGCGGGGTCCAACAGCACGGCCGAGGCGGTGGCGCTCACGAAGCATGCGAAGAAGGCGGGGGCCGACGGCGTGCTGGTGGTGACGCCCTACTACAACAAGCCGATGCAGGAGGGGATGTACCTGCACTTCAAGGCGGTGGCGGACGCCGCCGACATCCCCGTCATCATCTACAACATCCCGCCCCGCAGCGTGATCGACATGAGCGTCGAGACAATGGCGCGGCTGGCGAAGCACCCGAACATCGTCGGCGTGAAGGACGCGACGGCCAACCTGACGCGCCCGCTTCACACCCGCGCCGCCTGCGGGCCGGAGTTCTGCCAGCTCTCGGGCGAGGACCACACGGTGCTCTCCTTTCTCGCCGCCGGCGGGGTGGGCTGCATCAGCGTGACGGCCAACATCGCGCCGCGCCTCTGCCGCGAGATGCACGACGCCTGGGCCGAGGGGCGCGTGGGGGAGGCGATGGCGATCCAGGAGCGCCTCGTCCCCGTGCACGACGCCATGTTCTGCGAGACCTCGCCCGGCCCGGTGAAGTACGCGGCCAGCCTGCTCGGCCGCGGCAGCGAGTTCTGCCGCCTACCCATGGCGCCGATTGCCCAGGCCTCGAAGGACCGGGTACGCGCGGCCATGACCGGCGCGGGGCTGCTGAACTGACGTCATGGCCGAGCCCCGCAAGAAGGCCCTGATCAGCCACGGCGTCGCCGCGCAGAACCGCAAGGCACGCTTCGACTACAAGATCCTCGACACCTATGAGGCCGGCATCGTCCTTGTCGGGCCGGAGGTGAAGAGTCTGCGCGCCGGCCGCGCCACGCTGACCGAGGCTTGGGCCGGCGAGCGCGACGGCGAGATGTGGATCTTCAACCTCTACATCCCGGAATGGCAGGCGGGTTCGGTAGTGGCGAAGTTCGAGCCGCGCCGGCCGCGCAAGCTGCTCCTCCACCGCAAGCAGGCCGAGACCCTCGCCGGCGCCGTCTCGCGCGAGGGCGCGACGCTCGTGCCGCTCGACATCCACTTCAACGACCGCGGCGTGGCCAAGCTCACCCTTGGCCTGGCGGAGGGCAAGACGAAAGCCGACAAGCGCCAGGCCATCGCCGAGCGCGACTGGAAGCGCGACAAGGCCCGGGTGATGCGCGACCGCGGTTGAGCCCCGCTCAGGCCGGCGCGACGGTGAGGAGGAGCGGCCCCATCCCGCCGATCTCGCCGCGGTAGAGCGCGCCCTCCGGCGGGACCGGCGGCATGCCGGTGAGGCTGCCGAAGGTGACGACCTCCCCCACCGCGATGCCGCGCCCTTCCCGGCCGAGCCGCGCGATCCAGGCCTCGAAAAGCGGCCGGAGGGGGGCGGCGACATGCGGGCCGTCGCGCTCCGCGATGGCCCTCCCGTCTTGGAGCAGCCGCACGGGCGGCGGCGCGTCCAGTTCCTCGAAGGACCAGGGCTGTGGGCTCTCGCGCAGCGCCGCGCCATGATTGCCGACGCATTCGGCGATCCGGTCCAGCGGGCCCGGCTCCGCCGATGGCTCGAAGCGCGGCTGCACCAGCTCGAACAGGGTGGCCAGCCGGGCGAGGCCGGGCAGGTCCTCCGGACGCAGCGCCGCCGCGGCGGCGGGAGCGACATCCCCGTGGAAGCGGAGCGCCACCTCCAGTTCGATGAAGCGCGCGGCGGGCATGGGCACGGGCGCCTCGCCGGGATCGGCGAGGATGCGGGAGGCCGGGATCGGGGCGGAGAAGACGTGGCCGAGTTGGCGCCCGAGCTTCCAGCCGCCGATCCTCTCGCCCAGCGCGGCGAAGGTGGCGTGCTGGATCGCCTCGGCCGCATCGAGGGTGATGGGGCGCAGCGCCTGGGGAAGGCCGGGAAGGGCGGCCCCGTCGCGCGCCGCGGCGAGAAGCCCGGCCGCAGCCCTGATCGAATCCAATGCGCTCCTCCCCGGTTGCGGCGTGCAGGGGGCATCGGATCGCGCGCCCCCGCAAGTCCCGTCGCTACTCGGCCGGCTGCGCCAGGGCGCGTGGCTCCCGGCGCCGCAATCGGTCCAGGGCGAGATAGACGACCGGCGTGGTGTAGAGCGTCAGAAGCTGGGAGACGACCAGCCCACCGATGATCGCGATACCGAGCGGCGCCCGGAGCTCCGATCCCGTCCCCGTGCCCAGCGCCAGCGGCACGGCGCCGAGCAGGGCGGCCAGGGTCGTCATCAGGATCGGGCGGAAGCGCTCGCCGCAGGCGGCGAGGATCGCCTCCTCGCTGCTCCCGCCCTTTTCCCGCTCGTGCTCCAGCGCGAAGTCCACCATCATGATCGCGTTCTTCTTCACGATCCCCAGCAGCAGGATCACGCCGATCAGCGCGATCACCGTCAGCGGCGTGCTCGTGGCCAGCAGGGCCAGCAGCGCGCCCAGGCCCGCGGTGGGAAGGGTGGAGATGATCGTGATCGGGTGGATGAAGCTCTCGTAGAGCACGCCGAGCGTGACGTAGATCGCGAGGAAGGCGCCAAGGATCAGGAAAGGCATGTCCCGCGCGAAGGACTGCGCGGCGGCCGCGTTGCCGCCGAATTGCGGGCGAATGCTGGCCGGCAGCCGCACCTGGCGCTGCACCTCCTCGATCCGCTCGCGCACCTCCTCCACGCTAAGCGCCTCGTCGGGGTTGAAGGAGATGGCGGCGGCGGGGAAGCCGCCCTGATGCGTCACGGCCAGCGGTGCCGAGGCCGGCACCACGCGCGCGACGGCCGAGAGCGGCACCTGCGTGGTCCCCGCGCCGGGCAGAAAGATGCGGGAGAGGTCGGGCGGGCCCTGCTGCAGCGCGGGGTCGATCTCCAGCACGACGCGGTATTGGTTGCGGGAGCGGTAGATCGTCGAGACCTGGCGCTGGGAGAAGGCGTTGTTCAGCGTCGCGTTGATCTCGGACTGCTCGACGCCCAGGCGCGCGGCGGCGGCGCGGTCCACCTCCACCCGCGTGACCAGCCCGGCGCGGTCCTGGTCGCTCGTCACGTCGTTGATGCCGGGCACGTTACGCAAGGCCTGGACCATGGTCTGCGTCCACTCGCGCAGCTCCTCAATGTCGCTGCCGAGCAGCACGTAGGAGAAGCGGCCGCTGTCCTGCCGCCCGCCGATGCGGATGTCCTCGTTCGCCCAGAGGAAGACGCCCGCTCCCGCGATCCGGCCGAGCGGGGCGCGTAGCCGCGCGATGACCGCATCGGCCGAGATCCCGCGCTCCTCCCGCGCCTTGAGGGTGATGTAGATGAAGCCGCGGTTGGAGGCGCCAGCGCCGCCGCTGCTGCCGACCGTGGCGGCGACCGATTCCACCGCCGGATCCGCCGCGATCGTCTCTACCGCGCGCCGCTGGAGCGTCTCCATGGTGGCGAAGGAGGTATCGGGCGCGGCCTGGGTCATGCCCTGGAGAAGCCCCGTGTCCTGCGCCGGCAGGAAGCCCTTGGGGATGACAATGTAGAGCCAGACGGTCAGCCCCATCAGCCCGAAGGTCGCGAGCAGCATCAGCCAGCGGAAACGGAGCAGGAAGGCGAGGCTGCAGAGATAGCCGCGCGTCGTCGCCCCCAGAACCCCCTCGAAGCCGCCGGCCAGCAGGCCGGGTGGGCGTGGTGGGCCGTCGCGCTCCAGCCAGGCCGCCATCATGGGCGTGAGGGTGAGGGACACCACGCCGGAGATGCCGACCGCGACGGCGAGGGTGACAGAGAACTCGCGGAAGATGCGCCCGATGATGCCGCCCATGGCGAGCAGCGGGATGAAGACCGCGATCAGCGAGACGGTAATGGAGAGGACGGTGAAGCCGATCTCCCGCGCCCCGGCCAGCGCCGCCTGGAGCGGCGGCAGGCCGCGCTCGCGGTGGCGGGCCATGTTCTCGATCATGACGATGGCGTCGTCCACGACGAAGCCGACGCAGATGGTCAGCGCCATGAGGGAGAGATTGTTGAAGGAGTAGCCGATCCACCACATCACGGCGACCGTGCCGAGAAGGGAGAGCGGCACGGAGGCGCTGGCGGCCAGGATCGGCGCCCAGCTCCGGAGGAAGACGGCGATCACTCCCACCACCAGCCCGATCGTCAGCGCCAGCGTCAGCCGCACCTCCTCCACCGATGCGCGGATCGTGGTGGAGCGGTCGCTCAGTACGTCGAGCCGCACGCCGGCCGGCACCCAGGATTCCACCTGGGGGATCATGGCCCGGATGCCGTCCAGCACCTCGATGATGTTGGCGTCGGCCTGCTTGCGGATCATCAGCAGGATGGCGGGGCGGCCGTTGAACCATCCGGCCTGCCGCCGGCTGCGCGTGCCGTCCTCCACCCGCGCGATGTCGGCCAGCCGGACGATGGCGCCGCCCTGCGCCTTCACCACGATCTCGCGATAGGCGGCGGCACTGTCGATGCGGTCGTTGGTGCGGATGGCGGCCGACTGCTCCGGCCCCTCGATGAAGCCAGTGGCCTGGGTGACGTTGGAGCGGGTGATGGCGAGGCGGACCTGCTCCATCGAGATTCCCGCCGCCGCTGCGGCGGAGGGATCGACCGCCACGCGCACCGCGGGCTGGTCCCCGCCGCTCACCTCCACCTGGGCCACGCCGGGCACCTGGGCCAGGCGCTGGGCCACGAGGCTGTCCGCGATGTCGTAGACAGCCGGGCCCGCCAGGGTTTCCGACGTCATCGCCAGGATCATGATCGGCGCGTCGGCCGGGTTGATCTTGCGGATGGTCGGCGGGCTGGGCAGGCCGGAGGGAAGGTCCTGCCGCGCGCCGTTCACCGCCGCCTGCACGTCCTGCGCCGCCTCGCGCTGGGTGCGGGCGAGGTCGAACTGGATGATGATCCGCGTGCTGCCGAGGGAGGAGACGGAGGTCATCTCCGTCACCCCCGGGATGGTGCCGATGCGGCGCTCCAACGGGGCCGCGACCGTGCTCGCCATCGTCTCCGGGCTGGCGCCGGGCTGGTTGGCGATGACGACGATGGTGGGGATGTCCACCCGCGGCATGGAGGCGACAGGAAGGCGGAACATCGCCACCAGCCCGAACAGCGCGATGCCGATCGCCAGCAGGGAGGTGGCGATGGGCCGGGCGATAAAGGGGCCGGAGATGCTCATTCTGCCGGTGCCGCGACCGCGCGCCGGCTCCCGAGGCGCATACGCACCCATTCGAGGGCGAGATAGACCGAGGGCGTGGTGAAGAGCGTCACAAATTGCGAGAGGATGAGGCCACCGACGATGGAGACGCCGAGCGGCAGCCGCAGCTCCGACCCCGCGCCGTGGCCGAGCACGAGGGGCAGGGCGCCGAGCAGCGCGGCCAGCGTCGTCATGGTGATCGGGCGGAAGCGCAGCACCGCCGCCTCCACGATGGCGTCGCGCGGGGCCATGCCGCGGTCCCGCTGCGCCTCCAGTGCGAAGTCGATCATCATGATCGCGTTCTTCTTCACGATGCCCATCAGCAGGAGGATGCCGATGATGCCGACGACCGAGAGGTCGAGCCCGAACAGCTCCAGCGCCAGCAGTGCCCCGATCCCTGCCGAGGGAAGGGTGGAGAGGATGGTCAGCGGGTGGACGAGGCTCTCATAGAGGACGCCTAAGGTGATGTAGATCACGACCACCGCGGCAAGGATGAGCCAGGGCTGGCTGCGGAGGGATGAGCTGAACTCCGCCGCATCCCCGGCGAAGCGCCCGGTGATGGTGGCGGGCACGCCGAGGCGGCGCTGCGCTTCCCCGATGGCCGAAACCGCCTGGCCGAGCGAGGCGCCCTCGGCGAGGTTGAAGGAGTAAGTCACGGCGGGGAACTGGTTCTCCCGTGTCACCTGCAGCGGCCCGCTTCCCCGCCCGATCCGCGCGACTTCGGAGAGCGGGACGACGCTCGCCGTGCCATCCGTGCTGCCGGCCACGCGCAGCAGGCCGAGGCGGGTAGGGTCCGCCAAGAAGTCCTCGCCCGCTTCCAGGATCACGCGGTACTGGTTGTTCTGGGCGTAGATGGTCGAGATCTGCCGCTGACCGAAGGCGTCGTAGAGCGCATCGTCGATCGCCTGCATCGTCACGCCGAGCCGGCCGGCGCGGGCGCGGTCCACCTCCACCGTGATCCGCAGCCCGTCCTGCTGCTGGTCGCTGGAGAGGTCGGTCAACTCCGGCAGGGCGCGCAGGGCCTCGAGGATGCGGGGAGACCAGCGCGCCAGCTCGGCAGCGTCCGCATCCACCACGGTGAACTGGTACTGGGTGGTGCCGGCGCGCGCGCCGATCTGGATGTCCTGCACGGCCTGGGGATAGCTGACGATCCCCGCGATCCCGGCCAGGCGCGGGGAGAGGCGCGCGATCACCTCCTGCGCCGTCAGGTCCCGCGCTTCGCGCGGCCGCAGCACTGCCGTCACCCGCCCGCCGTTGAGAGTCGCGTTCACCGTGCCCGCGCCGACGACGGAGGTGACCGCCTCCACCGCCGGGTCGGACCGAACGACCTCCGCCACGGCGCGCTGCAATTCCGACATCCGGGCGAAGGAGACGTCGCCCGGCGCCTCGGTGGCGATCTGGATGAGGCCCGTATCCTGCGGCGGCAGGAACCCCTTGGGAATGACGACGTATAGCCAGCCGGTCAGCGCCACCGTCCCGATGGCGACGAGCAGCGTCAGCGCCTGGGCGCGCAGCGTGACCTCCAGCGCGCGGCGATAGGCGTTCAGCAGGGCGTCGAACACCCGGTCGGAGGCCCGGGCTATCCGGCCCTTGCTCTCCCTGGCCGGGCGCAGCAGCAGCGCGCACATCATGGGCGTGAGGGTGAGGGAGACGACCATGGAGACGAGGACGGTGGCCGTCAGCGTCTGCGCGAACTCGCGGAACAGCCGGCCGACCACCCCCTCCATGAAGAGCAGCGGGATAAAGACGGCGATGAGCGAGACGGTGAGGGAGATGATGGTGAAGGCGATACCCCGCGCGCCCTCATAGGCCGCGGCAAGCGGCGCCATACCCTCTTCGATGTGGCGGACGATGTTCTCAATCATGACGATCGCGTCGTCCACCACGAAGCCGGTCGCGATCACCAGGGCCATGAGGGAGAGGTTGTCGAGCGAGAAGCCCATCCAGGACATCACGGCGAAGGTGCCGATAATGGAGAGCGGCAGGGACACCGCCGGCACGACGGTCGCCCGCCCGGAATGGAGGAAGAGCCAGATCACCGCGACGACGAGCACGGTGGAGAGGACGAGTGTCAGCTCCACCTCCCGCACGGAGGCGCGGATCGTCTCGGTGCGGTCCGACACGACGGACATGGCGATGCCGGCCGGCAGCCCGCGCTCGAGCTCGGGGAGTTGGGTGCGGATGCGGGCCACCGTGTCCACGATGTTCGCCCCGGGCTGGCGCTGCACGTCGAGGATGACGGCGGGCCGGCCGTTGAACCAGGCGCCGTTCCGGTCGTTCTCCAGCCCCTCCTGCGCCGTGCCGAGATCCCGCAGCCGGACGGGCGCCTCGTTGCGATAGGCCACGATCACCTCGGCGAACTCGCCGGGGGCGGTGATCTGGTCGTTGGCCATGATGGTGGAGGCCTGGCGCGCGCCGTCCAGCGAGCCCTTGGGCGTGTTGGCGTTCGCCCCCGTTACGGCGGTGCGGACATCGGCCATGGAGAGGCCGTAGGCGGCCAGCCGGGCGGGGTCGATCCGCAGCCGCACGGCCGGGCGCATGTTGCCCTGCACCGTCACACGGCCGACGCCCGCGGACTGGGAGAGCTTCTGCGCCAGCAGCGTGTCGGCCGTGTCCGAGAGCCGCGCGATGGGAAGGGTGTCGGACGTCAGGGCGAGGGTGATGATCGGCGGGTCCGCCGGGTTCACCTTCGCGTAAACCGGGGGATAGGGAAGGGTCGTCGGCAGCGTGCCGCGCGCGGCGTCCAGCGCCGCCTGCACGTCCTGCGCCGCCTCCTCGATGTCCTTATCCAGCGCGAACTGGATGGCAATGCGGCTGGTGCCGGGGCCGGAGGTGGAGGTCATCACCGAGACCCCCGCGATCTGCCCGAGCTGGCGCTCCAGCGGCGCGGTAACCAGCAGCGCCACCGTGTCGGGCGCGGCGCCGGGAAGCTGGGTGGAAACCTCGATCGTCGGGAACTCCACCTCAGGCAGGGAGGAGACGGGCAGCCGCCAGTAGCCCCAGAGACCCACGAGCAGCACGGCGACCGACAGCAGGGTCGTCGCCACGGGCCGCGAGATGAAGGGGGCCGAGATGTTCAATTCGCGGTTCCCTGCGCGTCGGCCGTCCGCCGCGGGCGGGGGCCGGCGGGGCGGGCGGGGGTGGTGTCGTCAGCGACGGCCACCGCGGTGCCCGCGCTCAGCCGCAGCCCGCCCGAGGTCACCACGCGCTCGCCGGGCTGGAGACCGGACTGAACCACCGCCTCGGCCTGCGTCGTCTGCCCGATCGTGACGGGCCGCTGCTCCACCGTGCGGTCCTCGCGGACGACGAAGGCGTAGTTCCCCTCCGGCCCGCGCTGGACGGAGACGAGGGGCACCACGGTCGCCCCAGGCACCACCTCGATCCGCAGGCGCAGGTTGACGAAGGCGCCCGGCCAGAGGGCGTGGTCCTCATTGGGGAAGGTGGCCTTCGCCTTGATCGTGCCGGTGGTGGGGTCCACGGCATTGTCCACCGTCAGCAGCGTGCCGCGCGCGACCGGGGCGTTGCCCGGCCCCGGCAGGGTCTCCACGGGCACGGGGCCCGCGGCCATCGCCCGCATCAAGCGCGGCAGTTCCTGCTGCGGCAGGGTGAAGGTGACGCCGATAGGCGACATCTGCGTGACCGTCACGATGCCGTTCGTGTCCGAGCCCCGCACGATATTGCCGGGATCGACCTGCCGGATGCCGACGCGCCCGGCCAGCGGCGCGCGGATGGTGGCGAAGCCGAGCTGGGTGCGCGCCTGCTCGATGGCGGCCTCGTCCTGCCGGACCTGGGCCTCCAGCATCGCCACCTGGGCGCGCTGCGTGTCCACCTGCTGCTGCGTCACCCCCGCGCCGCGAGCGAGGCTCTGGTAGCGCTGGAGGTCCACCCGGGCATTGGCGAGCTGGGCCTGGTCATAGGCCCGCTTCCCCTCGGCCTGCTGCAGCGCGGCCTGGGCGGTGCGCTCGTCCACGCGTGCCAGCACGTCCCCCTTGGCGACCTCCTGGCCCTCGCGGAAGTTCACCTCCATGAGCTGCCCGTCGAGTTGGGTGCGGACGACGACGCTCTCGAGCGGCACGACGGTGCCGAGCGCGTCCACGGTGAGGGACACGTCCCGACGAGAGGCTTCGGCCACCGTCACCGGCACGGGAGGGCCCCCGCCGGGGCGGCGCGCGCGGCCCGCCCCGCCCGCGCTGCTCCCCTGGCGCGGCGCCCCCGGTCCCTGCGGCGCGACGGTGCCCTGCGGCCCCTGGGCCTCGCGCTGGTCGCGCGCCGCCGAGGGGTCCTGCACCCCCCGGCCCTGCCACCACCAGCCTGCCCCGCCGGCGCCGGCCAGCAGCACCAGCGCCAGGAGCCAAGCGTATCCGCGCCTCATCGGCGTATCTCCGAAACTGTGGCGGCGGCGCCCGGACCCCAGCCGCCGCCGAGCGCCCGGAACAGCCCCACCGCTGCCTGGAAACGCCTGAGCCGCCCGGTCGACAGGTTGCGTCGGGCAGCAAAGAGCGTTGCCTGGGTGTTGAGCAGGGTGATCAGGTTGATGATGCCGCCGCGGAGTTGCTCCTCGGCGATGTTGTAGGCACGGGCGGCGCGGGTTTCTGCCTCGCGCAGCAGCGCTTCCTGCTCTGTCGTCTCGCGCAGGGCGGCGAGGGCGCTCTCCACATCGGAGAGGGCGGAGAGGATCGCCTGGCGATAGGTGAAGAGAAGCTCCTCCTGCTGCGCCCGGGCCAGCTCCACCCGGCCGCGTAGGGCGCCGCCGTCGAAGACGGTCTGGGCGAGGCTCGCGGCGAGGGTGGCGAACTGCGCCTCCGGCCGGAGCAGCGTGCCGAGGAGGAGGGACTGGAACCCACCCTGGGTCGAGAGGGTGACGGAGGGCAGCAGCGCCGCCCGGGCCACCGCCACATTCGCGTTGGCGGAGGCGAGGGCGGCCTCCGCCGCCAGCACGTCCGGCCGCCGCACCAGCAGTTCCGAGGGCAGGCCGGGGGAGGGGGAGGGAACGTCCAGCCGGCCGAAGCCCTGGCCGGTGATCTCGATCTCGGCCGGCGCCCACCCGACGAGCACGGCGAGGGTGGCGATGTTCTGGGAGACGGTCTGCCGCAGGGGGGGCACCGCCGCCTCCTGCTGGGCCACCACCGTCTCCTGCTGGGCGAGGTCGAGGCCGGTGGCCGTGCCCGCCGCCACCTGCTGCCGGATCACGGCCAGCACCCGGCGGGCGGCGGCGAGGTTCGCCTCCTGGATCCGCAGGGCGTCCCGCGCCTCCAGGATGGTGAAGTAGGTGTTGGCGACGGAGGCCTCGGTCGTGATGAGGGTCGTGCCGAGGTCGAATCGGGTCGCCTCGGCCGAGAGCCGGGCCGACAGGGCAGCGTTCCGGTTCAGCCCCCAAAAGTCGATCTCGTAGGAGGCGGCGAGATTTGCGCTGTATCGCGTCACCGGCCGCGCGCCGCCGCCCGCCTCGCTGCGCTGGGCGCTGCCCCCGGCGGTGACGATGGGCAGCAGGGCGGCGCCGGCGATCCGGGCCGAGGCATCGGCCTGGCGCACCCGCGCGGCGGCAACGGCGAGGTCGAGGTTCTCGCCGGCCATGCGGGCCATCAGCCGCTCCAGCTCGGTCGAGCCGAAGCCGCGCCACCAGCTCGGGTCCGGCCAGGAGACGGGCGCGCGCGAATCGGCCTCGCGGAACCGGTTGGGGCCGGCCGCCACGGCCGGGACGGGATCGGGGAGGAGGGCGCAGCCCGAGGGAAGCGCGCCGAGGATCGCGCCCAGGATGAGCTTGTTGGCGCCCCGCCGCGTTGCCGCGGGGGGAGAAAGGGTCGGAACTGCTTGTCGCACACGATCATTGTAGGCCGGATGCGACCCGGCCCCTATGCCCCGTTACCCTTCGCCACTGATCGCCGGGAACGGTCGCGCTCGCCTCGGGCGCGAAACCCGGGGCGGGGGCGTTGCATCCCGCGCCATCCGCGCGCACCTCTGCGGCATGAGCAAGGACAGCGCGCCCGAGGGCAAGCCCGGTGGAACCCCGGAAGGGGTCCTGGAGGGGATCAAGGAGAAACTGGTCCGCACCAAGGAGCTCTGGGCGGAACAGGGACGGCTGCTGACCGGCACCGCCGGCGATCCCGAGCGGGACCGGCTGCCGCCCGGCCAGCGACTGGTGACGGACTGGCCGGTGCTGGACCTCGGAATCCAGCCCGCCGTCTCCGAGGCCGCCGCCCGGCTGGACGTCGACGGGCTGGTGGAGGCCCCGCTCTCCCTCTCCTGGGCCGAGCTGATTGCGCTTCCCCAGGAGGAGCGGCGCAACGACATCCACTGCGTCACCCAGTGGTCCCGCTACGACAACGACTGGCGCGGCATCTCCGTGACCGACCTCCTCGCCCGCGCCCGCCCGCGGCCCGAGGCGCGCTTCGTGACGATGGAGTCGCATGACGGCTACACCACGAACCTGCCGCTGGCCGACCTCGACCGGCCGGAGAACCTCCTGGCCACCCATTGGGAGGGCCAGCCGCTGACCCGCCAGCACGGCGGGCCGCTGCGCCTCGTCGTGCCGCATCTCTACTTCTGGAAGAGCCCGAAATGGATCCGGCGGATCACCCTGATCCCCGAGGACCGTCCCGGCTTCTGGGAGGTGCGCGGCTACCATGACCGCGGCGACCCCTGGAAGGAGGAGCGCTACTCCTGAGCCTGGCCGGCGAATCCAGGGGCGACATCCTTGTCGCTATCGGGGCCAACCTGCCGGGGCATGACGGCGCCGCGCCGCTCGCCACCTGCCGGCGCGCCGCGGAGGCGCTGGACGGGCTCCCCGGCCTCTCCCTCCTGGCCACCTCATCCTGGTGGGAGACGGCGCCCGAGCCGCCGGACCCCGCCAGCCCCTGGTACGTGAACGGCGTCGCGCGGCTGCGCGGGGCGGCCGATCCTGCCGCGCTGCTCGCCGCGCTCCAGGCGACCGAGGCGCGGGAGGGAAGGGTGCGCCCTTATCCCAACGCGCCCCGGACGCTGGACCTAGACATCGTGGCCATGGGCTGCCTCCTCCGCACGGCGCCCGACCCCGTGATCCCTCATCCACGCGCCCATCTGCGCCGCTTCGTGCTGGAGCCGCTCCGGGAGGTCTGGCCGGGATGGGTGCATCCCTCGACGGGCCAGGAGGTGGAGGCGCTGCTGCGGGACCTTCCGCCCGCCCCGATGCGGCGGATCGCCGGTGGTTTTACGCGGGGTTGTGTTCCGGCCCCGTCCGCTCTATCTCACCCGTTCGCCCGCACAGAATAAACGGAGTCCGCCATGGCCCGCGTCACGGTCGAGGACTGCATCCTCCAGGTTCCCAACCGCTTCGACCTCGTCCTCCTCGCCGCCCAGCGCGCCCGTGCCATCTCGCGCGGCGACGAGCTGACGGTGGACCGGGACAACGACAAGAACCCCGTCATCGCGCTCCGAGAGATCGCCGACCAGACCGTCGAGCTGGATGGGCTGAAAGAGGACATCGTGAAGTCCCTCCTGCGCGCCCCCGAGCCCGAGCCGGTGGAGGAGGAGGTGATCGACCTCATCGCGACCGACGAGAACATCTTCGGCGTGATGGACGTCAACGAGGAGAGCGCGGCCGAGGCTGGCATGCAGGTCGAGGACATGTCCGGCGACGACCTCGAGGCCGCCATTGCGGCCGAGCTCGGCGGCCGCCGCTGACCGGAAGGCATATCTCTCCATGAAAGACGGCACCGGGATCCCCAACCCTCCCGGTGTCGCCACGGCCCCTTTCTGGGCGCCCGAAGGGGTGCTTGCCGGCGCCTCCGACTTCCAGGGAGGCGACGGAACGGGCGATGCGGGGCTGGGTGAGAACCCCGGCGCCGCCCTGGCCGCCCTCGTCACGGGCTACGATCCCCGCGCCGATGGGGGGATGATCGAGCGGGCCTATTCCGTCGCGGAGAAGGCCCACCGCAACCAGCAGCGCGACAACGGCGACCCCTATATCGGCCATCCCGTGGCCGTCGCGGGCATCCTGGCCGGCTACCGGCTGGACGCCGCCACCATCGCGACAGCCCTTCTCCACGACACCGTGGAGGACACCGGCGTCACCCTTCAGGATCTCTCGCGCGACTTCGGCCCGGACGTGGCCCGGCTGGTGGATGGCGTCACGAAGCTGACGCGGCTGGAGCTGCAATCCGAGCGCACGAAGCAGGCCGAGAACTTCCGCAAGCTCGTGCTGGCAATGAGCGAGGACATCCGCGTCCTCCTCATCAAGCTCGCTGACCGCACGCACAACATGCGGACACTTCATTTCGTCCCGCAGCAGCACCGCCGCGCCCGCACCGCGCGGGAGACGATGGAGATCTACGCGCCGCTCGCCGAGCGCATCGGCATGCAGGCGGTGAAGGACGAGCTGGAGGACCGCGCCTTCCGCGAGCTCCAGCCCGACGCCTCCCAGACGATCAACGCCCGCCTCGCCTTCCTCCGCGGCCAGGGCGCGGACCTCATCGCCGACATCGCCGAGGACCTGCGCCGCCGTCTGCGGGACTCGGACGTGCCGGTGATCGAGATCCAGGGGCGGGAGAAGTCGGCCTACGGTATCTGGCTCAAGATGCACTCGAAGAAGGTCGAGTTCGAGCAGCTCTCGGACATCATGGCCTTCCGCGTTATCACCGACGATAAGGCGAACTGCTACGCCGCGCTGGGCGCCATCCACTCGGCCTATCGCGTCGTTCCCGGCCGGTTCAAGGACTACATCTCCACCCCCAAGCCCAACGGCTACCAGTCTCTCCACACCGGGGTGACGGTGCCCGAGCGCCGGAACGCCAAGATCGAGGTGCAGATCCGCACGCCGGAGATGCACGAGGTGGCCGAGTTCGGCGTCGCGGCCCACTGGATCTACAAGCAGGGGCCGGACGGGGTGGTGAACGCCTCCCGCGACCGCAAGCGCTATCCCTGGGTGAAGGACCTGCTGGAGATCCTGGAGAATGCCGGGGAGGCGCAGGACTTCCTGGAGAACACCAAGCTCGCCCTGCACCAGGACCAGGTCTTCTGTTTCACCCCCAAGGGCGACCTGATCGCGCTGCCCCGCGGGGCGACGCCGGTGGACTTCGCCTATCACGTCCACTCCCAGATCGGCGATTCCTGTGTCGGCGCAAAGATCAACGGCCGCATCGTGCCGCTGCGCCACCAGCTGGAGAATGGCGACCAGGTCGAGGTCATCACCGCCCGCGGCGGCACGCCCAACCCGGCCTGGGAGCGCTTCGTCGTCACGGGCAAGGCGCGCGCCCGCATCCGCCGCACCGTGCTCGCCCGCCAGCGCGAGGAAAGCCGGGAGAACGGCCGACAGGCGATCGCCCGCGCCTTCCGCCAGGAAGGGCTGGAGTTCTCGGAGAAGATAGCCGAGCCGGCGGTCAAGGCTCTCAAGCAGGCGGGCTTCGAGGAGCTGTGCGTCGCCGTTGGCAACGGCAACATCACCGCGCGGGACGTGCTGCACGCCGCCGTGCCGGAGCTGCGCGGCCCGCCGCGCCCGGCCGTCTCGGGCATCGAGGCCCTGGCCCTCACCCGCGCGCGGGGCAAGCCGGGCTCGACTGTTCCCCATCGCGTCACCAAGGGGCGGGAGGTGGCGCACGGCATCACCGGCCTCGTCTCGGGCATGGAGGTGAGCTTTGCCGGCTGCTGCCACCCCGTGCCGGGGGACCGGATCGTGGGCATCGTCTCCACCGGCCGCGGGGTGACCGTGCACAAGCAGGGCTGCCACACACTGGACGCCTTCGCCGGCACCCCTGAGCGCTTCATCGACGTGGACTGGGACACCGCCCCCGGTGCGGCTGGAGAGCATGTCGCGCGGCTCTCCGTCGTCGCTTCCAACGAGGCGACGGCGATCGCGGGGATGACCACCGCGATCACGAAGCAGGAGGCGCGGATCCAATCCCTCCGCTTCCTCCACCGCGCCTCGGACTTCGCGGAGATGAACGTGGACCTGGAGGTGAAGGACCTGCGCCACCTCTCCAGCGTCATCGCCGCCCTGCGCGCGCTGCCGGGCATCGAGCAGGTGGAGAGGGCGAAGGCGTGATCCCCAAACCATGATTCTGGGCCTTGGCAACGACATAGTGGATATCCGCCGCATCGAGCGGACCATCGTGCGCCACGGGGAGCGCTTCATTTCCCGCGTCTTCACCGACCTCGAGCGCGCCAAGGCCGAGCGGCGGGCGGAGCGCATCCGGATCGCGACCTATGCCAAGCGCTTCGCGGCGAAGGAGGCCGCCTCTAAGGCGCTGGGCACGGGCTTCCGGGCCGGCGTCTACTGGCGCGACCTCGGCGTGGTGAACCTCCCTTCCGGCCAGCCGACCATGGAGATGACGGGCGGGGCGGCGGAGCGGCTGGCGGCGATCACCCCGACCGGGCACCGCGCCCAGGTGGCGCTGACCATGACGGACGAGTACCCCTATGCCGAGGCGGTGGTGATCATCTCGGCCGTGCCCTTGCACGGCCCGGCCGTGCCCTTGTAGGGCCCTTCGCACGCCCCGCCGGGGTCGCTTTCCTGAACCGGCGCCCGCGCCTTCCTTGACAGCCCGGCCCATCTGTCGCACCCACGGGCCAGCGGCGGCCCGACCCACGCCCCTGTCCGGGCTCTCCGGGGGTTCTCGGCCGGCCGGGTGAGGCCGCGAAGAAGCATACGATGAGCAATAAGTCCTCCGGCGGCTGGCTGGAGAGCCTGAAGACGATCCTCTATGCGGGCCTGATCGCAATCGGCATCCGCACCATCGCCTTCGAGCCGTTCAACATCCCCTCCGGCAGTATGATCCCGACCCTGCTGGTAGGCGACTACCTGTTCGTGTCGAAATACTCCTACGGCTATTCCCGAGCCTCGCTGCCCTTCAGCCCGAACCTCTTCCGCGGCCGCATCCTGGGCAGCCTGCCCACGCGCGGGGACGTGGCCGTGTTCAAGCTGCCTCGGGACGGCACCACAGACTACATCAAGCGCATCGTCGGCCTGCCCGGGGACCGCATCCAGGTGCGACAGGGGGTGCTGCGCGTGAACGGCCAGCCCGTGACGCGCACCGCCGTCGGCCCCTATACCGTGGAGGGGGACGGCCCCCGCCTGACCGTCCGGCTCTACCGCGAGACACTGCCACCGAGCCCCGGCGGCCCCGCGCGCACCCATGAGATCCTGGAGGCCTCGGATGACGGCCCCTATGACAACACGCAGGAATTCATGGTCCCGTCCGACCACGTCTTCGCCATGGGCGACAATCGCGACAACTCCCTCGACAGCCGGGCCACGAATTATGTCGGCTTCGTGCCCGTGGAGAACCTCGTCGGCCGGGCCGAGTTCATCTTCTTCTCCTGGGACGGCTCGGCGAGCTGGTGGGAGGTCTGGGCCTGGCCCTTCGCCGTCCGCTGGACGCGCATCTTCTCGGGCGTGCGGTGATGGCGGGAGGGCTCTCGTGAAGGCGCCCGTCGCCATGCTCGCGGACCGGCTGGGCTATGGGTTCCGCGATCCCGCCCTTCTGGAGCAGGCGCTCACCCACCGCTCTGCCGCCGACCCGAAACGCCGCCAGCTCGACTCGAACGAGCGGCTGGAGTTCCTCGGCGACCGCGTCCTCGCCCTCTGCATGGCCGAGTGGCTGTCCGAGCGCTTCCCCGAGGAGCGGGAGGGGGAGCTGGGCAAGCGCCTGGCCGTGCTCGTGGCCGCCGACACCCTGGCCAAAGTGGGCGACGCCATCGGCCTGCCAGCCGCCCTTCGCATCCCCCCCGCCGAGGGCCGCACCGGGCTTCGCCAGCGCGCCAACGTGGTGGCGGACGCGACGGAGGCGCTGATCGGCGCCCTCTACCTCGATGCCGGGCTGGAGGCCGCCCGTGCTTTCATCCGGCGTGAATGGACGGCCGCCATGGAGGCGGACGCGACCCCGCCCATGTCCGCCAAAAGCCGGTTGCAGGAATACCTGCTCGGCCGCGGCCAGGGCCTGCCCGAATACGTGCTGGTGAGCGCAGAGGGGCCTTCCCACGCACCGCTCTTCACCGTCTCGGCGCGCGCCTGCGGCAAGGCGGCGGAGGCGAGCGGCGAGAGCAAGCGCGCCGCCGAGCAACTCGCGGCCGAGGCGCTGCTGACGGAGCTGTCCCGTGGCTGAGGACGACATCCCTGAGGGCCCGAAGACGGTGCCCGAGGGCCCGACCCGCGCCGGCCTCGCCGCCGTGCTGGGCGCGCCGAACGCCGGCAAGTCCACCCTGGTGAACCGGCTGGCGGGCGCCAAGGTCTCCATCGTCTCGAACAAGCCGCAGACGACGCGCTTCCGCATCCGCGCCATCCTCACGGAGGGGCGGTCGCAGGTGGTGCTGACGGATACGCCCGGCATCTTCAACCCGCGCCGCCGGCTGGACCGCGCCATGGTCGCCGCCGCCTGGGGCGGGGCGCAGGACGCCGACCTCGCCATGCTGGTGGTGGATGCGCGTGCGGGGCTGACAGACCCGCTGCGGGCCATCGTCGCCAAGCTGGCCAAGGGCGCGCCGCCGCTCTGGCTCGTGCTGAACAAGACGGACCTGTTCGACACCAAGCGCCTGCTGCCCCTCACCGCGGAGCTGAACGGGCTGCTTCAGTTCGCCGAGACCTTCATGATCTCCGCCGAGACCGGGGACGGGGTGGACCGCCTCCGCACCCGTCTCTGCGAGGCCATGCCCGAGGGCCCCTGGCTCTTCCCCGAGGACGAGCTGTCCGACGTGACGGACCGGATGCTGGCCGCCGAGATCGTGCGCGAGCAGATCCTGCGCCAGACCCATGAGGAGGTCCCGCACCACGCGACGGTGGAGACGGAGTCCTGGCAGGAGCGCAAGGACGGCTCGGTGCGGATCGACTGCACCATCTATGTCGGCCGTTCCTCCCAGAAGGCGATCCTGATCGGGGACAAGGGATCCCGCATCCGCGAGATCGGGCAGCGGGCGCGGGCCGAGCTGACGAAGCTGCTGGAGCGGCCGGTCCACCTCTTCCTCAACGTGAAGGACAGGCCGGGCTGGGACGAGGAGCGCGGCCGCCTCCGCGCCCTCGGGCTGGAGGACCTGGAGTAGCGATCGGTGGCCGGGAACCCCATCTTCCCGGCATGGAATGGACCGCCCCCGCCATCGTCCTGGAGTCCCGCCCCCTCGGGGAGGGCGGGGCCGTGATCACCCTTCTCACGGAGGAGCACGGCCGCCACGCCGGCATGGCGCGCGGCGGTTCCTCCCGGGCGCAGACGCCAGTCTGGCTGCCGGGCAATCTCGTGGAGGCGCGCTGGATGGCCCGCCTCTCCGACCAGCTCGGCCATCTCAGCGGGGAGCTGGTGCATCCCACCGCGGCGCTCGCGATGGACGACCCGCTGGCCCTCGCGCTCCTCTCCTCCGCCTGCGCAGTGGCCGCCGAGGCCTTGCCGGAGCGCGAGCCGCACCCCGCCGCCTTCCGCGCCCTCGTCCCCATCCTCGCCCATCTCGGGCGGGGGGCGGGGGAGGTGCTGCCCGACCTCGTGCACTGGGAGGTGCTGCTGCTGGCCGAGCTCGGCTACGGCCTCGACCTCGTGCGCTGCGCCGTGACTGGGGAGACAGAAGGACTGACTCATGTCTCCCCGAAAACCGGCCGCGCGGTGCGCGCCGAGGTCGCGGCCCCCTATGCCGACCGCATGCTGCCCCTGCCGCCCTTCATGCGGGACCCCTCCCGGCCGAGCGGGCCGAAGGACTGGTCGGACGCCCTGCGCCTGACCGGCCACTTCCTCGCCCGCGACGCCTTCGGCAGCCACCACCGCTCGATTCCCGCCGCGCGAGAGGCGCTCGCGGACCGTGTCGCCGCGCTCTCAGATGCGGGGGAAAAGGTGGCCTGAGGCGCGCCGCGCTGGCATCCGCGCCCCGGTCCTGCTAGAACGGATCACCCTGAACGAATGAAGAACATAGCGCCGAGCCCATGCCCGACGACCTGAAGGCGCTGCCCGATGGCGGCCGCATCAACGAGACCCCGCTCGCCGGCGCCCTGTCCGAGCGCTACCTCGCCTATGCCATGTCCACCATCATGGCGCGCTCCCTGCCGGATGTGCGGGACGGGCTGAAGCCGGTCCATCGCCGCCTGCTCTGGGCGATGCAGCAGCTCCGCCTGGACCCCGCGGGCGGCTTCAAGAAATGCGCCCGCGTGGTGGGCGACGTGATCGGCAAGTATCACCCGCACGGCGACGCCTCGGTCTACGAGGCGCTGGTGCGGCTCGCCCAGGACTTCGCGGCGCGCTACCCGCTCGTCGAGGGCCAGGGCAATTTCGGCAATATCGACGGCGATAACGCCGCGGCCATGCGCTACACGGAGGCGAAGCTCACCGAGGTCGCCAAGGCGCTGCTAGAGGGCATCGACGAGGATGCCGTCGATTTCCGCCCGACCTATGACGGGGAGGAGCAGGAGCCGGTCGTGCTGCCGGCCGCCTTCCCGAACCTCCTGGCGAACGGCGCGAACGGCATCGCCGTGGGCATGGCCACCTCCATCCCGCCGCACAATGCGGGCGAGGTCTGCAGCGCCGCGCTGGAGTTGATCCGCAACCCCGAGGCCACCACCGCCCAGCTCCTCGCCCATATGCCCGGCCCGGATTTCCCGACGGGCGGCGTGATGGTGGAGCCCGCCGACAGCATCCTGAACGCCTACGAGACCGGCCGCGGCGGCTTTCGCCTGCGCGCGAAGTGGGAAGTGGAGAAGCTCAAGAACGGCACCTGGCATGTCGTCGTCACCGAGATCCCGTACCAGGTGCAGAAGTCGCGCCTGATCGAGGGGATCGCGGAGCTGCTGGAGGCGAAGAAGCTGCCGCTGCTCGCCGACGTGCGCGACGAGAGCACGGACAAGGTGCGCCTCGTGCTGGAGCCCAAGACCCGCATGATCGAGCCCGCCATGCTGATGGAGAGCCTCTTCCGCGCGACGTCGCTGGAGAGCCGCATCCCGCTGAACATGAACGTGCTGGATGCCGAGCGCACCCCGCGCGTCATGGGGCTGCGTGAGGTGCTGCGCTCCTGGCTCGACCACCGGCAGGTCGTGCTGGTGCGCCGCTCCTCCCATCGCCTCGCCGCCATCGAGCGGCGGCTGGAGATCCTGGACGGCTACCTCATCGTCTATCTCAACCTCGACGAGGTGATCCGCATCGTCCGCGAGGAGGACCATCCGAAGGAGGCGCTGATCAAGACCTTCGGCCTGACGGACAACCAGGCCGAGGCGATCCTGAACATGCGCCTCCGCGCCCTGCGCAAGCTGGAGGAGATGGAGATCCGCCGTGAGCACACGCGGCTGACGAAGGAGCTGAAGGGGCTCCAGAAGCTACTCGCCAGCGAGAAGGCGCAGTGGGACCGGATCGCCGAGGAGATCGGCGCGGCGCGGGACAGGTTCGGTTCCGGCGCGCTGGGCGACCGCCGCACGGTGCAGACCGAGGTGGTGGCGGTCGTCTTCGACGAGAACCAGTTCGTCGAGCGCGAGCCGATCACCGTCATCCTCTCCGAAAAAGGCTGGCTGCGCGCGCAGAAGGGGCATATCGAGGACGCCTCCGGCCTGCGCTTCAAGGAAGGCGATAGCCTCGCCTTGATGCTGCACGCGGAGACGACGGACCGCATCGGCCTGCTCGCCTCCAACGGCCGCGCCTACACGATCAAGGCCGATGCCATCCCGCGCGGCCGCGGCGACGGACAACCCGTGCGGCTGACCGTGGAACTGGGCAACGAGGACAGCATCCTCTCCGCCTTTGTCTGGCGCGAGGGGATGAAGTTCCTCCTGGCCTCCTCCTCGGGCCGCGGCTTCGTCGTGAAGTCCGAGGACCTGCTCGCCGAGAAGCGCACGGGCAAGCAGGTGCTGGTGGTGGACGCGCCGGACGCGCTGGCCGTTGCCGCCCCGGTGGAGGGCGACACGGTCGCGGTGATCGGCGAGAACCGCAAGCTGCTGATCTTCCCGCTGGAGCAGGTGCCGGAGATGTCGCGCGGGCGCGGCGTGGCGCTGCAGGGCTACCGCGACGGCGGTCTCTCGGACGTGAAGGTCTTCGACGCGCGCCGGGACGGGCTGACCTGGAAGAGCGGCGCCCGGACGCGCAGCGAGACAGTGCTGGCGCCCTGGCGCGGCAACCGGGGCGGGGCGGGGAAGCAGCCGCCCCACGGCTTCCCGCGCAGCAACCGCTTCGAGGAATAGACGGGGCCGCGCCGGCCCCTCGGGGCCGGCGCCCGCCCGGTCAGGTCACGCGGATGTTGCGGGCGTGGATGAGCGGGCCCCATTTGGCGCTCTCCTCCGCCTTCTGCCGGTCGAAGGCCGCCGCGTCGCCTGCCACGGGGAGGAAGCCGGCCTGGATTAGACGCTCCCGCTCCGCCCGGGAGCTCGCATACCGCATGCTGGTGCTCCGCAGCCGCTCCAGTGTCGTGGCCGGAGTTCCGGCGGGCGCGACGAGGCCCCAGTAGGTGGCGGTCTGAAATCCGGGCAGCCCGGCCTCGGCGACGGTCGGCACGTCCGGGAAGAGCGGGTGGCGGTCGAGGCTCGTCACCGCGAGGGCGCGGAGCTGCCCGCCCGGGAGAAGGCCGGCGAGCAGGGCGGCCTCCATAAAGTTTATCTGCACCTCCCCGCTCACCACCGCCTGCGTCGCAGGGGCGGCGCCGCGATAGGGCACGTGCAGCATGGAGATGCCCGCCGTCTCCATGAGCAGCTCCGTCGCCAGGTGGCTGGTGAAGCCGACCCCCGCGGTGGCGAAGCTGAGTTCGTCCGGCCGGCGCCTGGCGAGGTCGATCAGCTCGCCGAGCGTGGTGGCGGGGACGGAGCCGTGCACCACCACGAAACTCGGCGCCTGCGCGACGAGGATCACCGGCACGTAGGCCCGGTCGTTGTCGTAGGGCATGGGGAAGAGGAAGGGGGCGATGCTGAACTGGCTGTTGCTCGCGATGGCCAGGGTATGGCCGTCCGGGCGAGAGCGGATGGCGTGGTCCATGGCGATCGTGCCGCCGGCGCCGGGCCGGTAGTCCATCACGACGGGCTGCCCGAACTCCGCCTGCAGGGCGTTGCCGAGGGGGCGGAAGATCACGTCGGCCGGCCCGCCCGCGGTGAGCGGCACGACGAAGTTGATGGGCCTGCTGGGGAAGCCCTCCTGCGCCAGGGCCGGCGCGGCGAGAAAGGGGCTCATCAGGAGGGTTCGACGAGGCAGCATGATCCGGCGCTCCACTTGCGACAGGGCCGCCCCCACGTGACGGGGACGACCGACTTCGCGGCGTAGCAAGAGGCGGGCCGTGATCCTCGCGCGGAGGGTTCGACTTCGCTGCGGACCCGCCTGCGGCGGAATCCCCTAGCCCACGCTCTCCGGCACGAGCTGCGTCACCGGCGGCACGCCGTCGCGCAGCGGGTGCCAAGTGCCGTTGGTCAGGATTTCGCTCGGCTTGAAGCCGGCCTTGTAGGCCATCTTCTCGCTCTGCGGCACCCAGTAGCCAAGATAGACATAGGGCAGCCCCAGCTCCCGCGCGCGCTCCACGAGGTGCAGGATGGCGAGCGTGCCGAGGGAGCGCCCGGCGAGGTCCGGCTCGAAGAAGGAGTAGACGGCCGAGAGCCCGTCCTTCAGCCAGTCGGTCAGGCAGGCGCCGATCAGCCGGTCGGGCTCCTCGCGGAACTCGATCAGCATGGTGGTGATCGGTGTGTCCTCCACCATGGCGCGGTAGTCGTAGAAGCCCATGGCCGCCATGTCCCCGTCCCGGTGGCGGGCGCGCTGGTATCGCTGGAACAAGGCGAACTGCTCGGCGGTGGCGCGGGCCGGAACGTCCTGCGCCATCACGGCCGCGTTGCTCCGCATCACGCGGCGATGGGTGCGGCCGGGCTGGAAGTCGGCCACCACGATCCGGATCGGGATGCATGACTGGCATCCCGGGCAGACTGGGGCGTAGGCGATGTTGTGGCTCCGGCGGAAGCCGGCGCGGGAGAGGCGGTCGTGCAGCGCCTCGCCTTCCGGCCCGGAAAGCTCGGTCACCACCTTCCGCTCCGTCCGCCCGGCCAGATAGGGGCAGGGCAGGGGGGCGGTGGTGTAAAAGAACTGCGGGCGGCGTTGGGCACGGTGCAGCATGCGGCCTCCAGTTTCGACGGAATGAACGCCGCCGTCCACAGCCGGCATCGCTGACATCGCCGGGAGCGGACCGGAATCGTGCAACCCGGGCTGCTGGATCTGGGCCGTCGGGGCCCGGTGTGCCAGCCCGCGCCGCTCAGGGCTCCAGCCGAAGCCGCGCCGAAGAGGGAGAGCCGGTCGGCAGCGGGCTCACCCGCCCGGCCACCCATTCGGCGTTCAGGTCGCGCCAGTGGCGGGAGAAGGGGTTGCCGGACTGGCCCGTGGCGATGGCCGCCATAACCCCCTCGGGCGAGGCAAGGTCCATCACGATCCTCAGCCCCGGCCCGTGGGTGTGGGAGAAGTCGCGCGCCGTGCCGCCGCGGTTCACAGTCTGGTTGTCCCCCGGCGTCGGCGCCTCGATCCGCAGGGCGTCGCGGAGGAGCGGCACGAGGCGCAGCAGCGGGTGCTCCAGCCGGACGCGGTGCGCCTCCCCCCAGCGCCAGAGGGCGGGGTCCGGGCCGAAGCGTCCGGAGAGGTCCCGCACCGCCGCTTCCAGCGCCCGCATGGAGAGCGCGCCGCAGCCCTCTGCCCCGCACCAGGGCGCGCCCTCGGGCGAGAGGAGCAGGCGCAGGAATTCCGGGCCGGCGGTCCAGGCGCCGTCGGGCACGCCGCCCGTCGCTAGGGCCAACCGGCCCATCTCGCGCGTCCAGGCATTGAAGATCAGCGGTTGGGCAAGCGCCGCCCCCATGCCCCCGTCCCATCCGGCCAGCAGGTCGCGCGCGCGGCCGGCGGCGCCCTCGGGGCGGGGTGGGGCGAGGAGGAGCGGCAGCATCTCCCGCGCGAAGAGGCTGACGGCGTCCGCCTGCATCGCAGCGAGGTCGCCGGGCGCGTGGCGCTCCCTCTGCCGCAGTAGCTCGCCGATCCGGCGGAAGCGCCAGTCCCCGAACCAGTCGCGGCCGAGGAAGACCTCGCTCCCCGCCGGCTGAACGCGGTTGTTGGCGTTGACGACCGCACCGCTGCGCGATCCCTCCACATGCGGCATGGCGTCGAAGGGCACCCAGCCCTTCCAGTCATACCTGCCGTCCCAGCCGGGCACGGGCAGCGAGCCGTCCCCAGCCGCGCGGACCGGGGTTCGGCCGGTGAGGAACATGGCGATCGCGCCCTCCGCATCGGCCACCATCAGGTTCTGGGCGGGGCTGGCGATGAGGGAAGCAGCCGCCCGCGCCTCGGCGACCGAGCGCGCCCGGTTGAGGGCGAGCAGCCCCTGGGCCTGGGTGTCGCCCGGGGCGAGGCTGGCCATGGAAACCGCCAGCACGCGCCCTGCCTCCGGCTCCCCTTCCAGGTCGGAGATGACAGGGCCGTGCCGCGTCTCGCGCACGCGCAGCACCTCCTCCGCCGCGCCCCGCACGGCGATCCGCTCCTCCCGCAGGGCGAAGGGGCGGGGGCCGTCCGGCGTGTCATAGGCATCCGTGCCCGAGAGGCGCTCGACGAAGACGTCCTGCGTGTCGGAATGGGTGGTGGTGAAGCCCCAGGCCAGACGCTCGTTCCGGCCGATCACCACCATCGGCACGCCGGGGGAGGTGGCGCCGGCGAGGAAGCGGCCGCCCGGCAGCTCGATCCGGGCGAGGTACCAGAGCACCGGCGCCCCGAGCGCGAGATGCGGGTCCGAGGCGAGCAGCGCCCCGCCCGTGGCCGAGCGCCCGGGGGCCAGCGCCCAGGCATTCGACGCTGAGGGCGGGAGCGGCGCGTCCTCCCCCCAGCGCGGCGTCGCGCCCAGCAGCCTGTCGAGGCGCGCGGCCGGGGGAAGCACCGCGAGATCCGCGCGCCCGGGGCTGTCATCGGCGGGCCAGAGCTGCCAGAGGCGCTCGGGCGGGTGGCTCGCGGCGAGGCGGGCGCGCTCCACCTCTGTCCGCCAGTTGCCGGAGAGCCAGAGCCCCATGACCTTGCCCCAGAGAAGGCTGTCCGAGGGCTTCCAGGGCTCGGGCGCGCCGAGGGCGAGGAATTCGGGCGCGACGAACCGCCCGCGTGCGGCGATCCAGGCATTCACACCGGCGGCATAGGCCTCCAGCATGTCGCGCGCCTCGGCGGGCAGGGCGGCGAGGTCGGCCTCGGCGTGCCCGCGCAGGTTCAGTGTCCGCACGAAGCGGTCGAGCCGCAGGGTGGAGGCGCCGGCCACCTCGCTCAGCCGCCCGGCGGCGCCGCGGCGCGTCATCTCCATCTGGAACATGCGGTCCCGCGCGTGGAGCACGCCCATGGCCATGGCGGCGTCGCGCTCACTGCCCGCGCGGATGACGGGAATGCCGCGCTCGTCGAAGCCGATCTCAACGGGGGTGGAGAGGCCGGCCATCCGCAGCGCCGCGTCGGTGCCAGGGTGAGTGAGCCAGACCGCGCCGCTTAGGAGGGCGAGGGCCAGCACGGGCAGGGCCAGGAGAAGGAGGAGCACCCGGCGCGCCCAGCGCCAGGGGGATCGCAGGGTGGCGCGGGGGTGGTGAGGGGTGGGGGCCATGGGCGCCATATGGCCAGCCCCGCGCCGGGTGGCCAAGTCCGGCGGATTGCTCAGCGCCCGGCCGCCGCGGCCAGCGCGTCCCGCAACGCCCCGATGCCGTAGGGCTTGCGCAGCAGGGGCAGCCCCGCCTCGGCCACCCGCGCCGGGGCGCCGCCATAGCCGCTGGTCAGCAGGACGGGCAGGCCCGGTCGCAGCCGGCCCAGCGCGCGGGCGAGGTCCAGCCCGTCCATGCCGCCGGGCATGAGCACGTCGGTGAAGACGAGGTCCGTCTCCAGCCCCGAAGCCAGCTTCTCCAGCGCGTCGGCGGGGCCGGTGGCGCGCACCGCGGCGTGGCCGAGATGCTCCATCATGTCGAGGACGAGCCCGGCCACCGCCTCGTCATCCTCGACGACGAGGATGCGGAGCGGCCGTTCCTGCACCTCCTGTGCGGCCTCGGCGGCCGCGCCTTCCTCCCCTGCGCGCGGCAGGAAGAGCGTGACGACCGTGCCGTAGCCCGGGCGGCTGGCGATGCGCGCGGCGCCGCCGCTCTGCCGCGCGAAGCCGTAGACCTGGGGAAGGCCAAGCCCCGTGCCGCTCCCCGCCTTGGTGGTGAAGAAGGGCTCGAAGGCGCGGGCCAGCACTTCCGGCGCCATGCCGCTGCCGGTGTCCCGGACCTCTAGCCGCAGGAAGTCGCCCCGCAGCCCCTCCGTCTCCTCCGTGCCGTCCAACCTGGCGTTGCGCGCGGTGATGCGGAGCAGCCCGCCGCGCAGCATCGCGTCCTGGGCGTTCAGGCCGAGATTTGTCAGGGCTAGCTCCATCTCCGAAGGGTCGGCCAGCACCGGCCAGATCCCCTCGTCCACCTCGGTCTCGACCGAAATGTCGGCGCGCAGCGAGCGGGAGAGCAGCGCCGCGATGTCGGCCAGCCACGGGCCGAGGGCGATGGCCTCGGGCCGGAGCGCCTGGCGGCGAGCGAAGGTGAGGAGGCGGCGCGTGAGGTCCGCGCCGCGCCGGGCGGCCTGGTTGATGTTCGCCGTCAGCCTCTCGCGCCGGGCCGGGTCCTCCGTGCGGGCGAGGAGTGAGGTGCCGGCGGTGACGACCGCGAGGAGGTTGTTGAAGTCGTGCGCCACCCCGCCCGTGAGGCGGCCGAGCGCCTCCAGCCTCAGGGTCTGGGTCATCCGGGCCTGCGCCGTCTCGCGCGCAGCCACCTCGCGCTCCACCTCGCGCCGCAGGTTCTCGTTCGCGTCGCGCAGCGCCAGCTCGGCGCGCTTGCGGGCGGTGATGTCGATGCTGAGCCCCGTCAGGCGCCAGGGCCGGCCCTCGGCATCCCGCTGCAGCCGCCCCCGGCCCGCGAGCCAGAGGATACCGCGCCCGGGATGCCGGGCACGGTATTCCAGCTCGAATTCGGGCAGCCCCGCCGCTACCGCCTCGCGCAGGGCGCGCTCGGCCACCGGCCTGTCCTCGGGCAGGATGCCGGCGAGCCAAGTGGCGAAGACGGCCGGCCCCTCGGCGGGGCCGATGAGCGCCCGGTAGCCGTCGGACAGGGTGAAGCGTCCCGTGGGGATCTCCCATTCCCAGGCCCCGGCCCCGGCATAAAGATGGGCGAGGCGGACCCGGTCCTCGCTCTCCCGCAGGGCGGCGTCGATCGCGGCCAGCTCATCCCGCCGTTCCGCCACCTCGCGGCCCAGCGCGGCATTCGCCTGCTCCAGTTCGCTGGTAAGGGTCCAGAGATCCTCCAGCGCGGCGCCCAGGGCGGGGTCGTCCTCCTCGCCCCCGGCGCGGCGCGCGGCGACGAGGGCGCGGCTGGCCAGGAGCTGGCGCTCGGCACCACGCAGGCGCTCGGTGAGGCGCGCGGCCTCGGTGCGGGCCTCGTCCAGCGCGGCGCGCAGGCGCTCGACCTCGGAGGGGCCGGTCCGGCCTCCGGTCTCCGTGGTAGCGGTAACTCCTGGTGCCCGCTGCTGCACGGATCCTCCTCGGGGGCTTCGCATAGGTGAACGGCCCAGCACGCGCAGGGTTGGGAAGGGCAAGGACGCCGCACCAAGTCGCTCGCGCGGACCCTCGGTCAGACGAGTTGCCCGGAGAGACCCTCTTCCCGGCCGTCATAGCAGCGGAGGGGAACGGCGAGGGAGCGGAAGCCCAGTTCCACCTCCTCCTCCACCAGCGCCTGGCCCTCCGCCCCCGCGGCCCTGATGGCGTCGAGCAGCCGGCCGGGATCGATCTCGGTGCCCGGTGTCAGAGCGCGAGGGGGCAGGGCCCGGAAGAGCGGGGCCAGGGCCTCCTCCGGCAGGGCGGCGAGGAGGACGCGGCCGAGGGCGGTGGCATAGGCCGGCAGGCGCGCACCCACCATCGTGTTCACCGGGACCAGCCGCGCCGGCTGACCATAGGCGACGAAGACGATCTCCGCCCCGTCCAGCATCGCGACGGAGCAGGCCGCCATGGCCGAGGCCGCGATCCGCTCGCAGGCGGGCTGCGGCAGGGCCGAGACGCTGTTGGAGCCGAGATGGCCGGAGGCGAGGCGCAGCACGGCGGGGGGGAGGCGGAACAGTCGGCCCTCGCTCTCGACGAGGCCGAGATGGGCGAGGGTGAGCAGCGCCCGCCGGGCCGTAGCGCGTGGCAGGTCCACGAGGCGCGCCACCTCGGCCAGGCTCATCCGGCGCCGCTCCGGCCCGAAAGCGAGGAGGATGGCAATCCCGCGCGCCCGCGCGCGAGGGCCTTCGGCCCCTCCGTGCCCGGCTCGGCACGCTGCGTGCCCGCCCCGATCCCCGGCATCCGCCCCTCCCTGGCCCCGCGCGATCCGCGTTGAGTTCCCGTTCCGGGAGACCCCAAAACTCGAACACCTGTTCCGTTGTCGAACCGCCGAGCCGGAGAGCAGCACGCTGCACCAGCGCGTCCGCGCGCCTATCCCGTGCAGCTCCGCTCGGGCATCGACTTTGCCTGGCTCGGCGAGGGCGAGCCGCCCGCCCTCCCGGATACCGACTGCTTCGTCGCGCCCGGCACCGACACCTTCGCCTTCAAGGGGCTGATCGAGTGCAACTGGCTGCAGGCGCTAGAGGTGGGCGTCGACCCCGCCCACGCCTCCTTCCTGCACTGATTCTTCGAGGACGAGGATGCGAAGGAGGGCTACGGCAAGCAGGTCCGCGGCGCCTCCGACGGGTCCGACCTGCCGATGACCTACGTGCTGCGCGAGTCCCCGCGCCCGCACGTCGAGGTGGACGGCACGGATTACGGGCTGCGCATCACCGTGCTGCGCCGCATCAGCGACGCGATGACGCATCTGCGCGTGACCAACCTCTACTTCCCCCAGGCCTTCGTCATCCCGATGAGCGCGGAGATGACCGTCACCCAGTAGCACATGCCGGTGGACGACACGCGCTGCTACTGGATCGCGATCTCCGCGAGCTTCGCCGCGCCGGTGGACCATGCCCGAAGGCGCGCGCAGCGGCTGGAGACCTACGCCCTGCCGGACTGCCTCCCGCGGCGGAACAGCCGCAACGAGTACGGCTCCGACCCGGACGAGCAGGCGGGCCAGACCTATACGGGCATGGGCCACGACATCAACACGCACAACCAGTGGGAGGTGGAGAGCCAGGGCGCCATCCAGGACCGCACGCGCGAGAACCTCGCCTCCACCGACAAGGCGATCGCCGCCAACCGCCGCCTGCTGCTGCGCGCCATGACGGCCGTGGAGGAGGGGCGCGCGCCGATGATGGCGCTGGACGCCGGGGCCGCCGCCATGACCGGCCCCGCGCCGATCGACGCCATGGCGCCGACCGAGGGGTGGGAGGAGCACTGGCGGGCCGCCGCCGCGCACCGCCGCGCGGCCGCCCCCTGGTCCGCCCCGGCCCTGGCCGCGGAGTGAGCGCCGCGGCACCGGGCCACGCGCCCCGGTGAGTTTCGCGGAGCGGCACGGGCTGCGCGACGAGGTCGCGCGCGCCCAGGCGCAGGAGGTAGTCCGGCGCATCGAGGGCGAGGGGATCGGCGTGCCGCGCCTGTCCTGGCCCGACGCGCACGGCATCCTGCGCGGCAAGACGGTGGTGGCGGCTGATGCCGCCCGCGCGCTGCGCGACGGCATCGCGATGACGACGATGCTGCAGGAGCCGGGCTCCCCGGCGCGCTACATCACCCCGAAGCCCTTGATCGCGACCACCGCGGCCACGACGAGGAGGAGCGTCGATCCCGCCACGACGAGGCTCGCGGCCCAGGGCGGCAGGTCGTCATTGGCGGAGACCGTCACATGATGCCCGGGCGGCGTCCCCGCGATCACGCGGAGGCCGCGAGGGCCGAACTTGGGGGGAAGGGTGACCGTTTCCCCCTGGGCGTCGCAGGGCAGGACGATGCTCGCCGGAATGCCCATTAGGCGCTGCAGAGGCGACTGGCGCTTCTCGGAGTAGCCGGCGAGCTGGATGTTGAGGCGCCCGGCCGTCCGCCCCTCCACCGAGGTGACGCTGCCCCAATGGCCCGCCTTTCCCATGGCGCCGTCGCCCGTCTCGTCCGTGCGGAGGCGGACGAGGTCGCCCGGCTCGAACCGGGAAACGTAAGCGGTGCCGTCCTCGCGGTAGTTGAGCTTCATCGCCCCTCCCAAGACCTTGTCTGCCTGGGTCGGGAGCTTATCCGACGTTCCCTAACGTCCTCCTGACGCGCCCGTGCTGAAGCGGCACGGGCGTGCCGGCCCGGCACGGGCGCAGGCAGGGATCAGCCCATGTTCACCATGATCGTCTTCTTGTGGGTGAAATGCTCCAGCATCGCCTCCAGCGAGGCTTCCTTGCCCAGGCCGGAGGATTTCACCCCGCCATAGGAGAGGTTGGCCTGCACGACGAGGTTCTGGTTCACCTGCACCAGCCCGGCCTCCAGCTTGTGCGCGAGGTTGAGGGCGACCTTCAGGTTGTTCGTCCAGAGGCTCGCCGCCAAGCCGTACTCGCTGTCATTCGCCTCCTCCAGCACGCTCTCCGCGTCGTCGAAGGGGAAGATGCAGGTGACGGGACCGAAGATCTCCTCGCGCACCAGGCGGCTCTCCTTGCCCAGGCCCGTGAAGATGTGCGGCTGGATGAACAGGCCCTTCCGCAGCGCGGGATCGGTAGGCATGGCGGAGCAGGCGCGGCCGTTCGCGCCCGCGGTCGCGTGGCCCTCCTCGATGAAGCCGCTGACCTTCTCGAACTGGCCATCGGAGATGATGGTGCCGATGTCGGTCTTCTCGTCCAGCGGGTCGCCCATGACCATCTTGTCCACGCGCTCGGCCATGGCATCGACGAAGCGCTGGAAGATCGGGCGCTCGACATAGATACGGCTGGCGGCCGTGCAGCTCTGCCCCTGGCGCGTGAACCGCATGGAGGTGAGCGCGCCGGCCAGCGTCTTCTCGAAGTCGCAATCGGCGAAGACGATCATCGGCGACTTGCCGCCGAGCTCCAGCGTGACGGGGATGAGCTTCTCCGCCGCCGTGCGGTACACGATCTTCCCCGTCTCGACCGAGCCGGTGAAGGTGACCTTCCGCACCTTCGGATGCGCCACCAGCGGCGCCCCGCATTCCGGGCCGAAGCCCGAGACCATGTTGAACACGCCCGCCGGGAGCACGCGGTTCATCAGCTCGCAGATGCGTAGCACCGCGAGCGGCGCCTCCTCCGCGCTCTTCACCACCACGGAATTGCCGGCCACCAGCGCGGGCGCGACCTTGAGCGCCATCAGCAGCATCGGCACGTTCCACGGGATGATCGCGCCGACCACGCCCAGCGGCTCGCGCACCGTCACCGAGAGAACCTCGGGCGCGAAGGGCACCGTCTCGCCCTTCAGCTCGCCGCCGAGGCCGCCGAAGAACTCCAGGATGTCGGCGACGGTGTTCGCCTCGACCCGGCTCTCGGTCCGCAGCGCCTTGCCCGTCTCCAGCGCGATCAGCCGGCCGAGCTCCTCGACATGGGCGCGCAGGATGGCGGCGCATTGCGCGACCAGCGCGCCGCGCTTGCGGGCCGGGGTCTTGGCCCATTCCTTCTGGGCGCGCGCGGCGTCCTCCACCGCGGCCTCCACATCGGCCGCGTCTCCCTCGGCCGCGCGGGCCACCTCGTCGCCGGTCGCGGGGTTCACCACGGGGAAGGTCTTGCCCGAGCGCGCGGGCACGTAGCGGCCGCCGATGAAATGCTGGCCGGATAGCGCCTTGGCGAGGACGAAGGGGTCCACCGTCGGGGCCTCGGGCGTGGGGTGCGGGCGGTCGAGCACGTTGTTTCCTCCTCTATCCCGGCAGGGGCGGGGAGGGTGCTCCCAGCCGGGAGGCACCGCAAGCCGCCCGGCGGGGCACTGGCGCAACCGTGCCTTGCGGGCGCGCCCGGCGGCGGTCAATCTCGCAATCCCGGCGCCGTTCGGCGCGGGAGAGCCAAACCCGGCGCGCATGGCGCCGGACCCCACCCGGCGCCCGGCAGCGCCCAACGGAGGACCCGATGTCCGAAGCCGCGACGACCCTCGAGCGCGACAATGCGGAGGCCGAAGCCCATACCGAGCCCGCCCCCGCCGCAGCCCGCTCCTGGATTGAGCGCCTCTGGTCCTCCATCGCGGACCGCGGCCGCCTCTTCGCCTCGGTCCCGAGCGACTCCACCCCACCGCTGGAACGGGCCAAGAGCCTCGCCAGCGCGCTGCTGACCGAGCGCGGCGAGGCCTCCGGCGCTGCCGTGGCGCGGGAGGTGATGGCCGCGCTGCGCGACCTCGCCCCCGCGGACCGCGCCGCCTTCCACCTCTTCATGGCCACCGGCTTCGACCCGAAGCCCGAGCCGCTGCGCGCTGCCGCCGAGGCCTATTTGGCCGATCCCACCCCGCGGAACGCGGACCGGCTGGCGCGCGCCTCCGAGCCGCCGCGGCAGGAATTGCTGCGCCGGATGAACATGTCCCCGGGCGGCACGGCCGCGCTGGTGGAACTGCGCCGGCAGCTCCTGCACGAGCTGCGCGCCGAGCCGGCGCTGAAGCCGCTGGAGTCGGACCTGCACCACCTGTTCGTCTCCTGGTTCAACCGCGGCTTCCTCCAGCTCCGCCGCATCGACTGGCAGACGCCAGCGGCCGTGCTGGAGAAGATCATCCGCTACGAGGCCGTGCACGAGATCGCCGGCTGGCACGACCTCCGCCGGCGCCTCGCCGCGGATCGCCGCTGCTACGGCTTCTTCCATCCCGCCCTGCCGGACGAGCCGCTGATCTTCGTCGAGGTCGCGCTCGTCCAGGGCCTCGCGGACTCGGTCCAGCCGCTTCTCGATACCGAGCACGAGGCCGGGGCGGAGGCTCGCGCGGCGGTGGCCGACACCGCCATCTTCTACTCCATCTCCAACTGCCAGGACGGGCTGCGCGGCATCTCCTTCGGCAACTTCCTCATCAAGCAGGTGGTCGAGGACCTGAAGGCGGAGCTCCCGCAGCTCACCCGCTTCTCCACCCTCTCCCCCATCCCCGGTTTCCGCCGGTGGCTGGAGAAGCGCCTCGCCGATGGGAACAGCGAGCCCGATCTTGCCCCCGCGCTGGCCGAGGCGGAATGGTGGAAGGACCCGGCGCGCGCCGAGGCGCTCCGCGCGCCGCTGCTGCGCCTCTGCGCCGAGTACCTCACCAGCCCCGGGGACCGGATGGATCCCGTGGCGCGCTTCCATCTCGGCAACGGCGCGCGGCTTGAACGAATCAACTGGCTCGGCAACACCGCGCCGCGAGGAATCCAGGAATCATACGGGCTGATGGTGAACTACCTTTACGACCGCGAAGAGATCGAGCGGAACCACGAGGCCTTCGCGCGCGGTGGCACGGTCGTGCGCTCCGGCGCGGTGGACGCGCTGCTCGCGCCGCCGAAGAAGGCGCGCAGCGCGCAGAAGGCATCGTGAGCATGTCCGGATCGACTGTGCCCTCCGGCGCGTCCGCTGCCATCGCACCCGGCGCGCTCGCCGGGCTGAAGGTGCTCGACCTCACCCGCGTCCTCGCCGGGCCGACCTGCACGCAGATGCTCGGCGATCTCGGCGCCGAGATCATCAAGGTCGAGCGCCCGGGGGCCGGCGACGACACCCGCGGCTTCGCCCCGCCCTATGTCCCGCGCACGACGGAGAGCGCCTATTTTGTCGGCGTGAACCGCAACAAGAAGTCGGTGACGCTCGACATCGCCAAGCCGGAAGGGCAGGAGATCATCCATCGGCTGCTCGCCGAGTGCGACATCCTCGTCGAGAACTTCAAGGTCGGCGCGCTGGCGAAGTACGGGCTGGGCTGGGATGACCTGAAGGACCGGTACCCGCGGCTGATCTACTGCTCCATCACCGGCTTCGGCCAGACTGGCCCCTACGCGCCGCGCCCGGGCTATGACGCGCTGATCCAGGCCATGGGCGGCGTCATGTCCCTCACCGGCGAGATCGCCGGGGAGCCGCAGAAGGTCGGCATCCCCGTCGCCGACCTCTTCGCCGGGCTCTATGGCTGCATCGGAGTGCTCGCGGCGGTGAACCATCGCAACGCCACGGGGCAGGGGCAGCGGATCGATATCGGCATGCTCGACACCCATGTCGCCTGGCTGGCGAACCAGGGCATGAACTATCTCGCCACCGGCGAGAACCCGCCGCGCCTGGGCAACCAGCATCCGAACATCGTTCCCTACCAGGTCTTCCCGAGCCAGGACGGCTACATCGTCCTCTCCGTCGGCAACGACCCGACTTTCGAGCGCTTCTGCAAGCTCACGGGCCAGGAGGCACTGCTGGCGGACGAGCGCTTCGCGACCAATGCGAAGCGCGTGGAGAATCGGCAGCTCGTCACCGATACCCTCACACCCGTGATGCGCACGCGCACCACGAAGGAATGGGTCGCGGCGCTGGAGGCGGCGAAGATCGGCTGCGGCCCGATCAACACGCTGCGCGACGTGTTCGAGGATCCGCATGTCAAGGCGCGCGAGGTGATCGTGGAGATGAGTCACGCGAGCGGCGAGACCGTGCAGGTCATCGCCAATCCCGTGCGGCTTTCGGCGACGCCGCCTTCCTATCGCAGCGCGGCGCCCGTGCTGGGCCAGCACACGGAGGAGGTGCTGGCGCGCCTCGGCCTGAGCGAGGAGGAGATGGCGAAGCTGCGGGCCGATGGCATCGCCTGAGGGCCCCACCCCCGGCGCCTTCCGTTGCGGGCTCGGCCCCGCGACGGCGGTGCTGCGCTGGGTGGAATGGGGGCCGCCGGACGGCATGCCGGTGGTCTGCGTCCACGGCCTCACGCGCACGGGGCGCGACTTTGACGTGCTGGCGAAGCGCCTTGCCTCGCTCGGGCGGCGCGTGATCTGCCCCGACGTCTTCGGGCGCGGCAACAGCGACTGGCTGCCGGACGGCACGCTCTACGCCGTTCCCATCTATGCCCTCGCCTTTCGGCAGTTCCTGGAAGCGCTGCCGAGGCCCTATGACTGGGTCGGCACCTCCATGGGCGGGCTGATCGGCATGGCGGTGGCCGGCATGCCGGACTTCGCGCCGCGACGGATGGTGCTGAACGATGTCGGCCCCTTCCTGCCCGCGGCGGCGCTGCGGCGGATCGCTGCCTATCTCTCGCTGCGTCCCGATTTCGCTGAGCTTGACGAGGTGGAGACGCATCTGCGCCTCGTCCATGCCGGCTTCGGCCAACTCCCCGACGAGACCTGGCGCCACATGGCGGAGACAAGTGCGCGCCGCACGCCGGGAGGGCGCCTCGTGCTGCACTACGATCCCGCCATCGCCGGCCCGATGCTGGGCGGGGAGATCGCGGATGTTGATCTCTGGCCGGTCTGGGACGCGGTCTCCCCGCCCGTGCTCGTGCTGCGCGGTGCCGAGAGCGACCTGCTGGAAGAGGGAACGGCGGCGCGCATGGCCGAGCGCCCCGGCGTCACCCTCGCCACCATGCCGGGTTGTGGCCACGCGCCCGGGCTGGTCGATCCCGTGCAGACCGACCTCGTCGTCGATTTCCTCTCGGGAAGTGGTGCCGCAACCCGCACGGATTGATCACGTTCCAGCCCCCGGCGCCGGAAAGGCAGTGCTGGAGACGCAACACATGACGACACTTTCCCGCCGCAGGACGCTGATACTACCGTTCGGCCTCGCGGCCCTCACCCCGGCCTGCGCGGGCACGGGGCCGGGGACCACGGGCATGCCGGCCGATCCGTCTGGCCGCGCCGACCCGGAGCAGCTCGCGCTGCTGCGGACGCTGGCGGGAATGAATCCGAGGCCGATCGAGGCCCTGGGCGCGGCTGAGGCGCGGCGCCAGCCCTCCTACGCCGATGCCGTCAAGGCGCGCGCGGTCGAGCTGGCGAACACGAATCCTGGCCGCGTGATCGGCAGCCAGGAGGACATGATCCTCACTACTTCGCCGACGCCGCTGCAGGCGCGGCTGTATCGCCCGATCGTCACGCACAACCGGCCGCTGCCGCTGATCGTCTACTTCCACGGCGGTGGCTGGGTGATCGCGAATATCGACACCTACGACTCCTCCGCCCGCGCCCTCTGCCGGCTTAGCGAGGCACTGGTCCTCTCCGTGCACTATCGCCAGGGTCCCGAGTTCCGCTTCCCCACCGCGCATGACGACGCGAACGTCGCCTATGTCTGGGCCGTGCGGAACGCGACGACGATCGGCGCGGACCCGAACAGGATCGCCATCGCCGGCGAGAGCGCGGGTGGCAACCTCGCTATCAACACCGCGATCTACGCGCACGCCACCCGCCTCCCGGCGCCGCGCGCCGTCGCCGCCATCTATCCCGTCGGCGGCGTGAACCTGAACACACCCTCCTACGAGCAGTTCGCGGCGGCGAAGCCGCTAAACCGCGCGATGATCGAGTGGTTCGTGCGGAACTACACCCGCGGCCCGCAGGACCTGCAGGACCCCCGGCTCGACCTGATCGGCAAGGCGAACGTCGCCGGGCTGCCGCCGGTGACGCTGGTGAATGCCGAGATCGACCCGCTGCAGTCCGACGGCACGCTGCTGGCCGACAAGCTGCGCGCCGCCAACGTGCCCGTGAAGCACATGGTCTATCCCGGCGTGACCCACGAATTCTTCGGCGCCGACGCCGTGCTGACCAAGGCGCGGCAGGCGCAGGAATTCGTGGGCGCCGAGTTGCGCGGCGCCTTCGAGGCCCCGGTCCCCGCTCCGCAGCCGCAGGGCCGCCGCCCGGTGCGGCGCCAGGGCGCCTGACGAGCCGTCCTGCGCGCCGGTTCAGCCGGCGCGCAGGCGTTTCGCGGCCTCAATCGCGAAATAGGTGAGCACGCCGTCCGCGCCGGCGCGGCGGAAGGCCATGAGGCTCTCCATCATCGCCCGCTCGCGGTCGATCCATCCATGGCCGGCGGCCGCCATGATCATCGCGTACTCGCCGCTGACCTGATAGGCGAAGGTCGGCGCGGAGAACTCGTCCTTCACGCGCCGGATGATGTCGAGATACAGCATGCCCGGCTTGACCATCACCATGTCCGCGCCCTCGGCCAGGTCGGCGGCCACCTCGCGCAGCGCCTCCTCGGAATTGGCGGGGTTCATCTGGTAGGTCCTCTTGTCGCCCTTCAGCGCGCCGCCCGAGCCCAGCGCGTCGCGGAACGGGCCGTAGAAGGCCGAGGCGTATTTCGCTGAATAGGCCATGATCCGCGTGTCGATCAGCCCGCGCTCGTCGAGCGCGCGGCGGATCGCGCCCACGCGCCCGTCCATCATGTCGGAGGGGGCGACGATGCCGATCCCGGCCTCGGCCTGGACCACCGCCTGGGCGGACAGTACCTCGACTGACTCATCATTGTGGACGTAACCATCGCGGATCACGCCGTCATGGCCGTGGTCGGTATAGGGATCGAGCGCGACGTCCCCGACCAGGGCGAGGCCGGGGAAGTCCCGCGTGAGCTGCCGCGCGGCGCGGCACATCAGGTTCTCCGGGTTCTTCGCCTCGCTCCCCTCGGCGTCCTTCCTGCTCACCGGGGTCACGGGGAAGAGCGCGACGGCGGGGATGCCCAGCTCCACCGCGGGCCCGACATGGTCGGAGAGGAGGTCGAGGGTCACGCGGTCCACGCCGGGCATGGAGGCCACCGCCTCCCGCCGGCTCTGCCCCTCGGTGACGAAGACCGGCCAAATGAGGTCGTCCACGGAGAGGCGGTTCTCCGCCACGAGGCGGCGCGTGGCGTCGTCCAGCCGGTTGCGGCGGGGGCGTCCGATGGGGAAAGGGGCGTGGTGGCGCATGGGGTCTTGTCGCGCCGATGGCGCGCCGAGCCAAGCCGCCAGCGGCGTGGGGAGCGAGGGCGCCGACCGTGCCCGGATCGGAGTCTCCGAATGGCGGCCGGGGAGGGCAACCAGCCGGGCGCCACGGCGCTGCATCCGGGATGAAGCGGCTCCTCTCCCTCGCCCTCCTGGCCTCGGCGCCCGCCCTCGGGGCGGAACCGGTGGCCATTCCCGGTCCGGGCGGCGTCTCCCTGCGCGGGCTGCTGGTCCGGCCCGCGGGCGGGGCGCCCGGGGTGCCGGTCGTCGCGCTGCACGGCTGCGGCGGGATCGGCGGGCCGGGCGGGGCGCCGTCCCTGCCCGCGAGGGAGACGGACTGGGCGGCCCGGCTGGCGGCGCGCGGGCACCCCGTCCTCCTCCCCGACAGCTTCGGCAGCCGGGGCGTCGCGCAGGTCTGCTCGGGCGGGGAGCGCGGGATCATGCCTGAGACCACCCGTCGGGCCGATGCCCATGCGGCGGCGGCCTGGGCCGCCTCCCAGCCCTGGGCCCTTCCGGGCGGGTCCTTCCTGCTGGGGTGGTCGCACGGGGGCAGCACGGCGCTGGCCGCGATCGGCGAGCCCGTGCCGCCCGGCCTGCTCCGCGGGGCGGTGGCCCTCTATCCCGGCTGCGCGCGGCCGGGGCAGTCGCCCCCGCCCTGGCGCCCGGCCGCGCCGGTGCTGATGCTGCTCGGCGGCGCCGATGACTGGACCCCGCCGGCTCCCTGCCGTCTCGCGGCAGAGCGGGCCCGCCCGGCGTTGGTGGAGGTGGTGGAGTATCCCGGGGCTCCCCACGGCTTCGACCAGCCCGACGGTGGGCAGAGCGTGCTGTCAGGGCTTGATATGACAGCGGGGGGGGACGGCATCGCCAGGATGGGAACCGACCCCTCGGCCAGGGCGGACGCGCTCCGCCGCGTGCCGGCCTTCCTGGAGGCGCACAGCGCCTCCGCGGCGGGCGACCCCGGAGCGGCGCATGGCGGATCTGCCCGCATGGACTAGCCCCGCCGTTCCACCCCCGGCGCGACCCGTGGTAGAGGGCCACCATGTCCTCCCCCCTCACGATCGCCGTCGGCGCGGACCACGCCGGCCTCGCGCTCAAGGCCACCCTCCGCCAGGCGCTGGAGGAGGCCGGCCATTCCGTCCTCGACATGGGCACCCATGGGACGGAGAGCGTGGACTACCCCGATTTCGGCCAGGCCGTGGCCGAGGCCGTCCATGCCGGCCGAGCGCGCTACGGCGTTCTCGTCTGCGGCACGGGCATCGGCATCTCCATCGCGGCGAACCGGCTGACCGGCATCCGCTGCGCCCTGGTCCACGACGTCACGGGCGCGCGCCTTTCGCGCGAGCACAACGATGCCAATGTGATCGCCTTCGGGGCCCGCATGACCGGCCCGGAACCGGCGCTCGAGGCCCTGCAGGCCTTTCTCGCCACCCCCTATGCCGGCGGCCGCCATGACCGCCGGGTCCTGAAGCTCTCGCCGGACTGGACCCGTATCCCATGAACGACCTCGCGCCTGCCGCCAGCACCGACCGCTTCTTCAACGCGCCCCTCGCCGAGGTCGATCCCGAGATCGCGGACGTCCTCTCCCGTGAGCTGGTGCGCCAGCAGGACGGGATTGAGCTGATCGCCTCGGAGAACATCGTCTCCCGCGCCGTGCTGGAGGCGCAGGGCTCGGTGCTGACGAACAAGTATGCCGAAGGCCTGCCGGGCAAGCGCTACTACGGCGGCTGCGAGGTGGTGGACGTCGCTGAGACGCTGGCCGTCGAGCGCGCGAAGAAGCTGTTCAACTGCGGCTACGCCAACGTCCAGCCCCATTCGGGCGCCCAGGCCAATGCGGCCGTGTTCTTCGCCCTGCTTCAACCCGGCGACACCTTCATGGGCCTGGATCTCGCTGCCGGCGGGCATCTCTCCCACGGCTCGCCCGTCAACCTCTCGGGCAAGTGGTTCAAAGTCGCGCCCTACACCGTGCGGCGGGAGGACCAGCGGATCGACATGGACGAGGTCGCGCGCATTGCCCGCGAGTCCCGCCCGAAGCTGATCCTGGCCGGCGGCTCCGCCTATGCCCGCGAGTGGGATTTCCCCCGCTTCCGCGAGATCGCGGACGAGGTGGGCGCCCTCTTCATGGTGGACATCGCCCATTTCGCGGGGCTGGTTGCCGGCGGCGCGCACTCCTCGCCCTTCCCCCACGCTCATGTGGTGACCACCACCACGCACAAGACGCTGCGCGGCCCGCGCGGCGGCATGATCCTCACCAATGACGAGGCGCTGGCGAAGAAGCTCAACTCTGCCGTCTTCCCCGGCACCCAGGGCGGGCCGCTGATGCATGTCATCGCCGCCAAGGCGGTGGCCTTGGGCGAGGCGCTGCGGCCGGAGTTCCGCAGCTATGCCCGCGCCGTGGTGGACAATGCGCGGGCGCTGGCCGACGAGCTGCAGGAGGGGGGCTTCGGCCTCGTCACCGGCGGCACGGACAACCACTTGGTGCTGGTGGACCTCCGCCCGAAGAACCTGACGGGCAAGGCCGCCGAGGCCGCGCTGGGCCGCGCGCACCTCACGGTGAACAAGAACGCCATCCCGTTCGACCCCGAGAAGCCCTTCGTCACCTCCGGGGTGCGGCTGGGGTCGCCGGCCGCCACCTCCCGCGGATTCGGAGAGGCGGAGTTCCGCGAGGTGGCTCGCCTGATCGGGCAGGTGCTGGACGGCCTCTCCCACTCCAACTCGCCCGAGGGCAACGGGGCGGCGGAAAAGGAGGCGGGGGATGCGGTCCACGTCCTCTGCGCCCGCTTCCCCATCTACCGGGGCTAGTCTAAGCCCGCTGGATGCGCTGCCCCTTCTGCCAGTCCGAGGACACGCAGGTGAAGGACAGCCGTCCGGCGGAGGACGGCTCGGCGATCCGTCGCCGCCGTTCCTGCAACGCCTGCGGTGCCCGCTTCACCACCTTCGAGCGAGCGCAGCTGCGCGAGCTGACCGTGGTGAAGAGCGACGGCCGCCGCGTCGCCTTCGACCGTGAGAAGCTCGCCCGCTCCATCCGCGTCGCGTTGCGCAAGCGGCCCGTGGACGAGGAGAAGGTGGAGCGCATCGTCACTGGCATCCAGCGCCGCCTGGAGTCGGAGGGCGCGGAGGAGCTGACCTCCAAGGCGATCGGCCAGCGCGTGATGGAGGTGCTGCGGGAGCTCGACCCCGTGGCCTATGTGCGCTTCGCCAGCGTCTACCAGAACTTCCGCGACGCCGAGGACTTCCACGCCTTCCTCGGATCGCTCGACAACAGCTGACGCCGCGTGCCCTGGACAAGCGGGGAGGCCGCGCGCAAACCGCCCGCCGTGTCGGATCTTGAGCATATGCGGGCGGCCCTCGCCCTCGCGGCGCGGGGGCTGGGGAACACCTGGCCGAACCCCTCCGTCGGCTGCGTCCTCGTGCGGGACGGGCGGGTGGTCGGGCGCGGCCATACACGCCCGGGCGGCCGCCCCCATGCTGAGACCGAGGCCCTGCGCGCAGCGGGGGAGTCGGCCCGCGGCGCTACAGCCTATGTCACCCTCGAGCCCTGCTGCCACTGGGGCCGCACCCCGCCCTGCACGGACGCGCTGATCGCGGCCGGCGTCGCGCGGGTCGTGGTGGCCCTGCGCGACCCCGACCCCCGGGTGGACGGGGTGGGCCTCCAGCGCCTGCGGGACGCGGGCGTCGAGGTCGAGACGGGGCTGCTGGAGGAGGAGGCGCGGGCGGTGAACGCCGGCTTCGTGAAGCGGCTGGCGCGCGGGCTGCCGATGGTGACGCTGAAGCTCGCCACCACCCTCGACGGCCGGATCGCGACCCGGACGGGGGAGAGCCAGTGGATCACCGGGCCGGAGGCGCGGCGGCTCGCCCACGCGCTCCGCGGGGGCCACGACGCGGTGATGGCCGGCAGCGGCACCCTCCTGGCCGACGACCCCGAGCTGACCTGCCGCCTGCCCGGCTACGCCCCCCTGCCGACCGTGCGCGTGATCGCGGACGCCCGGCTCCGCACCCCTCTCGGCGCCCGGCTCTTCTCCGCCGCGGCCCCGGCCTGGATCGCCACGGCCCCGGGCCATGACCCCGCTGCCCTGGCGGCGCTGGAGGCGCGCGGCGCCGAGTTCCTCGACGTCTCTCCCGCGCCCGGCGGAGGGCTGGAGGCGGAGGCGCTGTTGCGCGCCCTCGCCGCCAGGGGAATCACCCGGCTGATGGTGGAGGGCGGGGCAATGCTCGCCGCCTCCCTTCTCCGCGCCGGGCTGGTGGACCGGCTCGCCCTCTTCACCGCCCCCGCGCTGATGGGCGGGGACGGGCTTCCCGGCCTCGCCTCCCTCGGCGTGGACGCACTCGCCGGGATGCCGCGGCTCCGCGTCACCGAGCGGCGGCCGGCGGGGGATTGCTGGCTGGTGGAGGGCGACTTTCTTCCAGCCCCGGCCCCGCCGGGCTGACCCGCGCGGCCGCCCCCTTGTCACGCGGCGTCCCGCGCGCCAATCCCCTCTCCGCGCCCGCCATCTGCCCACCCTCTGATGGGAACAGCCCCCGTGTTCACCGGAATCGTCACCGCCATCGGCACGATCCGCCGCCTGACTCCCATCGGGTCGGGGCGGGACATGCGCGTGGCCATCGCCACGCCGCCGGGCTGGCTCGGCGGCGTGGCGATCGGCGCCTCCATCTGCTGCTCCGGCTGCTGCCTCACTGTCGTCTCGCTGGACGAGGACGTGTTCGAGGTGGAGATCTCGGCCGAGAGCCTCTCCCGCACCACCCTGGGCCACTGGACGGAAGGGGCGCGTATCAACCTGGAGCGCTCCCTCCGCATGGGAGACGAGATGGGCGGCCACGTCGTCTCCGGCCATGTGGACGGGGTGGCGGAGGTGGTCTCCGTCACGCCCGAGAACGGGTCCAGCCGCTTCACTTTCCGCTTGCCGCCGGGCCTGGCCCACTTTGTGGCGGAGAAGGGGAGCATCACGATCGATGGCGTTTCCCTCACCGTGAACGCGGTGGAGGGGGATACTTTCGGGGTGAACCTCATCCCCCACACTACGGAGGTGACGGCGCTCGGCGCGCTGGGCCCCGGCGCGCGGGTGAACATCGAGATCGATATGCTGGCGCGCTACGTCGCCCGCCTGAGGGAGTTCAGCGCATGAGCGCCCAGCCGCAGGTGACGGGCTTCGCCGACTTCATCAGCCCCACCGAGGAGCTGCTGGAGGAGGCGCGGCGCGGCCGCATGTTCATCCTGGTGGACGACGAGGACCGGGAGAACGAGGGCGACCTCGTCATCCCCGCCCAGTTCGCCACCCCCGATGCCGTGAACTTCATGGCCCGCCACGCCCGCGGCCTGATCTGCCTGGCGATGACGCGGCACCGGGTGGAGCAGCTCGGCCTGCCGCTGATGGCGCAGAGCAACGGTACCCGCCACCAGACCGCCTTCACCGTCTCCATCGAGGCGCGGGACGGGGTAACGACGGGCATCTCCGCTGCCGACCGCGCCCGTACCGTGGCGGTCGCTATCAATCCCGAGCTGGGGCGCGAGCACATCGTCACCCCCGGCCATGTCTTCCCCCTCGTCGCGCGGGAGGGCGGCACACTGGTGCGCGCCGGGCATACCGAGGCGGCGGTGGACTTCGCGCGGCTGGCCGGCCTCAACCCTTCCGGCGTGATCTGCGAGATCATGAACGAGGACGGGAGCATGGCGCGGATGCCCGACCTCGTCGCCTTCGCCCAGCATCACAATCTCAAGCTCGGCACCATCGCCGACCTCATCGCCCATCGCCGCCGGACCGAGCGGCTGGTGCGGCGCGTGGAAGAGGGGATGATGGAGGACGCGCCGGGCGGCCCCTGGCGGGTCGTGATCTATGCCAACACGCTCGAATACGGGGAGCATGTCGCCCTGGTCCGCGGCGACCTCTCCCGCCCCGGGCCGGTTCCCGTGCGCGTCCACGCGGTGAACCTCCTGGCCGACATCACAGGCCGCCACGGCCCGAAGGACCTGCACCAGGCGATGGAGTATATCGGGCGCGAGGGCCGCGGCGTCGTCGTCCTCATTCGCGACGTGAAGCCGGACGCCCTTTCCGAGCGGGTGCGCGCCGGGCGCGAGAAGCGCGCCCCAGAGCTGCGGGACTACGGCATCGGCGCCCAGATCCTCGCGGATCTCGGCGTGCGGGAGATGATCCTGCTCTCCAACCACCCCCGCCCCGTGGTCGGCCTCGAAGGCTACGGCCTGACCATCACCGACATCCGCCCGATCGGAGCCGCCCCTTGAGCACCGCCGACGCCCCCCTCCGCGCGCCCCCCGAGCTGGAAGGCCCGGCCCCGCGCGTCCTCGTCATCCAGGCGCCCTACTACGCCGATGTGGTCGGCGGCATGGTGGACGGCGCCCTCGCCGTGCTGGCCGGGATCGGCGCGGAGGCCGAGGTGGTGGAGGTCGCCGGCGCCTTCGAGCTGCCGGCGGCCCTCCGCATGGCCGTCCGTAGCGGGCGCTACGACGGCTATCTCCTTTTCGGCTGCGTGGTGAAGGGCGAGACGGACCATTACGACCATATCTGCCGGGAGGCCTGCCGGGGCGTGATGGACATCTCTGTGGAGACGGCGGCGCCCATCGGCTTCGGGCTGCTCACCGTCCACACGATCCAGCAGGCCATCGCCCGCTCCTCGGCGGACCGGCACAACAAGGGGGTGGAGGCGGCCAACGCCATGATCGGGCAGATCGCCCTCGCCCGGCGCCTCGCGGAGACTGTCGCATGAGCCAGGGCCCGAAGCGCAACCCCCGCCCCAATGCCGGCCGCCCCCGAACCGGCGCGCGGGTGGCCGCCGTGCAGGCCCTCTTCCAGTCGGAGGCGGGCGGCGAGAGCGCGGAGACGGTAATCGACCAGTTCGTGCGCCACCGCATCGGGACGCTGGGCAGCGATGCCGGCTTCGAGGACGGGCGCGTGCCGCAGGCCGACGTGCCGCTCTTCAGCAAGATCGTGCGCGGCGCGGCGACCAACTCCGAGACGATCGACGCCGCCATCTCCGACCACCTCTCCAGCGGCTGGACTCTCGACCGGCTTGACCCCGTGCTGCGCGCCCTCCTGCGCGCCGCCGCCGCCGAGTTCTGGGGCGCGGCCGACACCCCGGCCAAGGTGGTCATCAACGAGTACATGGACATCGCCCACGGCTTTTTCGACGGCGAGGAGCCGCGCTTCGCCAATGGCGTGCTCGACGCCCTGGCGCGGCAGATGCGCGGGGGCGAGTTCCAGCCGCGCGGCTGATCCGGTGAGCCTGCCCCCCGAATTCGCCCTCATCGCCCGCCATTTCCGCGGGCTGGCGGGGGAGGGGGCGCTCGGCCTCTCCGACGACGCCGCCCTCCTCGCGCCGCCCCCGGGGCGGGAGCTGGTGCTGGCGGCGGATGCCATGGTGGAGGGCGTCCACTACCTCCCGGACGACCCGCCGGAGACGATTGGGCGCAAGCTGCTCCGGGTGAACCTCTCGGACCTCGCCGCCATGGGGGCGGAGCCGCTCGCCTACCTCATGACCACGGCCCTGCCGCGCGGCACCACGCCGGGGTGGCTGGAGGGCTTCGCGGCGGGGCTGGCAGGGGACCAGCGGCTCTTCGGGCTGCATGTGCTGGGCGGGGACACGGTCTCTACACCCGGCCCGGCCTGCCTCTCCCTCACCATCATCGGCACGGTACCGCCGGGCGCGGCACTGCGGCGGGGCGGGGCGCGGCCGGGGGACGACCTCTGGGTTTCCGGCACGATCGGGGACGGGGCGCTCGGCCTCACCGTGCTGCAGGGGCGACTGCCGGCCGATGCCGGGGGACATCTCGCCCGCCGCTACCGCCTGCCCGAGCCTCGTCTCGCCCTCGGCACCGCGCTGCGCGGTCTGGCGCGGGCGGCGATGGACGTGTCGGACGGGCTGGCCCAGGATCTCGGCCACCTGCTGCGCGCCGGCGGGCTGGGGGCCGTCCTGGACCTCGCCTCCCTGCCGCTCTCCCCGGCCGCCGCCGCAGTGGTGGCGGCAGACCTGGCTTGGCTGCCCCGCCTCGCCACTGGGGGCGACGACTACGAGCTGCTCTTCGCCGCCGATCCCGCGGATGCGCCGGGCATCCTGGCCGCCGCCCGCGCCACGGGCACTCCGGCTACGCGCGTCGGGCACTTCACGCCGGGGCCGCCGGAGGTCAGGGTGCTGGGAATGGACGGGCAGGCGATCGACCTGTCCCGGGGGGGATGGAGCCACTTCTGATGTCAGCGACCACAGCGCTCCCCGCCACCGGTGCCGCCATGCGCCGCAACGTCCGCCTGCTCTTCTTCTGCCAGGCGCTGATGAACTCGGCCGTCGTCGGCCAAGCCACGATGGGGGCGCTGATCGGCTACAGCCTGGTGGAGAACAAGGCCCTCGCCACCCTTCCCATGGCGCTGCAGATGGCGGCGACCATGGCGGCTTCCATCCCCGCGGGCATGGTCTTCGCGCGGCTCGGGCGACGGGCGGGGTTCCTGCTGGGGGCGACCGGAAGCTTCCTCGGCAGCCTCACCTTTGCCCTCGGCATCTGGGAGGCGAGCTTCCTCATCTACTGCCTCGGCGCTATCCCGGCGGGCCTGGGCTTCGGCATCGCCCAGCACTACCGCTTCGCCGCCGCCGAGGTGGCTACGCCGGACTACCGGCCCCGCGCCATCGCGCTGGTCATGGCGGGCGGCGTCATGGCCGCGGCGCTGGGGCCGGAGCTGGTGAAGCACAGCAAGGACCTCTTCGCGCCCTTCCTTTTCCTCGGCACCTACCTGATCCTTGCCGTGATGCCGCTGGTCTGCATGGCGCTGCTCTCGGTCGTGGCCCTGCCGCCCGCCCCGCCGCGCGCGGCGAATGCGACGCCGGTGATGGAAATCGTGGCCCGCCCGGCCTTCCTCACCGCCGCGCTGACGGGTGCCGTAGCTTATGGCGTGATGAACCTGCTGATGACCTCGACGCCACTGGAGATGATGCTCTGCGGCTTCGGCGTGCCCGCCAGTGCAACCGTGATCCAGGCCCATGCCGTCTCGATGTTCGCGCCCGGCTTCGTCACGGGGCGGCTGATCGGGCGCTTCGGCACCCGGCCCGTCATCATGGCCGGGGTGGTGCTGAACGCGGCCTGCGTCGGGCTGGCGCTGATGGGCAAGGAGTTCCACCACTTCACCGCCGCGCTGGTGGCGCTCGGCCTCGGCTGGAACTTCATGTTCACCGGGGCGACCACCCTGCTCGCCGAGGCGCACAACCCCGCCGAGCGCGTGCGCGCTCAGACGGCGAACGACTTCATTGTCTTCGGCACCGTCGCCTGCACCGCCTTCGGCTCGGGCCTGCTGCACGCGGCCGGCGGCTGGTTCGTGCTGAACCTCCTCGTGCTGCCGGCGCTGGCCTTCGCCCTCTGGCGCGTTTCGCGCCGCCCCGCGCGCCTGGCCTGAGGGCGCGGCCTCCTCCGAGCCCAAGGCTGCTGTCTTGTCGCGGCCTGAGGCGCCGCGGCGGCGGTCAACTCTCCTCCCGCTGCGCCCCTTCGCCGGCCCGGATGAGGGCGAAGGTCTCCTCCCGCGTCGTCTGGGTCGTGATCTTGTCGTCATCGACCATCGAAACCTGGGCGAGCGGGATGAAGTGGTGCTGGCCGTCCGGGCTGCCGCTACGGGTGAGCTTGATCCGCCCGGCATCCAGCGTGTCCACGATGCCGATCGGCTCGCCGTGGCAGTCCACCACGGGCATGTGCTCACGGATCAGGGTGGTATCGACCATCGGCGCGTCCTCTCGCATCCCCTCATCGGGTGCTGGATGAACGACCGGGTGCGGGCAGGGATGCGGCAGGGCTGTCCGCCTACCCTCAGGGGGCCGGGGCGCCGGCGCCGGGCGTGACGGGCTGGGTCGGGGCCGGGCCGAAGCGGCCGATGTTGCCGAACAGGGCCTGCAAGATGGAGCGGTCGTTGCCCGGCACCGGCGTCGTGCGCTCGACCACGGCGACGTTGCGCATCTCCGTCTCGCCCTTCTGCTCCACGCCCTCGACGATGCCGCGCTCGTTGAAGCGGACGACCACCACGCGCTGATTGTCGATCCCCGGCACGCGGCCGGGGCGGAGATGGGTGGTGGCGCTGATGTAGTACCATTCGCGCGCGTCGAAGGTGGAGGTGGCGCTGGGCGAGCCGAGCAGGGCGGAGACATCGGCCCGGCTGGAGACGCCGGGGGTGATGTCCCGCAGCAGCTCCGCGTCCACCCGGTTGCCCCGCGGCTCGTCCGGCGCGCCGAAGAGCGCGCAGCCGCCGAGCGGCGCGGCCAGGGGAGCCATGGCCAGCGCGGCGAGCAGGGCGGCGCGCCATCCGGCCACCGGGCGGGGCCGGCGGGGGGCGGACGGATTGACGGGGGCGGACATGGGGGCCATCTCGCGGGTTCGATTGCCACCGCCCCGCCGCCCGGTCAACAGAGGGCGGCGCCCCGCAGGGGGGAGAGGGCCGGCGTGAGGAACCGCCCCCATGGCCCTTTTCGGCCTTCTCCGCCGCCGCACGCATGAGCGGGCCGGCTTCGCCCTCTACACCGCGGCCGTCTCGGCGGCGCGCGACCCCGCGCTTTTCGGCGAGGAGGCCGTGCCCGACACGCTGGAGGGCCGCTTCGACATCATCGCCCTCTACGCTGCCCTTCTCGTCCGCCGGCTCCACCGCGACCCCGATCCTCGCGGCCCCGCCCTCGCCCAGGCCGTCTTCGACGCGATGTTCGCCGACATGGACATGAACCTGCGCGAGATGGGGGTGGGTGACATGTCCATCGGCAAGCGCGTGCGCGCCATGTGGGAGGCGTTCCACGGCCGGGCACTGGCCTATGAGTCCGCGCTGGAGGCGGAGGACGGGGCGGCGCTGGAGGCGGCGCTGGCGCGCAACGTGTGGTCCGGCAGCGCGCCGGAGGGAGCGGCCGGGCGGCTGGCGCACCACGCCCTGGCGCTCGACGGCTCCCTCGCAGCCCAGTCCTTCGAGGGCTTCGTGGCCGGCCGCGCCGATTTCAGGGGGACCAATTTCGGGAACGCCGCATGAAGCGCGAGTTCAGCCACCTCATACGTCCCGCCGCCATCGGCGCCGAGGGCCGGACCGAGCGCCTGGAGCCCGGCCCGGCCGAGCGCGAGGCGCTGGCCGCGCGGCTCGGCATCATCGGACTCGAATCACTCTCGGCGGATCTGCGGCTCGCGCCCGCCCCCGGCGGCGCCCTCCGCGCGCGGGGGACGATGCGGGCAGCGGTAGTGCAGGCCTGCGTCGTCACCCTCGACCCCGTGCCGCAGCGGGTGGAAGAGGAGATCGACTGGCGCGTCCTGCCCCCCGGCGAGGAGCCCGGGGAGGAGCTGGACGAGGGGCCCGACGAGATCGAATCCGAGCCCGACGGCACGGTGGATCTCGGCGAGGCGCTCGCTCAGAGCCTGTCCCTGGCCCTCGACCCCTATCCCCGCGCCCCCGGGGCCTCCCTGCCCGAGGAAGCGAGGGACGAGAGCGCCTCTCCCTTCGCTGCCCTGCGTGGCCTGAAGGGGGGGAATGCGCCGTAACCCTTGCTCCGCGGGGGCACGGGTGGTAAGGCGCGCGCCTCCCGAGAATCCCGTCCGTTCGCGTGACGTGTTGCATCATAGAAAGGCCCGGCACCGATGGCCGTTCCGAAGAGAAAAGTTTCGCCGTCCCGCCGTGGGATGCGCCGCAGCCATGAGGCGCTCTCCCGCGAGGCCCATGCGGACTGCCCGAACTGCGGCGAGCTGCGCCGCCCGCACAATGTCTGCTCCTCCTGCGGCTTCTATGACGGCCGTGAGGTCGTGGCCGCCGGCAAGCCGCTGAAGGCCGCTGTTCGCGCCTGAGCGACGACTACCACCCGTCCGACATAGCTGGGGGAGCGCCGAGAGTGGCCGCATCCGGGGCCGCAGGGCCGGCGGAGCGTTTCGCGCTCGCCGTCGACGCGATGGGGGGCGACCACGCCCCCGACGCCGTGCTGGACGGGCTGGAGCAGGCCGCGGAGCGCCATAAGGGTGCCCGCTTCCTGCTGGTGGGTGACGAGCCCCGGCTGAGGGCCGGGCTAGCCACGCGCCCGCGCGCGGCCGCTGCTTGCACGATCCGCCACACGCCGGACCACATCCCCGGCGACATGAAGCCCACGGCCGCGCTGCGCCTGCGTCGGGCCTCCATGCGCCTGGCGATCGACGCGGTGGCGGCAGGCGAGGCGGACGGAGTCGTCTCCGCCGGTAATACCGGCGCGCTGATGGCGCTTGCCAAGATCGTGCTCCGCACCATGCCCGAGATCGATCGGCCGGCGCTCGCCGCGATCGGCCCCTCGGCGCGGGGCGACGTCGTGCTGCTCGATCTCGGCGCGAACATCTCCTATGAGGTGCGGAACCTCGTCGAGTTCGCGGTCATGGGCGACGCCTTCGCCCGCGCTGTGCTCGGCCTGACGGCGCCGACCATCGGTCTCCTCAACGTCGGCTCCGAGGAGCTGAAGGGGGACGAGCGCATCCGGCAGGCGGCCGAAATCCTGAGGGAAAGCCATGTCGGCGCGAACTTCCACGGCTTCGTGGAGGGTCACGACATCACCGCCGGCACGGTGGACGTGGTGGTGACGGACGGCTTCACGGGCAATGTCGCGTTGAAGACGGGGGAGGGGGCGCTGAAGCTCGTCGGTAGCCTGCTGCGCCAGGTCTTCAACTCCTCCATTCCCGCGCGGCTCGGCTACCTCCTGGCTCGCCCGGCGCTCGACCGTCTGCGGCAGTGGATGGACCCTCGGCGCTACAACGGCGCCGTCCTCATCGGATTGAACGGTGTGGTGGTGAAGAGCCATGGCGGGACCGACGCGCTCGGCTTCGCCCATGCCGTGGACGTAGCGATGGACATGGTGACGCACGGCTTCACGGACCGCATCCGCACGGGCGTCGCCCTGCTGAGCCAGAAGCAGCCCTCGCAGGCTGTGGCCGGCTGATGATCCGTTCCGTCATCGCCGGCACGGGCGGCTACCTGCCCGCGCGCAGCCTGTCCAACGACGAGCTGGCGGCCGAATATAACCTCGACACCTCCGACGCCTGGATCAGCGAGCGCACGGGCATCCGCCGCCGCCATATCGCAGCCCCGGGCGAGACCACCGCCGACATGGGGGCGGCCGCCTGCCGCGAGGCCTTGGCGCGCGCGGGGGTGGCCGCCTCCGAGGTCGATGCGATCATCCTCGCCACGGCGACGCCCGACTCCGCCTTCCCCTCCACAGCGACGCGCGTGCAGGAAAAGCTGGGCATCCGGAACGGATTCTCCTTCGACATCTCGGCGGCCTGCACCGGGTTCATCTACGCCCTCGGTGTGGCCGACTCGATGATCCGCACGGGTGCCTGCCGTTCCGCCCTCGTGGTGGGGGCGGAGGCCTTCACCCGCATCCTCGACTGGCAGGACCGCGGCACCTGCGTCCTCTTCGGGGATGGGGCCGGCGCGGTGCTGCTGCGCGCCGCCGAGGTGACCGGTCAAGGAGCCGAGTCGGGTATTCTCTCCACCCATCTTCACTCGGATGGCCGGCACGGCGACATCCTGCAGGTCGAGGGAGGCCTCGTCCGCATGGCCGGGCGCGAGGTGTTCCGTCATGCCGTCTCCAAGCTCGCCTCCGCGGTGGACGAGGCGCTGAAGGCGAACGGTCTCGACCAAACGGACGTGCAGTGGCTCGTCCCGCACCAAGCGAATGCTCGGATCATCGACGCCATGGGGCGCAAGCTGGGTCTGCCGCCCGAGCGGGTGGTGGTCACGGTGGACCGTCACGCGAACACCTCCGCGGCCTCGATCCCGCTCGCCCTGGCCGATGCCACGCGGGACGGGCGCATCGGCGCCGGGGACCTCGTGCTGATGGAGGCTATCGGCGGCGGTCTGACCTGGGGCGCGGCGCTGGCGCGCTTCTAGCCAGCACCGACTCGCCTCGGCATTTCGGCAACACTGCGTGCCGGAGTCCACAGTTGGGTGGTGAGTCGATTGACGGCCCCCCTCTCCCGGCGGTCCAATCCCCCCTGTCGGCGAGAGGGGGCATGGCCGCTTGAACACCATCACCCGCGCGCAGCTGGCCGAGGCGATCTACATGCAGGTCGGCCTCTCCCGGAACGAGAGCGCGGCCCTGCTCGAGGACGTGCTGAACCGTATCTCCACTACCCTGGAGAGTGGCGAGGCGGTGAAGCTCTCGGCCTTCGGCACCTTCTCGGTGCGTCAGAAGGCTCAGCGGATCGGGCGTAACCCTAAGACGGGCGTGGAGGTGCCGATCACCCCGCGTCGCGTCCTCTCCTTCCGCGCCAGCCAGGTGCTGAAGGCCCGGATCAACGGCGAGACGCCGCCCCGGGGCGAGGACTGAGCAGGAGCGCGATGAGCGGCATGAGCGTGCTTGGCGACTTCACTCCGAACCAGCCCGAGGCCATGAGCGAGGGCGGGGCCGACGCGACGACTCGTCGCAAGTCCCCCAATGCCTTCCGCACGATCAGCGAGGTGGCGGAGGACCTCCACATCCCGCAGCACGTGCTACGCTTCTGGGAGACGAAGTTCCCTCAGCTCAAGCCGCTGAAGCGGGGAGGGGGGCGCCGCTACTATCGCCCGGAGGACATCAACCTGCTCCGCCGGATTGGCGACCTGCTCTACACCCAGGGCTACACGATCAAGGGCGTGCAGCGCCTCCTGCGCGAGGGAGGGCTGGAGGGGGTCGAGAGCGCGGCTGAGGGGGAGGAGAGCGCCGTCCCCGAGATGGCGTCCGAGGCCGCCGAGCTGCGCGCCTGCCTGGACGAGCTCGAGAGCATTGCCACGGCCCTGCGCGCCTTGGCCGCGCGCTGAGCGCGGATTTCGCCTCTATCCGCGAAATCCTACGGAGCGGGGTTGAGGCGCCTGCAGGCGGGTGCTAGACCCCGCGGCAACGGAGCGTAGCGCAGCCTGGTAGCGCATCAGTCTGGGGGACTGGGGGTCGTGGGTTCGAATCCCGCCGCTCCGACCATCATTTTTCACCCTTATTTCAAAGACTTACGAGAGCGGGCGTTCCGTCCGGCCTCGCCGTTTTTTACAGCGTTTTTTACAGGCCGTTTTACAGCTCAGTCGCGCCGTCAGTCCCGGTAATCGCGGGCGCCCCTTCTCCATTCCCCTGCCCACCCTGCAGCAGCACGAAGCCGCGGCGGATAGAGCCGCTCCGCTCTATGAGCAGGTCCATGGCGCCGAGCGCCATCTGACGGTTCCGCGGCAGGTAGTGCTCCAGGATCTTCTGCGTCTGCTCGATCGAATGGCCCGAGATGGCCGCGATCTGGGGCACGGTGGCTCCGGCCTCGGCGAGGCGGACCATCGCCGTCCGGCGGAGGTCCCGGAACTGCAGGCTGTCCGGCAAGCCCGCCTCGATCCGGGCGGAGCGGAAGGCCCGGGCGAAGTTGTGCAGGTCCCAGACCCTACCCGTGGGCGAGGGCGCGATGAGGTTGCTCTTGCCGTGCAGGCGGGTAGCGATCTCCGCCCTCAGGGTCGGGTGAAGGGGCACCCAGACCGGCTGCTTCGTCTTCCGCTGCCGCAGCATGACCCAGAGAACCTTTCGGTTCCCGTGTTCCACCGTCTGCCCGATGCAGTCGTAGGTCATGTTGAGGCAGTCCGCCGGCCGCTGGGCGGTGTAGGCCGCGAGGGTGAAGGCACGGCGGATGAGGGGTGGTGCATGCTCGAGGAGAATGCGGTCCTCCTCCGGGGACCAGACCGCGTCGCGGCGCGGGGGCGAGGGAATGTCCACGCCCTCGAACGGGTCGTCGCGCATCAGCCCCAGTTCGAGGCGGGCGTAGTTCAGCACCATCTTCAGCTTCTTCAGCCGGTGATAGGTGTTGTAGGGCTGGCCTGCCGCGATGAGTGCCTTGCGGTACTCCTTGACGCCCTCGCGGCCCATGGCCGCCACGGGCAGGTCGCCGAACTCATCGGCGAGCTTGTCGAGGTGCCACCTGTAGTCGGCGCGGGTGCTCTCCTCGAGCTTGGCCCAGGTCTCACTCGTCTTGTACTCGTCGATGACCCAGGCCAGTGACCCCCTGACTAGAGAGGGGTGCGGCAGGGCGTCGCCGTTGAGCCGCGCGGCCTGGATGCGCCGCTCCCCCGGGTCGCTGGAGAGCGCGGTCCCCGTCGGGCGGTGGTAGTAGTAGAGCGCTTCGGTCCCGTCCGTGCGTTTGCGACGGATGACCTGGACGCCTTTCGGCTCCTTCACGTGAGTTTTCCGTTGATCTTGGTTTGAGGGAGGCCTCCCCGAGCGACCGGGCGCGGAGACGCGCGGCGAGCGCGTCACCACCCTCCGGTGCATGGGCGAGGGGGGATGAGATGCGGTCCAGTTCCTCGTCGAGCCGGACGCGGTCGACGAGGACGCGGCTGGTAAAGCTGAGCGTCTTCAGGCGCGGTCGAATGTGCTCGTCGAAGGTGCGACGGGACACGCCGCAGTAGGCGGCGGCCTGCTCGACGCTCAGCAGGCGCGGGGAGATACCCGTCTGCTGGAAGAGGGTGCCGGCAGACCGATCGACGGCGGACAGGCGCTTGGCGCCCCCGGCGTCGGGGGCCGGAAGGACAGGCCGGGGCATTAGGGGGTGATCCCCCCGTCCTGCTTTGGCCTGCTCCTGCTTCCGGCGGGGCACGTGGGCTCTCCTGTCGCAGCCGTCGCGGCCCTACTGGTTCGTAGGAGCCGTCCCGACTTCGATGTCAGAAGCGTCCGCCTTTCTCGAATCGGGGAAGTGCCTCATTCACGACGTGAATGATGGTTCAGCTGCCGGCCTGTTCGAACGTGCTCTCTTTCGGGTGTGCCGGGCGGATTGGGACGAGGGACGTCGCACCCCCGCCCGTCTGGGTCCAAGGCATGAGGCTGATCATCCTGGTCTACCTCTGAGTAAGGTCGGTCATCCGGCCATTCGTCAGCAGGATGGACTGAGGCTCCGGTGGCGGCGCGTCAGCGCACCTCGATTCAGTCAAGGACGGTGGTGAGAGAGACAGCGGGGCGCATCGCGGGATCGCCGGCGTGGAGGAATACGTCACCATCCTCCTCGTGGAAGGCGACCACCGCACCGGCGGTAGCGACGTGATGTCGTCCGTCGACGTTGCGGAGCGTGACGAGGCGCCCGACGCGCGTTCCTTCGGTGAGGTCCTCGCTATCCGGCAGGGAGACGCCCCTCATGGAGCGACTTCCCGCTTCCCCCTGCGGCGTGCTGCCGGACCGCGACAGCACGCTCCTCCAGCGCTGCTCACACTCCGGAGGTGTTGGCGCATCTTGCCGGTGCCCAAACAAAGAGGACGATGCCGAAGCGACTAGTCGTCCAGCAGGTCACCGCTGGGCCATCGCAGCTGCGGCGACGGTGCGTGCGACATAGGCCTCGGCTGCCGCGCCTCGCATGCCCCTCGCTCGCTCGCCCGCGAGTAGGACGTCGCGCACGTAGGCTTCCGACGCTCCGCGTCCGAGCAGGCGGGCGGCGACGGCGAAGTCCAGCCGTGAGCGGTCGATGGCTTGTCCACCGATGCAGGCCCCCTCGACCCGGAGGCGTGCGGCGGCCCACTCCTGCGCCGGCGTACAGGGCCGCAAGCGGGCGCGCCGGGTGCGAGGGGGTCGGGAGGGGGCGAGCGCCTTGGCCTCCCGGACCGCGAGCTCCTCTCTGGCCGCCGCCAGGAGCGCGCCCGCACCCGGGTCCACCCCACCCGCGGCGGCGACGAGAAGGACGTATGGGCCTCTGCCGGTGTGGTCGGCATGGGTAGCTTTTCTGTTGCACAGCCCGGGCAGGCGGCCGTGCTGTGCTGCCGAGGCCGCGCCCGGGTCGCCGCCGAATCGCCGCGCAGCGACACGGGCCACGGCCGAGGACAGGGCCGGGGTGAGCGCCGCATCCCCTTCGGCGCCACGGCCCAGCGCCAGCCAGACCTGGTGGTTGTAGGGACTGGTCAGCACGACCGCGGCCGGGCGATGCCCGGCCGCGGTGAGGACGTCGAGCGCATCCGGGTCCAGATCGTCGACCAGAACGAAGGCCGGGTTGGCCGGGCGGGCGTAGACATGCGCCCCGGCCGCGTTCCGGGCCCGCAGCCAGGGGAGGATCCTGAGCACGCCGTCCCCGCTGACCCGCCGCCGCTCCGCGGAGCCGCTCTCCCCGTCCCCGGGGACGACGGCGACCTCGTAGGCGGGCGCGGGCAGCGCCCGCACCCACCCCCGCACCGCGCGCTCGCTCAGCCCGCTCACCGAACGTCCTCCGCCCCGCGCAGGTCCCGCAACGCCGCCGCCCAGCCGCCAGGAGGCCCGGCCCGCTCGACGACTGAGAGGCCCAGGGCGTGCAGGTCGGCGAGTGCCTCGACGCGAAGGGCTTGGCCGGCCGCGTGATGGGTGGAGTTGGCGACCAAGACCTCCGCGACTCCCGTGCGCCGGCAGAGCGTCGCGACGTGGTCGGCCGCCGCCGCCGTCCACACCCCGCCGAGCCCGCAGACGAGGAGGCCGCGCTCGGCCTCGCCCGCGAGGGCGCGCGCGGCGAGGGCAGCGAGCGCGCCCTCCACCAGGAGGAGACGAGGCGCCCCCGAGCGGGGCGCCTCGTGCACGAGGCCGCGCGCCGCGCCTCGCGTGTAGCGGACGAGCGGCCGTTCGTTGGCGCCAGGGACGACCGCCTCCCAGCCGAGCGCATCGCCGGCGCCGGTGCGGTGCTGGGCGAACAAACCGTCGTGGCGGATGCGAACGGTCCCGCCGAACGAACTGGCGTCCTCGGGAAGGAGAGCGAGCACCCTTCGCGTCCACGGTGCGGCGCGATGGGCACGAGCAGGGGTAACGAGGTCGGGGCGGAGCACGTGATTCATGGACGATCTCGTGGAGAGACGGCCGCGCCCTCGGGCGCGGGCCGTCGTGTTGCAGGATTTGTGAGGGCGCGGCGCGGTCAGGCCGCGGCGGCTCCGTGACGGCGCAGCGTGGCCAGTGCGGCACGAAGCGCCTGGCGCGCGGCGGGGGGCATCGGGCTGCGGCCGGAGAGGCGCGCGGCGAACGCCTCGCGCTGGCCGCGCGGAAGGCGGCCGGCCGCGCTCAGCAGGTCCCGCAGCGCTCGCTGGCGCTCACGGGCCAGCAGGCGTGCTTCCGGGGAGAGAGCAGGGGAGAGGTGCGCGTCCGAGATCCCCACGGTATCCCCGCGTCGCAGCGGATCGACGCGGCGCCATGCTCCGCGACGGCGACCGTGCCGAGCACGGAGGAGGTCACAAGCCGCGTGCCGGGCGGTTACGGTGGCAGAGCGCTCGAGGCGCGGACTACGGGAACTGACTTCGGGGAACAGGAACCGGGCACCAGCGGGAGCCCTAGCCAGGGCCCCGAGGACCACCCGGTAGGCAGCTACTGCTGCGACGTCCGGTAGGTCCGGGTCACGTCGACCCAGGACGAGCCGAGCCGCCTCCCATGCCGCCTCGTGAGTGAGCCGCCATACCAGGGCCAGGACGGCGCGCTCCGTCGGACGGAGCCGGCCGGGTGATCCGGAATCTGGCGCCTTACGCGCTGTGAGTGGGCCCGCGTGCCGGGCGCGGGCAGTGGGTACGCTGGTCGTCGACTGATGCATTTCTGCGGTCCTCTGTGGACCGCCCTCACACCGTGTCTTCCTGATCCCGAGCGGCGGGGGCTGGGGGTGGGGCGGCACGAGCCGCGACCCACCCCCAGCCCCGCCGACCGGGTCATCTCTTCCTCTCTCTACCTCCTCCCTCGTTCGTCGGACCGGCGAGCGGCTGAAGCCGTTCCCGACAGCCTTGCGGTTCCCGACAACGGCAAACTCACGAACAGGCCTGAAGCGCCGTCATGCCTGCTGGAGGGGTCCGCGCTCGTGTGGCCCCGAGACTGGAGCCAGCATGCACCACTTCCTTCGTCAGCAACTGCAAATCGAGGCCGGGTGCCCAGCACTGGTCGCGACGGTCGAGCGAGCGATGCGTCGCCTCGATCGCCTCAGGGTCGAGCGCATTCCGGTGCTCGCATTCCAGGATACGCTCCGATCGGAGGACCGGGACGCAGAGGCCCTCGCTTGCGGGCCGGCTCGGGTGCCTGCTCGCCGTGAGTCTCTACACAGCCATCTGTGGGCAATGGGCGACGCAGCCGTCGAGACAGGCCGATTGGTCCGGGAACTATAGCCAAAGCCGTTGTGGCGCATCAAACTTAGGCGCGGGCGGAACCCACCCGGGATATCCAATGACCGACCAAATACCAATGGCAGATGCATATGGCGGCGTACTCGTAAGCCGCACGGGCAAAGTCCTCCTTCGGGAGCCGAGCGGGCACTTTGGTGGCTATGTCTGGACCTTTGCGAGGGGCCGCCCGCGCAAGGGCGAGTCCCCGGCGGATGCCGCTCTCCGGGAGGTGCGCAAGGAAACAGGATACGAGGTGGAGATCACCGCCCTCATCCCCCGCGTCTTCGCCGGCACCACCACGACAACCGCCTTCTTCCTCATGGGGCCGCGCGGCAGCCAAAAGTCATTCAACTCGGAGACCTCGGCCACCCGTTGGGTCACCTTCGAAGAGGCCGAGCAGCTGATCGCGGAGACCAAGACGAAGTCGGGTCGCGAGCGCGACCTCACCGTCCTGCGTGCAGCGCAGAACGCGATGAAGCAAGTTCCCTACATGCAGTGGCCGGCGACCTGCAAGGACGACTGGACAACCACTCCGCTGCCCGACCGGCGGACGGGGATCGTGTTGAACCTCCCCTACAGTGACGCTGCTATGGAGCGGATAAGGCGGGGCTTCCTCCCGGCGAGCATGGAGGATCGATGGTTCGCGTGGTTTGAGGACGACCTTCTCTACCTGCACCGGAGTTGGACGGGGTACTGCTACTACCAGGTAATTTTCGAGCGCGAGGGTGAGGACTGGCGAGCAGCATGGGCCGACTTGAACCGGGATCCAGCGCAGTACGAGAACACGGACGATGAGTGGGACCGTACCCTTATTCTCGATGTGATCGACAACCTGCTCGTGAACGGCCTGACGGAGCCGCAGGTGGACCCGATGGTCCAAGCGCTCACGGCGGCGATGCAGCCGAACTATTTAGGCTCAACTGACGTAGTTTCGGACCTGCTCTTGCGCGCGCTCAACGCTTACATCGCGCGGTTCAAGCAGAAGATCGAATATGACGACGTGATGGCTGTCATAAACGATATCTGCAAGGCTTTCGTGGAGGACGAGGCCGGGTACGTGCGGATGCCCAATTGGCACACCCGGAACGCTCTCGGGAGCGCGCTCGTGACTAGCTTCAACCTCGACGAGGACTACTGCCGGGGCGAAGGCCTCTACTTCGTCATCTCTGAGTCGCTTGCTTCTTTTTGGCTTCACATCGGCAAAATGCTGAAGGCCTTCGCCGCGGACCCAAAGGCGAAATGGGACCCCGACGCCCTTCTCCAAATCAACTGCGTGCATGCCTTCGCGCGCGACGTGTTCTTAGGCACGAACACCGTGACTTTTCCGGGGAAGACATTGGCAGACTTTCCTTGGGTTCCGGTCCGCCCCGTTACGGATGCTGACGGCCTTGTTGCGTGATTCGGGGTGGCGCCGAGTTGATCTATGTGGCGCTTTGATCAGGTGCCGGGGACGGCGTTGGGCAGACTTGACTATGCCCGGTCGCTGCCGTCTGCGCCGGCTCCCGAGGCGGGCCAAACCTGTTCGAACCCTCGGTACCCGTCTTGAAGGTTAGCCAGGCCCAGAGAGGCAGGGTGATCACAGCCGATAGAACTGGGCCGACGTTCGGTGCCCCGCTGAACATGCTCCCCACCACCATGACCGCGTAGATCCAGACGGTATTCCAACCTGACATGTCCATGTCGTGCAGCCGCTTGACCGTGAGCGCCAGTGCCGCCCAGCAGCACAGAGCGGTGGCTCCAACCATTAAGAAGGCTGGCATAGCCATGGCAGCGCTGCCCGAGTGCATCAGAAGCGCGCCGACCATGGTCGAAATGAGTAGGACGAACAGGACCAGCGCCGAAAAGCCGAGGTAGGCAAGGCGGCCGAGCCTACCCTTGAAGCCGAAGAGGGTTTGCGTGAGGGTCATTCGAATCTCCTGAAGCAGACCAAAGAGGGTGAGGCAATCAGCCCGGCCTGTGATGCTGAACCTGGCTCGCTTAAGACTTGCCTGACGTTCCGCGAAACAGGCCCCCTTTGATGGAGCTGGCGTCTGATCCGGACGACCATGTCTATCGCCGCCGGTTTTGCTGCTAGTACTGACTCGATCTGGATGGCGGAGACCGTGCGACAGTCGATCGCGCAAACCTCTCGCTGTCTTTGGGGTGCCGCGGGTCAGCGATCTGCGCGTGGTCGCGGTATCACCGACGGCAAGCTTAGGAGCATTCGCGAGGGTGATGCCTGGACCGAGTAGGAGACAAAACATCCAGAGGACCCTTGCCCGCCCCCCTGAAGGAGTTGTGGAAGGCTGATCAGAGGATCTTGGCGCCGGGCGCCCATCCTGACAGTTGGAGCCAGCGCCGCCGATCTTCGCGCCGGATCGCCGCGCACTGCTTCGTGCCGTCGCGGTGGCACATCCCCACCGCATCTGGGGATGGGGTCTGCCCGGGCATGGGTCAGCGGCCGCCCTTGAGGAACCAGCTCCGCGCCTCTTCGAGCGTCTCGAAGGGGCCAGTGCTCGAGGTGACGGACGCATCGTCCACATCGCCGTAGACGAGGATGAAGCGCTGGCCCTCTTTCGGCAGCTCGGTCATCCGCAACATCGCATCTTGGCCGCGCTCCTCGGCGCTCCACCGGTCGATCATCGGATCGACGTCCGGCGAGCGACTGAAGCCGTTCCCGACAGCCTTGCGGCTATCGGCAACGGCAAACTCACGAATAGGCCTGAAGCGCCGTCATGCCTGCTGGAGGGGTCCGCGCTCGTGCGGCCCCGAGACTGGAGCCAGCATGCGCCACCTCCTTCGTCAGCAACTGCAAATCGAGGCCGGGTGCCCAGCACTGGTCGCGACGGTCGAGCGCGCGATGCGTCGTCTCGATCGCCTCAGGGTCGAGCGCGTTCCGGTGCTCGCATTCCAGGATGCGCCCCGATTGGAGGATCGGGACGCGGAGGCCCTTGCCTCCGGGACGGCAACACGGGCGAGCGCCATCCGCTGCTGGCGCCTGGCGGGTGCGGGCCCGCTCGGGCGCATGCTCGCCGTCAATCTCTACACAGCTCCGCCCAGGACCCTGACGCGCGCCGGGAGCGTTGCAGTCGTGAGGGCCGAGAGTGTCGTGGCGACACTTCGCGACCGGCTAGGCGTGCTGGTCGCGGTGGGAGCGGCCCAGCGAGCACCCCTGGCTCGGGTGCTCGGCATCACCGCCATGCCAGCCTGGAACCAGTCCATGCAGATGGGACGGGTGGAGCTGTCGACCGTCTACCATCCGAGCCCGCGCTGCCGGGCCTACAACCCCGGCGGGCCCGGTGCGGCGGCCGTGCCCCTCGTGCACCGCTGGCTCGACCTGCGGCGGTAGGCCACAGCGAACATGCAGGGGGGGGGGTCCGTGCGCCTGCGTCGAGGAGCACCGTCCGAGGTAGCGCCTCCTTTCCCCCTTTCCCCGGCGCGCCAGCGAGCCCTGCGTGATCAGGAAGGGTGGTGCCCAGCCAGCCACGGCAGCCGGACCGCGCCGGGAGGAACGCGGGGCAGCCTCCAGGCGCCGCAGCAACAAGTCCAGCGGCGACCGTTGAAGGCCACCACCGACAGGCAGGACTGCGATGGGCCAAGTTTTTCGGCGGAAAAACTGTTGAAGGTAACAGGTCCATGATGGCTGGTATTTCTGAGCGGGACCGTGCCGCAGCGCCCCGCTCCAGTGGGGTGAACGGGCGGAACATGGCCCGCTAGGCCTAATGCGGTGGTGCTTCCGGCAGACACGAGGAGCCGGGGCAGGCACACACGCCAGGACAAGAGCCTTGACGCCAGCCGGTCAGGGTCGCCGCCGTGACGCCCAGCGCCCGCGAGACCGTCTCCAGGTCCTCGCCGCGGAGTAGCCGAAGCACCCCATCCCGCTTGCGCTGCCGCGACATCTGCCCACCCCGAGCTGGACCAGCGGCATCCGTCGTCTCTGTCGTTATCACGCACCCCACCAGCGGATACCGTCCGCTTGCGGGGTGATGCTCCTATGTCGGTCAAGCGGTGTTTGCAGGCGTATCGGCCCGGGCTGGCAAAACGCAGAGAAGGCCAAAGATCTCGCGGGCGACGTAGCGCTTGAGGCAGCGGACGATCTCGCGCGAGCTCCTGCCCTCGGCGGTGCGGCGGCGGACGTATTCGAGGGTGGGCTGGTGGCCGCGCATTCGGGTGAGGACGACCCGGTACAGGGCGGCGTTGGCCTGGCGGTTGGCCCCGCGATTGAGACGGTGACGGTTGGTCTTGCCGCTCGAGGCCGGGATAGGACAGGCGCCACACAGCTTGGTGAAGGCGGCCTCCGAGCGGATCCGCTCGGGGTTGTCACCGACGAGCAGCAGCATCTCGGCGGCCGTGCCCGTGCCGATCCCGTGCGCCTGGACAAGGTTGGGCGCACGCCGCTCTGTGAGGCGTTTGAGTTCGATGTCGTGGGCCTTGATCTCCTCGTCGAGTACCAGCCAGCGCCGGGCGAGTGCGCGCAGGCCGAACTTGGCCGACGCCGTGATCGAGGTCAGCGGGCCGGGGCGCAGGGCAACGAGGTGGCGGAGCAGTGCCATCTTGCCGCTGAGTGCCTCGACTTGCTCCCGCAGGGTCGATGGAGCGCCGACAATCAGGGCTTTGAGGGTCACCATGGCCTGCGTTCGCGCTTTGACTGCCCCGTCGCGTGCGGCCTTGAGGTGCCGGATCATCTCTGCCGTGCCAGTGCCGGACTTGGGCAAACCGGCCGCCTGTCCACCCAGCACGGCGCGGGCGGCGGCCTCGGCGTCGAGCGGGTCGCTCTTGCCCCGCTGATGCCGGAGTTGCCGGTCGGGGCGATTGACCTCCAGCACGGCGTGGCCTTGCGCGTGTAGGAAGCGGGACAGGCCAGCACCATAGGAGCCCGTGCCCTCGATGCCGAAGGCGCGGACAGCCCCGAGTGAGCATGCCCAGACCTCCAGCTCCCGGTACCCTTTGGTACCCACTGGGATCGTCGTGGCGCCGAGGCGCGCGCCGAGCTCGTTGATCGCCACGGCAGCGTGGACGTGTTTATGGGTGTCGACGCCGACGATGACCTCGCGGGAACGAAGAGCTTCGCTCATGAAGAGAGGCTCCAGACGGGTTGAGGAGCCCGACGGTCCAGCGAGCGGACAGGACTGTGATGGGATGGAAGGCCTCAAGCTCCTATGAGGTCACATCCCGCTCGACCGGCAGGTGCCGCCCGGAGAACCGACAGATCATCCCAACGACACGAGGTCAGTCTCAATCCGGGTCAGGCCCTCCAGACGGCTCGAACACTCTCACAGTCTCATTCAACCGTGGGGCGGAGGACTGTACCGCCCGCAGTTTCTGAGACACCTGAGTGGAGCCTATGCGGCTAGTGCTGCGGGACGGAGGCTCGCCGATGAGGAGGAGCCACCACAACGAAGAGATGAGGTATTCGGCTCGCCGAGCTGGTCCCTGGCGTTTTTGCGGGTAGAGGGACCAGACTGGTGCTGCGGGCTGATGGGGCTGCATGTATCAGGAGGTCAGGAGGTCAGGATGAGTTACCTTGCTGGTCTGGACGTTCCCCTGGAAATAACGTCGATCCTCATTGTCGCAAGCAATGGCAAGGTGCGGCGAGAAACGGGACGGGCGAGGTCTCCTACGCGCTGGTCAACGTCATTGGCTCCTACGACCCTGTCAGGGGGCGCGGCGCCTCCAACTGGGGCCGCTATTCCAATCCGGAATCGGACCGGCTGCCGGAGGAGGCGGTGCAGGAGCTGGACGACACGAAGCGCGAGGCGATCCTGCGGGGATCGGTCCGGGTCGTGATGGGGGAGGCGGGCATCATCTCGGTGTTCCACGACCGGAATCTCTGGGCAGCCCGGCGCGGCCCCTCCGTCTCGCCCTCGTCTCCGACCGCACGGCGGCCATGATGGTGGAGTGGGAGAGCTGAGCATGCGCCTCGTCGTCGAACCTGCGGATGCCCTGTTGGACGTGCCACGCCGCATCCGGGTGGAGGGCGCGCCGGCCGGCGCCGCCGTGCGCGTGGCGATCGAGACCGACTGGCCAGATGGCGGCCGCTGGGCCGGGGGCGCCACCTTTCTCGCTGATGCGGAGGGCGTGGTGGACGCCACGCGGGACCCGCCGTTGGAGGGCAGCTACTCGGGCGTCTCAGCCATGGGGCTGATCTGGTCCCAGGAAAAGCGACTGGCCGCCTCGACGGCCGATGCCACCGGCCCGCTGGCGGCCCGTCCCGTGCAATCCCGACTGACGGCCGAGGCGGGCACGCTTCGCGCCGCGACCGCCATGACCGCGCGCTTCAAGGCGCCCGGCGTGACACGGCGCGAGCTGCGGGAGAATGGGCTGGTCGGCACGCTCTTCCTGCCGCCTGGCGATGGGCCTCACCCGGCCGTGGTCGTGCTCTACGGGTCGGGCGGCGGCATCAACGAGCCGAGGGCGGCGCTGCTGGCCTCCCACGGCTTCGCAGCGCTGGCGCTGGGCTATTTCGGCGCGCCCGGCCTGCCGCGCTATATTTCCAATACGCCGCTCGAGATGTTCACGCGCGGCATCGACTGGCTGCGGGCCGCGGTGTCGCCGCCCGGCGGCTTCGTCGCAGTCTCCGGCCAGTCCCGTGGTGGCGAGCTGGCGCTGCTGCTGGGTGCCACCTTCCCGGACCGCGTCTCGGCCGTTGTGGCCTATGTGCCAGGGGCGGTGGTGCACGGAGCCATGAGCGCGGCCGACCCGGCGCAGGGGGGCCGGGATGGTCATGCCTGGACGCTGGAGGGGCGGCCCATCCCGCATGTCTGGGAGAGCAACCGCACGGCGAGCTGGGCCCCCTATGACGAAGCAGCGGCGCCACGCCGCCATGCCCGCGGGGTGGAGACCGCTCTCGGCGATGCCGAGGCGGTGGCCGCCGCCCGCATCCCTGTTGAACGCATCCGGGGACCGGTGCTGAGCATCTCCGGCACGGATGACGGCTCCTGGCCGAGTACCCGCTACGCGGAGATGGTGCAGGAGGCGCTGACGGCCGCGAACCACCCCTGGCCGCATGCGCATCTCGCCTTCGAGGGGGCGGGGCACGCCATCAGCCACCCTTACCAGCCGACCACCCACATCGCATGGCCGCATCCGGTCAGCGGCATCGTCACCACCGGGGGCGGCACGGCCGCGGCCAACGCCCAGGCGAGCGAGGCGAGCTGGCACGCGATGCTGACCTTCCTGCGGGACGCAGCGGCCAGCGTGGCAGGCCAGGAGAGGATCTCGCATCACGCTTCTGCCACCGCGCGCCCCGTGGAACGACCGGTCGAGTAGTCCCGCCTGGGACAAGCGGAGGCAATCGGCCATCCCACATGGCGGGCCGAGACGCTATTCGACGCGGAGGTTCCGGCGGCGGATGAATGCGCCCCAATCGGCGCTGTCCTTTGCCACGCTGTCACGCACGAACTGCGCGCTGCCTCGCATCGGTTCGAGATACTGGTCCCGCAGCGCCTTCGCGACGGTGGAGTCGTCCAGCGCCGCCTGGACGGCGGCGTTGATCCGCTCGATAACTGGCGCAGACATCCCGGCAGGGCCGACCAGCGCGTACCATCCCGGCATGACGAGCCCTTCAAGCCCCAGCTCCTTCAGCGTGGGCACCTCGGGCAGAGCCGCCACGCGCTCGCGGGTCAGCATCGCAAGCGCTGCGAGGTTGCCGGATTGGACCTGCGGCAGGGCCGTGACGAGCGGGATCACCATGCAATCGGTCTCACCCGTCATGACGCTGGTCAGTGAAGGGCCGGAGCCGTTGAAAGGCACATGCGTCATGCGGATTCCGGCCGTGTCGGTCAGCATCTCCATGGAGAGATGGGTGGAGTTGCCGATGCCAACGCTGGCATAGGTCAGCCGGTCTGGCTCGGCCTTCGCCCGGTTCACGAGCTGGGCGAGGCTGGTGAGCCCGCTCTTGGGACCGGCAACGAGGATGAGGGCCGTATCCACGACGGGTGCTATGTAGGTAAAGTCCCGGGTGGCGTCGTAGGGAAGCTTCGAGTAGAGGTTTGGGTTGAAGCTGAACAGCGAGACGCCACCCAGCAGCACCGCGCTGCCGTCAGGTCGCGCCTGCTTCAACGCGTTTACCGCAAGTACGCCATTGGCCCCTGGTCGGTTGTCCACCACCAATGTCTGGCCCAGAGCTCGCCCCATCGTCTCGGCCATCAGGCGCGCGATCACATCGGTGCCACCACCCGGAGGTTGCGTGACGAAGAGGCGGAGCGTCGAGGAGGAGCTTCCCTGCGCGCGGACGAGGCCCGGCAGATGAGCGGCGAAGGCGCCGGCCAGCAGCGCGCCCGCGGCGCGGCGTGTGGTGCTGGGCTTCATGAGGCGGTCTCCGTCAGTCGGTCGAACCTATCTAGCACAGCAGCTTCTGAGCCGCAGGGGTTCGGCTCACGGTAGGAAGGTCGGAGTGGGCTAGAATGGCCGCAGGCGGCAGTTCCGACATAGCGCGAGGCGTCCAGCATAGGGGTCATCTGAACGCGAGCCAGCTCCGGCCGCTTCGGCGCGGAGCAACCCTGTCCGCTGACATGGTGGCCGCCTCGTGCCCGGCCAGGTTAACTCAGCCCGATCGGGGCAGCGGAGCCGCAACGCCGCCCGTTTTGTTGACATCGCTCGCGTACCCATGCAGCCACGTCGAAAGACGGCAACGTATCTCTGCCGATGTCATCCTCGCAGCGGGAATGCCGAGCAGCCGGTTGCAGATGGGATTGAAGCAGAGCTCACCGTGCAGAGCCCAGGCAAGTTCCATCAGGGCGGGCTCCGGCCGCCCGGCTTCGCCAGATGCCAGCGCCTGCAAGCCGGTTGCGATTGGCTGGATGACGCGGACGCGTATCGAGGCCATGTAGTGCTGGCTCGCCTTCTGGTTTTGTAGGCCGGAGAAGGCGAAAATCCGCAGCCACGGACCGTCCTCCAGCGCACCGAGATACGCTGTGTAGAAGCGTGCGAGGCGCTCCTCCAGGGAAAGGGAAGCCTCGCGGAGCAGCGAGTCCCAGGCTGCCTGCCAGCGCGCGGCGTAGAACTCTGGCGGTCACGACTCCAAGGCCAGCTCCGGGCCTGCCGCCCATGGCTTCGGTCATAGGGGACTTCGATGCGGCGGGATGGTTCTGCGTGCTCGCGCCGCGGGACACACCGGGGACCGTCATTGACCGTCTGAACAGCGCCTTCGGCGCGGCGCTTCAGTTGCCCGAAGTGCTCCGCGTGCTTGCGCAGAGCGCCTTCGAGCCGGTCGGATCGAGCTCCAGGGGATGCGCCACCCGCCTTCGCCGGGACGTCGATCGATACGGGGCGCTGTTGCGGGCCGTGGCATCGCAACAGCGGCGTTGAGATGCGCCGCAGTGCCTACTGAGGAGTCAAACCGATCCGCTGAATAACGGCCTTCCAGCGGTCGCTCTCGGCCCTCAGCAGCGCTGAGAGGTCTTCCCCCACGGCCACCCGCGGCTCGGCGGCGATGCCTTCCGCATAGGACTTCATCTCCGGGGTGTTCATCGCAGCAACGATCTCCTGGGCCATCCGGTCGACGATCGCCCGCGCGGTGCCTCGTGGGGCGAAGAGACCGATCCAGTTGCGCAGCACGAAGCCCTCCACCCCGGCCTCCGCAAAGGTCGGCACGTCCGGCAGGCGGTTCAGTCGACGTTCGCTTCCGATGGCCAGCATCCTCATCCGGCCACCAAGTCCCAGATTGCCGAGCACGGTCGCGGGGGAGGCAATCTGCATATCGATCGTGCCCGATAGCAGTGCCTGCGCCCCCTCAGCTGCGCCGCGGAACGGCACGTGCAGAAGAGACACGCCGACCCTCGAGGCGAGGTCCTCGGTAGCGAGCTGGGGAAAGGTGCCAATGCCACCGGAGCCGAACGTGATCTTCCCCGGCACTGCGCGTGCCCTCTCGAGTAGGTCCTGCAGCGTCTTGTAAGGGCTAGCCGCGTTGACGACCACACCCAGGGGCGAGAAGACGTAGGCCCCGATCGGCACGAAGTCGCGGTCCGCGTCGAACGGCGTCGAACGTACCAGGCTCGGCAACATCGTGAAGCCGCTGTCCATTCCTAGGAAGGTATAGCCGTCCGCGCTAGCGCGCGCGACCTCCGCCATGCCGATGGTTCCCATGGCGCCTGTTTTATTCTCTACGATGAAGGGCTGACCGAGACGTGCCGCCAGATCCTGCGCCATCCTGCGGGAGACATGATCGGTCGATGCACCAGGACTGTAGGGCACGACAATCCTCACCGGCCGCTGCGGCCACAGTTCCTGCGCGGTCGCGGGCTTTGTGCCGAGCATCGTCGCCGCCATCGCTAGACGATGGAAGTTCCTTCGTGTCTGCATCATCTCTCGTCTGCTCCGGCCGTGTTGTTGCGCCCGACGGCTTCCCTCGCCATCCAGCAGCAGCGGCCCTGATCGGCCTCACCGCACCGCGTTCTGGCCTCGTTCAGCCTCCCGGAGGACCGGGCAGCGCCTCGCTGTCCCGTACATGGGATCTTTCGAAGAACACGCGTTGCCGATCATTCGGATTGCAAATACGGTCCTGATGACTACGCATTCTGGCAATCTGACAAGTCCGCCGGTGCTTTCCCGGTATCCTCCGTTGGGCGCGGAATGCGCACGAGATGAGGAAATAAGGCATGCGCCATGTGCTGTCGTGCCGGCAGCCCTCCCGTCATCGTGCTAGGGGGCGCGGAAAACGGCCCCGTCTGGAGAAGGTCCGCGCGGCGGGCGGTGACGTGGTCGCGATGAAGGCCGGTGTACGACCCATCGAGGCCTGTCGCGAATTGATCGAGACGGCGCACGCGCGGCTCTGAGCACTTGACGTGTTGGTCAACAATACCGGCGTGTTGGTGAAGCGGTATCTGCTACGAGACATCGACGTTGCGTTCTACGATGACATCATGAACCTGATCGCACGCCCGGTCTTCGCCTGCTCGCGTGCCGCCGCCCCGGTCATGCAGGCGCTTGATGGCAGGGCAATCATCTCGGCTGCCTTGACCACGGCGCGTACCCGCGGGGCGATCAAGTCGAAACTTTTATGCCGCATCCACGGCCATCGTCTCGGCCATCACGCGCGGCGTGGCAGAGGAGGTGGCGCGCCAGGTGGTCCGCGTGAATGCCGTCGCCCGGGAACTCGTCGGCAAACCCGACAAGCTGACGGCGACGCCCCATCCGACCAACATCTGCTTCGGCGCTGGGGATGTGCGCACGGCCTATGTCACGCTGTCGCGTCGCGGGACTGTCGCGGCCTTGCAGTGGCCCGAGGCCGGCCTGCGACTGAATATTCAACAGTTAGATCGCTGGAGCAGGAGGGCCCTCTGTGGAGGCCCTCTCCGCAATGACAGTGCCGTCGTTGCCCTGCCAGGCGCAGACGCCGGTACATCAGAATGTGGCCTTGTGGGGGGAAATGTCGACGAAGAGTGAGCAGAGGACTCACCATCGCGGCGCCCAGTTCGCCAACGATCCCGGCCGGTGGAGACGCCGCATGAGCCGCGTCCTTGGCGCGCTCTCATGCTCGGCCTTGTGCGGCACGACACTGGATCCGGCCAATGCGCAACAGGACAATTATCCCGACCGCCCGGTGCAAGTCATTGTGGCCTGACAGACCGGGGGCCTCGTCGACACCGTAGCGCGCGCCTTCGCCCAGGCCATGTCCGACGTCTCTGAGGGGCATTTCCTTGTCCTCAATCGTGACGGCGGTGGCGGCATCATCGGAGCGCAAGCGGTCGCCACTGCGCGCCCCGACAGCCACAAACTTGGTTTCGGCCCGATCATCCCGATCTCCACCGCAGCCCACAGCGTGCGCAACGTTCGCTTCAGGACCGAATTCTTCGAGTGTGTCTGCAAAGTTTTCGAGAACGTCATGGGCGTGGCCGTGGCCGAGCAGTCGCCGCTGCGAAGCATGCCCGACCTGATCGCCGCATTACGCTCCCGCCCGGGAGACATGACCTACGCGCACAACGGCGTGGGCAGCCTGAGTCACCTATACTTCGCCAACATCGTCCACAGATTGTCGTTGCAGATCGTGGACGTGGCTTATCGAGGCGAAGCGGGCATGCTTCCCGAACTCATCAGCGGCCGCGTCGGTCTGGGCGTGGTCACGCTCGGAAGCGTCCGTGGGCAGCCGGTGCGGCTCCTGACCGTGTTCGGCGATAATCGAAGCATCGAAGCACCCGACGTGCCGAGCACGCGCGAGCTCGGCCTGCCGACGCTGCAACCCGTACTGGCGGGCGTCATAGTGCCGCAGGGAACCCCACGCGCGATCGTCGAGCGGCTTGATGCGCTGTGCCGATCAGCAACCGAAGCAGCGTCCTTTCGAAATATGATGATACGCTTCGGTCAACCGGTCCGCTACCTCGGTCAGGCTGCATTCTCGGTTCAGGCGCGTCGCGACAGTGCGGATAAGCTAGAGGTCGTGCGCACGTTGGGGCTTCTGCCAAACTGATCACGTTTTGTGCGACTGTAACGCCGTCGACGCCCGCACCATTCTGACAAACTCGCAGAAGGTGAGTTCAACTGGTCGCCGAAACACCATCGAGGAGGGATGTTGCGACGGCGGGGACACGGCGCTCGGACTGAGCCTTGAGGGATAAGTTGGGATCGCCCGGCCGGCCAGAATTGGAGCGGCGTGAGGATCGGCGGTGCTTCCGGGCGTTCATGGCGGCAGGTTTGTTGAGCGAAGAGGCGGCAATCGGGGTGGGAATGTCCCAGCCACTCGGGCGTCGTCGACTCCGGGAGGCGGGGAACCACCGTCACATCTGTCGCAGTCGTCTAAAACGCTGTACGGGTGGTATCTGTCGTCTTCCGAGCGGATGGCCTGCGCCCGACGGCATCGCTAGGACGCCCGTGTCCACTGCGCGCATTGAGGAGGTCCTGCAGCCCTATATTTAGCCGCCAAAGAGTGGCTCCGCCACTCCGCGCACGCCGATCCCATGAATGGCGAAGAGCGCACCCGCGAGGGGCTGCCGCGCATGCTCCTCCTCGCTCAGGAAGACGGTGCCAGATGTCACATAGAGGACATCCAGATTCGGCCCGCCGAAGTTGCACATGGTCGGGTGCGAGATAGGAAGGCGGATAATACGGTCGAGCCGTCCCATAGGATCGAAGCGGCCGATCGACCAGTCGCCGAGCAGCGCGCACCAGTAATAGCCCTCTGCATCGAAGGTTGCGCCATCCACCTTCCAGGGCAGGTTGTGGGTCTGCAGGAAGATCTGGCGGTTGCTGATTGTGCCCGCATCGAGGTCGAGGTCATACTGGTAAAAAGTTTCGGCTGTGCTGTCGCCGAAGACGAGCGTTTTGTCGTCCGGGCTGAAGGCCATGCCGTTCGCGACGATGAACCCACTGTCCATTCGATGGCAGGCAAAATCCGGGTCCAGCCGGTAGAGCGAGCCGGTCGCGTCGCTGGTGCCCGGATTGCGCGACCCTACCCAGTAGCGGCCGCGCCGGTCGCAGCGTCCATCGTTCAGCCGGTTCTCCGGCATGTCAGGCTCGGGATCCAGCACATGCTCGACCTTACCGGTCTCCAGATCCACGGTTGCAAAGCCGGTTTTCAGCCCCGCGACGATCCCGCCACTCTTTCGGAACACGTAAGAGCCGATGTTGGTGGGCATGGGCCACACCTGGACCGAGCCGTCCTGGTTCAGCCGCTGCAGACACGGCTTGCGCGTGTCCACCCAATAGAGAACCTGCTCCACCGGATGCCACATCGGGATTTCACCGACGATGTTCTCTGCCGCATGGACTACCCTGATCTCGACCTCGGGCATTTTGGGCATACTGACGCAATCCTCCTTCTTCTCTTGTTTGTGACGGGCCACCGGCATCGCTCATGCTGCGCTGCAGTTCCGAAGCGCCGCGGCATTTGCCAACAAAATGTCTAGGCGACGGCGGAAGGCGCGGCTATGCTTTTTAGTGAAAGCGCTTTCTTGCGGCGCAGTGTATGAACAGGATGCGGCGGAAAGCAACCGCATCCGGAGGAGGAAGCGCGAATGGGCACCGAGCTCTCAGCCCGGTTCGCCGATGATCGGCGTGCCATTCACTGGGCTATCCCCGCATGAATCAGTTTCACAAGCTCAAGGACCGAATTGCCATCGTCGGGGTTGGCAACACAGCCTACGGGAACTTCCCGGAAATCGATGATTTTGGGCTAGGCGCCCGCGCCTTCCGCAATGCGGTCGAGGATTGCGGCATTGACAAGAACAGGATCGACGGGCTGCTCGTCTGCCGCATCCCTTCCTATGCGCGAATGGGAGAGATCCTGGGACTGAATCCGCGCTGGACCGTGCAGCTACCACCGCATGGCCGCATGTCCGGCATGGCCATTATCGAAGCCGCTGCGGCACTCGATGCTGGCCTCTGCGACTATGCCGCGCTGATCTACGCCAACATTGGCCGCTCGCGCCGCGTAAATTACGGCGGGGACGAAATCCCGGGCGTCTGGGATCCGTGGGGCTTCACCTCGCCGGGCGCTGCACATGCGATGATGTTTCAGCGCCACCGCGCGCTCTACGGCACGACGACGCGGCAGCTCGCTGAGGTCTCCGTCGCCTTTCGCCACCACGCCTGTCTCAACCCGGCGGCGGTGATGAAGCAACCGATCACCATCGATGATCATGAAGCCGCCCGCCCCATCACCGAGCCGCTGCGCCTGCTCGATTACTGCCTCATCAACGACGGCGCGGTCTGCATTATCCTCACAACGAAGGAACGCGCGCAGGACCTCCGCAAGCGCCCGGTGATGATCTCTGGCATCGGTGCACGTGAGGCCTACAAAACCGCCTCGATCCCGAATTTTGACCTGAACTTCTGGTATGACGAGATGCGGGATGTCGCGGAGCAGGCCTATGGCATGGCCGGCATTGGACCGTCCGATGTCGATGCGCTGATGTGCTACGATAACTTCAGCCCGACCGTGCTTTTCAGCCTCGAGGGGCTTGGCTTCTGCAAGCAGGGCGAGGCGGGATCCTTCGTCGAAGGTGGCACGCTGAAGCTAGGTGGCAAGTTGCCGACTAACACCGACGGTGGGCACTTATCAAATTCCTACATGCAGGGCTGGGCACTCAATGTCGAGGCAGTCCGGCAGGTCCGCGGGGAATGCGAAGGGCGCCAGGTCCCAGATGCGGAGGTCGTCCAGTACTGTGGTGCGACGCCTTGCAGCCGCTCCATCATCTACACGCCAGGCTGAGGGAAGCGCACATGCACACCATGACGGCCGCCAAGCCGCGCCCCAGAATTGACACGGTTAGCCGCGGGTTCTGGGACGGTACCCGAGCCGGAAGGCTGTCAGTGCAGGTCTGCGATGCCTGCGCAGACAGGCATTTTCCCGGTTCTCCCGTGTGCCCGAATTGCCTCTCCGAGGCTCAGTCGTGGGTACCCGTTTCGGGCAGGGGCACGCTGCTCTCCTGGGTGCGATTCCACCGCGCCTATTGGGATGGGTTCCGTGCAGATCTCCCCTATCTCGTCTGCCTGGTGCGCCTCGATGAAGGACCGATGCTGGTCAGCAATCTGGTGGATGACGAGCCAAACGGCATAGAGATCGGCGCAAAGGTCGAGGTGGTTTTCGAAACGGTCGACGAGGAATTCACGCTGCCGAAGTTCCGAGCAAGCAAGTAACCGGCTGAAGACGCGCAGAAGCGCGCCTGCCATCCAAGGGAGGAGTAATCCAATGAGGCACATTCTGCGGGCTGGCATGCTAGCCCTCGCGCTTCTCGGGACGGGTAGCGCAGCGGCCCAGGATCGCGCCAAGACCCTGCGCGTCGTTGTCCATGCCAATCTCCAGATTTTGGACCCTGTCTGGACAACAGCGTTCATCACTGGCCGCCATGCCTATCTGATCTACGACACTCTCTATGCGATGAACTCGCGGTTCGAGCCGCAGCCGCAGATGGCTGAAGGTCACGAGGTGCTGGAGGATGGCCTTGTCTACCGGATCAGGCTGCGCGACGGTCTCCGCTTTCACGACGGCACGCCGGTTCGCGCGCAGGACGCGGTGGCTTCGCTGCGGCGCTGGACGGCGCGCGATGCCATGGGGCAGCGCCTGGCATCCGTCACGGCCTCCATGGATGTGGTGGATGACCGCACCTTCGATATTCGCCTGAAGGAACGCTGGGGCTTGGTCCTGGAAAGCCTGGCGAAGGCTTCCAACCCGGCCTTCATCATGCCTGAGCGCGTCGCGAGCACCCCGGCGAACACCCAGGTAACGGAGACGATCGGCTCCGGCCCCTTTATCTTCGTGCGGGATGAATGGCGGCCGGGAAATCTCGTCGTCTATCGCCGGAATCCGGACTACCTGCCTCGTTCGGAGCCTGCGGACTATATGTCGGGTGGCAAGCGTGCGCTGATGGAGCGCATCGAGTGGCGCTACATCCCTGATCACAACACTGCGCTTGCGGCACTCGGTGCTGGCGAGATCGACTATTTCGAGGCGCCTCCCCTCGACTTCATCGCTACGCTTGAGCGCAACCGCAACATTCGTATCGTCAAGATCGACACGCTGGGAACCCAGGGCGCGATCCGGCCGAACTCGCTTTATCCGCCCTTCAACGACCCGCGGGCTCGCCAGGCACTCGCACATCTGGTCCGCCAGGAGGATTACATGCGGGTTGTCGTGGGCAATCCGCAACTCTACGAAAAGTTCTGTGGCGCGTTCTTCCAGTGTGGCTCGGGTAACGAAACCACGGTCGGAAGCGAGCCCTTCCGTGAACCTAATGTGGAGCGCGCCAAGGAGCTGCTGCGCCAGGCAGGCTACAAGGGCGAGCCCATCACCGTGCTGCAGCCTACCGATCGTGCCCAGTACAACGCTGCGACCATGGTACTGGTTCAGAGCCTACGCCGCGCCGGGGTGAATGTGGACGTCCAGGCGATGGACTGGAGCACGCTGCTCTCGCGCCGGGCCAACCGCAACCCGCCGGGTGAGGGCGGCTACCACATCTTCATTACGACGCATGGCGGGCCGGATACGGCAATGCCGATCTCCAACAGCTGGTTCAACTCGCGCTGCGACCGCGCCAACCCCGGCTGGGCCTGCGACATGGAACTGGACGCCATGGTCGCCGAATGGGCACTGGAGCGCGACCCGGCGGCCCGCCGCCCGATCCTGGAGCGCATCCATCGGCGCGCCTGGGAAACTCTGCCCTACATCCCCTTCGGGCAGTACACGCAGCCGGTGGCGGTCCGCTCCAATGTGCACGGCATCCTGGCCGCAGGTATGCCCGTGTACTGGAACATTGAGAAGCGCTGAGCCATGGGATCCTATGTCGCCCGCCGCATCCTGGCCACGCTGCCCGTGCTGGCGGTTGTCGCTGTGATCGTCTTTCTCCTGCTGCGGCTCAGCCCCGGCGACCCGGCGGCGATCATCGCCGGCGATAATGCGACGGCCGACGACATCGCCATGATCCGGACGCAGCTTGGGCTGGATCGGCCGCTGGTGGAGCAGTTTGTGCTTTGGATCGGGCAGATCCTCGGCGGCGATCTGGGCAACTCCATCTATCTGGACAGGCCGGTCCTCGGACTAATCCTGGAGCGCGTTGAACCGACCCTGGCCCTGTCGCTCTCCACCATGGCATTCGCAATCCTGCTCGCCATTCCGGCGGGCGCGATTGCGGCCTGGCGGGCCGGATCCTGGATCGACCAGACCTTCATGGCGGTCTCGGTGCTCGCCTTCTCCGTGCCGGTATTCCTAATCGGCTATGGCTTGGTGATTGGCTTCTCCCTGACGCTGGAGATCCTGCCCGTGCAGGGCTTCGTCAGTCTTTCGGAGGATCCGCTCGCTTTCGCAGCGCATCTGGTGCTGCCGTCCGTCGCCCTTGGGCTGGTTTACACGGCCCTGCTTGCCCGCATCACGCGGGCGACGATGCTGGAGACGCTGAACGAGGACTTCATCCGCACCGCGCGGGCGAAAGGACTGAAAGAGTCGCGGGTGCTCATCCTGCACGCGCTGAAGAACGCATCGGTGCCCATCGTGACGACCATCGGCACCGGCATCGCCCTGCTAATCGGCGGGGTGGTGGTGACGGAAAGCGTGTTTGCCGTGCCGGGTATCGGCCGGCTGACCATCGATGCCGTCATGCAGCGCGACTATCCGGTGATCCAGGGCGTCATCCTGGTCATCGCCGGTGTCTACGTCTTCGTGAACCTCGCCATCGACCTGACCTATTCCTTCCTCGATCCGAGGATACGCTATTGATGAGCGCGACAACCCTCACCGAGGCCGCGCCACGTCAGCGCCCGGCCCTGCTCAGGCGCTTCCGGCGCTACCCGCTGCCCGCGATCGGCGCGCTGCTGCTGCTGGCACTGGTTCTCACGGCGCTGGCGGCGCCCTGGATCGCACCGCACGATCCATTCGAAATGAATGTCGTGGATCGGCTGCAGCCACCCGGCGGTGACTACGCCTTCGGTACTGATGCCTATGGCCGCGACATTCTCAGCCGCACCCTATACGGCGGACGGGTGTCCCTGGTGATCGGCGTCTCCGTGGCGGTCGCCAGCACGGGCATCGGCCTGATCATCGGCATTCTCGCCGGCTACTTTAGGGCCGCCGATGCCGTCCTGATGCGCATCATGGACGGGCTGATGGCAATCCCGGGAATTCTGCTCGCCATTGCCCTGATGTCGCTCACGCGTGCCAGCGTCTGGGTGGTTATCGTGGCCATCACGATCCCAGAGGTGCCGCGCGTGGTGCGTCTCGTCCGCGCCGTGGTGCTCACCGTCCGCGAGCAGGTCTATATCGAGGCAGCGACGGCGATCGGTACGCGCTTTCCGCGCCTGATGTGGAAGCATATCCTGCCGAGTACGGTGGCGCCGCTCATTGTTCAGGCCACCTACATCGCCGCTTCTGCAGTGCTGGTGGAATCCTATCTCAGCTTCCTCGGCGTCGGCACGCCGCCGGAGGTTCCGAGCTGGGGGAACATCATCGCCGAAGGCCGACTCTACGTGCAGATCGCCTTCTGGAACATCCTTTTCCCGAGCATCTTCCTCGCGCTGATGGTGCTCTCGATCAACGTGCTCGGCGACGGGCTGCGCGACATGCTTGATCCGCGGCTGGCGAGGCGCCTGTGATGGAAGTGGAGCCGATCCTAGCCCTGGAGGGCCTATACACCGAGTTTGCGACCGGGGAGGGGCCGCCCGTTGTGGCGGTGAGGGACCTATCCTTCTCGCTCCGTCGCGGCGAGACACTATGCATCGTGGGCGAATCCGGCTGCGGGAAGAGTCTAACGGCACTCTCGATCCTCCGCCTCCTGCCTCGCCCCTACGGGCGGATCGGTGCGGGCCGGGTGCTGCTGGAAGGCCGGGACCTGGCGACGGTCACGGACGCGGAGATGCGCCAGATCCGTGGTCGCGCAATCTCGATGATCTTCCAGGAGCCGATGACCAGCCTGAACCCCGTGCTGACCATCGGACGGCAGATCGCCGAAACGGTGATGGCGCATGAGGGGTTGGAATGGTCGGCCTGCATGGACCGGGCGCTGGAGATGCTACGGCAGGTGCGCATCCCCGAGCCCGAGCGGCGGCTGCACGAATACCCACACCAGCTCTCGGGAGGGATGCGCCAGCGCGTGATGATCGCCATGGCGCTCGCCTGCAGGCCGCGCGTGTTGCTGGCTGATGAGCCGACGACGGCGCTCGACGTCACCATCCAGGCACAGATCTTAGATCTGGTGCGGGAGCTACAGGCCGAAACCGGCACGGCTGTTATCCTCATCACCCATGATCTCGGTGTGGTCGCCGAGATGGCCGAGCGCGTGCTCGTGATGTACGCGGGCAGCAAGGTGGAGGAGGGCAGCGTCGATGAGATCTTCGACGCCCCGACGCATCCCTATACTCGAGGGCTGATGGCGGCCATGCCCCATCTGGGTGGGGCGCGCGACCATCGCGGGCGTCTCAGCGAGATCCCTGGGGTGGTGCCCGCTCTGACGGCACGGCCGCCGGGATGTTCCTTCGCGCCGCGTTGCAGCCTTGCGACGGACCGCTGCCGGGCGAAGGTGCCGCCGCTCATTAGCCTGGGTGGCACCCACACGGCCGCCTGCTGGGAAGCACCCGGCGTGGGAGGGCAGACGTGATGGCCCAGGAACCGATCCTCGCCGTCGAGGGGCTGGTTAAGCATTACGGTATCAGGGCAAGCTTCCTCGGCAAGCCGCGGGCGCAAGTGCGGGCGGTCGATGGCGTCAGCTTCAGCATCGCGCCGGGAGAGACGCTCGGCCTCGTCGGCGAAAGCGGCTGCGGCAAGTCCACCGTGGGCAAGGCGGTGCTGCGGCTGGTTGAGCCCACTGCCGGGCGCGTGACCCTGGAGGGGGAGAATATCACCGCGCTCGACCGTGCCGGCATGATCGCCCGGCGCCGGCGGATGCAGGTGATCTTTCAGGATCCCTATTCCTCGCTAAACCCGCGCATGACGGCGGGTGACATCGTTCAAGAGCCGCTGGTCAATTTCGGCATCGGCAACCGGGCGGAGCAGCAGGAGAGGGTCGCCGCGCTTTTCGAGCGGGTTGGGCTACGGCCTGACCAGCGAGGTAACTACCCGCATGAATTCTCGGGCGGGCAGCGCCAGCGCCTGGGAATTGCGCGTGCCCTGGCCCTCGGGCCCAGCATCATCATCGGCGACGAGCCGGTCTCGGCGCTGGACGTGTCAGTTCAGGCCCAGGTCATCAATCTGATGATGGATCTGCAGGAGGAGTTCGGGCTCAGCTACCTCTTCATCGCGCATGATCTTGGTGTGGTAGAGCATATCAGCCACCGCGTGGCGGTGATGTATTTGGGCAAGATCGTGGAGATCGCGCCGCGCGCTGCGCTTTTTGAGGCGCCGCGCCACCCCTATACAGAGGCGCTGCTGGCGGCCGTTCCGGTTTCCCACCCCCGCCAGCGTCGCAAGCGCGTGATGTTGAAGGGAGACGTTCCGAGCCCGATCAACCCGCCCTCGGGCTGCCGCTTCCACACGCGCTGCCCGATCGCAGTGTCCCTGTGCCGGGAGGAGGAGCCGCCCCTCGTCGCGGATGCTTCCGGACACGCCGCCGCGTGCCATCTACGCTCCCCGGCCGTGTTGGCCTGATGAGGGAGATGATGGCAGTTCGGGTGAAGGGCGGCAGCAAGCCAAGGGACGATGAGGTGCCGGCGCCGCGGCCGAAAGTACGGATCGAGGAGGTGGCACGCGCCGCCGGGGTCTCGGCGGCGACGGTGTCGCGCGTCCTCAACCGGACCGCGCTGGTGAGCGACGAGCTTCGAGACAAGGTTGAGACCACGTCGAAGAGGCTGGGCTATGTTGCGCATGGTGCCGCCCGCGCCCTCGCCACCCGTCGGTCAAACGCCATCGGGGCCATCGTACCGACCCTGACGAATACCATCTTCTCCGACGCCATCGAGGCCTTCCAGCAGCGCCTGGAGGCCGAGAGCCACACCATGCTCCTCGCCACCTTCGACTATGACGAGGAGTTAGAGTACCGCAACGTCCGTACCATGATCGAGCGCGGCGTGGACGGGCTCATGCTCGTCGGAGCCTCGCATTCTAGGCACCTCTACGACCTGCTCGCGTCATCGGGCGTTCCTTTCGTGCAGACCTGGGCTCCGGCGAAGGCCAGCGAATACCCGACCATCGGCTATGACAACCGAACCCTCGCCCGTATGGTGGTGGACCATCTGGTCGGGCTGGGGCACCGGGACATTGCAGTGGTCGCCGGGTTGACGCGCCACAATGACCGCGTGCGCTCGCGCATCGCCGGCGTGCGGGCCGCCCTGCGGCGCCACAAGATTCCTCTGCCGGAGGAGCGCATCGTCTACACCCGCTACCGCATCGGGGACGCTAGGGCGGCGTTCCAAGCGCTGCAGACGCGGGGCCCGTTACCCACCGCGCTGGTCGCCAACAACGACGTAGTGGCGATCGGCCTCCTCTTGGAGGCGGTGGCGCAGGGAATCCGTGTTCCGGAGCGGATCTCGATCGTCGGCGTCGGTGACCTCGAGATGGTGGCACATCTGAATCCACCCCTGACCACTGTGCGAACTCCGAAACGCGCCATCGGCACCATGGCGGCCGAGTACCTGCTCGCCCGTACCCAAGGCCGCCACTTCGGCATCCCGTCCGAACTTTCCATGGAGCTCGTGGTGCGCGGCACGACCGCCCCGCCCCCGGCCTGACCCCCGCAAGGATACTGACGCATGACGACACCCAGCACGACCGGCCCCCGTGCACGCGGAGAGGCCGAGGGCCTCCCTGGCATGTTCGAGGGCCTGCGCGTGATCGAGGTCGCCGATGAGAGCGGCGAGTATGTAGGGCTTACCCTGGCCGGGCTCGGCGCGGAGGTCATCAAGGTGGAGCCGCCCACCGGCGCGTCTACCCGGGACATCGGCCCCTTCCTGGACGACGAGGCGGGACTGGAGCGCTCGCTACATTTCTGGAACTACAATCGGGGCAAGCGGTCCGTTCTGCTGGATATCGACACGCCGGAGGGAACTGCCGGCTTGAGGCGGCTGCTAGATTCGGCTGACATCCTGCTCGATGCGAGCGGTGGCGCCGTGGCCGGGGCGCTTGGCGCCGAGCCAGCGGGCGTCGCCGCGCTGTACCCGAACCTGATCGTGGCACGCATGACGCCTTTCGGCGATACGGGGCCATGGAAGGACTACAAGTCCTCGGATCTTGTGCACCTCGCCCTGGGCGGGATCATGATGAACTGCGGCTATGACCCGGACCCTTCAGGCCGTTACGACATGCCCCCGGTCGCCCCGCAACTCTGGCATGCGTATCACATCGCGGGCGACCAGATGGTGGTCGGCATCATCGCGGCGCTCATCCACCGGCTGCATACGGGCGAGGGGCAGGATCTCTGCGTCGCGATCCATGAGGCGGTATCGAAGAACACCGAGCTAGACGTGATGTCCTGGGTAATGCGCAGGGCGCCGCTGTTTCGCCAGACCTGCCGGCACGCCGCCGAGAAAGCCACTCATGTCCCTAGCATCGGCCACACCAAGGATGGCCGCTGGTACATTGCCACCGGCGTCTCGGTGCGCGATCAGACGAACTTGGTTCCGTTCCTGGCCGAGTACGGGATGCAGGCCGATCTGGCTCTGCCGGATGCCACGTCGGACAGTAAGGCGCGCAACGTACCGGGCTCGGGCGCCAGCGACGAGGGCAAGGCGCATATGCTCGAAATCGTGCAGCGCTTTATCCGTTCCTGGCGCTATGACAGCATGCCCTGGCGCGAAGCGCAGGCGGCCGGCCTGCTCTGGGCGCCCCTGCGCAAGCCGCATGAGAATGTCGACGACATTCATTGGCAGGCGCGCGGCACCTTCGCCGAGATCGAGCATCCTGAGCATGGCCGAACCTTCCACTATCCTGTGAGCCGTTGGCTCTCGACCGAAACCTCTTGGAAGGCCGGACGCCGAGCGCCGCTGCTGGGTGAGGACACAACCGAGGTGAGGGGCAAGCTGAAGCCCTTGGCGCCACTCACTCAGCCCGCACGCCCGAGGGCAGGGGCTGCGCCGAAGCTGTCGGCCTGGAACAAGCCCTTTCCCCTGCAGGGCGTCCGGATCTTCGACTTCTCCTGGTTCCTCGCCTCGGCCGGTGGCACGCGCTTCGCCGCCGCCCTGGGGGCTGAGGTGATCAAAGTGGAGTGGAAGGACAACCCGGACACCCGCTTGGCCGCGATGTCGCCAGTCGGTGGGCGCGAGGCGCGCCGGCTGGCCACTGCCCCGCTCAAGGGTGTTACGGACTCCGACATGGGCGGGCAGTTCAACAACAAGAACTCCGGCAAGAGCGGCCTGTCCCTCAACATCCGCCATCCGAAGGGGCTGGAAATCGCCCGGCGCCTCATCGCGCAGTCGGATGTGGTGGCCGAGGGTTTCTCGCCCGGCGTGTTGCAACGCCTGGGCCTCGGCTACGAGGTCCAGAGGCAGCTGCGGCCCGACATCATTTACGTCCAGCAGTCCGGCATGGGGGGCGTCGGCTCCTATGGCCGTTTCCGCACTATCGGCCCGGTGGCGGCCGCCTTCGCAGGAACCTCGGAGATGTCGGGCATGCCGGAGCCGGCCATGCCTGCCGGCTGGGGGTACTCCTTTCTCGACTGGATCGGCGCCTACAGCTTTGCCACCGCGATCCTCGGCGCGCTCTACCACCGGGACCGGACCGGCCGGGGCCAGTGGATCGACTCATCCCAGTGTGAATCCGGCATCTATCTCGGCGGCGTGCCGGTACTCGACTGGTCCGCGAACAACCGGGTGTGGTCGCGCGTCGGCAATCGCTCGCCCTACAAGCCCGCTGCCCCGCACGGCGCCTATCGCTGCGCGGGCCAGGACCGGTGGATCGCCATCGCGGCGTTCGACGAGGCGGCGTGGCAGGCCATGGCCCGCGTGGCGGGACGCAAGGACTGGTTGTCGGACCCCCGCTTCGCCGCCCTTGAGGCGCGCCTGCTGAACCAGGACGCGCTCGATGCGGCCGTGACGGAATGGACGGTCGGGCAGGACGCGCATGCCTGCATGCACGCGCTGCAAGCGGCCGGGGTTCCTGCCGGCGTCTGCCAGAACGCCGAGGACCGCTGCGACCGCGATCCCCAGCTCGAGGCCCTCGCCTGGATGACGGAGGTCAACGGCACCAAGATCGGCCGCTGGCCGGTGACCGAGGTTCCGACGAAGCTCTCCGGCACTCCGCCCTATAGCGGTGGCATCATCGATCGCGGCGCGCCGGGCTATGGTGAGGACAATGCCCGGCTGCTCGGCGAACTGCTCGGCTACTCCTCCGCCGAGGTCGCAGCGCTCGCCGAAGAGAACGTGATCTGAGGCTCCCGCGATGACCAGTCACCGTCCCGCCGGTCTGGCCTTCATCGGCGACATCCACCGCCAGTGGCACCATGTCGTGCGGGGGCTCGCCGCACTGCCGGAAAAGCCGGAGGCGGCGATTCTGCTGGGGGACATGGAGTGCGACCGCCCGCTCGATGAGGTGGCGGCGCCGCTACTTGATGCCGGGATTGCGCTTCACTGGATCTGGGGCAACCACGACTATGATGGCGGCCCCGAGATGTGGACCAACCTGACCTCGCCCGTGCGCAACCCGCGCAGCGGCCAAGGGACGCTGAACGCACGCATCGTGACAGTCGGCGGAGTCAGGATCGCTGGGCTCAGCGGCACCTTCCGCCGCCGCGTCTGGGAACCTCCGGAACCGCCGAGGCTGCGCGGCCGGGCGGAGTTGCCTGCAGATCTCGCCACCCTCGGGCCGGAATGGAGCGAGGGGCAACGCGAGGCAATTGGGGAAGCCCTCGCCGCTATGGCCATCTGGCCGGAGGATGCCGAAGCCCTCGCCGTCGCCCGTGCTGACATCCTCGTGACCCATGAAGCGCCCTCAAGCCATCCGCAAGGCTTCGCCGCGATTGATGCAATCGCGCGCTCCATGGGCGCGCGCCTCATCGTCCATGGGCACCATCACGTCTGCTACCGCGCCCGCGCCTCAGACGGGCTTGAGGTACAGGGCGTGGGCGCTGGATGGGCTGTTGATCCCGCTGGCATCGCATGGTGGCCAGGAGAGCCGGATCGCTGGCTCGGCCCGGTGGCCCATCCCTGGCAGATGCTCTGACGAAGAAGGAAAACGACGGATGCAGATCACCGATCTGGCGGGCAAATCAGTGCTCGTCACCGGGGCTTCGAAAGGCATCGGCGCCGCCGTTGCCCGCGGCTTCGCCGTACAAGGTGCACGGGTCGCCGTCCACTACCATTCCAGCCGGCCAGCGGCCGAGGCGGTGGTGGCAGAGATCGAAGCATCCGGCGGCCACGCGATCCTCCTGCAGGCCGATATCCGCTCGGCCGAGGCCTGCACCCGGTTGGTGCAGGAGGCGCATGCGGCGCTCGGTGGGATGGACGTGCTGGTGAACAACGCGGGCGGCGTGGTGAAGCGCCACCCGCTGCGCGATATCGATGACGCATTATACGACGACATTGTCCAACTCAATGCGCGCTCGGTCTTCGCCTGTTCCCGGGCGGCCCTGCCGCTGATGGAGGCTGCTGGCGGAGGCTCCATCATCTCCACCACCTCGTTGGCCGCGCGCAACGGCGGCGGCAGCAAGTCGACGCTCTATGCGGCCTCCAAGGCCTTCGTTTCCAACTTCACGCGGGGCCTCGCCAAGGAGGTCGCCCGCAACGGCATTCGCGTGAATGCGGTCGCCCCAGGTGTAATCGGGAAGCCAGACCGCTTGAAGACCATGCCGGCCCATCAGCTGGAAGGGGCGATCCGCCTGACGCCGATGCGACGCATTGGAACGGTCGAGGAATGCGTCGGTGCGTATCTATTCCTCGCTTCGGGCGAGATGGCCGGCTTCATTACAGGCCAGGTGATCGAGGTGAATGGCGGGCTGCAGATGCCCTGAGCGCGCCCGGCGGACTCGCCGCAACGAAAAGAACGGAGGAAAGCCTTGAACACGAGGATTTTGCGGAGGTCACTCCTGCAGGCGGCCGGAATGCTGCCCTTGGGCGCCATGGCGCAGGAGAGCAGCTATCCCGACCGTTCCATCCGAGTGGTCGTTCCCTATTCGGCCGGCGGCGGCACCGATGTCACCGCGCGTGCCGTTGTCCAACGTATGTCGCCTGATCTCGGTCAGCCCCTCGTCATCGAGAACCGCACTGGCGCTAACACCGCCATTGGCGCGGAGTATGTCGCGCGCGCCAAGCCGGATGGCTACACGACCTTGATCTCGGGCTCGACGACCTTCGTGCTCCTGCCGCTGCTGTCGCGGCAGCTTTCCTTCAAGCCGAGCGACTTCGCACCGGTTTCCCAGTTGACCCAGCTGGCGATGGCAGCAGTGGTGAGCAACTCGGTGGAGGGGAGCCTGCCCGAGATCATCGAGCGCATCCGCCGGGCGCCGTCCGAATTCATCTACGCGCATACAGGTATGGGCAGTGCGGGCCATCTGATGGGCGAGCGCCTCTTCATGAACCACGGGATCCGCCTGAACTCGGCGCCCTATCGCGGCTTCTCGCAAACGCTGGTGGACCTGATGTCAGGCCGTGTCCCAATGACCTTCGAATCCGTCCCGGCCGTGATACCCTTCCACCGGGACGGCAAGGTGCGCATCGCCGCCGTCAGCAGCCCGCAGCGCCTGCCTAACTTGCCCGAAGTGCCCACCTTCCTTGAGCTGGGCTACCCAAAGATGGCCTTCCATGGATGGTTTGGCATGGTCGCGCCGGCGGGCACGCCGAGCCCCGTCATCCAGCGCCTCGCCGCCGCTATCGCCACCGCCAGCCGCGATCCCGGCTACCGCGCGGCAATCGAGGCAACGGGGCAGCAGGTGGTGGGCAACACCCCGCAAGAATTCGCTGAGCTGATCGCCGCCGACACGGCCCAATGGCGCGCCGTGGTGGAGCCGCTGAACATCAAGCTCGATTGAGGCACCACGTCGAATTGGAGAGAGCGAATATGCCAAAGTCCAAGGTCAGCCCGGCTGGGCTGCCCCGCCGGGTCCTGCTGATGGCAGGGGCCGGCACCGCGCTGGCCAAGCCCGCCCTTGCCCAGGCGAACTACCCTAACCGCCCCATCCGCCTGATCGTGCCATGGCTCGGCAGCGCCGCGGCGGACATCCAGTTGCGCAGCTTGGCGCAGATCGCCTCGCGTGACCTGGGGCAGCCAATCGTCATCGAAAACCGCGCCGGAGCCAGCGGGATCCTGGGCGCGCAGATAGTCGCGAACGAAGGGCGAGGCGACAACTACATCCTGACGCAGATGCATAACTCGGCGATCCGCGTGGCCTTTATGATGCCGCGGCCGCCTTATGACCTTGCCAATGACTTCACCTTCGTGATCCGGCTAGTGGGCTATTCCTACGGTGTGGTCGTGCGCCCGGACTCCCCCTGGCGCACCTGGCAGGACTTCATGGCTCATGTGAAGGGCAATCCCGGCAAGGTAAGCTATGGCACAGCGGGCGTGGGCACCACCCAGCACATCACGATGGAGCAGGTCGGCAAGGCAGCCGGGCTGGATTGGGTGCATGTGCCCTTCCGCGGCGGCGGCGACGATCTCCAGGCGCTGATGGGAGGCAATCTCGACGCAGTCGCCTCCTCCAGCCTTTGGGCGGAGATGGTGCAGGGCGGCCAGTTGCGCCTGCTCGTCTCCTTCGGTGACGAGCGCATCAAGCGGTTCCCACAGGTGCCGACCCTGCGGGAGACCGGTGTCAATGTCGCGCACCTGTCGCCCTATGGGCTGGTGGGGCCGAAGGGGATGGATCCGGGCGCCGTGCGCGTGCTGCACGATGCTCTGCATCGCGCCCTACAGCAGCCGGAGCATCTGGCGCTCCTGGAGCGACTGGACATGCCGGTTGCCTATCTGAACAGCGCCGATTACGCGGCGAGCATGCCAGCCGCTATCGAGGAGCAGCGCGCTGTCGTTCGTGACCTCGGGCTGCGCATGTAAATGGAGACGTGTAGTTCATGAGCGAAATCAGAATCTTGGCCGACGGGCTTGGCTTTCCTGAGGGCCCCATCGCCCTGGCGGACGGCTCCGTCATCCTCACGGAGATCAATGGGGGAAGGATTACGCGCATCGGGGCAGACGGCGCGCGCACCGTTCTCGGCCCCAGCGGCGGCGGTCCTAATGGGATCGCGCGCGGCCCAGACGGAGCGCTCTATGTCTGCAACAACGGGGGCAGTTACTATCCTCCGGGTCACTTCTTGGGGCAGGGGCCCTCGTCCGATTACACGGGCGGGTCGATCGACAAGGTGGACCCACACAGCGGGGAGCGAACCACGCTTTATTCGGAGTGCGATGGCAATCGCCTTTCGGCACCCAATGATCTGGTCTTCGATCGGCAAGGCGGCTTCTACTTCACCGACCTGGGCAAGCGCTTCAAGCGCAACCGGGACCATGGAGGGCTATATTACGCCCTGCCAGACGGCTCCTCGATCAGGGAGATTGCCTATCCGATGGTGACGCCTAATGGCGTTGGTCTTTCGCCCGATGAGCGTACCCTCTATGTTGCCGATACAGAGGCGGCGCGGCTTTGGGCATTCGACATTGCGGAGCCGGGCGTCATCCACCGCGCGCCATTCCCATCGCCGCATGGCGGCCGGTGCCTGGCCACCATGCCCGGCCTCTGCCGCTTCGACAGCCTGGCCGTCGAGGCCTCCGGCAACATCGCCGTGACCACAATGCTAACTGGTGCCATCACGGTCTTCGCGCCGGATGGTAGGATCGTTCGATCGGTGCCGATGCCGGATACTCATCCGACCAACATCTGCTTCGGCGGTGCGGACATGCACACAGCTTATGTCACACTATCGCGGAAAGGGGAGTTGGCAGTGATGCGCTGGGCAGAACCAGGGCTGCGTCTGAACTTTCAGGATTAGACTTGGGAAAGGACGGCACCTTGTTGCACGGCTCTCGCCGTTGGAGGCGTGAGCCGGGTGAGGTACGAAGGGCGCCCCACTTCCCGAAACCCATGCATTAGCATATCCACAAGCATTCGGAGTACGGCCGGCTGGGCTGGCCTGGAAAGATGCGCAATGCGCACGGCGAGGAGAGCCAGCCCGGTCGCACAGCGCCCGCCGATGACCCGCTTGAACCTGCTGACGTCCGCCTCGACGAGGGGCCGCCAAGTTGTAGCCAGACGCCATCTTCAAGCCTATGCGTCCACGCTCAGCGATCAACGCTAAGGTGCTGGTCGCGGCAGGTTTACGCCATCTCGGCCGTGGCGCTTGGCACAGCGCTGGAGCGGGACGGGACGACCACGTCCGCATCGGATTGGCGTGCAGCGACTTCAACAGAGACACCGTCCTAGTCGTAGGCGTTGTCGGCCGTGAGCGAGGCAATTCGGTCCGCGACCTGACCGAGCAAGGAGCCGACCTGCGAGCCGCCGTCGACGGCGCTCGTTGTCAGAATGGCCGCGGAGATCCGTCCGTTGTCGGCGGCCACACCGATCTGCAGCTTGCGCCACGACCGGCGTGCCCTGCTCCCGTGCTTCTCAACAGCGACTCGCCCGGGCGACATAGCCCCAGCTCCGTGCTGTCCACCAGGAGGTGTATGAGATGCGTGCCAGCGCAAGCCTGCGGTTCAGCGTCTCGGCCCGGCGGATGCGGATGCGGTGGTCAGGCGCAGCCAGACCCAGCCATAACAGGGGGTTAATCGAGCTGATCGGGCCCTCGGTTTGGCGCCAGGGCAGGCGGAACACGGCCCGAAGCGGTAAGGCCGTGGTGATGGCCACCTCCGAACGGCGCGACTACCCGCCCGCGTGGTCCGGGGACCGGCCTTCCAGGCCGCGATCGCCGCATCAGTGAACCAAACGTTCAGACTGCCACGCCCGTGGAGAGCGGCATCGTACTCCGACCAGTTCGTCGCCCGGAGCTTCGGCTTCGGAATGCGGTGACGGCGGTCGGCATTCGCCTCGAACGGCAGGCTAGCCGCTCCTGAAGGGTAACGAGCCGCTGCGAGTCGGAAACATAATCCAACCAGACCGCCGAGCCGACCCGTGCGACACAGTCAGATCCTTCCACACCAACATCGTCCAGTCTCAGCGGTAGCGCGTCGACGCTTGCACTCCGTCGCTTGGTGGCGTTAGCAATGGTCGGCGGTCCGGTCGCGGCAGTCACGACGTGCCTCGGGAAGGGAAACATCCATGGATTGGACCAGCAGGCGCCGACGCTTCCGCGAGATCCTGGGCGGGGATCGTTGTGTCCACCCGGCGTCGGTGCACGACCCGATTTCGGCCCGCATCGCCACAGACCTTGGCTTCGAGACTTCGATCCTTGCTGGCTCGGTCGCATCCCTTGCAGTGCTCGGCGCACCAGACCTGATCGTGCTGACACTCACCGAGTTTGCCGAGCAGGCGCTGCGGATCAACCGGGCTGGTGCGCCGCCGTTACTGGTGGATGCCGATCACGGCTACGGCAATGCACTGAGCGTAATGCGCACTGTGCAGGAGCTGGAGACCGCCGGCGTCTCCGCCCTCTCCATCGAGGACACGCTGCTGCCTGCACCGTATGGCGGTGGCCCGGCGCGGCTGATCCCCCTCGACGAAGGGATCGGAAAGATGAAGGCCGCCGTTGCTGCCAGGGAGGACCCGGGGCTCGTCATTCTCGCCCGTACCAGCGCATTGGCCATAAGCGGGCTGGAGGACGCGGTATCGCGGGTGCAGGCTTACGCTGGGCTGGGAGTAGATGGAATCTTCTTGGTGGGCGCGAAGACGCGCACCGAAATTGAGGCGATACGGGCCGTAACCGACTTGCCCTTTGTGCTGGGCGGGGCAGGAGGCGAACTGGCCGACACGGGATGGCTGGCGTCTCGCGGCGTGCGCGTGGCGTTGCAGGGGCACCAGCCATTCCAGGCGGCCGTTGCGGCACTGCACACGACGATGAAGGCGCTACGCGATGGCACAAAGCCCTCGGAGCTTTCAGGTCTCGCGCCTGCGGCGTTGACGAAGCAAGTGACGCGCGAGGGCGATTATGCGCGTTGGTCGACGGACTTCGTGGGTGGAGCCTGAGCTGGCTCTAGCGCAGCCCAGCGGCAGCGCCCAGACGCTGCCGGGGGCACTCTCCCGTCGAAGCTCTTGGGAACAGCGCAGCCAGAGGGACCGCCGCAGTCAGTCCGCGTAGGTTCCGGCAGACTGGATCACCGGCCGCCAGCGGGCAACCTCCTCGGCGTGGTAGCGGCGGTGAAACTCACGTGTCGCCCGGTCCTGCGAGGCCGGGGCGGTGATCAAGTCGGCGAAGCGGCTGCGCAGCCGCTGCTCGCGCAGCGCCGCCCGCAGTGCGGCGGAAAGGCGGTCCAGGATCGGCTCTGGCACGCCGACCGGCGCGAATAGGCCGTGCCATGTGGTCATCGTAGCTTCGGGCTTGCCGGCCTCCGCCATGGTCGGCAAGGCGTCAAGGCCCGGAACTCGCTTCTCGCTGGTGACGGCGTAAGCCGGGAACCGGTTCTCGCGGATGTAGAGCAGGGTGTTGGTGACCTGGTCGCAGAAGATGTCCACGCGGCCGGCCATCAGCTCGGTGGTGATTGGCGCGCTGCCGCGATAGGCCACCGTTGTCGCGAGCGTGTCGGCGGCCTGCTGCAGCAGCATGGCGCAGAGGTGGCTGGAGGAACCCACGCCGGAGTGGGCGAGATTGAGCCTGTCACCCTCCCGGTTCATTGCGGACAGGTAGGAGGCGATGTCACTGGCGGGGAAGCCGGGCCGAGAAACGATGGTCATTGCCGCCTCCGATACTAGGCCCAGCGGCTCAAAGCTCTCGGTAACGCTGTAGGGAAGGCGGCGATACATGGTGGCGCTGGCGGCGAAGCCGATGTTGGTGTTCAAGATCGTGTAGCCGTCGGGGCGCGCCTGGGTGGTGCGGCCGGCGGAGAGACACTGCCGGCGATGTTCTCGATCACTACTGGCTGGCCGAGATCTCTTGCCATCCCCTCCGCGAGGAGGCGACTGATGACGTCGGTCGGCCCGCCGGCCGAGCCGCCGGCGATGAGCGTGACCGGCCGGTTCGGAAAGGCGGCCTCCTGCGCATGCAGGGTGGGAGCGCCAAGGCCGCCGGGGATCGCGGCGAGCAGCGTTCGACGGGTCATGGGCATCGGGCGTTCCTCCATCCTTCGAGTTGCAGGCGGGCGGTGCCGAACAGATCCTGGTCTCTCCCGCCACGGCGGGATCCGGTCGGCGCGCGGTGCTAGTTCAGGCGCAACTCGAGGACGTGGCGCGGGTCGGGCAGCAACTCGCCTTTCTCGACGCGCTTGACGATGTCTGTCAGTGCCGCATTCGCCGGGGCCGCGATGCCAACCTCCTGACCACGATCAACGATGAAACCGTTGAGGAACTCAATCTCGGTGCGGCGGCCCTTCACCATGTCCTGGCCCATGGAGGGGCGGTGCGCGCCGCCGCCCTTGGCAGCCTCGGCCAAGCGGTGCTCGTCATAGACGCGCCGCGCCTCCGGATCGCCCTCGCCGGCAAGCGCGATCGTCTCGGGGTCGATGTGATGCACCTCCTCGAGCTGGTAGCCGAGGGCCTGGCCGATGCGGATCGCCTCACCGCCGAGGCGGGCGGTGAAGTGACGCAGGGCATCGTTGGTCAGGATCTCCCGGCTGATCAGCCCGGTGCAGGCGGAGAGCCCGTTGGCCATGGCGTTGGTCACCATCTTTGACCAGCGCTCGCCCCAGAGGTTCGTCGTGACCTGGGTGCTGTCGGACAGCGCGACCAGCCGACCGACCTCCTTCGCCCGATCGGTGATGCGGCCATGCACTTCGCCGACGCGAAAGACGGTGTGGGCAGCACCGCTCTTGCCAGCGGCGCGGCGCACATGGCCCGGCTCGCACAGGTCTACGGTGATTGAGCTGGCAATGGCACCGAGCGTGCGGCCCCATCCGACGACCTCGGCGATGGTGGGCTCGTTCATGCAGTTCTGGAGAGAGACTACGAAGCCGCTGGGGGCGAGGTATTGCCGCACCATCGCCGTCGCCCATGCAGTGTCGTAGGATTTGACGCAGACAAAGGCGATGTCGATCGGCGCCTCCTTGCTCAGCCCCTGCAACTCGGTCAGGTGCAAGGCGCGGACCGGGACGTGGAACTCGGGCACGTCACGCAGGTGGCTTACGCGCAGGCCGTGAGCACGCATTGCCTCAATGTTCTCGGGCCACATGTCGACAAAGGTAACGTCCTCGCCGGCCTGCGCCATGTGCGCGCCAGCATAGCCGCCTACCGCGCCGGTGCCGATCATCGCGATCCGCAGGCCCTTGGACATCGCCGCTCCCCTGGTCCTCGCGCTCTGGCGCGTGTTCCCGCAGATGTTCAACGCACCGATCCGACGAGTCAAACGCCGCAGCAGGGAGGCTGCCTGCCGGCAGCCGTACCCCGCGACCCTGCTGCATCGTTCCCCCGCTTAGATGCCTGCGGGTAAGCTGGCGTGGGGTAAGCCTGAACGTCGCGGGAGGCGCCCATGTGCCGTTCAGGCCAGTGCCGACCGCCCCTCGCCTAAGGCGCCGAGATGGTGTCGGCCGCCAGGAACGCCTTCGGCGAGGCAACTACAAGTCATTCTGGTGCTGCCCTGTTCGTACTCCCCGCTTCACTGCCGTGCCCAGCATGGCCGACCCGCTCCGGTTCCGTTGCAGAGGTTGAAGCTGCCCCCGATCAAGGGCGAAGACGTGCCTGACCGGCCTTGTCAGGTTGGCGGCGTGGTGAACCGCCCCGGGTTTGTCGGAGGCTCCAGACCTTGAGAGGATGGAGTGATGACGATGAAGGGAAAGACGGCGGCGAGCTACTCGCCGGAGGTGCGGGAGCGGGCGGTCCGTCTCGTGCTGGAGGGCGGGGGCGACCACCCGACGCAGTGGGCGGCCATCAATTCGGTGGCGGCCAAGATCGGGTGCACGTCCGAGACGCTGCGGAAGTGGGTGCGCCAGGCCGAACGTGACGGAGGGGGCCTGCATGTTCGAGCGGGCGTTCCGTGCCAACGACGCCGACCTTGCCCAGGAGGCGATCCAGCGCTTCGAAGGTGAGGAGGGCCTGGAGCTGGGTCCGACGGTGCGGCCGATCATCCTGCGGTATGCCCTACGCGTGCTGGCTGAGGTCGAGCGTGATCGCGCCCGGCGCGAGATGGGGGAGTACCCGCCCGCGGCGGTGGATCCGGTGATGTCCCTCCTTGCGACTGGCCCGGCCACCATCCAGCCGTCGCAGGAAGTCCGATCGGACGAGGTCAGGCCTCAGGCACCGGTGGTATCCCCCGGTGCGCCGAAGCAGGATGAGCTGCGTCCTGACGGGCCAGTTCAGCCGGCCTTAGTTGGGCGCCGCGTGTCAGAGGTGGTGCGGGAGAAGGTGGCAGCCCTCGAGGCGAAACCGGATGACGAGAGGAGCGGCAAGCTCATCCGCGACTGGATCGTCGCTGGGCGCCTCTTCGTCGAACTGTGCGGCGGCCTTGGTCTGCATGAGGTGACGGAGGAGGTTGCCAGCGAGTTCGTGAGGCTCGCGGCGCGGGTTCCGGCGCTGCACGGCAAGCCTGGCGAACTGCGGGGCATCACCGCGCTCGAGGCGATCCGAAGGGCCGACGAGGTTGACGCGGCCGCGCTGCGTGACACGGTTCACTTGGGCGTGGAACCTGAGGAGGCGCCCCGGGTTGCCCGGCTGTCGGTCGCCACGATCAACAAGCATTTGACAAGCTTGCAGTCGATGCTGGGTGGAGTGCTGCCGCGGGACGCCGAAGGGAAGAGTGCGCTTGTGGCCGCGCGGTACTCGAAAAAAGCGGTCAGGCGGGGCGCGACCTTCGACCGCCAGCAGCTCTCGGACGACCGCCTGCGGAAGATTTTCCACGGCCCTGTATTCACTGGCTTCGGCGATGCCGAGGGGGATCGGTTTGTGCCGGGCGAAACGCTCATTCTGGATGCGCGCTACTGGGTGCCGCTCATTGGCCTGTTCTCCGGCGCGCGGGAGGAGGAGCTTCTGGAGCTATGGGCCGGGGACTTCGGGATCGAGGACGGCGTTGAATACTTTCAGATCGGGGCGGTTCATGAGGGGCGGCGGGTCGGCACCAAGAATGAGGCCAGCATCCGAAAGGTGCCCGTACACAGCACCCTGAAGCGGCTGGGCCTCATGAGGTTCGTCCATGACGCCCAGGCGCGCGGTGTGAGGCGGCTCTTCCTGGGTTTCTCCCGAGTCGGCCCCGACAACCGGTACGGCCATGACTTTTCGCAGTGGTGGACGGAGTATAGGAGGCGCGTGGGTTCCTACGCACGAGGGCAGGACTTTCACTCGATGCGCCACGGCGTGAACACGCGACTCCTCAAGAGGGGCGCGCCAGAGACGATCATCCGGGACATCCTCGGACATTCCCAGGGCAATAGCATGACCGGAAAGGTCTACAACTCCGGCATGACGCTCGACGTCATTGCGGCAAACCTGGAGAAGCTTGACTACCCCGCGCTGGATGTCGACCTGCTCATCACCAGGGCGAAAGCGTCACTCCGAGCCGAGTAAGCTGCTCTTTTGCGTGTCGTTGGCTGGGGAACCTGGACTCCCAACCAGGCCAACGACATGGCTCGTCAATCCAGCACCTTCGGCGCTGTGCTTCGAACTTGGTGTAGCACGCCTGTGCGACAGGTCCAGAGAGTCGAAACAGCCACTCACGGTAAGGCTCATCAGGCTTGGTCGCCATGTGGCCTAACCCCTTTCTAGGCGGAGGAGCGCGATGTTGTATGCACGGTTTGTCCGGGGACCGCCGCCGGTGGCACAGCACTGCAGCTCACCGCCGGAGAGCGCGTCGGGACGGCGGTCGAGCAGCGTCGTAGAGAGCCGGCTTTGCCGGACGCTTCTCAGACGACCTGTGCCCCTTGTGGGAGGCTGGCGCTGAGCTGGGGGAGCGGCTGATGCCGGATCTGGTCCGCATGCTGGATAGCCCGCCAGTCTCCTACGGCAGGGGAGCGCTGGTGGGCAACTCCGGCGAGATGGAGCACGGCGGGGCATGTATTCACCCGCGGCTCGGTCGTCCCATGCGGGCAGCCGTCGGCGGATTTCTGGCCGCGTTGTCCCCTCGAATGTGAAGGTGGCAGCGGCCGGGACCGCGCTGGACGTGCCCCTCGGCCACAAGGACGATGTCTGGAGCTTCGCCCACGTCGACACGGTCACGGTATGCATATCTGACGCGCCGCGGCCGGAGGAGATCGTGATGGTGATGGCCATCGCGGATGGCGAGCGCTTGAACAACCGGTGCGGGGCTGGCCCGGTGCGCTGATGCCTGAGCAGTAGAGACAGGTAAGGCAACACTGGATTCCTGAGTGTCGATCGGGTTGCCCTCTTGCGGCAGTCCTCCCTATCAACCGCCAGAGGGCGTGCGCGTCATCCAGAGAATGTACCTGCCCGCCTGGGCGCAGCTGTCAGGGGGGGGCGAGAGTGCCACCGCCGGACCGGCCACGCGTTTTCTCTGCTCGTGGGCGCTGTGCCCCTTGTGGCTGGCTTTTTCGGAGGCGCATGATGACCGATCCAGGAAGCTCTCTCACGTCCCGCCGGATGGCACTCGGCGCTGCAGCGGCAGCTGGAACAGCGGCATGCGCGCGTCCCGCAGGATCGCAGCCGGCAGCGATGAAGACGGCAGGTCACGTCGTCCTTCTCGGCGACTCTGTTCTCGACAATGCGGGCTACCTTCGGGGTGACGGCCCTGATGTCGTGGAGCAGCTTCGCAGGCGCGTGCCAGGAGGTTGGCGTGCGACGCTTGCGGCCAGGGGCGGTGCTGTCG